>JAHENF010000085.1 GCA_024643255.1 Ilumatobacteraceae bacterium
CGAGGTTGATCAGGCTCTGGCCGCTGCCGAGCCGGCCGAGCGAGCACAGGTCGACATCGCCACACGTCGTGCCGATCGAGAGCGCCGTCGAGAAGTGGTGCAGTGCCGCTTCGGCGTCGCCCGATCCCAGCGCGCCCAGGCCCTGGGGTACCAACACGTAGCCCTGCTCGGCGCACATCGTCTCGAGGGTGCCGGCCAGTTCGGCGGCCCGACCGATCCATGCGCCACCTTGCGCGGATTCGCCGCGCATCATCAGGTCCATCCCGAGGAAGAACGCGGCTCGGGATGCGCTTGCGGTGTCGCCGTCATCCATGCAGCGGTGAAAGAGCTGCTGTCGGATCTCGTCGCTGAGGGCGTCGTCGCCCGAAAGATGCGCGGCCGTGGAGAGCAGGGCGAGATCGTCTGTGGCGAGCGGGACGTCGGCGTGAGCGGTCGCAAGGAGCGTGCGGGCCTGCTCCCACGCCCGTGCCTCGAAGGCAGCACGTCCGCGCTCCAGTGGGGACATGGCGACAGCTTTCCACCTTCTCGCGAGGACGACGCCACACGATCAGCTCACGCCGAGAACGGCGCGACCCTTTGGGGGGTTTCATGGGGATCTCACACGACAGCTCGTACTGATGACCGGTTCAACCGGGCGTTGTTCAGCGAATCGCGCGGGCCCAGCTTCGCCACGCGACGTCAGCCGCCGAGCGGCGGTCGATCCGGCCCGACGACGAGCGAGTCGATGAAGGTCGACTCGATCTCGTCGATCCAGGTGCTGCCGGGTGGCGCACCGACCGTGATCAACAGCGGCTCCGAACCTTCGATCGGGAGGACGTAGAGGCGCGTGATCCGCTTCGCCGACACCCAGTCGCCCCGGACCCGCGTCGACTCGTCGTCGGAGGCGATCGCCCCCATGTGGAAGCACGGCTCCCAACCGGGGAAGCAGCCTCCGCCGAACCCCACTGGGGCTTGCACGTCGCTGAGGGGGTCGACGGTCACGTCGAGCACCCTCGTCGACCTCCCGGCGATCTCCCTCGTCGTGTCGTTGGACACCACGATGTCGTTCGCAGCGATCCAGCCGTCGATGTCGTAGGGGTCGATGCTCGCAGCTGGTTCGGCGAGGACGGCCTCCTCTCGGGTGCTCCAGCCTGCCCATCTGCGCAAGTCGACGGCGAGCCCACTGTCCGGGCTGTACGTGCCGTCCTCGAATCCGTCGATCATCACGATGACACCGGCGCGGTTGGTCGCAAGGAACAGATCTCGGGGCAGGGTGAACTCGATGTCGACGCCGAGGAACGTCGAGGCGTACCGCTCGCCGGCGACAAGATCCGGCCCGGCGAAGTCGAGGAACTTCGCTTCGTCGGCGGGCTCGGGGTTCTCGACGGTCGGCAGGGTCGGCGGTGATTGCTCACCGTCCGGGCCGATCTCCGGCGCGACGATCACCGGTTGATCGGCGGGCGCGTTTCCGTCTCCGCTCCCCGAACGGATTGCGATGATGCTCGCGACGAGGGCGACGACCAGTGATGCTGCGGCCGCCACCAGCCACACGCGGTGGGTGCGTCCCCTGCCGATCTCGTCGTCTCCCCGGCCCGCTGGGTTCTCGGCCGGAGCAGGCACGCGGTGCCGCGTTTCGATCTCGGACCAGTCGGGAATCGGCGTGCGCCGAGGATCGTCGAGATCGCGCACCGGGTTCGCCGCGGCGAACAACCGCATCACGTCGTCGCCGCTCAACTCTGACAAATGATCGTCGCTCATGTCGCACCTCCGTCCTGGTGGGTCGAATGTGGGCCGAGATCGCGTTGAACGAGTCGGTTGTGTTCGCGTGTCAGGTTCTGCCGTGCCCGCTGGATTCGCTTGCTCACCGTGTTGGGTGAGATCCCGAGGATCTCCGCGATCTCCGGACGTGTCATCTGCTCCCACGCGAGAAGTCGCAGGATCTCTGCATCCCGTGACTGGAGGTGCGTCGCCGCCTCCAGGACGCGAGTGGTCTCGTCTGTCTGGACTGCGACGTCTTCGGGTGACGGAGAGGGCGCCGAACGGACGATGGCGAGCTTCTCGTCGAGCCGACGCCGACGGGACCGGCTGCGCCACTGATGGCCCACGACGCGGTAGGCGACCCCGTAGAGCCACGGCAGCGCGTGGTCGGGTTCGGGCAGTTCGTCCAGGCGACGCCAGGCGACGAGGAACGTCTCGGCGACGGTGTCGTCGACGCGGTCCTCGGTCACCCGACGCCGGCAGTAGGCACGGATGTGGTGGTAGTGCTGCTGGTAGGCGCGCTCGAACCGTCGTTCCGCCTCCGATCGGTCCTGCTCACCGACACCCACCATGTGGCTCGTCAGCACCTCCTCGTGCCGCGTGCGGTTCGCCGCTGCCCGCACCTCTCGTGCACTTCCTACCGCACGGCGCTGCAGCGTCGCCACCGGGTCGTCATGCACTCAGCCAGGACGCCGGCGCAGATGCGGCCGGCGTGGCATGGACGCGTCGTTGGTCACGTCGGGCAGGAGTCGACTTCCTCGCCGACGGACTCGAGGGTGGCGGCGACGGCGCCACCGACGGTGACCGTTGACGAGGCTTCGAGCTGCAGCACACTGCGACCACCGGCAGGAGTGACTCTGCCGGTCTGCTCGAGCATGACGAAGCCCCCGTAGGCCGAGGCCGACGCGCTGTACGTGGTCGCCGCCCCGACGCGGTCCTGGGTCCATGTGCCCGGCGCAGGGAATGCCGGATCGATCCAGGTGCCACCTGCCTCGAACGTGTAGCAGTTGGACAGCGGGTCGGGGAGGCCGATGGCGCTGCCGCCGGTGACCTCGACGGCGAAGGATCGTCCGTCCATGCCACGTAGACGTTGCGGTCCGGTGGGGGCGGCCATGGCCGTGCCGGCAGAGGCGGCCACCAGCGCAGCGCCGAGCGCGGGAGCGAGGAGTCGAGTGAGCTTCATGTCAAGGTCCTTTCGGTCGGTTGAACACACCTCCTGTGCCCGGCGCCGCCGAAAGGTGACAGCACATCCCCGCGCGGCACCGGGTTCCTCCCGTCGCGCTGGTCGGTGCTCGTCGCCGCCGGCCTCGTCGCCGCCGGCGCTCAGCCGCCGGCCGGCTCGGTCCCCGTTGTGGCGACAGACGCCGGTGGTGTGCTGGGAATCGCACGTCGGCGGATCAGCACGATCACGACGAGCACGATCGACAGCACGACCATCAGGAACTGGAGGTCGCTGATGACAGGGGCGTCGTCGTCGAGGCCGAGCTCGGGGCTGAACGAGCTGAAGTTCCACAGCCAATGAACGATGATCGGGAGCACGATGCCGCGCCCGACACGGCGGCACAGGTACAGCAGATAGCCGACACCGATCGCCCAGACGGCCTGGAAGATCGCGGCGCCACCGGCCACGATGACGTTGGCGAGGTGCAGCACCCCGAATATTGCGCTGCTGAGCCAGGCGGCCCTCACCTCGCCACCGCGGTCGCGCAGCGCCTGGAGCGCGACACCACGGAACATCAACTCCTCGCTCACACCGGTGAAGAACGTGCTGACCGCGAGGACGGCGACCAGTTGGCCGCCGGCGTCGGCGAGGTTCGTCCAGTCGATCGCCGCCACTGCAGCGACGATCATGGCGGCCGGCACGATGACGACCCAGCGTCGCGTCGAGAACCGCTCGTGGCGCACGAGCTCCACCCAGCCGAGCCGGTGAATGAGGAACATCGCGATGAGCGCGCTGCCCAGGTCCGGGACGAGTTCGAGCTGGAGCGCCGACCGGACGTCGACATAGGCCGGGCCGTCGGCGATGCCCGGAACGGCGAACAACGACACGATCTGCGGGATCAGGTAGAAGGCGGCCAGCCAACCGAACAACGCCGGCATCGACAGCCGGCGGCGCGCGTTGTTCGTGTCTGGCGTCATGGCCGCCAGCATGGTCGATCACATCGCTGTCCGCGGTGCGCATCAGGTCGGTCCCGCCGCTTTGGTCGGTGCTCGGAGCCCTGCATGTCGGTGCTCGGCTACGGTGGCGGGGACGACCCTCGGGGCGAGGAGGCCGCGACATGACGAAGTTCTTGGTACTGGCTGGTGCACTTCTGCTGCCGCTTGCAGCGTGCGGTGGGTCCGACGACTCCTCCGGTGAGAGTTCGGGGGATGTCACGACTCAGGCCCAAGCTGCGCCGGACGAAGGCGGCACCGTGGCCGAGAGTGGCTCCGATGCCACAACGCCGTCTCCGGAAGCTGAAGTCGACGATGGGGATTCTGGCGGGTCCGGCCCGTCGACAGCGATGGTGACGATCGGTGACCAGACGTACAACTTCTCGACCGAAGGTGCAGTCGTCGCCCAGTGCAAGACCGACATGTTCGGGATCTTCTCGGTGCAGCTGCCGATGGCCGATGGCGACGGCAACATCAACATCGTCGCCCTCCGGGAGGGCACCGACCCGGCGGTCGTCGATCAGGTCGATGCCGTGGCGGTCAGCGTTGGCGACGAGGACTGGATCGCCGACGAGTCGAGCGGTCTCTTCGAGACCTCTGACGCATTGACGCCGGGGATGAGCCAGGTCGATTCCGTGGAGATCGACGGCAGTACGGTTCGCGGGACGGCGACGTTCGTGCGCCAGTTCAGCGTCATCGGCGCAGGCGAGCCGGAGACGATGACCGGTACGTTCGAAGCAACCTGTGGCGAGGAGCGACTCTCGTAGTCAGTCCCGTCCGCCCGGCGGGTACGTCTTCGGCCGATTTGGCACCGGCGTGCGCACAGCATCGGGAACCGGCGTCAGTTGTTGAACATTTTCACGTACGCGCTCGGTGTGAATGCCTTGAGCATGCACGTGCGCCGCCAAGGCCTCGCCCCGCCACAGGTGGCCTGAGCCCTCGAAACTGGTCGACTTCGGCCTGTCGCTCGACGTGTGTGCGCCCCCGCGGCGGCGGCCTGGTCCTGGGCCGATTCGAGGGCGCGGCGAAGGGCCAGGACATCACCCTTCACCGCTTCCAGTTCGGCCTCGGTCGCTCCGGCGATCCGCACCCCCCGGGACATCGTGTTCGGCGATCGCCGGACGCCGCCAGTCGAAGCTCGCCCGCGCTTTCCGCGTTCTCTACCCGCCCCGCATCTCTTCAGTGATGTGGCGGAGCACCCGTTGCGCAGCCGCGGCGACGGACGGGGTGACCCTGCCGACGCGTTCGAGGAGTCGATCGGTGGGAATCGATCGGACGAGGTCGAGCGCTCACACGTGCCCCTCGGCCTCGATTCGCCACGGGAACGGCACGGTGTCCGCCTCGCCCGGAATCGCCGGGGCAACGATCGCTCGTCCTGACAGGCGTGTGAACTTGCTGGTCGACACGACGAGCACGGCGAGGCGGGCTTCCTGGTTGAGGGCGGCCAGATGGATGTCGCCGGCCTCGATCACGCGATGCCGTCGAAGGCGCGATCGATCTCGGCGACCGAATCGTTGCGGCGCTGTTGCTTGGCCTCTGACAGGTTCGACTGCCATGCGGCGGCGGCCTCGGCCTCGGCCCAGAACCGGTTCGCCTCCAGCGCATCGAGTGCCTCGATCACCGTGTCTTCGTACGTGTCGCCGCCGAACGAGCGGAGGCGTTCGCGAGTTTCGACGCTCAGTTTGATGGTCGTCGCGGCCATACCAGGGGTATACCACCTGCGCCGGCGTCTGTCGGTCGGCGGCTTCGTGCCGGCGCGGGACCAGACGCTCAGGGGGAGTCGTCGACTTCGGCAGCGAGTTCGTCCGCGCTCGGGCGGCGTGAGGCTGCCCCGGCGATCGCGGCGGTCGCTGCGGCGAGTCCGACGACACCGCCCACGAGGGTGCTGGCCGTGATCGCGCCCACGGCACCTGCGATGACGGCGGCCTGGGCGAGGTGTCCGTGGTGGAGTTCGATGTTGTCGCACACGACGATCAGGTCGGTCCGTGCCCCGCGTGCGAGTTCATGGGCGAGTTGCCCGTCTCCGGTGCGCAGGATCGAGTCGGGGAGTTCGTCGAGGTTGACGAGCTTTCGCCCCCGGATGGTGGTTCCCCCGAAGCCGGTCACGACGGCGCTCGCTCCCCGAGCTGCATCGAGTGCAGCCGCGATGGGGTCGCCGTCGTCGGCCTGCTCGTAGACCGCGATGTCGCTGGTGGTGATCACGTTGCGGGCTTCGTGGAGGGCGT
>JAHENF010000086.1 GCA_024643255.1 Ilumatobacteraceae bacterium
GCGCGTGGTGTTGGAACCAGGTGAGCGGCGTCACTGCGCTGTCGCCGTCGGCCATGTACTCCGCTGCGGCAAGGCGATCGCCGGAGCGGCCGGCCATCACGGCGAGTGCGTACGAGCGGTAGGCCTTGTTGGCGACGAGGGTGAACGCCGGCGACGCTTCGAGGTCGGCGATCGTCCCGGGAGTGCCACGTTGCTCGATGATGCGCAGCAGAGCCCACAGGCCCCGCTCCGGTCCGCCGATGGCTGCCGCGTCACCCAAGCGGCCCATAGCCAGGTCGAGTGCCGACGAGACTCGGGCGAGGTCGTCGCGTTCGAGCGACAGGCAAACACGTGCCATGGCACATGCGGCCGCGACATCTGGATGTGCGGCACTCACCTCGAGTGCTGCGGCGATCTTCGTCTCCATTCGTTCGCGATCGCCGCGCTGGCCTGCGGCTGCGGCACCGGCCGCGAGAGCCATGCCATGGAGCACATCGAGATGGAGCTTGCCCGCGAGCTCGGCGCACCGGTCGGCCGCGACATCCACATCGTCCGGAAGCCACCGATCCCGGGCGGTCCAAGCGAGAAGGTTGTCGAGATGCGCGGCATCGACGAGCGCGCCGACGCCGGCGGCGCGTTCGCGTACCGCCAGGAGTCGGTCGACGGGGAGGAGGTTCCAACAATCGAGTGAGGCTCGTTCCATTTCGCCTCGGAGCGCCAGCGTGGTGAGCCCGTGGTCACGGCCGATGGCGATCACCCGATCGAACGCGACAGCCGGGTCGCTCCCGTCGATCATGCGGGCGCAGCGCCCGATCACCAGCCATGCCTCGCCGACGAGTCGATGGTCACCGTCGAGTTCAGCTTGCAGTGCTGCCGACTCGGCGCGCACGAGGGCATCGTCGAACCGGCCGCGTCCGACCGCGATTTCCGCTGCGCTCAGGTCGATCAGAGCGATCGGCGAGTCGGATGTCGTCGGAGCGATCCGAAGTGCCCAATCCACGTGGGCCGCGGCTTCGTCCCAGCGGCCCGCCGTGGTGGCGGCTCGCGCCAGTTCGAGGTGCGCATGCATCTCGTCGAACGGTGTGGCCGACGACGCCAGCAGCCGGGTTCCGACCTCGAGTGCCTGGTCGACATGGCCACTCGTTCTCAGCACCTGGACGAGCACACGGCCGATCTCGTGCCAGATGGCTTGGCTCGGGTCGGTCGCCGCCCATGCGCGCTCGAGCATTGGTGCACTGCTCGACATCGCGCCGGTCTCGTACGCTCGTCGACCTGCCAACAGCCAGAGTTCGGCGGCGCGCAGATGGTCGTCGATCACCTCAGCGAGCGAGGCCGCCAGCTCGCACAGCACACCCGGGAAGTCGGGATGTGCGCGCTCGATCGCGTCGAGCGCGCGTCGGGACACATCGATCAGCTCGAATGGCAGCAACAGGCTGAGCACCGCGTCGCGTGTGAGCGCGTGTCGGAAAACGAACTGCCGATCATCAGCAGGGTCGGTGGTGACCAGCTGGTGATCGATGCCCAGTCGTAGGGCAGCCACCGTCGTGTCGCCCGACAGTCCCGTGACCACCGGCAGCAGGCCGGGGTCGATCTGTGGCCCAAGCACCGCCGCAGCAGACAGCACTCGAGCGGCATCGTCGGGGAGGGTAGCCATGCGCCGGCGGACCAGCTCGACGAAGCGCGGTGGGATCGAGGGCATGCTGCCGCGACCGATCTTCCAACCATCCGCGCCGAGCACGATCGAGCCTGCGTCCGCCGCAGACGCCATCAGCTCCTCGACCAGGAACGGCAGACCATCGGAGAAGTCGCGCACGAACGTGTCGACGTCGGTGGGGAGTGCTCGACCTCCGAGACACAGCCGGGCCATGACCATCGTCTCGTCGACCGTCAACCGCTGCAACTCGATCAGGCGCGCGCTGCGGCGGCCCATGAGTTCAGTCACCACGCGCAGCGCCGGGGTCCCCGCATCGGGACGTAGCGTGACCACACACAGCACGCGGGTGTTCGTCAGGTTGTCGCCGATGTACTCGACCACTGCCGCCGTGTCCGGGTCCGCCCAGTGGAGATCCTCGAGGATCAGAACGCAGCCCGTCTCGTCGGCGACGGCGGTGAGGAGCCGAATGAGCGCTTCTCCCAGCTCCATCGGCGACGCTCGGTACGGTTCCTCGCCCGGCACACGCCACTCGGGCACCAACAGGGCCAACGTCGAACGAAGACCTTCCAGCTCCGGTTGGGCGTCCGTACCAGCTCGTCGGAAGTACCCCGACAGCGCCTCGAACAACGCTCGGAACGGCGTTGCCGCCCCGGTCTCGACCGCCCTTCCGACCAGCACCCTCATCCCCCGTGAGCGAGCATGGTCGGCAAGATCACGTGTGAGGCGCGTCTTGCCGATACCGACCTCGCCCAGCACCGCGACGAGGCCGCCACGACCGGCCGCGCTGTCGTCGAGGCACTGCACCAGTTCCGACCACTCGCCGTCGCGCCCGACGATCGAGGGACAGACGACCTGGGTCACCGCATCAGTATTGCCCAACATTCGCAGCGTCGATCGGTGGGAGCGCAGCTTCGAGCATCTCTGCTGCTGGTTCACGGGAGATTGTCGGGCCGTGTCGAGATCGCCAGGTTCGCGACGCCCGCGCCGGGGCGGGTCACCGATCAGCCCACTGTCGTACCCGGCTGCGTCCGCCTCTGGTCGTCACACCACGCGACGGCGGACCGCACGGTCGGGAAGAACCGCTCGCCGTCGATCACCGCGGTGACTCCCGCATCGTCCAACACATCGCGGACATACGGACGGGCCCGTGCCAGCGCGATCCCGATCCCGGCCCGCCCGAGCTCCTCTCCGAGGTCTTCGAGCGCCTCGGCCGCAGTTACATCGACATTCGATACGGCCTCGGCGTCGAAGACCAACCACCGGACCTCGTAGGGGGCACCACGGATCGCTTCGTGCACGCGGCCCTTGACGTACTCGGCGTTGGCGAAGAACAGGCGATCGTCGAGCCGATACACCACGATGCCTTCGGTGAGTCGTGCCCTCGGGTGCAACGACACGTTCGCCCAGCGCCCAATCGAGTCGACCCAGCCGAGCACGGCGTCGTGGGGCCGGGCGCTGCGACGGATCACGTCGACGATCGACAACAGAACAGCGACGAGGAGCGCACGAAGGACGCCAACCGTCACGACCCCCACCGCACCCACCAGGGCCAGGCCGAACTCGAAACGGCTGGTCGCCAGTAGATCGCGGAAGGATGCCGGGTCGATCAGACCGATCGCTGCCGAGATGATGATTGCGCCCAGGACGGCGGTGGGGAGGTACTCGATCGGGCCGGTGAGGAAGAGCACGACCACCAGCACCGCCCCTGCGGCGATCAGACCGGAGAACTGACTGGTTGCACCCATCTGATCGTTCACGGCGGTTCTCGAGCCGCTCGCCCCGACCGGGAGGCCTTGCGACACACCGGCGGCTGCGCTCATTCCCGCGAATGCGAGCAGTTCCTGATTGGCTCGTACGTTCAGACCATGCCGTCCGGCAAACGAACGCGCAGTCAGTACGCCGTCGGCATAGCTGACCACGAAGATCCCCAGCGCCGCCGGCAACAAGTCGAAGGAATGGCGGAACGACAGCCCGAGGCTCGGCAGACCTGACGGGATGTCTCCGAGTATCGCGACGCCGTGGGACTGAAGATCGAAGATCCATGATGCGACGATGGCCGTGGCAACCACCAGGAGTGCCGCGGGGAACTTCGGCGCGAGGAACCGAAGGGGGACGAGGACCATCAGAGCGACCACGCCCACCAGGATCGTCGTGCCGTTCGCGTCGCCGGCTTCGCGCATCACCTCGACGAGCTGCGGGATGGAATCGCTCGCTTCGATGCTGAGGCCCAAGAGCTTGCCCAGCTGCCCGGCGATCAACACGACGCCCACACCCGCGAGATATCCGACGAGCACGGGGAGCGAGAAGTAATCGGCGATCCAACCCAGACGTAGCAGCCACGCCACCACGAACACGGCCCCGACGAGCAGAGCCAGAGTTCCCGCCAGTACGACCGCCTCGTCGCTGCCGGCGGCCGCCAACGGCAAGATTGCAGCGGCGACCAGCGCGGAAACCGTGCCTTCGGGGCCAACGATCAGCTGTTTCGACGAACCCAGCAGGGTGTACACGACCGTCGGTAACAACACCGCGTACAACCCGCTCACGGGAGGTAGCCCGGCCAGCCCGGCAAACGCCATCGCCGACGGGATCGTGAGCGCAGCGACGGTGAGCCCGGCGACGAGATCGACGCTCAGTCGGCGTCCTGTGTACTCGGTCACCTCCGCAGTCACCGGCGAGATCTGTTGCACCATCGGAACGTCGGCGCGCGGCCGAAACGGCGACCGACCGCCCTCGTAGGCACTGCCTGCGGGGCCCTCACCACTCTCGTCAACCGGCTCCGGGTTCGTCATCGATCCTCAGTTTCGTGCAGTCGGCGAAGCATAGGTGAGCGCTGCTCGGCGCCATCAACCCCAACGCTCGTCGGAACGTTGATGCAGTGAGTGGTCATCAGGTCGAGGTCGGAGAGCGTCGACCGACGTGGTGCTGACCGATGGGCTGTTGCCGTCTTGCTAGAGGCCGGCATCACGGGCGGCGAGGGCGGCAGCTGTCCTGCTTGCTACGCCGATTTTCACGAGCACCATCGAGACATAGTTCCGGACCGTCTTCTCGCTGAGGAACAGTGTCCGAGCGATGGTTGCATTGCTGGCGCCGCGTGCCAGTTCGCGGAGTACGTCCAACTCCCTGTCCGTCAGTGTCGGGAAGGGGCGGGGGGCCGGCGCACTGCCCGTGGCAGGCGCGGCGGGGTCGGCGACGAGCGTCGCGAGACGGCGGGCGATGCCTCCGCTGATGATCGAGTCACCCGCATGGGCGGCGTGGATCGCCCGACGGATGTCGTGTTGGCGAGCGCCTTTGAGCACGAACCCGTGGGCGCCAGCTCGCAACGCGTTGGCGACGACGTCGTCATCGTCGAACATCGTGAGGACGACGATCGCGATGTGAGGTGCCGCTTCCACGAGTTGTCGCGTGGCTTCGATACCGTTCGTCGACGGCATGTGGACGTCCATGAGGATCACGTCAGGCTGCAGTTCGAGTGCGAGGTGCACCGCCTCGTTGCCGTCGTGAGCACTACCTACCACATCGATGCTGGAGTCACCGTTCAACATCACTTCGAGTGCGCGTAGATAGGTCGCATGGTCGTCCGCGATCAGCACGCGTATGGCGGGGGTCACGAGGCCAGCGCTCCCGCGGCGACAGCGAGTGGGAGTGAGGCCTGGATGAGTGTGCCATGGGGTATGCACGCCCTGACGAAGAGCTCGCCACCGAGCTCGGTCGCCCTGTCGTGCATGGACCGAAGCCCGACTCCGGCGCGGCGTTCGGCGCCCACGCCTTGTCCGTCGTCTTCGATCTCGACGTACAGCGCATCAGGGGATGCGTCGAACCGAACCCAGCAGTGGTGCGCGAACGCGTGGCGGGTGACATTGGTGATCGCCTCGAGCGCGATGCGGTAGGCGGCCACCTCCACCGCTGCCGGCAGCTCGCCGGTGACATCGGTGCTCTCGACGTGGAGTTCGAGCGCCGTGTCGGACTCGACAGCGCGCGACGCGAGGGTGGCGACATGTTCCCGGACCGCCCCGACCAGGCCGAGCTCGTCGAGTGCGGGCGGACGCAGGTCGTAGACGAGTTGGCGGATCTCGTCGACGGCGGCATGGAGCTCGTCTTCGAGTTGGGTCAGGAATGCTCCGAGCTCGGTGTCGCCACCGATTCGCTCGCACGCGGCGCCGAGACCCAGACAGACGCTCGCGAGCGTCGGTCCCAACCCGTCGTGCAGATCGCGTCGGATTCGGCGGCGTTCCTCCTCGCGAGCGGTGACGAGTTGGCGGCGCGAGGCGAGCAGCTGCTCGGTCAGCGCCACGTTCGACGCCAGCACCGCGACATGACGGGCGATGCCCTGGAGTGCCGCCCGCTCGTCGGGTCGGAACGGCTCGTGGGGTGTGCGCCGAGCGACCACGAGCTCGCCGATGCTGCCGGCCGGCCCGATCAGTTCAAAGTGGTCGAGGTCGTCAGTCGGGAC
>JAHENF010000013.1:0-45757 GCA_024643255.1 Ilumatobacteraceae bacterium
CACTTCGACGGCACCGACAGCGCCGACAACATCGACAGCCCGGCCTTCTCGATCGAGTGCAACACCTGCGTCGCGACCGGCACGACGGCGTGCGCCGAGTGCATCGTGACGCACCTGCTCGCGAACGACGACGGGCCGATCGATCTCGTCACCGTGCCGGTCAGCGCGCCGGTCTCGGCGGCCGATCGGGCTGTGGCGCTGTTCCGGAGTGCGGGGCTGCTCGACGACCCGGTCGAGTTCGTGAGCCTCGCCGAGTTCGAGCAGGGCCTCGTCGCCAGGGCCGGGGCCTGATCGATGGAGATCGAGGCGGTCGTCGAGCGGGTGGAGCGCATCGCCGCGGTGCGCGCCGATGCGGCTGCTGACTCCGAGTCGATCGAAGGCGGCCTGGTCGCCGTACGAGAGGTGACGGCATGGGTCGACGCGCAGCAGGCCGCGCTGGTGAGAGCGCTGGCCTCGAAGGTGTCGTTCCCGGAGGCGGCGATCGCGAAGACCTCGAAGACCTCCGTCGGCCAGGCGGCCCGATCCAAGGACCGTGCGGACACCTTGGGGTGCACGCCGAATCTGGCAGATCGCCTGGGCGACGGGGCGATCACTGCCGGTCATGTCGACGCGTTGACGCGATGCTCGAAGCAGTTGGACGACAGGCAGCGTTCGGCATTGTTCGATCGAGTCGACCAGCTGGCCGATGTGGCGGTGTCCGCCACGATCGACGAATTCGCGAAGAGGGTCCGGTTGGAGGCCACCCGGTTGCAGGCCGATGACGGCCTGGCCCGTCTGGAACGCCAGAAGGCCAACACGAGGTTGAACACGTGGGTCGATGCCGAGGGGATGTGGAACCTGCGCGGTCGCTTCGACCCGGTTGCCGGCGTGAAGGTCGCGGCGACATTGGACGGTGCGGTCGAGACGTTGTTCGCGGAGCGGGTGCCCGAGCGCTGCCCAACCGATCCGGTCGAGAAGCAGAAGTTCCTGGCAGCTCATGCGCTGGAGCGACTCCTGGCGGGCGCCGCGGGCGGCAAGCCCGGACGACCGGAGTATCTCGTCGTGGTCGATGCCGACGCACCGGGACATGTCGGGCCGGTGGCGGAGTGGTCGATCCCGGTCGACCTCCCCGCGCGGGTGCTCGCCGAACTCGCCGGCGAGGCCGACGTGACCGCGGTGGTGGTCCGCAACGGAGTCGTGCTCCACGCGCCCGGCGAACTGAATCTCGGCCGGACGACACGGCTGGCCAACCGAGCACAACGTCGAGCGCTGCGCGGCCTGTACAGGACGTGTGGGATCCCGGGCTGCACCGTCGGCTACGACCGTTGCGAGTTGCATCACATCATCTGGTGGCGCAACGGCGGGCGAACGGACCTGGAAAATCTGGTGCCGGTGTGTTCGAAACACCACAGCAAGATCCACCACGACGGTTGGGTCATCGAACTGGGCCCGAACCGGGAATTGACTCTGCGGACGCCCGATGGAACCATCCACAGCACCGGGCCACCCGGGCGACGAACCGCCGCCTGACCGCACCGGCCAGGCTCCCAGGGGATCGTGAGCATCGGCAACATCCGCCGCCGAGCGTCGGCGCACGTGCCGACACGCCGACATACCCTGTGCGCCGTGCGCCGCCCTGTTTCGCTCCCGTCGATCGACGAGATCCGCGGGCGGTTGGCCGAGCAGGGGATCACCCATGTCGGCGTTGCGTCGGCCGACGTCCTTGCGGACACCCGTGCCGAGCTGTTCCGGCGTCGTGGCGAGGGACTCCACGGCGACATGGGGTTCACGTACCGCGACCCCGAACGGTCGACCGATCCGCGGCGCGCCGTCGTCGGGGCCCGTTCGGTCATCGTGGCGGCCAAGCCGTATCTGACCGACAGCGATCCGCCCGAGCCGCAGGACGGGTCCGGTCCGCACGCGCGCGTCGGACGCTACGCGTGGGTCGACCACTATGCACCGCTGCGGGCAGCGCTGCGTGACGTCTCACGACAGATCCGCCGAGCGGATCACCGAGCGGTCGCGTTCGCCGACGACAACTCGATCGTCGACCGTGCCGTCGCCCATCGGGCTGGGCTCGGCTGGTACGGCAAGAACGCCAACCTGCTGCTGCCGGGCGCGGGCAGCTGGTTCGTGCTCGGCTCGATCATCACGACTGCCCCGTACGACCCGACACCGGGGCCCGCTGCCGACGGGTGCGGCTCGTGCGTGCGTTGCATCGATGAGTGCCCGACCGGCGCGATCATCGCTCCCGGCGTGATCGACGCCAACCGCTGCCTGAGCTGGGTGCTGCAGAAGCCCGGCTCGATCCCGTTCGAGTACCGCACCGCAATCGGCGACCGGATCTACGGCTGCGACGACTGCCAGGATGCCTGCCCGATCTCGGTCCGTCTCGGCAGGCGAAACTCGATCGAACTCGACCCCGGTTCCGACGCGTGGGTCGACGCGATCGAATTGCTCGACGCCGACGACGACTGGATCGACAACCGCTACGGCCACTGGTACATCGCCGACCGCGACTTCCGCTGGGTGCGGCGCAACGCACTCGTGGTCATCGGCAACATCGGTGACCCCGTCGATGCACGCGTGCGGCGGGTCGTCGACCACTACCGTGCCCACATCGATCCGATCCTCGCCGAACACGCAACCTGGGCTGCCACACGGCTGACCGAGCGCGCCGCAGGGGCGACGGTCTCGTGAAGCACCTGTTGGTCACCAACGACTTTCCCCCCAAGATCGGTGGGATCCAGTCGCTGCTGTGGGAGTGGTGGCGTCGGCTGCCACCCGACTCGTTCGCCGTGCTGACGAGCCCCTACGACGGCACGGCCGAATTCGACGCCGGCGAGCCCTACCGCATCGAACGCACACGCGAACCGTTCCTGTTGCCGCATCCGTGGATGGTTCGTCAGGTCAACGCGCTGGCGAAGGACTTCGGCGCCGACTTCGTGGTCATCGACCCAGCGGTGCCACTGGGCCTGATCGGCCCCTCGCTCGACCTGCCCTATGACCTGGTCCTGCATGGAGCAGAGGTCACGGTGCCAGGCCGGCTCCCGGGAGCGAAGCAGACGTTGGCGTACACGCTGCGCCGAGCCCGCAAGATCATTGCAGCGGGCGGCTACCCGGCAGCCGAAGGCGAACAGGCCGCCGGTCGAGAACTCCCGATCACCGTGGTCCCATGCGGCGTCGATCCCGAGAAGTTTCACCCGCTCACACCCGACGAGCGAGCGTCCGCACGCGAGCACTTCGGCATTCCGCTGGACGCGGAAGTGATCGTCGGGGTCTCGAGGCTCGTGCCGCGCAAGGGCTTCGACACCGCCATCCGCGCGGCCGCCCGCCTCCGGCTGACACGACCCGATCTGCTGCTGGTGATCGCCGGCGCCGGACGCGATCGCGACCGCCTCGAGAAGCTCGCGACCGAACTCGACGCGCCGGTGCGCTTCCTCGGGCGGATCCCGAATGCCGACCTGCC
Organism: Ilumatobacteraceae bacterium; assembly: GCA_024643255.1. Lineage (GTDB taxonomy): Bacteria > Actinomycetota > Acidimicrobiia > Acidimicrobiales > Ilumatobacteraceae > Sva-07. The sequence goes on from JAHENF010000013.1 coordinate 3,449, forward strand.
ACCGCTGTACGGATGCGCCGACATCTTCACGATGCTCTGCCGGAACCGATGGGGTGGGCTCGAACAAGAGGGCTTCGGCATCGTGTTCGTCGAGGCGGCATCGTGCGGTGTTCCGCAGGTCGCCGGTGACTCCGGGGGAGCGGCCGAGGCCGTCGCCGACGGTGAGACCGGCATCGTGATCTCCGACCCCGAGGACGTGCAATCGGTCGCCGACGCGTTCGCCCGACTTCTCGACGACGACGAACTACGCAAACGCATGGGTGAGCGTTCGCGTGAGCGCGCCCTCGACGAGTTCGCCTACGACGTGCTCGCCCGGCGCCTGGGCGAGACGCTCGGCGTGTACGACTGAGCCCGCTGGCAGACTGAGCATCGTGAACGACGTGCAACCCGACTCCCGTCGCGAGGGCGACATCATCGTGTTCGCGAACGTCGTCGGCACGTTCGCCTTCGTGGTCACCGCGGTCACCGCCGCGGTCGTGTTCTCGACCCCAAGCCAGTGGGTGGGAGCGATCACAGCGATGGCGCTGTTCGCCGTTGGCGTGTTCGCGTTCATCTGGTCGTTCTTCAACGCGGTGCAACGCAGCCGTGAAGAACAGATCTCCGTCACGCAGGTGTATCTGCTGCTCGGGCCGCCGACGCCTGCACGGGTCCGTCGGATCATGTTGTCGATGCTGGTCGTCCAGAGCGTCGTCGGTCTGGTGACCGCCGTGGCCCGATCGGAGGCCGAAGACGGGTCGCCGGGGACGTCATTGGCCGTCGGTGTGCTGGTCCCGATGTTCGGCATCGGACTCAACGGATTGTGGTGTGCGTTCCACGGCGTGTTCCCTCCGCGCTCGGATGGCGTCACATCGGACGCCGCCATCGGCAAGAATGGCGATCATGGCTGAGACCGCGACCGAGATCATCACCATCGATGCCCCCCACGACCGCGTCTGGCAGATCGCCATCGATCTCGAGAGCTACCCGGTGTGGGCTCACGACATCAAGGATGTGAACATCCGCGAGACCGATGAACTGGGGCGGCCCCTGGAAGTCGAGTTCCGGGCGTCGGCGCTCGGGCGCAGCACCCACTACACGCTCAAGTACGACTACACGAACGCCCCTGCCGAGATGGGTTGGACGATGCTCAGCGGCGACATCCAGCGCTCGATCGACGGCGTGTGGCGATTCGATCCGGACGGCGACGATCGCACCACGGTGCGGTACGACCTCCAGATCGATCTCGCCGTCCCGCTCCCGGGCTTCGTGAAGCGTCGCGCCGAGGTGCGCATCCTCAACACGGTTCGCGAACTGAAAGTTCGCGCCGAGGCGTGACCGACCTCGCCGGTCCGAGCCGGCGAGTCGGCATCGACGTCGGCGGGACGAAGGCCCAAGGCGTCGCGCTCGACCCGGCGGGCAACGTCGTCGCGACCGCTCATCGCCCCACGCCGCGCGGTGACGGCAGCCTGGAGCTGCTGATCGAAGCCCTCGCCGACCTCGCCGACGAATTGGGGTGCGGCGACAGCATCGGCGTCGGTGTTCCCGGTCTCGTCACCCGCTCCGGGGTGCTCCGAGCCGCCCCGAACCTGGACGGCGTCGCCGACTTCGACGTGGCAGGGCTGCTGTCGCAGCGCCGCGGTGGAGTGGTGTTCGTCGACAACGACGCCACCTGTGCGACGGTTGCCGAGTGGCAGCTCGGCGCCGCATCGGGCACGGACAACATGATTCTGGTGACGCTCGGCACGGGGATCGGTGGCGGGCTCGTCGCCAACGGCGCGCTGCAGCGGGGGATGAACGGTTTCGCCGGCGAGTTCGGCCACATGGTCGTCGACCCCGATGGCCCACGGTGTCCGTGCGGTCGGCGCGGTTGCTGGGAGCGCTACGCGTCAGGTTCGGGGTTGGCGATGCTCGCACGCGAGGCGGCGACCGGCCGCCGCCTCCAACACGTGGTCCGCCACGCCGGCGGTGATCCGCAGGCGGTGCGCGGCGAACACGTGCAGGCAGCGGCGCGCGACGGTGACCCCGAGGCGATCGCGGTGATCGATGAGTTCGCCCGGTGGGTGGCGCTCGGACTGTCGAACCTCACGAATGCATTCGATCCTGAGATGTTCGTGCTCGGAGGCGGTTTGGCCTCGGGCGCCGACCTGTACCTCGAGCCGATCGTGCGCTGGTACGGCGAACTGCTGTACCAGCCGCATCTGCGGCCGATGCCGCGCGTCGAGTTCGCCGCCTGGGGTCCGCTGGCCGGAGCCGTCGGCGCGGCGCTGCTGGCGTCGTTGCGCTGAACGCCGACTCAGTGCGGGACGTAGTTGGCGCGTGACGTCTCGATTTCGGCCCAGGCCTCGGCCTTGCCGCCCATTCCCGCCGACGACGAGTGCTTGTCGGGCTCGAGGGCCTTGTACACGTTGAAGAAGTGCTGGATCTCCTCCACGAGTTGCGGCGTCAGGTCGGAGATGTCGTTCACGTGCGCGAATCGAGGCTCCTTCGGGGGAACACAGATCAGCTTGGCGTCCTCGCCTGCCTCGTCGCGCATGTAGAGCACGCCGACCGGCCGGCACTCGACGATGACGCCGGGATACACCGGGTCCTCGAGCAGGACGAGCGCATCGAGAGGATCGCCGTCGCCTGCGAGCGTGTCGGGAACGAAGCCGTAGTCGGCCGGGTACGTGGTGGCGGTGAAGAGTCGTCGGTCGAGGTAGACCTTGCCGTCTTCGTGGTCGATCTCGTACTTGTTGCGGCTCCCACGCGGAATCTCGATGACGACGTGGATGCAGTCTGGGGACGGTGTCTTCGGCATTGCTCCCAGCATCGCACGCGATGGCCAGATACCCTCACCGTAATGGAGTTCCGGCGCATCGAGAATCTGCCCCCATACGTCTTTTCGATCATCAACGGCTTGAAGATCGAAGCACGGCGTGCAGGTGCCGATGTGGTCGACCTCGGGTTCGGCAACCCGGACATCCCGTCGCCACAGATCGCTGTCGACAAGCTCGCCGAGGCGGCCCGCAATCCGAAGAACCACCGGTATTCGCTGAGCCGTGGTCTGCCGAAGCTGCGCGAGGCGATCGCCGGCTACTACAAGAACAAGTGGGACGTCGATCTCGACACCGAGCTCGAGATCACCAACACCATCGGATCGAAGGAAGGGTTCAGCCACTTGATGTGGGTGCTGCTCGACCGCGGTGACGCGGCGATCGTGCCGAGCCCGAGCTATCCGATCCACATCTACGGCCCGCTCTTCGCCGGCGCCGATCTGCGTCAGGTGCCGATGCGGTTCCTCGCCGACCCGTCTCAGCGCGAGCACTTCGCCGACGACTTCATGGACAGCCTCCAGACCGCATGGGACGTCGGTTGGCCCAAGCCGCGTGTCCTGGTGATCTCGTTCCCGCACAATCCCACCGGGGCCACGGTCGACCTCGCCTTCATGCAGCGTGTCGTCGACTTCTGTCGCGAACACGAGATGATCGTCGTGCACGATTTCGCCTACGCGGACGTCGGCTTCGACGGGTATCAGCCGCCGAGCATCCTGCAGGCCGAAGGGGCCAAGGAGTGCGCGGTCGAGCTGTACTCGATGACCAAGAGCTTCTCGATGGCCGGTTGGCGCAGCGCCTTCCTCGTCGGCAATGCCGAGGTCGTCCAAGCGCTCGTGAAGCTCAAGAGCTATCTCGACTACGGCATGTTCCAGCCGGTGCAGATCGCCGCGACGGTGACGCTCAACGAGGTGCCCGACTTCCCGAACGAGGTGCGAGCCATCTACGAGTCGCGCTGCGACGCGCTGATCGAAGGTCTCGGCCGAATCGGGTGGGACATCCCCAAGCCGGGCGGCTCGATGTTCGTGTGGGCGCCGATTCCCGAGCCCTACGCCGAGATGGATTCGGTCGAGTTCTGCTCGCTGATCGTGCGTGACGCCGATGTCGCTCTGTCGCCCGGAGTCGGCTTCGGGCCCGGTGGCGAGGGGTTCGTGCGGTTCGCCTTGATCGAGAACGAGAAGCGGATCCAGCAGGCGATCCGCAATCTCAAGCGCGGCCTTCCCAAGCTCGGCTGAACCCGGCAGCAGGGGTCAGGCCCGTGCAGGTGACCGTCTGCTGATGTAACACGATGGTCACGGGGTGGTCACCGACACGTGTCGGATGCTCCGGTACCGTCCCGCGCCGTGATCACCATTGTCGTCAGGGTCTGGATGCCCGACCGCCCCGGCGCGCTCGGCCAGGTGGCCAGTCGCATCGGCGCAGTTCGTGGTGACGTGCTGGCGATCGAGATCCTCGAACAGGGTGGCGGTCGAGCGATCGACGAACTGACCGTGTTGCTGCCCGACGACGACCTGCTGTCGTTGTTGACCGCCGAGGTCGACGCTGTCGATGGTGTCTCGGTGGAGAGCATCCGCATCGTCGATCCCGACCGGACCGATGCGAGCCTCTCGGCGCTCGCGTTGGGTGCGGCGATTGCCGAGTGCGCGGCTCCCGAGCGTCTCGACGTGATGCTCGCAGGGATCCAGCGATTCTCGGAGACCGATTGGGTGGTCGTACTCCGCTCGGGTGAGCTCGAGGCGCAACTCGGTGAGGCGCCGGACCTTCGCTGGCTCGGCGCGTTCCTCGCCGGCAGCGAACATCTCGACGGCCTCGACGACTCGGCGCCGAGCGACCTGTTGTGGGCAAACATGACCACGTCGGGTCGCACCGTCGCCGCTGGCCGGTCGGGGAATCCGATCCACGAACGCGAGCGCATCCGATTCTCGCTGCTCGTGCGTCTCGCCGACGCGCTGATCCGCCCCTGACACTTCGGGGACGCTCCAAGCCAGCGATGAGATTCTGGCGCGAGGGGTGGTCCGAAACCTCATCGCAACAGATGGTTCGAGCCCGGCGATGAGCTTGCAGACCAACAGTTGGCCATGAAACTCATCGCACGGCGCGGCCCAAGCGTGACGTCAGTGATCGGACCAGCCGCGGGAGCGCTCGACGGCACGCAGCCATTGGGCGTGCAGCGCGTCGGCCGCGGTTCGGTCCTCGGCGGGGGAGAACTCGGCCTCGAGCGTCCAGCGAGCACCGACGTCGTCGAGATCGGCCCAGACGCCCTCGGCGAGGCCGGCGAGGAACGCCGCACCGAGGGCCGTGGTCTCCTGATCGGTCGGCCGCTGGACGCGGACGCCCAACTGATCGGCCTGGATCTGGCAGAGGAGATCCATCACCGACGCACCGCCGTCGACGCGGAGGTCGACGATGGGTGTCGCGCTCGCGGCCGTCATCGCATCGATCACGTCGCGGGTCTGGTACGCCATCGACTCCACGACTGCGCGGGTGATCTCCGCTCGACCCGTGCCCCGCGTGATCCCGACGATCGTGCCCCGTGCATACGGGTCCCACCAAGGTGAACCCAGACCGGCGAAGGCGGGCACGACGCACACGCCTCCGGTGTCGGCGACCGACGCGGCCAATGGCCCGGCCTGCGCGGCGTCGTCGAGGATCTGGAGGCCGTCGCGCAACCATTGGATCGCTGCGCCGGTCGCGAAGATGGAGCCTTCGAGCGCGTAGTGCGTGGTCCCGTCGGCCAGCGTCCAGGCGACGGTGGTGAGCATGCCGTCGGTGGGTGCTGGACAGGTCTCGCCGACGTTGAGAAGCACGAACGAACCCGTTCCGTAGGTGTTCTTCGCCATGCCCGGCCGCACGCACGCCTGTCCGAACAGCGCTGCCTGCTGATCGCCGGCGACACCGCTCACGGCGATCCCCGCGGGTACTCCGGCGGCCGCTGCGGTCACACCGATGCGTCCGCTCGACGGCACGATCGCCGGCAACGCGTCGATCGGAACGTTCAGGAGCGCGCACAGTTCGGGGTCCCAGGTCCGCGACCGGATGTCGCACAGCATCGTGCGGCTCGCATTGGTCACGTCGGTGGCGAACACGTCGCCGCCCGTGAGCTTCCAGATCAGCCAGGCGTCGATGGTGCCGATCGCCAACTCGTCGTCGATCGGGATGTCGCGGTTGGCGAGCAGCCACTCGGCCTTCGTGCCGGAGAAGTATGGATCGAGCACGAGCCCGGTTCGTTCCCGAACGAGTGGGAGATGTCCGGCGGCGGTGAGCTCGTCGCAGCGCTGGGCGGTACGACGGTCCTGCCAGACGATGGCGGTTCCGTACGGGACGCCGGTCGAGCGGTTCCAGGCGACGATCGTCTCGCGCTGGTTCGTGATCCCGATGGCCGCGACTTCCTCGACGCCGACATCGGCGATGACCTCGTTCAGCGTGTCGCGGGCTGCTGCCCAGATCTCGTCGACATCGTGTTCCACCCAGCCCGGCTGCGGGAAGTGCTGTGCGAACTCACGGTACGAACCCGAAGCGGGGCGTCCGTCGGCGAACACGGCCCGGCTGCGGACGCCTGTCGTCCCGGCGTCGATGGCGATCACGCAACGCGCTGTCACGGGCGGGAATGTAGCCGACCGGCGCGGAGGGCGCCTCGGTCACCGCCTGCGCTTGTTCGCCGATCTCGGTCGGTTCCCGCCGCCCGCGGTCCGGCTGGTCGGTGCGGGCTTCGCTCGCTCGCTCCGGTCGGACGAATCGGACGACGCCGACTCGCCGGCCGGCTTGGGCCGCACGTCCTTGAGCCGCTGGCGTTGATATCCGAACTTGGCCATCACGGCACCGAAGCCGAGGTAGAGCGGCCCGGACACCAACACACCGGCGATCGCGCCGACGACGTTGCCGCCCCGGAAGAAGATCACGAAGACCGCCGACATGATCGCGGCGTAGACCAACCACTCGCGGATCAACCGCTGCCACGGCACTGGTCGACTGTTGTCCCATCCCATCGTGATCAGAGCATTGCAGCGCGCGTCAGGGGTTCCAAACGTCACGCCCGAGGTGTCGGGATACCGGGGAACGACGGTTGGCTCGACTCGACCAGGCCGGGATAGTCGTATGCGGTCAACGGACGGTCGGTCAGTTCGCCATTGCCCAGCGGCCACACCCGGTCGGCTCCATTGATCCGCAGCTGCACGGCCTTGACACCATCGAGGGTCGTCGCAGTGTTGACGATCTGTGCGACCGCGAGCTGCAGACTGTCGGCGTTCAGTGCATCGAATGCGTCGTTCACGTCGATCGTCAGCACCTGGCCGATCGTTCGAGGCGACGACAACAGCTCGACGTCGGCAGGGATGGCAGTGTCGAGACCCTGGTCGCGCTCCTCGCTGTTCGGTCCGGCGAAGAGCGAAGCGAGCACGGCCGCGGGGTCGGTGGACACATCGCGAAGTACCGATCGCAGACGTTCGGGCTGATCGCTGTCGGCAGGAACGAGCAGGTAGACGCGAGTGGTTCCCGCCGCCTCGTCGCCTGTCGCCGGGTCGCCGAACACGTCGCTGCGTTCGGCGGGAAGGTCGTTCGGTGCAGCGTCGGGCTGGATCGCGCAGGCTGATGCGAGCGCGGTGACGAGCACCGTCAGTGCGAGCAGTCGTGCGAGAGGCTTCATTCGTCCAACTCCGATGCCATCAATTCGATCACGAACCGGGCACCAGGCCCACCGTCGAGACGATCCTCCACCCAGACCCGCCCGCCGTGCATGCGGACGTGTTCGTCGACGAGTGACAGTCCGAGTCCGGCACCCTCACTGCCGGTCCGACGGCCGGCGCCACCGCCACGGGCGAAGCGTTCGAACACCAGGTCGCGTTCTTCTTCGGGGACGCCGGGTCCGTGATCCTCGACCGCGATCAGGATGTGCGACATCGGTTCGTCGTCGGGATTCAGGACGGTGATCGACACCTCGGGCTCGCCGCCGCCGTAGGCGCGGGCGTTGTCGATCAGGTTGGCGATCACACGGGCCAGTCGGCGCCGGTCTCCCCGGATCAGCGCCACCTCGGCGCGATCGGCCACCGTGATCGGGGTATCGGGCAGCGAACTGACCGCGACGGCCTGGCGTACGAACTCGGCGGCCAGCAGTTCTTCCATGTGCAGCCGGATGGCGCCCGCATCGAACCGGGAGATCTCCAGCAGGTCCTCGACCAGACCCTGGAATCGGATGACGTCGCTGGCCAGCAGGTCGAGGGCGGCCTGCGCGCGTTCGGGGAGTTCCTCGCGACGCGCCTGCATCACCTCGACCGACGCCGACAGCGTCATGAGCGGCGATCGCAGTTCGTGGCTCACGTCGGACGCGAAGCGCGCATCGCGCTCGACGCGTTGCTGGAGTGCCTCGGCCATGTCGTTGAACGACTCGGTGAGGATACGCAGGTCGGGGTCGTCGGTGGTCTCGAGGCGAGTGTCGAGACGCCCGCCGGCGATCGCCGAGGCCGCCTGTGCGGCGGTGCCCACCGGCCGAACGGCGCGCCGGGCGGCGAAGACGCCGAGCAGGATGCCGAGGCCCGTCGTGATCGCAGCGGCCAGCACGAGCGAGAGCCGGACGCTGGAGAGCGTGGAGTTGGCTTCAGCGAGACTGAATGCCTCGAAGTACGAGCCGACCCGCGGGATGTCCCAGCCGACCACGACGTTCAGTTCGTCTCCGAGCTGGATGATCTGGCTCGCCGATGTGCCATCCGTGATGACACGGCTGACCAGTGACGGTGGGATGTCGGGGTTCTGGAACGTTGCTGCGGGCCCGGTCCACCGGTTTGCGTACCAGATCAGGTAGTCCTGCACGCCGATCCGTTCGAGTGACGCAGTTGCGGGGTCAGCGTTCGGGGGATTCGTTCGAAGGTCTCGTTCAACGCCTTGCGCATTTCGTTGCGACGTGGAGATGGCAGCGTCGACACGTTCCGACACGAGGCTCGATCGCGTCAGGCCGTACGTCGTCGTCGCGAGGAACACCGACAGCAGCAGTGAACCCAGCGTGAAGATCAACAGTATTCGTCGCCGGAGCCCGAGCGCTGCGGGTCGGGAACGATTGACCAGGCGACGGAGCCAGCCGCCTTCGCTCACGTCTGGAGCCGGTACCCGAGCCCGCGAACGGTGACCACGTGCCGGGGGTTGGCCGGGTCGGCTTCGATCTTGGTGCGCAGGCGGCGGACGTGCACGTCGACGAGCCGACCGTCGCCGAAATAGTCGTAGCCCCAGACCTTGTCGAGCAGTGCCTCGCGGCTGAGCACCTTGCCGGGGCTCTCGGCGAGTTCGCAGAGCAGGCGGAACTCGGTCTTGGTCAGGTGCACTTCGGTGCCGTCGCGCAGCACCTTGCCCTCGTCGGGAATCAGCTCGAGATCGCCGAAGCTCAGACGCGAGTGGCCGTGAACGCTCGGGCGGATCCTGCGCAACAGGGCGCGGATGCGCGCCGACAGTTCCTTGGGGGCGAACGGTTTGGTGAGGTAGTCGTCGGCTCCGGCCTCGAGGCCCGCGACCACGTCGTGGGTGTCGTTGCGGGCGGTGACCATCACGACCGGGACGTCACTGGTGCGACGAAGCGTGCGACACAGTTCGAAACCGTCGATGCCCGGGAGCATGATGTCGATCAGGACGACGTCCGGGTTCGAACGCTGGAACATCTCGATGGCCTGTTCGCCACTCTCGGCTTCGTCGACGATCCAGCCTTCGTCCTCGAGCGCCAGCTTGACGGCCGAACGGATGCGTTCATCGTCTTCGACGGCCAGGATGCGTGTACCCACACCCCCATGATGCCGTATCCGGCGACCGATTGGCGACCAGGGCGGTCACAGGTCGTTCAGGAGTCGACGTCGTTGATCCGAGCGACGAGGGCATGATGGATGCCCGGTGCGGCCGCGACGGTCATCGTGGACCCTGCCGCGCCGCCCGTGAGGTCGGACGTGATCGCTCCGGCCTCGTGCGCGATCAGCACGCCGGCGGCCAGGTCCCAGGAGTTCAGGTACTCCTCGAAATAGGCGTCGAGACGGCCACAGGCGACGAAGCAGAGGTCGATGGCCGCCGAGCCGAGACGACGGATGTCGCGTACGTCCGGGAGCAGCCGGGCGAGCCGCGCGGCCTGAGCAGTGCGGCGTACTGCTGAGTAGCTGAACCCGGTGCCGACCAGCGCCTGCGACAGCGCGCTCGCGCCGGAGCACATGATGCCGACCCCGTCGAGCGTCGCTCCGCCGCCTCGCGCTGCCGAGAAGAGCTCGTCGGTCACCGGGAGGTACACCGCGCCGGCGAGCGGACCGTTCGCATCGACGACCGCCACCGATGTACACCAGCTGGGCAGGTCGTAGACGAAGTTGGCGGTGCCGTCGATCGGGTCGATGTGCCACTCGAGTCCTGACGTGCCCGGGTGGTCGGCGCCCTCCTCGCCGACGATCGCGTCGTCGGGGCGGCGGGCACGGATCGCGTCGACGATCAGCCGCTCGGCCGCCCGGTCGTACTCGGTGACCGGGTCGGTGGGACTGGACTTGGTGTCGTGATCGAGCGTGCGGCCGGTGCCCGTGCCGAGGGAGCGTCGGCCGGCGAGCGCCTCCGTGCCCGCGAGTCGGGCGAGGTCCTCGGCGAACGAACGAAGGGTGGGGAGATCGAAGCTCATCGGACGTGAGTGTCAGCGAGGAGCGTGCCCTGCGTCGCTGCGGTCCTCGATCTCGCGCCATTCACCGATCGCGCGCATGACGAGCACGGCGACGACCGCCATGCCGCCGGCAGCCGTCAGGGCACCGAGGAGCAGGCCGAGCCCCTCCCAGACCGCACAGTTTCCCTCGCACTGCAACGACACGAGCGAGTAGCCGATCATGGCGCCGGCGAGACCGCTCAGACAGATGGCTGCGAACGCCGCAATGCGCACGCCGACCGACGGCAGCGCGGAGAGCGAGCCGTCGCCGGGGGTGGTCTCTGATGCGCTCACGCGTCGCAGCGTACCGGTGCGGTGAGGAGTGGCCGGACGGTGTCGGGGGATCGTTTCCCGGTCAGCGCGGTGGTCGAGCCCGCTCGTCGGCGCCGGCCGTACGTAGCGTGGGCGGGTGGCCCGGCAACAACGCGCGATCCTGCACGTCGACATGGATGCCTTCTTCGTGTCGGTCGAGCTGCGCCGGCGCCCTGATCTGGCCGGACAGCCGGTCGTCGTCGGAGGAACCGGTCGGCGAGGGGTGGTGGCCGCCGCGTCGTACGAAGCGCGTCGTTTCGGCGTGCACTCGGCCATGCCGTCGGCCGTCGCGATGCGACGGTGCCCTCACGCGGTGTTCCTTCCCGGCGACCATGCGCTCTACAGCGAGGTCAGCACGCACGTCCGGGAGATCTTCGAGCGTTACACGCCGCTCGTCGAACCCTTGTCGCTCGACGAGGCCTTCTTGGACGTGACCGGGTCGATCGGGTTGTTCGGTCCGCCGCCAGTGATCGCCGAGCGGATCCGCGCCGACATTGCGGGCGAACTCGCGCTGGCGTGCTCGGTCGGGGTGGCACCCAACAAGTTCCTCGCGAAGCTCGCCTCCGTCGAGGCGAAACCGATCGCAACGCCGTCGGGAGTCGAGCCGGGTCCTGGCGTCGTGGTGGTCGCAGCGGGGGAGGAGCAGGAGTTCCTCCGGCCGCTGCCGGTACAGCGATTGTGGGGAGTCGGGCCCGTCACGCTCGAGAAGTTGCATCGGATCGGCGTCCGCCGCGTGTCGGATCTGTCGTCGGCCGCCGAGAGCGTGCTCGCGACTGCGCTCGGGCGATCGCAGGCGCGCCACCTCCTCGCGCTGGCCAACGGCATCGACGATCGTGCAGTCGAGCCCGAGCGCGATGTGAAGTCGATCGGACACGAGGAGACCTTCGATGCGAACAAACACGAATTGTCCGAGCTCCGTCGCGAACTCGTCCGGCTCAGCGACGCGGTCGCGCAACGACTCAGGCACGCCGACGTGGGTGCTCGGACCCTGACCCTCAAACTGCGCTTCGACAGTGGCTTCCAGACGATCACCAGGTCGGTGACCTCCGCGGCGCCCACGGACCTCGCGCCCGAGATCGTCGCGGCCCTCGGCCCGCTGCTCGACGCGGTTGATCCATCGCCGGGCGTGCGCTTGCTGGGGGTTTCCGGATCGAATCTGGGTCCGATGAGCCGTCAACTGACGCTCGATGACGCCGCATCGCCGACGCCGGACTGGGCGGCGGCGACCGACGCGCTCGACGAGATCCGGAGGCGATTCGGAACCGCGGCGATCGGACCTGCGAGCGCGCTCGAGGCCGGGCGATTGCGAATTGTCCGTCCCGGCGAGCAGCAATGGGGGCCAAGTGCCGCCTCGACACCCGACCGGGACGAGAAATGAGTGACCGAGAACCGTGCCGGCCGCGTTGAGGAATGATCCAGAACGTGCGATGATGGAGCGGTGCCTCTCTCCGAGGAAGAACAGCGAATCCTTCGCCAGATCGAGCAACAGCTCGAACAGGATCCAACGTTCTCCCAACGCGGCTATCGGGTGTCCCGACGCCGCTCGCTGCTGTTGACCTTCGGCCTCATCCTCGGGCTCGTCATCACCATCGGCGGGTTGGCAGTCAACTTCGTGGTTGCGTTCGCCGGATTCGTCCTCGTGCTCGTGATGGCGATCATGCTCGAATCGGAACTTCGCCTGCTCGGTCGGGAACGGCTCGGGCAACTGCCGATCTCGGCATGGCTGAGCGGTCGGCGCCCTGATGTCGACGACGACGTCAACCACTGAGCCGCACTGACGGCGTGTTCGTGATCAGCCCCAATCGGTGAAGTAGCGGTGCAGCCGGTTCGGCAATGACGCAGATTCGTTGACCGCCCGATCGATCTGACGAGCCCAGTGTCGGCAGTTGCGCAGCACGCTCGATCCGTAGGCGCCGACCTCGTCGTAGCCGGCAACTCCTTCGGGTGAGTACGTGGCGTCGGTGACCGCCCCGGCGAGCAGCGCAATCGGCCGTGACACGATCGGGAAGTATGACTTCGTGATCGCGGCCGTCTCGAGCGGCGTCTGGGAAGCCGACACCGGCACGCCGGCCTCGTCGAGGGCCTCGACCGAACGTGACCACATGCGCGACAGCTGATGCTCGATCGATCCGCCTCGGCGTTGCCGGCTCCGGCGGGCCACCGCCGGGGCCAGGGCGCCAACCGCCAGGGCGCCGAGCGCGATCCACAACCACCGGCCGCTGATTCCGTTGGCAGGTGTCGTCGGCGCGTCGATCGACTGATCGGCGCCGGTGGGGTCGGCGAACTCGTTCGGGATGTTCGGGTCGAACTGCTGGTCGATGCCGCCGCGCGGCACCGTGGTGACAGGCGCGATCGGTTGGGAGCCGCTACCCGATCCGGTGACGCCACTCGTGTCCTGCTGCGGAACGAGACCGGTGTAGTTCTCGGCTCCGGGCGCTCCGCGGCCGGGTGTGGGCTCGAACGCGACCCAGCCGATGCTGTCGAACCAGACCTCGGGCCACGCGTGAGCGTTCTTGCCGAGCACGCTGAACACGCCGGTCTCGACCTGGATTCCCGGAGTGAACCCAACGGCGACGCGCGCCGGGATCCCGAGCGTGCGCATCATCGCCGCGTACGTGCCGGCGAATTGCTCGCAGTAGCCGACCCGATCACGCAGGAAGTTCTCGATCGCGTTGTTGCCGTGACCCGACTGGACCTCCAAGCTGTATCTGAACTCGGTCTGGAACCAGCCCTGGAGCAGCATCGCCGACTCGTAGGCACTCGTCGAACTCGCGGTCACCTCGGCCGCCGTTTGTGCAACCACGCCGGGGAGGTCGTCGGGCACGCTCGTGTAGATCGAATCGCCGGCGTCGGTGGAGCCGGCCGCCGCCAGCACCGTCGGATCGAAGCGTGGCGAGGCGGACACCACGTCGATGACATCTCCCCGTTCCAGATCGCCGTCGACGGTCACGAGCGTCGACGTCTCCTCCAACCAGCGTAGATCGGGGAGGCCGGAAGCCTGGTATGGATCGGGTGCAGCGGGAACCAGCGAACCACCGAGGTCGACAATCGTGATCTGCTGACGCAGGTCGGATGCATCGCCACGGGGACTGCCGAGCGCGCCACCCGCCGGCTCGAGCGTCCGCTCGGGAAGACCCCACGTCGTGCCGTCGAACTCGGGAAGCGCCGACAACCGCCAGTACGACTCATTCGACGCCCGAACCCGGAACAGCTCATCGTTCTTGCGGTTCGTGAGCCGGGAACGGATGTCGACGAGTGGGCTCACCACTTCCGTCACCCCACCGCCCCGACCGCGAGTCTCGTAGACCGGGGCGGCATCGGCGCCGGGGAGACGGGGCCCGATGAATCCGGCCACGGCCGCGACGACGATCGCGAATCCGACGATCGCCGGCCACAGCCGTCGCAGCGAGCCGGAGGCATCCGATCTGTTCGTCGGCGCCGAGTAGTACGACCGCAGCACCGCAGTCGTCGCGACGCCGACCGCGATCAGCACCACGGTCAATGCGACGCGCAACCGGTCGTCGCCGAGGGCCCCGATGAAGACGAAGAGCACCCCGCCGGGCACGAGCGTCTCGGCGCGGGCGAACGCTCGGAACGCGAAGACGTCGGCCAGCATGACGGCAATGGCGAGGCCGATCGCTGCGAGCACGTCCCAACCCGCGGCGTAGATCACGGGAGCGACCGCGGTCTGGAACTGCTCTCGTACCCCGGTCAGCTCGACCTGGAAGAGATCCCACGTGGCGCCCGTCGGCACGCCGAATGTCAGCGTGTCCGGGTAGTACAGCACCGTGATCACCCAGACCAGCGCGGCGGCGACCGCTGGGACAGCGAGCCACGACGGCAGGGCGAGTCGGCGAACCACGAGTCCCACGCCGTGCCCGACGATCACGACGACCACGAGGTCGTTCATGAACCCCCAGCCGCTGAAGACCCGCGCGTATCCGGCTGCGACGGCGACGGAGAATGCGATGACTGCCAAGGTGGCGCCGATGTCGCGCTCCAGGGGCGGTTGACCGGTCCGACGATCAGGCTTCGGATTTCGGCCGGTCACGCGCGCTCCTCGACCAGATCGAGGCGGCCGTGGCCGGCGAGTGATTGCCATGCCGACACGAACTCGTCCTCGGTGCGCGCGGCGACCGTGAGGCGCCTGCCGTCGCTCGTTGGCGCCGTCGCATCGTCGGTCGACACGAGCAGCGTGGTCAGCGTCGGATCGAGGATCGATCGGGCTGCCGACCAGGCCGGCCCGGCCGCCGAGCCGGTGACCACCACGACGAGGCCCAACCCGTCGCCGGTGTCGCGCTCGACCATCGGCAGGGGTGCGGCCGTCGGCTCGATGCGCGCGAGCACGCGCAGGCTGTGCACGGCGACTTCCGGGCCGCGCAGGTCGACGCCGCCGGCGGTCACGAACCGCGTCGTCAGGCCCGCGCGGACTGCGCTGTACACCAGGCTCGCCGACGCGGTCACACCGCGTTCGAACGCGGCCGCATCGCGGTGAGCGGCAGGGGACGCGTCGAACACCACGGTGCAGCGATGGAGTCCCTCGACCGCGTACTCCTTGACCATGAGTGTGTTCGAACGCGCCGAGGCCTTCCAGTGGATGGTGCGGGGTTCATCACCCTCGGCATATTCACGAAGCCCGTGGAACTCGCCAGGTCCGAGCCGTCGTGCCTTGGCCAACAACTCGTTGCCGAGGACGCCCTGGCCGAGCTGCGGCATGTCGAGGAGGTAGGCGCGCGGGGCGACGATCACCTCGTCGGTGTCGGCGATCGTGGTCGTCGATCGGGCCAGACCGAGCGGGTCGTCGACTTCGATGTCGAGCGGCCCGACGACGATCACACCGCGCAGCGCGGTCGGCAACTGGTATCCGGTCGAGCTTCTCGACGTGCGCGGCATCGCATCGACCGGCAACCGGGCGATGCGTTCGTCGCCCATCGTGCGTCGAACCGTCTCGCGCAGCACGCACGGTGCCGATCGGATTCGACCGGCGTGCTCGAGGTGGACGTCGACGCGACCGGTGTCGCCTGCGACGAGTACGACCGGGTGGATCCAGCGCGTGGCGCGAACCCGGGGACGCCGCAGCCGGACGTAGGCGACGGCGATGATCGCAGCAGCGAAGCAGGCGGCGCCGATCACGAACAGTTCGATCACGGCGAAGATCCGACCGATGGCGACCGCGGCGGCGCCGGCGAGGAGGACGACGACGCCCTGACGGGTCAGCACGTCGTCCGCCTCGGCATCACCGTGGCACCGGAACCGGGACGGCGTCGAACACCTCGCTGATCGCGTCGCCGGCGGAGAGCTGTGCGCCGTGATCCGAACGGACGACGATCCGATGGCTCAGCGTTGCCTGGGCGACGGCCTTGACGTCGTCGGGCGTGGCGTAGTTGCGGCCTCGGGCGGCGGCATGGGCCCGAGAGGCGGCAGCGAGCTGCAGCGTGGCGCGCGGTGAGAGGCCCAGTTCGATCGAGGGGTGGCGGCGGCTGGTCTCGGCGATGTCGATCAGGTACGACTTCAACGCCTTGGCGACGTGTACTCGTCTCACTGCCGCGATCATCTCGAGCACTTCCGGCGTCGACACGACCGGCTCGAGCCCTCTCAGGGCCTCGGCCGAGCCCTGCGCGTCGAGCATCTGCATCTCGGCCGCGCGCCCGGGGTACCCGATCGCGATGCGCAGCAGGAAGCGGTCGAGCTGGCTCTCGGGCAGTCGGTACGTTCCCTCTTGGTCGATCGGGTTCTGCGTCGCGATCACCATGAACGGGGCCTCGAGCGAGCGACTGTGTCCGTCGGCGGTGATCTGGCGCTCCTCCATCGCTTCGAGGAGTGCCGACTGGGTCTTCGGAGATGCACGGTTGATCTCGTCCGCGAGCACGATGTTGGCGAAGAGCGGGCCTGCTTCGAAATGGAAGCTCTCCGTCGATCGCTGATAGATGCTGACGCCGACGAGATCGGCGGGCAACAGGTCGGGGGTGAACTGGATCCGTTTCCAGCTGCAGTCGATCGATGCTGCGAGCGCCTTCGCCAGGCTGGTCTTGCCGACACCCGGCACGTCCTCGACGAGGAGGTGGCCTTCGGCGAGCAGGCACATCACGGCGAGTTCGATCGTGTCGCGCTTGCCGTGCAGCACCTGTGCGACGTTGGCCGCGATCGCGTCGAACAGGTCGGCGAATCCGCGCAGCGCTCCTGATGGCGCAGTGTCCGAGCGTTCGTTGTGGGTCAACGTCGGGGCGCCGTCGTCGGCGATATCGGTGCTCACCGTCGTGAAGGGTAGACCGGACGGCCGATGGGCGAGAGTCGGGCTAGGTTGATCGCTCTGTGAGCGACGCGTCCGAAACGGTGTTGTCGGTCGTGATCGACCCGGGGCGACTGGCCGCAGGCATCGTGAGTTCCGACGGCGACGTGCTCGTTCGCGATCGGGTCGGCACGCCAGGGCGTGAGGTGTGGCGTTCACTCGAACAGATCGTCCGGCGAATTCTCGCCGCGCGCCCGGAGGACGTCGCGCTTCCCTCGATGGTCGGCGTCAGTTGTGCAGGGCCGATCGACGTCGAGGCGGGATCGGTCTCGCCGGCGTCGGTGCCGGCGTGGTCGGGTTTCCCGCTGCGCGATCACCTCGAGGAGCTGACGGGCCTCACGGTGCATCTCGACACGTTGGCCGGAGCGGCCGCCACCGCCGAGCGCTGGCTCGGTGACGCCGTCGAGGTCCCCAGCTTTCTCCTGCTGTTGCTGGACCAGACGATCGAGTCGGCCGTCGTGATCGATGGCGTACGGCTCCGCGGCGCCCATGGCAACGCAGGCTCGATCGCCCATCTGATGGTCGAGCCAGGAGGTGCCCCGTGCACTTGTGGGGCCTCCGGGTGTCTCAACGCCTACGCCTCGACCGCCGCGCTCGAAACCGAGATGAACCGGCCGATGCGTCGCGCGACGCCCTCGATCGTCGATCGGACCGGGATCATGATCGGCCGCGCCATCGCCTCGGCGGCCGCGGCATTCGACGTGACCACGGTGTTCGTCGGGGGAGCGGTGATCGACACGTTCGGTGATCCGGTACTCGAATCATTGCGTCGGGAACTCGCGCTGCGGTCGCGGCTGACGCATCTGTCGGGCCTCCAGGTGGTCGAACTCTCGGGCTACGGCCAGCCGCTCGTCGCCGCGGCAGCGGTGGCGTTGTGTGCCGGCGCGGAAATGAGCCGCCGAAACGATCCCGAGTAGTCTCGGAGGCCATGCAGCCGACGTACAGCGAAGAAGCAGAGGCCTACCGCGAGAAGGTGCAGGCGTTCCTCGCCGAGAAGCTTCCGGCCAACTGGCAGGGGATCGGTGCGCTCGAGGGCGATGCGATCACCGAGTTCGTGACCGAGTGGCGTAAGACGCTCCACGAGGCGAAGTACCTGGCTCCCGGTTGGCCGGTCGAGTACGGCGGCGCCGGCTTGAGCGCGACCGAGCAGGTCATCCTCGCAGAGGAATTTGCTCGCGCCGGCGTGGTGACGGGCGGACCCAACGACCCGTTCAGCATCCAGATGCTGGGCAACACCCTCTTGATGTGGGGCACCGAGGAGCAGAAGCAGCACTATCTGCCCCGAATCCTGTCGGGCGAGGACACGTGGTGTCAGGGGTACTCCGAGCCGAATGCCGGTTCCGACCTCGGCAACGTCGGTCTGCGCGCCGAACTCGACGGCGACGAGTGGGTGCTCAACGGCCAGAAGATCTGGACCTCGGCCGGCCATCTGGCCGACCACATCTTCACCCTGGCGCGCACCGATCCGGATGCGCCCAAGCACAAGGGCATCTCGTTCCTGCTCGTGCCGATGGACCAGCCTGGCATCGAGGTTCGTCCGATCAAGATGATCTCGGGCGACAGCGAGTTCAACGAGGTCTTCTACACCGATGCTCGTTGCCCCAAGGACGAAGTGATCGGCGGCGTCAACAACGGCTGGGCGGTGGCCATGTCGCTGCTCGGTTTCGAGCGCGGCGAGGCGGCGGCCACGGGACCGATCCGGTACCAGGCCGAACTCGACCGCCTCTTCGCGCTCGCCCGTGAGCGCGGCGTCGCCGACGATCCGGTCATCCGTCAGCGGTTGGCATGGTGCTACTCGAAGGTCCAGATCATGAAGTACCTCGGCCAGCGCACACTGACCCGCTTCCTCGCCGGACATCACCCCGGCCCCGATGGTGCGATCTCGAAGCTGTACTGGAGCGAGTACCACCGCGTCGTGACCGAACTCGGCGTCGACATCCTCGGCGCCGACGCCCTCGTCATGGAGGGTCGTCCGCCTTCGTCGGCGTTCCAGACCGACGATCCGGGTGCCGCGAATTCGTCGGCGTCGTGGGTGGGGACGTTCCTCAATGCGCGTGCGGGAACGATCTACGCGGGGTCGTCGCAGATCCAGCGGAACATCATCGGCGAGATGATCCTGCAGCTGCCCAAGGAACCCAAGCCGGCTTGACATGTTCCAGGTGATCGGGGCGGTCGCCGTTCATCCGCGGCTCTGGCCGACCGCTGTTCGACAGGGATGGCGGCTCGTTCCCAACCGCTGGTGGCGCCGGGCGCCGTATCTCCCGGTGCCGTCCCGTGCGTACCTGCAATTCCGGCTGCTCACCCAGTACGGCGACATCGCGCATCGCCTCGAGCCCGGCGATGTGCTGAACTACCTGCGATGGTGCCGCGACTGGCAGCGACTCGACCGGCAACGTCCCGATCGGTGATGCCGTGTTGAGCGCGCTCGTCCTGAACGCGAGTTTCGAGCCGCTCAGCATCGTGTCGTCGCATCGGGCGACGTGCCTGGTGCTCTCGGAGAAGGCCGAAGTCCTCGAGGACGCCGGCACCGTCATCCACTCCGAGCACCTGAGCCTTCCACTCCCGTCGGTGATCCGTCTGCGCTACATGGTGAAGGTGCCGTACGTGCGGCGCGCGTCGCTGTCGCGCCGGGCGATCTTCGCTCGCGACGATTTTCGTTGCCAGTACTGCGGCGAGCGTGCCGATTCGATCGATCACGTCGTTCCGCGGTCGAAGGGCGGACCGCACAGTTGGGAGAACGTGGCGGCGGCGTGTCGTCCGTGCAACCTGGGAAAACGCGATCGCACGCCCGATGAGGCAGGCATGCGTCTGGCCCGACCGTGTCGGGCGCCGCGGGCAACCGCGTGGGTCGTCGTGTCGGTGAGCGCCGTCCCCGACACCTGGCGTCCCTACCTTCGGCTCGCCTCTTGACGTTGTGGAACCTTCGTATCGGTTGGTGCGCTCGACATCGACGGCGGCCGAGTTCCATGCCAAGGTCGTCCCCGATCCGGCCGACGCAGAGGTGTGGCTCCATGACATCACCGGCACCGCCCTCGTACTCGGGTCGACGCAGGACGCCGACGTGGTCGATGTCGAGGCATGTCGTCGAGCCGGCGTCGAGGTGGTTCGCCGTCGCAGTGGCGGGGGAGCGGTGTTGCTGACTCCCGGGCAGGTGACGTGGGTCGACGTGATCGTTCCCACCGGTTCGAGGGGCTGGGCCGATGACATCCACGCGCCGATGGTCTGGGTCGGTCGGCATCTGGCCGCGGTGTTCGACGAGCTGGTCGTCGAGGGGACCGTCGCCGTCCACGATGGTCGAATGATCACGACCGCCTGGTCGCCGGTGGTGTGCTTCGACGGCTTCGGCGCCGGAGAGGTCCTGCTCGACGGCCGCAAACTGGTCGGCATCAGCCAACGCCGCACGAGACATGCCGCGCGGCTGCAGTGCTGCTGGTACAGCGGGTACGACGCGTCGGCGCTCGTCGACCTGCTCGCGCCGGCGCATCGGCCGGCGGTGGCGGAACTGGCGCCGATCGCCACGGTGGGCCAGGAGATCGCCGCCGCGATCCCCGCCGCCCTCACCGCGCGCCTCTGAGCCGCCCGGCCCACCCGCCCCGGGACCCCCACACACCCCCACCCCCCTCCACCACCCTCCACCACCCTCAAATTCGGAGCGCATGTTGCGCTGGGCGGGACGTTCGCGCCGAATTTTGGGTGGTGGAGGGGGAGTGGGGGCAATCGGGAAGGGAAATGGGGGGGAATGGTTGACAATGGGGGAGAATGGGGGAAGAATGGGGATCGCTGGGGAGGACTCCCGCGTTCCCGGCACGGCAGGTCCGCCGCGGGGGAACAAGGCAGGAAGCGAGAGGGACGCGGCGCGTGTTTGTCGGGGTCTACGAGCGACAGCTCGACGAACGGGGACGAGTGGCACTGCCCTCGTCGTTCCGGGGCGAACTCGGTGACCAGTGCTACCTCTTCTTCGGCGACGACGGCTGCGTGAGCGTGCGCAGCGTCGAGTCATTCGACGAACAGGCCGCTGAACTCGTCGAGAAGGCCAAGCGCGGTGACATCAGCCGCAACCGCCTGCGGGCCTTCGCCTCGTCGGCGACCCAGGCGACGATCGACAAGCAGGGCCGCATCACCCTCGATGCCCGCCAGCGTGAGCACGCCGGCATCGAGCCGCAGGCCGCAGTCGTGGTGCTCGGGTACCTCGACCAGATCGAGATCTGGGACCCGCAGACGTACCGAGCCAACGAGGCCGCCGGCCAGCACGAGATCGCACGCGGATGACCAACAAGGCCTTCGACCACGACCCGGTGATGCGCGGCGAGATCACCGCGGTGTTCTCATCCGTGCCGAGCGGCACGATCGTCGACGCGACCCTCGGCGGTGGCGGCCACAGCGCCGCGCTGCTGGCGTCGCGAGACGACATCGACATCCTCGGCATTGATCAGGACGTCGACGCGCTCGAGGCGGCCACGACAGCGCTCGCGGGCTACCCGGACCGTGTGCGTACGAGCCGCCGTCGGTTCGACCAACTCGACGAAGCGATGGGGGAGCACGGCATCGAGGCGATCAGTGGGGCGCTGTTCGACCTCGGAGTGTCGTCGCCGCAACTCGATCGAGGCGATCGCGGGTTCTCGTATCGCCACGACGGCCCACTCGACATGCGCATGGACGCCGATCAGACCTGGTCGGCCGACGACGTGGTCAACGGCTACGGCGAACGAGACCTGGCGCGGGTGATCCGCCGCTACGGCGACGAACGATTTGCCGATCGCATCGCCCGAGCGATCTGTGCAGCCCGGCCGATCCAGACCACCACCGAACTCGCATCGGTGGTGACGGCGGCGATTCCGGCCGCGGCGCGCCGAACCGGCGGCCATCCCGCCAAGCGCACGTTCCAGGCGATCCGCATCGAGGTCAACGACGAGCTCGGCGTGCTCCCCGAAGCGCTCGATGCGGCGGTCGAGGCCACCCGCCCCGGCGGTCGCATCGCGGTGCTGTCGTACCACTCCGGTGAAGACCGCATCGTCAAGGAGCGATTCGCGTCGGCGTCCGGTGCATGTGACTGTCCCGACGATCTCCCGTGCGTGTGCGGAGCGATCCAGACCGTCCGGATCGTGCGGGGAGTACCCAAGAAGCCGAGTGCCGATGAGCGCGCGAGCAATCGCAGGGCCGCCTCGGCTCGACTGCGCGTGGTCGAACGCATCGTGGCGACGCGCAAGAGCGACGGTCTCCCCGTCGACGACCATGCAGACGGGGGCGTGTGATGGCAGCGATCCCACTGCTTCGTGATGTCGAACCGATCGGGCGGCGCAGGGTCACTGCTCGCCGCCAAGGTCGAACGGCTGCACGTCCTCAGCTCGCGGTCGTCGAAGGACGCCGTCGGTGGCCGGCGTTTCTCGCCGTGCTCGCCTGGACGATGGTCTTCCTCGGCCTGCTCGGGGCGGCGGTGTTCCACACCCAGTTGGCCGGGCGCCAGCTCCGCATCGACCGGCTCGAGCGGTCGGTCGCGTCCGAGCGCGAACGGTTCGATGAACTTCGCTACCAGCGCGCGGAGCTGCGCTCGCCGGTCCGCCTGGCCGATGCGGCCGGCGCTCTCGGAATGCAGCGCGGCGATGCGACCGAGTTCGTCGAGGTGAGCCCACAGCTGCTCGCGGCCCAGATCGCTGCCGCAGGCGTGATCGACGATCGGGCGGTCAAGATCACGATCGACACGGACCCGCTCGACCAGTTCCGCGCCGTCAAGTCCGTCACCGAGCGTCTTCCGTGAAGCCCACGACGTCGCGCGCCCACGGAACCACCGGGGATCGACGCCACGGTTCAGCCAGCGGCTCGCGACGATCGGGCTCGACCCGCAGCGCAGCACCATCACGCACAGTCTCGTCACGGACGACGACGCCGCGCACGGCACCGACATCTCGCACCGCAACGACGTCGCGCCCGGCAACGACAACGCGCGGGGCGACGGCGTCGCGCACGGCAACCACCGGCCGTCGGCTCCCGCTCGAGCGGACCAAGACGGCGACTCGTCGACGGGTCAAGGCACCTGCGCCGCTGGCGCGGTCGCGATTCAGGGTCGGCTCACCTCGGCGCCGACTGATCGTCGGACTCGTCGCAGTCACCCTGATCATGGTCGGCATCATCGTGCGTGTCGGCTTTCTCCAGACCACCGAGGCCGGCAGTCTCCGATCGGCCGGCACCGACCAGTGGACGCGCTCGATCGAGCTGCCGGGCCAACGCGGGACGGTCTTCGATCGCCACGGCAACGAACTCGCGATGTCGGTTCCTGCGGTCACCGTGTCGATCAATCCCAAGCTCATCGACAACGGGCCGGCAACCGTCCAGATGCTCGACGACCTGCTCGGGCTACCGGACGACAAGGTGAACGAACTCCTCGCCGACATCGAACGCAAGGACCGCGGATTCGTGTTCGTGAAGCGCCAGGCCGACGCGGCCGTCGGTGATCAGATCTCGGCGATGCGCCTGGCGGGTGTCAACGTCGACCGCGAGAGCCGTCGCGAGATGCCGGGCGGAGAGACCGGCCGGAGTGTGATCGGTACGACCAACATCGATGGCGTCGGGATCTCCGGGTTGGAGTTGCAGTACGACGGCATGCTCGCGGGAACGGGCGGCGAGATGCGGCGCGAGGTGGCACCCAACGGCCGGTCGATCCCCGGTTCGGAGACCGTCACGCAGCAGCCGGTGTCCGGCAACGATCTCGTGCTGACACTCGACCGTTCGATCCAGTACTCGACCGAGCAGGTGTTGCTCGAGAAGGTCTCGGAGATCGGGGCCCGCGGCGCAACGGCGATCGTCGTCGACACCGACACCGGTGAGGTCTACTCGATGGCGTCGGTACGCCAGAACGACGAGAGCGGGGCCTACGAGGTCACGTCCGGCAACTACGCCGCCGTCGATGCCTACGAACCCGGCTCGGTCGCCAAGGTGATCACCATCTCCAGCGCGCTCAGCGACGGCCTGGTCACGCCCGAGACGTCCTACCTCGTTCCGTGGCGCAAGCAGTATTACGACGACCTGTTGACCGACTCCCACCAGCATCCGGACGAGTGGATGTCGGTCGCGCAGATCCTCACCGAGTCGTCGAACATCGGCACGATCATGGTGCAGCAGGAGATGGGTCGGGCGCGTCATCGCGACTACATGGCGGCATTCGGCCTCGGGGAGAAAACAGCACTCGACTTCCCGGGCGAGTCGACCGGCATTCTCAAGAAGGCCAAGGACCTGTGGGGTTCGGAGCGGGTGACCGTCGCGTACGGCCAGGGCGTAGCGAGCACCTCGCTGCAGCTCGTCGCGGCGATCAACACGATCGCCAACGACGGGGTGTACGTCGCACCGAAGCTGGTCAAGTCGACGGTCGGGCCGGACGGCGAGATCACCGACACGCCGCCATCCGCGTCGCATCGCGTCGTCTCCGAGCAGGCAGCCCTGCAGACGACCGAGATGATGCGCAATGTCGTGTGCAACGGCACGGCGACCCGGGCCAAGGTCGAGGGGATCTCGATCGCCGGAAAGACCGGCACCGCATACAAGGCGGCCGACAACGGCACCTACTTCGACGAGAACGGTGACCGGATCTACTACGCCAGCTTCGTCGGCTTCTTTCCGGCCGACGATCCGCAGGTGACGGTGCTCGTGTCGGTCGACGAACCTCCAGCCAGCACGACCGATCGCTTCGGCGGGACGGCGGCGGCGCCGGTGTTCGCCGAGCTGGTGCCGACGTTGATCCACGAGCTGGGCATCGCGCCGAACCCGGGCGCTCCGACCTGTGATGCGGGCTGAGATGGTGGATCCGTCCGGTCTCGAACAGGTGCGCGCGCTGCTCGAGTCCGGCGTGGAGGTCACCGACATCGTCCACGACTCGCGACTCGTCACCGCCGGTTCGGTGTACTTGTGTCTTCGCGGTGGATCCTTCGACGGTCATGATTTCGCCGAGCAAGCCGTCGCCGACGGAGCGGTGGCGCTCGTCGTCGACCATCGGTTGGACGGCGCGGACGACACGCCGCAGATCGTCGTCGACGACACGCGACTGCGCGCTGGACCGATCGCCGCACTGCTGGCCGGACAGCCGAGCCACCAGCTGACCACGGTCGGGATCACCGGCACCAACGGCAAGACGACCACCGCTCATTTCCTCGACGCGATCTTCACCGCCAACGGTTGGAGGACCGGAGTGGTCGGCACGCTGCACGGCCCGCGCACGACGCCGGAGGCCGCCGACCTGCAACGCACGCTGCGGAGGTTCCTCGACGACGGTGACAAGGCTGCGGTCCTCGAGGTCTCGTCGCACGCCCTCGCGCTGCACCGAGTCGATGGCACCGAGTTCGATGCGGTGGTCTTCACCAATCTTGGCCACGACCATCTCGACCTCCACGGCTCCCAGGAGGAGTACTTCCGCGCCAAGGCGAGGCTGTTCTCCCGCGAATTCGCCCCCGTCGGCGTCATCAACGTGGACGACCCGCACGGCCGGCTGCTCGCCGACACGGCCGCATCGACGTCGCCGGGCAAGGAGTTCCGGGTCGTCGCTGTGTCGACGTCCGAACTCGACGATGTTCGGGTCGATGCCGCATCGCACGGATACCGCTGGAACGACCTCGTCGTCGACGTTCCGATCGGTGGCCACTTCAATGTTGCGAACTCGCTCGTGGCGTTGACCACGGCGGTGGAACTCGGTGTCGATGCGGGGGTCGCCGTCGAAGCGCTGCGATCGGTGTCTGCGGTTCCGGGGCGCTTCGAGTTGGTCCGGACACCCTCCGCAGAGCGGCTGGGATTGACGGTCGTGGTCGATTACGCGCACACGCCTGACGGCCTCGCCGAAGTCCTCGCGTCGGCCAGAACAGTGGCTGATGGCCACGGTGTGTCCCTCGTCTTCGGTTGTGGTGGCGAGCGCGATCGCCCGAAGCGACCCGAGATGGGTCGTGTTGCCGCCGAACTCGCCGACCGCGTGGTGATCACCTCCGACAATCCGCGCCGCGAGGATCCGGACGGAATCATCGATGACATCCTCGGGGGAGTCGGCGCCGACTACCGTGCCCGAGTCGTGACGAACCTCGACCGACGCTCGGCCATTCTCAGCGCACTGGAAGCCGCTCGGAGCGGTGATGTCGTCGTGATCGCCGGGAAGGGCCACGAGCGCTCCCAGGAGTACGCCGACCGGACGGTCGACTTCGACGACGTCAGCGTGGCCGCCGAGATCCTGGAGTCGCTGGCGTGATCGCGATCATGCTCGCGGGCGCCAGCGCCATGCTCGTGTCGCTGTTCGGCACGCGCTGGCTGATCGTCTTCTTCCGTCAACGTGGCCAGGGCCAGCCGATCCTCGGCAAGGAGGACAACGGCCCCGAGCATCACATGCTCAAGCAGGGCACCCCGACGATGGGCGGTATCGCCATCGTCGGTGCGGCGTTCGTCGGGTGGCTCGTCGCGCACATCCGCCGGGGGCTCGCGTTCTCCGACCAGACGATGATCGTCTGGGTCAGCGTGCTGTTCATGGCGCTGATGGGTTTCCTCGACGACTTCATCAAGGTGCGCAAGCGCCACAACCGCGGCATCTTCTGGAAGCAGAAGAACTACATCACGATGGTCGCCAGTCTCCTGATGGCGTGGTGGCTGGTGGTCGCGACCGGCATCTCCGAGACGATCAACGTCACTCGCGGTGCGGTCGGCCTGGAGGTTCCCACGGCGGTGTGGGTCGTCTGGGCCGGCATGATCATCTGGGCGACCACGAACGCCGTCAACGTCACCGATGGACTCGACGGGCTGGCCTCAGGGTCCGCGCTCATGGGGTTCGGGGCGTTCACGATCATCGCATACTGGGCGTTCCGCAACCCCGACATCTACGGCACGGTGGTCAATCCGCTCGACATGGGGGTGTTCGCGGCGGCCTTCGCCGGCGGCTGCCTGGGATTCCTGTGGTGGAACGCGGCCCCGGCGCGCATCTTCATGGGCGACGTGGGAGCGCTCGCCATCGGCGCGGCGCTGGCGTTCTGTGCGCTGACGCTCAACACGACGTTGCTGCTGGTGTTGATCTGTGGCATCAACGTCATGGAGGCGGGCTCGGTCGCCATCCAGATGGGCGTGTTCAAGGCCTCAGGTCGAAAGAAGCGGCTCTTTCGGATGTCGCCTGTCCATCATCACTTCGAGCTCATCGGCTGGCCGGAGACCACGGTGATCATCCGCTTCTGGCTGATCTCGGCGATCTGCGTGGCCTCGGCGCTCGCCATCTTCATCGGCGACTTCACCGACATCACCGCGGGCGTCTCGTGACGAGGGCACTCGTCTACGGACTCGCCGTCGCCGGTGCCGCGACGGTGCGCGCACTGCATCGTCATGGCGTCGAGGTCGTGGTCGCCGACGACGTGGTGACCGACGAGCGTCGCACGCTCGCGTCGGAACTCGCCGTCGAGATCCTCGAGCGACCCACCGGTGACGAACTCGAACGACTGATCCGGTCGTGCGACCTCGTCAGCCCCGCACCCGGCGTCCCCGAGACGCACGAGGTGATCACGTCAGCGCAGACGATGGGGGTGCCGCTCCTCTCGGAGATCGAACTCGCGTACCGATGGGAGCAGGAACGTCCCGGTGGGCCGCGTCCGATGCTCGCGATCACGGGGACCGACGGGAAGACGACCACCACACTGCTCACGGTCGAGATGTTGCGCGCCGCGGGGCTGCGAACCGTGGACGCGGGCAACACCGAGACCCCACTCGTCGATGCGATCGCACTGGACCTCGATGTCCTCGTCGTGGAGGCCACGAGTTTTCGGCTTGCCTGGACGCCTTCGTTCCGTGCGCAGGGAGCGGCGTGGTTGAACCTTGCCCCCGACCATCTCAACTGGCATCGCTCGATGGCGTCGTACGAGTCGGCCAAGGGACGCGTGTTCGCGAATCAGCGACCCGACGACGTGGCCATCGGATTCGTCGACGACGACATCGTGATGCGCCGACTGCGTGCCGCACCCGGCCGACACGTGACCTTCGGGGCCACGGGCGCCGACTACCACCTGGCCGGCGAATCGCTCCGCGGGCCACGCGGCGAGATCGCTCCGCTCGCAGCGATGCGCCGCAGCCTGCCGCATGACATCACCAATGCGCTCGCCGCGTCGGCGCTCGTGCTGGAGACGGGACTCGCCGACGAATCGGCCATCGCAACAGCACTCGCGTCGTTCACGGGGCCGCCACACCGCCTCGAACACGTTGGGACCTGGAACGACGTGAGCTGGTTCAACGACTCGAAGGCGACCACCCCGCACGCGGCGGCGGCTGCCATCCGGTCGTTCGAGCACGTCGTGCTGATCGCCGGCGGCTACGACAAACACGTCGACCTGCAGCCGATGGCAGCCGACCGCGATCATGTCGATGCCGTGATCGCACTCGGCGCGACTGCACCGGCGATCGTGACCGCATTCGACGGCGTCGAACGGTGCGAGATCGTCGCGGACCTCCCGGCGGCGGTCGAGCTCGCACGGCGAACTGCCCCGGTCGGATCGACCGTGCTGCTGTCGCCCGGCTGCGCCAGCTTCGACCAGTACCAGAACTTCGAGCAGCGCGGCGAACACTTTCGAGCGCTCGTCCGGTCCGCCCACGACACCGCCCACGACACTGCCACTGCCCAGGAGCGCTCATGTCCAGCACCTTGACCGTCGCCGACCGCCGCCGCGCAGCCCTCGAACGGCTCCACGCGCCAGACGCCGCGCCGCGTGGCGCCGTCGATCGTCGTCGCGCTGCCCTCCGCCGACCGGTGCCCCAGGTCAAACGAGCGGTGGAGCGTGCCCCGAGGGAACGCGAAACGCTCGGCCCGCCGCCGGGGACCTACTACGCCATCGCCGGCGTGGTCACCGTGCTCGTCATGCTCGGTCTCGTCATGGTGCTGTCCGCGTCGGCGGTCACCGAGGCCAATCTCGGGCACTCGCCGTACCGCGTGTTCGGCAAGCAGGCGATGTGGGCCGCGTTCGGCCTGGTCGGCCTCGTCATGGTCGCACGCGTTCCGTACCGGTCGTGGCGACGCATGGTGATCCCGCTGGGCCTGCTCTCCGCGGCGGCGATGGCGGCGCCCTTCGCTCCGGGTATCGGCGCCAGTGTCAACGGTGCGCATTCGTGGGTGCGCGTCGGCCCGCTCAGCGTCCAGCCGTCGGAATTCCTCAAACTGGCCGTCGTGGTGCTGGCGGCCGAACTGCTGACGCGGCGCCGTGACCAGCTCACCGATCGGCGCGGGACCCTCCTGCCGATCGGGCTGCTCGCGATGTTCGGCGCCGGGCTCTGTCTCGCTCAGGGCGACCTCGGATCCGCGGTCGTGCTCGGCGCGATCGTGTTCAGTGTGGCGTGGTTCGCCGGCGTGCCGGTCACCCCGCTCGCCGTGATGGTCGTGAGTGCTGCCGGCGCAGCATTGCTGTTCGTCGTGTCGAGCCCTCGACGGCTCGATCGCTTCACCGCATTCATGAATGTGTCCGGCGAGAAGGACCACCTCGCCTACCAGACGTATCAGGGATTCCTGAGCATGGCGTCCGGTGGCATCACCGGTTCAGGAATCGGTGGCAGCAAGGGGAAGTTGGGGTACCTGCCGTACGCCCACAGCGACTTCATCTTTGCCGTGATCGCCGACGAACTCGGCATGGTGGGAACGATCGCGGTGATCGGTGGATTCATCATGCTCGTGGGACTCGGTGTCCAGACCGCGCTGGCGACGTCTGACCGTTTCGGGATGCTGTTGGCCGGTGGATTGGCCGCGTGGTTCGGCGTGCAGGCGATCGTCAATCTCGGTGGCGTGACGGGCTTGATGCCGGTGACCGGTCTGACGCTGCCGTTCTTCTCGGCCGGCGGAAGCTCATTGTTCGTCAGCATGATCGCGGCCGGCCTGCTGCTGAGCGTGGCGCGACGCGTCAATTCCACCCCCGCATGAGCGCTGAGACGTTCGCGGTCGTCACCGGCGGCGGCACCTCGGGTCATGTGCTCCCGGCCCTCGCCGTCGCCGACGCCCTCGTCGCCGCCGGCCATGGCGCGACCAGCATCCGATACGTTGGCGCCCAGCGCGGGATCGAGACCAGGTTGCTTCCCGGGACGCCGTATCCACACGACTTCCTCGACGTGGTCGGGTTCCAGCGGCGCCTCACGCGGCAGAACCTCGGGTTCGTTCCGAAGATGTTCGGTGCCACACAACGGGCGACGACGATGTTGCGCCACTGGTCGCCGAAGGTGGTGGTGTCGGTCGGCGGGTATGCGAGCATGCCCGCGGTCTTCGCTGCGCGTCGACTCGGGATTCCGGTGGTCGTCGTGTCGTACGACCGGACTCCCGGCAGAGCGAGCCGACTCGCCGCGCGCCGCGCGGCGGCATGTGCCGTCGCCTTCGAGAACTCTCCGCTCCCACATGCAGAGTTGACGGGCGCACCGGTGCGCCGCGCCATTCTCGATGTCGACCGCTCGCCGGCGCAGCGCCAGGCGGCGCGCGTCGCGCTCGGAGTGCCCGACGACAGGTTTCTGATCGCGGTCATGGGAGGATCCCTCGGATCGGGCGTGTTGAACACCGCGATCGCCGGCTACGTCCGCGATCATGCCTCCGATGAGTCACTCGCGGTCCGTCAGGTGGCCGGCGAGCGCTTCGCCGACGAGATCGAGGAGGTCGCCCCGGGCGGTGGCGGGGTGTTGCACCAGGTGATCGGCTACGAGGCCGACATGCCGGCGGTGTACGCCGCATGCGACCTGATCATCGGCCGTGGGGGAGCGAGCACCGTGCACGAGGTGGCCGTCACCGGCACGCCGGCGATCCTGGTGCCCTGGGCGGCGTCGGCCGACGATCACCAGACCGACAACGTTCGCTGGCTCAGCGAGGTCGGCGGTGCCGTCATGCTCGGCGAGCACGACCTCGACCGGCTCGGCAGCGAGATCGACGCACTCCGAGCGGATCCCGCGCTGGGAGCCGACCTCTCGGTCGCAGCCCGTCAACGCGGTGAGGTCAGTCGATCCGGTGCCTTGGCCAGACTGATCGAACGCGTCGCCGTAACATCTGACGAATCGTGACGCCCCTCGTTCCCGTCTCTCGTGATGCTGCCGCGCCGCCGGACCCGGCGCGAGCCGACGCGGTTGCTCGGCTGATGTCCAGCGCACCACCGATCGTGACGCCCCCGCAGCCTCCCCTCGATCTTTCGATCCCACATCGTCTCCACGTGGTCGGCGTCGGTGGTCCGGGCATGAGTGCAGTCGCCATCGCCCTCGCAGAGATGGGGCACCGTGTGTCGGGCTCCGACCTCCGCGACCACCCCGTCCTCGAACGGGTGCGTGCCGCCCAGGTCGATGTTCGCATCGGCCACGACCGCACGCTCGTCCACGGCGTCGACGCGGTGACCGCCTCGACGGCGATCCCCGCACGCAACATCGAACTCGACGAGGCTCGACTGACCGGCGTCGACGTGCTCACCCGAGCGGGCATGCTGGCGTCGATCTGCGCCCAGGCCGACTCGGTTGCGGTGGCCGGCACCCATGGGAAGACGACGACGACGTCGATGTTGATGTTGGTGCTCGCCCAGGCCGGCCTCCGGCCGAGCTTCATCGTCGGTGGCGACGTGACCGATGTCGGCACCGGCGCACAGTGGACTGCGGGGCGCTGGCTCGTGGTCGAGGCCGACGAGAGCGACGGCACACATCTCGAACTGCCGTTGTACGGCACGGTGCTCACGAACGTCGAGGTCGACCACCTCGATCACTACGGCTCGTTCGACGGGATCATCGCTGGGTTCGACCGGTACCTCGCGCAGATCGATGGTCCGAAGGTGGTGTGCGGTGACGACCCGGTGTGCGTCGCGCTCGCCGCCCGGCACGGCGGCCTGACGTACGGATTGTCCGAGCAGTGCGATGTACGGGCGGTCGACATCGTGCCGACGACAGGGGCGTTCACCTTCGGTGTCGAGCATCGTGGGGTCGACGGAGTGCATCGGCGAATCGGCGAGATCTCGCTTCCGCTGCGGGGTCGCCACAATGTCGCCAACGCGACCGGTGTCGTCGCGATGGCGATGGAACTGGGTGTCGAGTTCGATGACATCCGCTCCGCGCTGAGTCGCTTCGGCGGTGTCGCTCGGCGCTTCGACATCCGCGGCGTCGATGCCGACGCGACATTCGTCGACGACTACGCACACCTGCCGACCGAAATCGCCGCCGTGCTCGCCGCGGCGCGAGGCAGTGGCGATGGATGGGACCGTCTCGTGGCGGTCTTCCAGCCCAATCGGTACAACCGAATCGCAGAGATGTGGCACGAGTACGCCGATGCGTTCACCGACGCGGACCTCGTCGTGCTGACCGACGTCTACGCATCCGGAACGGTGCCGATTCCGGGCGTGACGGGCAAGCTGATCGTGAACGCCGTGACCGAAGCGCACCCGGAACAGCGCGTCGTGTGGTTGCCGCGCCGCGACGATCTCGTGTCGTTCCTCGCCACTGAGGTGCGCGATGGCGACGTCTGCATCTCGATGGGATGCGGTGACATCGCCACACTGCCGGGCGAGGTGCTCGATGCGCGGCGCAGATGACACCGAGGAACACCGCGATGCGGTGGCCGTGGCGCTCGACGTGCTCGGTGAGCTGGCAGAGCGTGACGTTGCGCTCGGCCCGCTGACCACCTACCGCGTGGGTGGGCCGGCGGCGGTCTTCGTGATGGCGCGTACACCCAGCGACCTGGTCTGCGTCGGAGCTGCCGCTCGGGCGTCAGGCCTCGCGGTGCTTCCGATCGGTCGTGGATCCAACATGTTGATCGCCGACTCGGGGTTCGGCGGGATCGCAGTGTCGCTGGTCGAGATGGCCGACACGCTCGACATCGACACCGTGGATGCGGTCGTCACCGTCTCGGCGGGGGTTTCCCTGCCGGTGGTCGCACGCAGAACGGCGGCCGCAGGGCTCACCGGCTTCGAGTGGGCGGTGGGTGTCCCGGGCTCGATCGGCGGCGCCGTGAGGATGAACGCCGGCGGCCACGGCTCGGACATGGCCGGATCGCTGATCGACGTCACCGTCGTCGATCTCGCCGCGACGTCAGTGGTCGAGCAGACGATGTCGGCCGCTGAGGTCGGCCTCGGTTTCCGCCAGAGCGATCTGTCGGCGTCAACGGTGGTCGTCGAGGCGCGACTCCAACTGGCCGTGGGTGATCGGGCCGAATCGGAACATACGATCTCCGAGATCGTCGCCTGGCGGCGGGCCAACCAGCCCGGTGGGCAGAACGCCGGCTCGGTCTTCGTCAATCCGGTCCCCGGCGAGGTGAGCGCCGGAGCGCTGATCGACGCTGCCGGGCTGCGAGGGCTGCGGCTCGGATCGGCGCACGTCTCGGAGAAGCATGCGAATTTCATCCAGGCCGACGACGACGGCACCGCCGACGACGTACGTGCCTTGATGGAGGTCGTGCGCGAGCGCGTGGAGGCCACGAGCGGCTACGCGTTGCGCAGCGAGATCCGACTCGTCGGATTCGACGATCGGGGTCGATGAGGTGCGCTGGCGACGTCGAGCGTCCCGCGACGCATCTCCGGAGTCGAACGACGAGCCGCACGCGGCAGGTGGCGAGCAGCCCGGACTGCCCGATCAGCCCGACGTGGTGATCCTCGACGAGCTGTCGCGGGTGTTCGGCGAGACCGATCCTGAGCCCGGGCAGGCCGAGTCGCCGCCGGCTCCCGGGCGTTCGATCATCTCGATCGGCGCCGACGACGATCTTCCCGACGCGGTCTATCTCGACGAGGAGGTCGACGACGCGTCCGTGAGTGCCCCGGTGTTCATCGACGACGACGGCAGCAGCGATGCGATCATGCCGAAGGACGCCACGTCGCGGGGGATCGAACCGCGGCTGCGGCAACGCCGAATCGGTGTTCGGCGAGCGGCGAGTCGCAAACGGCTCTGGTGGGCACTGCTGGCGGGCGTGGTGGTGATCATCGCCGTCGGGGTACTCGCACTGCTCGGCTCGTCGTGGTTCGCCGTCGACACCGTCTCCGTCACGGGCAACGTCTACACCGATGCAGACCAGCTCGCCGCCGTGGTCGACGACCTGCGCGGCACCCCGGTCCTGCTCGTCGACACGACGCAGTTCGAACAACAGCTCGAGGCGATCCCGTGGGTCGAGGACGCCCGCGTGACGACGCGGTTCCCGGATTCCGCCTCGATCGAGATCCGCGAACGGACGCCCGTCGCGTCGATGCTCGGCGAGGACACGCGCTCGCGCGTGCTCGACGCCGATGGCCGAGTGCTCGCCGTGATCGACGGCCAGCCCGTTGCGCTGGTGTGGATCAGCGGCGAAGGAACGCTCGACCTCGGCCCCGGCGACTTCGCTCCGATCGGGTACACGTCGGCCGCTTCTCTGGTGACGAAGCTCACGCCGACGATTCGCGGCCGCGTGGAGTCCCTCATCGTCACGCCGGACGGATCGGACCTCGTCCTGATGCTCACCAGCCCGAGCGGCCCGATCGAAGTGCGGTTCGGATCGGCGATCGGCGACAACGCCCAGATCGAGAAGCTCGTCCGTCTCGAGCGCAAGCTGGCCGACGTCGGCGAGGACCCAGTTTCGGTCATCGACGTGTCAACGTCCGAGGTCACCGTACGATGAGGTCCCCAACGACCGTCCCAGTTCTCCGAGCGCGGACCTGGCAGGATGTGCGGACGTACAATCCAGCGCTCGCTCGTCTGAAACGAATCGATGCATGAACCAGAACCAATGGAGGATCAGCTGATGGTCGGCGCTCCGCAGAACTATCTTGCCGTGATCAAGGTCATCGGAGTCGGAGGCGGCGGTGTCAACGCTGTCAACCGCATGATCGATGCCGGACTCAAGGGCGTCGAATTCATCGCGGTCAACACCGATGCGCAGGCATTGCTGATGAGCGACGCCGACGTCAAGCTCGACATCGGACGTGATCTCACGCGCGGCCTGGGTGCCGGCAGCGACCCCGAGGTGGGTCGGTCCGCCGCCGAGGCGCACCACGACGAGATCGAGGAGATGGTCCGCGGGGCCGACATGGTCTTCATCACCGCCGGCGAGGGAGGGGGTACCGGTACCGGTGCCGCTCCCGTCATCGCAGAGGTCGCCCGTGAGGCGGGCGCGCTCACGATCGGCGTCGTGACGAGGCCGTTCTCGTTCGAGGGCCGCCGCCGAGCGGTCCAGGCCGACAACGGTGTGCAGAAGCTCAAGGAGAAGGTCGACACGCTGATCGTCATTCCGAACGATCGACTGCTCACCGTCGCCAACGACAAGACCAGCGTCCTCAACGCCTTCAAGATGGCCGATGAGGTGCTGCTGCAGGGCGTATCAGGTATCACCGGTCTGATCACGACACCTGGCCTCATCAACACCGACTTCGCGGACGTGAAGATGGTCTTGTCGAACGCCGGCTCGGCACTCATGGGAATCGGTCAGGCGAGCGGCGACGAGCGTGCGGTGTCCGCGGCGAAGGCCGCGATCTCCAGCCCACTGCTCGAGTCGGCCATCGACGGCGCTCGCGGTGTCCTGCTCAACATCACCGGTCCGTCGGGTATGGGCCTGTTCGAGATGAACGCGGCCGCGGAGATCATCCACGGCGTCGCTCATCAGGATGCGAACATCATCTTCGGCACGGTCATCGACGACGAGATGGGCGACGAGGTCCGGATCACGGTCATCGCGGCTGGTTTCGACCGGCTCGACGACGCCGGTTCCGGTCGTCCGAGCGCAGTCGGCGACCTGTCGCCGCGTACGTCGCCGACACGCATCACCGAGTTGTTCGGCAGCGATGACGAGCCGGACCCACTCGCCGACGACGATGACGGCGACGACTTCGACGTCCCCTCGTTCCTGAAGTAGACGGCGGTCGCTCGGCGACATGCTCGAACTGCTCCGGCGAGACATCGGTGACCGGGTCGCCGTGGTCGCGGCGTCGGAACGTGCTGACGGCGACATCCATCCCGAGCGGGTGCCGTACGACCTGCTGGTCGAACGGCAGCGCGCGATGACGTCGAGTCGCTGGGTGATGCTCGACGAGGTGCACGGAGTCGGCCTGTATCGCTGGAGCGACCGGACACCGGCATCGGCGATGGCTGCGGTGGGCGACGTGCTCGTCGGTGACCGCTGTTCGCCCCCGGTGGCGGTGTGGGCAGCCGACTGCGCCCCGGTGGTGCTGTTCGACGATGCGGCGGTCCCCGTGGCGTGCCATGCCGGTTGGCGCGGCCTCGCGGGCGGCGTGATCGACGTCGCCGCCCACGCGGTCACGACGCCGGTGGTCGCAGTGCTCGGCCCGTGCATTCACCCGTGTTGCTACGAGTTCGGCGAGCGTGAACTCGTCGAGGTGGCTGCGGGGGTCGGGGTGCCGGCCGACGCCATCGCCGGTACGTCGTCACGGGGAGCGCTTGCACTCGACGTGCCTGCCGCCGTCGCCGCGGCGCTCGGCCGCCATGGCATCGAGGTGGACGTGACGGGTTCGTGCACCAGCTGCGATCCTCGCTGGTTCTCGCATCGTCGTGGCGACGTCGAACGTCACGCCGTCGTGGCGTGGAGCGAGCGGGCCCTGTGAGCGCGGACATCGATGTTGCGCGCCGACTGGACCTCGTCAGACGCGAGATCGACGCCGTCGACCGCGCGTTCGACCATCACGTGAGCATCGTCGCAGTGACGAAGGGGTTCGACGAGTGGGCGATCGAGGCTGCGGTCGCAGCCGGATGCGACGCGATCGGCGAGAGCTACGCCCAGGATCTGCTGAGCAAGCAAGCCATCGTCGAGGGCCTCGCCCCCGAGGTGCACTTCATCGGCCGTCTGCAGACGAACAAGGTCCGCCTGATCGCGGGACTCGTCGACGTGTGGTCCAGTCTCGACCGGCCCTCGGTCGTCGACGAGGTCGCGAAGCGCGCGCCGTCGAGCCGGGTCCTGATCCAGGTCGACACGACCGGCGATCCGGCGAAGGGCGGCTGCCAGGTCCCCGACGTCGACACTCTCGTCGAACGCGCCCGCGGTGCTGGGCTCGTCGTCGACGGGTTGATGACGGTCGGCCCGACCGGGGAACCAGCAGAAGCGGCACGCCCCGGCTTTCGGCAAGTACGGCGACTCGTCGACGAACTCGGCCTGAGTGTGTGCTCGATGGGCATGAGTGGCGACATCGCCGTGGCCGTACAGGAGGGTTCGACCGAGGTGCGTGTCGGTACCGGTCTGTTCGGGCCGCGTCCGGCCCGGAACTGAGCACCGGACGTCCCTGCTGCTGTCCACCGTGTGCGACGTGCGCTCGGCTAGCCTGCGCCACGCAGGAGGAATGCATGTCACTCTGGAAGAAGACCATGGACTACCTGGGTCTGGGTCCCGACGATGCCTACGACGACTACGACGACTACGACGAGCCCGCGCCCGCACCGAGGCAGGGTCGTGGCCAGCGTGACGAGACGCGAGGTCCGTCGGGAGGCAGCTCCGGGAACAACAGTCGCGGCTGGGACGGCGACGCCGAGGAACCGGCCGTACGCACGGTGTCGGCTCGGCCGAGCTACCCCTCACGCGACTTCGACGCATCGCCTGCACGGCGTTCGGCGGGCAACGGTTCTGGTCGTCCTGACGACTCCGGTGTGCAGGTCCGTCCCAACCCTTCGCAGTCTCAACCCGCCAATCTCCGCAGCGTCCCGGGAGGGTCCATGGAACCGCACACGGTTCGTCCGCGTCGATTCGACCAAGCCCAGGAGGTCGCCGACAAGTTCAAAGACGGCCAACCGGTCATCATGAACCTCGAAGGCACCGAGCGCGAGGTCGCCCGCCGACTCATCGACTTCGCGAGCGGCATCTGTTACGCGCTGGACGGCTCGATGGAGAAGGTGGCGACCGGCGTCTACCTGCTCAAGCCTCCGGCCCCGCAGCGCGCACCGCGCTACGACGACTACGACGACTGAATCGAAGGAGCACACCATGGAGATGAACCCTCAGCGTGTCCGCAGCGCAGAGTTCAAGACGGTCCGCAAGGGAGTTGACCCCCAGGAAGTCAGCGTGTTTCTCAGCGACGTTGCCGACGAGCTCGAGCGCGCCCAGAACCAGTCGACGGCGATGGAGGCGCGAGCGCGCGCTGCGGTTGCCCGACTGCAGGAACTCAGCGAGGCCGCCCCGGCGCCGGCGGCGGCTCCGGACGCGTCGGTGGAGGAGTCCGAGACGATCAGCCGAACACTGCTCCTGGCGCAGCGCACGGCCGACACGGCGATGGCCGAGGCCCGCGCCGAAGCAGCGCGGATCATCAGCGAGGCGAACGACCAGGCCGCCAGGACGATCGACTCGACGCGTGAGATGTCGGCCGGGTTGCTCGACGAGGCGCGAATGGAGGCGCGCAAGCTCGGCGAGGCCGAGCGGGTCTCGATGGCGAGCGAGGTCGAGGCGCTCAAGGCGCGTCGGGACTTCCTCGAGTCCGACGTCCATCATCTCGAGACGTTCCTCGCCGACCAGCGGTCACGGGTTCGTGAAGCGGCCAGTTCACTGATCGACATCGCCGATCGGGTGCCGGGAGGCCTCGGAGCGGTCCGTTCGCCGCTGCTGTCGGCGTCTGACGACGACACTGGTGCCGATGACCTGCTCGACGACGACGTCATGGCCATCGACGGCCTCGTCGAGGATCGATCCGAGGAGATTCTGATCGTCACCGAGATCGACGACGACTCCGACGACGAACCGTCGTCGTCCGTCGACGAAGCGGTCGACCAACCGGTCGACGATGCCGATTCGAGCACTGCCGGCGCCGACCCGTGGGCCGCCGTCGGCGATCCCACCGAGGCACTTCCGGTGGTCCGGCTCGACGATGACGGCGAGCCCGGCTCGACACAGCGCCCCGACGGTTTCGGCGACGAGTTCCGGTTCTCGTTCGACGACGAGCGTTCCTGAGCCGGCAACTCCCGGCGTCGCCCTGACCGAGCGTCGGTAGCATCGCCGTCGTGCCATATCCAGACGTCGACCCGCGGCCGAACTTCCCCCAGCTCGAACAGGACGTCCTCGCGCGGTGGGCCAAGGACGACACGTTCCAGGCTTCGATCGATCAGCGCCCTGCCGGTGAGTTCGGCGACAACGAGTTCGTCTTCTACGACGGTCCTCCGTTCGCGAACGGTCTGCCGCACTATGGGCATCTCCTGACGGGGTATGTGAAGGATGCGATTCCGCGCTATCAGACGATGCGCGGCCGGCGTGTCGAACGACGATTCGGCTGGGACTGTCACGGGCTGCCCGCCGAGGTGAAGGCCGAACAGGAACTGGGAATCTCCGGCCACCCCGAGATCACCGAGTTCGGAATCGACCGATTCAACGATGCCTGTCGGACCAGCGTGCTGCAGTACACCGGCGACTGGCGCGAGTACGTGACCCGTCAAGCCCGCTGGGTCGACTTCGACAACGACTACAAGACCCTCGACCTGTCGTACATGGAGAGCGTCATGTGGGCGTTCAAGACCCTGTGGGACAAGGGACTCGTGTACGAGGGTTACCGGGTCATCGCGTACTGCTGGCGGTGCGAGACGCCGCTGAGCAACACCGAGACGCGCATGGATGACGTGTATCGCGACCGTCAGGACCCCGCGCTGACCGTCGGCTTCGAGCTCGACACGGGAGAGCGGATGCTCGCGTGGACGACGACGCCGTGGACGCTGCCGTCCAATCTGGCGCTCGCCGTCGGACCCGACATCGACTACGTGACCGTCGAACTGGACGGAGTGCGATATGTCATCGCCGAGACGCTGCTCGGCTCGTACGCCGCCGAACTCGGCGAGGCCACCGTCGTCGACACCCGCAAGGGCAGTGAGTTCGTCGGGCGGCGCTACCGCCCGCTGTTCGACTACTTCGCCGACGCCGAGCGCTTCGGCACCGCGGAGGCCTTCCGGGTGCTCGCAGCGGACTTCGTGTCAATCGAGGACGGCACGGGCGTCGTCCATCTGGCGCCGGGATTCGGTGAAGACGATCAACTCGTCGCCAACGAGGCCGGGATCCCGACCATCTGCCCGATGGATGAACACGGCCGTTACACCGCCGAGGTGACCGACTGGGTCGGCACCCACGTGTTCGACGCGAACCCGCTCGTGATCCGTGAGCTCAAGGACCGCGGGGCGGTGCTGCGCCACGCCACCTACGACCACTCGTACCCGCATTGCTGGCGCTGTGCTCAGCCGTTGGTGTACCGGGCGATCTCGTCGTGGTTCGTCAAGGTGACAGCGATCCGTGACCGGATGGTCGAACTCAACCAGGAGATCACCTGGCAACCGGCGCACATCAAGGACGGGAGCTTCGGCAAGTGGCTGGAGAACGCCCGCGACTGGTCGATCAGCCGAAACCGGTTCTGGGGGTCGCCCATCCCGGTGTGGCAATCCGACGATCCGGCCCATCCGCGCGTCGACGTCTACGGCTCGATCGCGCAGCTCGAAGCCGATTTCGGCGTGACGGTGACCGACCTGCACCGCCCGGAGGTCGACGAACTCGTGCGCCCGAACCCTGACGATCCGACCGGCCGGTCGATGATGCGCAGGGTGCCGGAGGTGCTCGACTGCTGGTTCGAGTCGGGATCGATGCCGTTCGCCCAGGTGCACTACCCGTTCGAGAACACCGAGTGGTTCGAGCACCATTATCCCGGCGACTTCATCGTCGAGTACATCGGCCAGACCCGCGGGTGGTTCTACACATTGCACGTGCTGGCGACGGCGCTGTTCGATCGTCCGGCATTCGCCAACTGCGTGAGCCACGGCAACGTGCTCGGCGACGACGGGCGCAAGATGTCCAAGAGTCTCAACAACTATCCGGACCCGCGGGAGATGTTCGACACGCACGGCGCCGACGCGATGCGATGGCACCTGCTGTCGTCGGCGATCCTGCGCGGTGGCGATGGCATGGTGACCGAGGAGGGCATGCGCGACACGGTCCGCCACGTCCTGCTGCCGTTGTGGAACTCCTGGTACTTCCTCTCCCTGTACTCCAACGCTGCCGGCCATCAGGGCGAGACCCGTACCGATTCGAGCAACGTGCTCGACCGATACGTGCTGGCCAAGACCCGGGCGCTGGTCGGCGACCTGACCGGCACGATGGATGCCTTCGATCTGTTCGGCGCCTGTCAGATCGTGCGTGACTACCTCGATGTCCTGACCAACTGGTACATCAGGCGCAGCCGTGATCGTTTCTGGGCGGGCGATGCCGATGCGATCGACACGATGCACACCGTGCTGTCGGTGCTGACGAGGGTGATCGCGCCACTGCTGCCGCTGGTCGCCGAGGAGATCCACTCCGGCCTGCACGGTGACAGTGCTGCCGGAAGCGTTCATCTCACCGACTGGCCCACGCCGGACGAGCTCCCAGCGGACGACGATCTCGTGGCAACGATGGACCTCGTGCGCGACGTGTGTTCGGCGACGCTCTCGGTGCGTAAGGCACACCAGCGGCGGGTTCGGCTGCCCCTCCAGACCGTCACCGTCGCGTCGGTTGATGCTCACCGCTTGGCCGACTTCCGCGATGTCATCGCCGACGAGGTGAACGTTCGCCATGTCGAGTTGACCGACGACGTGGGCTCGGTGGCCACCGAGCGGCTCCAACTGGTGCCCGCACGCCTCGGACCGCGCCTCGGCAAGGACGTGCAACAGGTCATCCGGGCGCACAAGTCCGGTGACTGGCAGGTCGACGGCGATGTCGTCACCGTCGGCGGGGTGACCCTCGAGGCCGGCGAGTTCACGCTCGAACTCGTCGCCGAGGACGACAAGGCGAGCGCCGGGCTCACGGCCCACTCCGGCGTCGTTGCGCTCGACATCGAGGTGACCCCTGAACTCGAGATCGAGGGTCGCGCTCGAGATCTGGTTCGACTCATCCAGCAGGCACGGCGCGATGCCGGGCTCGATGTCTCGGACCGCATCGTGCTCACGATCGAGGCTCCGGATGCTTGGTTGGAGGCCGTCGGCGAGCATCGAGCGTTGATTGCTCGGGAGACGTTGGCGACCACCGTCGTGACCGAGGCCGTGCAGGGCGACGCCGAGCCCGTGATCACTGTCGTGCGTTCCTGACGATTCCGAGGGTCCTCAGCCGGCAAAGCCGCTCGTTCCGCCGCCCGTTCCGGTAGAGTCCGCCGCTCACACCGCCGGGAGGAGCGCACATGGCCGCAAAGAAGACGAGTTCCGCCAGGAGCACGGCGACGAAGAAGACCGCAACGAAGAAGGCGGCGCCTGCCAAGAAGGCCGCTGCTGCCAAGAAGGCTCCGGCGAAGAAGGCGGCGCCTGCGAAGAAGGCTGCTGCTGCCAAGAAGGCTCCGGCGAAGAAGGCGGCGCCTGCGAAGAAGGCTGCTGCTGCCAAGAAGGCTCCGGCGAAGAAGGCGGCGCCTGCG
>JAHENF010000013.1:45857-81698 GCA_024643255.1 Ilumatobacteraceae bacterium
GAAGAAGGCGGCGCCTGCGAAGAAGGCTGCTGCTGCCAAGAAGGCTCCGGCGAAGAAGGCGGCGCCTGCGAAGAAGGCTGCTGCTGCCAAGAAGGCTCCGGCGAAGAAGGCGGCGCCTGCGAAGAAGGCTGCTGCTGCCAAGAAGGCTCCGGCGAAGAAGGCGGCGCCTGCGGCGAAGAAGGCTGCGCCGGTCGCGAAGAAGCCGAGCCTGACGAGCATGACCCCCTCACTGCTCTCGAACGCGCAATTCGAGCGGTTCGAGATCCCGCCGCCACGTGGGAACACCAAGGACGGCATTTCGTACACGAAGGACTTCGACGTCAAGTTCCTCAAGGTGCAGCGAGAGGAACTCCTCGCTCGCCGGCAGGCAGAACTCGCCCGGGCCACGCGCCTCGAGGACGAGGCGACGAGCATCATCGAAGACGGTGAGATGGGCGACGTCCAGTTCGACGACGAGGGCGGCGAAGGCGACACGATGGTCGTGCAGCGCGACCTCGACCGTGTCCTGTCGACGCAGGCTCGTCAAACCATCCTCGACATCGACGCTGCGCTCGCCCGGATCGAACTGGGAACGTACGGTTACTCGGTGATCTCGGGGATGCCGATTCCTCGCGAGCGCCTCGAAGCGATTCCCGAGACCACGGTGCTTGCTGCCGAGAAGGTCAGCGGCGTCGGTCCGCGCTGATCGAGATGCCTTCACTCGGCGCATGGCGAACCCCGTTGGCCATTGCCTCGGGTGTGGTCGTCGTCGATCAACTCGCCAAGCACTGGGCGGTCACATCGCTCGGAACCGACCGGGTCGTCGAACTCGTCTGGACCCTGCAGTTCAACCTGGCGTTCAACAACGGAATGGCCTTCGGTCAGGGCCGCGGGCTCGGGCCGATCATCGGCGTCATCGCCACCATCGTGATCGTGTACCTCTTGGTGTCGCTGCGCGATCAGACGAGTCGGATCAGCACGATCGGCATGGGATTGTTGATCGGCGGGGCTGCCGGCAACCTGCTCGATCGGCTCTTTCGCGGTGAAGGCTGGCTCGATGGTGCGGTCGTCGACTTCATCGACCTGCAGTGGTTCCCGATCTTCAACCTCGCCGATGTCGCCGTCAACCTCGGAGCAGGTCTCCTGATCCTCGGCAGCGTGTTGTCGGCCCGCGCCCACCAGCGCGCCGAGGCCGACACCGCCGATCCATCGCACGACGATTCGCAGACGGCTGCGGGGAACGAGACGATGTCATGATCGTCGAAGAGGTGCCTTCAGCGCTCGCAGGCGAGCGGCTCGATCGAATCGTGGCGTTGATCGGCGACCTCAGCCGCGCCGAAGCTGCCGCGACGATCGCGGCCGGTGGAGTGCGCGTCGATGACCAGCCCGCCACGTCGGGCAAGGTCA
This sequence comes from Ilumatobacteraceae bacterium, assembly GCA_024643255.1. GTDB lineage: Bacteria > Actinomycetota > Acidimicrobiia > Acidimicrobiales > Ilumatobacteraceae > Sva-07. Next base: position 47,244 of record JAHENF010000013.1, read on the forward strand.
GACTCGACGAGGGTCAGAAGGTCGAGGTCGATCCCGCCGCGGTACCAGGACCGGTCCTGCCGATGTCGGACGCCACGGTCGAATTCGGTGTCGTGTACGAGGATGCCACGGTCATCGTGGTCGACAAGCCTGCTGGGCTCGTGGTGCACCCGGGAGCCGGCAACCTCGAGGGCACACTGGTGAGCGGCCTGCTCGCTCGGTATCCCGACATCGAAGGTGTCGGTGGCGACCTGGTCCGACCCGGCATCGTGCACCGTCTCGACGCGGGCAGCTCGGGCCTGCTCGTGGTCGCGCGCACCGACGAGGCCGCCGAGCATCTCATCGACCAATTCGCGGATCACAGTGCGACTCGGCGATACGACGCCGTGGTGTGGGGTGTCCCCGACGCACCGCACGGCATCATCGACGCGCCGATCGGGCGCGATCGCGGCGACCCCCTGAGGATGGCGGTCGTCACCGGTGGTCGGCCCGCTCGTACCGACTATCGAGTCGTCGGCACGTATTCGAGTCCGGCACTGGTGTCACGGCTGGAATGTCGCCTCGAAACGGGTCGCACGCACCAGATTCGCGTGCACCTCTCGTCGATCAACCATCCGCTCGTCGGAGACCCCACGTATGGCCAGCGCCGCCCGATGCTGGGCCTGACGCGTCCGTTCCTACACGCCGCCGAGTTGGCGTTCGACCATCCCGCAACTGGCGAACGCGTGACGTTCACGAGCCCGCTGGCCCCCGACCTCGCCGCCTGGCTCGCCGCCGCCGAAGTCTGACCCCGACGCCCGGCGAGGGAAGCGCCAGCGACGAGCCGGACGAGGCCGATCTCGGGTGCAACGCGACGACTCGCGGTGAGGCCGAGAGGGAAGTACGGCGAGGGAAGCGCCAGCGACGAGCCGGACGAGGCCGATCTCGGTCGCAACGCGACGACTCGCGGTGAGGCCGAGCAGGTCTTACGGCCAGGGGGCGTCGCCGCGGGCGATGTCGGCGATGCCGGCGAGGGTGAATCCCTCGAGGTAGGTGCGCATGTGGTCGCCGGCCTGGTTCCAGATGCCGAGCAGGACGCACTGGCCCTCGTGGTCACAGGATCCGTCCTGATGTGGCTGACCGAAATCGCCGAGTGTGATCGGGCCGTCGACCGCCGACACGATCTCGGACAGGCGGATCTCCTCGGCGGGCCGCGCGAGGACGTAGCCGCCGCCGACGCCGCGCTTGGAGCGCACGAGGCCGGCACCCTTGAGTGCCAGCAGGATCTGCTCGAGGTACGGCTGCGGGAGCGCAGTGCGTTCTGCGATGTCACGCACCGATGTGGGTCCGGCCTCGTCGCCGTGCAACGTCAATGACAACAAGGCCCTGCAGGCATAGTCACCGCGTGTCGAGATCCGCACACCGCCACCCTATTCAGTGGTCGGGGCCCCAGATGGTTTCCGTAGCGCTTGTCGTCGGTGTGTGCGACGTGGTGGACTGCGTGGGTGACACCTGGCGGCCCGATCATTCCGGACTACGCCGGTGCCAACGTCCGCGGGATCGTCCCGGCGCTGCTCGGGCCGTCGTCGTGGACATCGGGCCTCCCGGAGTGGATGCCTGCGTGCGTGGCCGAGGCCCGCAGCGTGGTGCTGTTGGTGCTCGATGGTCTCGGCTGGGATCAACTCCACGATCACCGTGAGCTGCTGCCGACGGTGGCGTCGATGGTCGGCGGACCCATTCACACGGTCGCTCCGACGACGACGGCGACGGCGCTCACCTCGATCACGACGGGACTCACCCCGGCCGAGCACGGCTTGATCGGCTACCGCATCGTCCTCGGTGGCGAAATCGTGAACATCCTTCGTTGGTGCGTGGGCGATCAGCCGGTGCGCCGGTCGCATCCACCGCACGAGGTCCAGCCCTTCGATCCATTTCTGGGCCGGACCGTCCCGGTGGTCAGCCCGGCCGAGCTGCAGAACTCGGCGTTCAGCGAGGCGCACCTTCGCGGGTGCACCCCCGTCGGCTGGCGAGCAGCATCGTCGATCGCCGTCGAGGCTCGTCGGCAGGTCGAAGCAGGCGAGCGGCTCGTCTACTGCTACTACGGCGGGATCGACAAGATTGCGCACGAGCGCGGATTCGGGCCGTACTACGAGGCCGAGCTGCGCGCCGCCGATGCGCTCGTCGCCGATCTGCTCGCGGCGCTGCCGACGGGTACGACGCTGCTCGTCACCGCGGATCACGGCCAGGTGCACGTCGGTGATCACATCGTGACCCCCTCTGTGGAGTTGCTGGCGAACGTGACGCTGCAATCCGGCGAGGGACGCTTCCGTTGGCTGCATGCCGTCAAAGGAGCGGTCGACGACGTGGTGGCAGTTGCCCGCGCCGAGGTCGGTCACTGCGCGTGGGTGGCCACCCGCGAACAGATGCTCGATGAGCACTGGTTCGGGCCGACGATGGCACCCGCCGTACGCTCACGTCTCGGCGATGTCGCACTCGTCGCGTTCGAACCCGTGAGCTTTCACGATCCAGCTGATTCCGGCCCCTTCGAACTCGTGTGCCGGCATGGCTCACTCACCTCCGCCGAGGTCAACGTCCCGCTCGTCGGGGCGTCCGCCTGATCCAGCGAGAAAGACACACATGAACGACACCTCCGGTGCAGAGCCGATCACGCCCGACGAAGTGACCCCGAGCGCTCCCGATCGCGAGCCGGAGGAGATGGTGACGTCGCCCGCGAAGGTGATGCGCATCGGGTCGATGGTGAAGCAGCTGCTGGAGGAGGTTCGGGGATCATCCCTCGACGAGGCTTCCCGCGAGCGCTTGGCGGAGATCTACGATCGGTCGATCACCGAACTCGCCGAGGCGCTGTCGCCCGACTTGCAGGACGAGCTGCGGAGTCTGACACTGCCCTTCGACGAGGGCGAGGTGCCCAGCGAATCCGAGCTGCGCGTCGCCAAGGCGCAGTTGGTCGGATGGCTCGAAGGTCTCTTCCATGGCATCCAGGCCACGCTGATGGCCCAACAGTTCGCCGCGCGGCAACAGCTCCAGGAGATGCGTCAGCTCCCCGGAGCGCCACAGATGCCCCCGCCCCAAGAAGGTGACCGCCCCGGCACCTACCTCTAGCCGCAGCGACCCCAACAGGAACCGGTCCCGGATCCGCTGAGTGGCATTGCAGGTCGGCGAACGCGCCGGGGGAGTACCAGTGAACGGGTGGCGCCGGGGCAGTGGAGGGACCGGCCGAAGGCCGCACGCCCTCCACTGTGCCGGTGACAGGACCCGTGAACGGGAATCGCGCGCTACTGTCGACGAAACCACATTCGCGTAATTCAAGACTGAGATCCGTGACCGATTCCTTCACCCACCTCCACGTCCACACGGAGTTCTCGATGCTCGACGGGGCGGCGAGGTTGGACGAGCTGGTGGCCAAGGCCGTGCAGGACGGCATGCCGGCGATCGGGATGACCGACCACGGCAACATGTACGGCACGTTGGACTTCTACAAGGAGTGCAACAAGCAGGGGATCAAGCCGATCATCGGCACCGAGGCGTACATGGCCTACGACAGCCGCACCGAGCGCCCGACGCGGCGTGGGCGCATCGACGACTCCGGCGGCGACACCGAGGGTGGCAAGAAGCTCTACTACCACCTGACGCTGCTCGCTGAGAACCAGACCGGCTACAAGAACCTGATCCAGCTGTCGAGCCTCGCGTTCATGGAGGGCTACTACTACAAGCCCCGGATGGACTGGGAGCTGCTCGAGAAGTACTCCGACGGTCTGATCGCCACGACGGGCTGCCTCGGCGGCCAGGTGCTTCAGGCCCTGCTCAACGGCGACGAGAAGGGAGCGATCGAGAAGGCGGCACGTCTCCAGGACATCTTCGGGCGCGACAATCTGTTCGTCGAGCTGCAGGATCACGGGCTCCAGGCCCAACGCGACACCAACCCGCAGTTGATCGAGATCGCGAAGAAGATCGGCGCACCGCTGCTCGCGACGAACGACAGCCACTACACGCACCAGGAGGACCACGAGTCCCACGATGCGCTGTTGTGCGTGCAGACCGGGGCACTGCTCTCCGATGCGAAGCGGTTCAAGTTCGAGGGCAGCGAGCACTACCTGAAGTCACCCGCCGAGATGCGCTATCTCTTCCGCGAGGTTCCCTCGGCATGCGACAACACGCTCTGGATCGCCGAGCGCGCCGATCTCGAGATCGAGTTCGGCAACCCACTGCTCCCGGAGTTCCCTGTTCCCGACGGCTTCGAGAGCGACTCGGAGTACCTCCGTCACCTCACCTACGAGGGTGCCCGCAAGCGCTGGGGCGACAATCTCTCCGCCGACGTCGAGGAACGGCTCGCGTACGAGCTCAAGACCATCAACGACATGGGCTTTGCGTCGTACTTCCTCATCACCTGGGATCTGATCAAGCACGCACGCGACTCGCGGATTCGTGTCGGGCCAGGGCGCGGTTCGGCGGCTGGATGCGCGGTGGCGTACTGCCTGTGGATCACCGATCTCGACCCGATCAAGTACGACCTGCTGTTCGAGCGGTTCCTCAATCCGAGCCGCATCTCGATGCCCGACATCGACATGGACTTCGACTCTCGTTACCGAGACGAGATGATCCGCTACGCCGCCGAGCGCTACGGACGCGATCATGTCGCGCAGATCATCACATTCGGCACGATCAAGGCGCGCAATGCGGTGCGCGATGCTGCCCGTGTGCTCGGCTATCCCTACGGAGTCGGCGACAAACTCGCCAAGGCGATGCCGCCGATGGTGATGGGGCGTGACACGCCGCTCAAGTACTGCTTCGAGCAGAGCCCGAAGTACGCCGACGGGTACAAGGCTGCCGCTGACCTGCGAGCGATGTACGACACCGACGACGACCTCAAGCGGATCATCGACGTCGCCAGAGGCCTCGAAGGATTGAAGCGCTCCGACGGCATCCACGCCGCAGCCGTGGTGATCACCAAGGATCCCGTCACCGACTACGTCCCGATCCAGCGCAAGCCCGAATCCGGGCAGGATCCCGCCGACGCCCCGGTCGTCACGCAGTACGAAATGCACGGCGTCGAAGATCTCGGGCTGCTGAAGATGGACTTCCTCGGCCTGCGCAACCTCGATGTGATCACCGACGCCGAGGAGATGATTCGCCGGCAGCGTGATGCGGAGTTCGTCGTCGAGGAGATCCCGATGGACGATGCCGACACCTTCGCCCTGTTGTCGCGCGGCGACACGATCGGGGTGTTCCAGCTCGAGTCGCCGCCGATGCGACAGTTGCTCAAGGCGATGGCCCCGAACAGTTTCGAGGACGTCTCGGCTGTGCTCGCGCTGTATCGGCCCGGGCCGATGAGCGTCAACATGCATTACGACTACGCCGACCGCAAGAACGACCGCAAGCCCGTCGAGTACTTCCACGCAGACGCCGAGGAGGTGCTCCACGACACGTACGGCCTGATGATCTATCAGGAGAGCGTGATGCGTGTTGCGCAGAAGTTCGCTGGGTACTCCCTGGCGGAGGCCGACAACCTGCGCAAGGCCTGCGGCAAGAAGATCCGTGAGTTGATGGCCAAGGAGCGCGATGCCTTCGAGGCGGGCGTCGAGCGCACGGGCTACGGCAAAGACCTCGGTCCACAGCTGTTCGACATCATCGAGAAGTTCGCCGACTACGCGTTCAACAAGAGCCACACGTTCGGATACGGGCTGATCACCTACCAGACGGCCTACCTCAAGGCGCACTACCCGGTCGAGTACATCGCCTGTCTCCTGACCAGTGTCAAGAACAACCTCGACAAGGCCGCGATCTATCTCAGCGACTGCCGGTCGATGGGCATCAAGGTGCTGCCACCCGACGTCAATCGGTCGATGTCGAACTTCGGGGCCCTGTCGCCTACCGAGTTGCCGCCGGGTGTGACGTTGTCGGTGGGCAGTCCCGGAGCGATCACCTTCGGGCTGTCGGCGGTGCGCAACGTGGGCGAGGCGCTCGTGGAACTGCTGATCGCCGAACGTGAGGAGAACGGCCAGTTCACGAGCTTCCACGACTTCGTCGAGCGGGTCCCCGAGCCCGTGTTGAACAAGCGCACCATCGAGTCACTGATCAAGGGCGGTGCGTTCGACACGCTCGGCCATCAGCGTCGTGGACTGCTCACCGTGTTCGAGCACATCATCGACACGACGGTGAAGCGTCGCCGAGAGCGCGAAAAGGGCGTGATGAGCCTGTTCGGTGATTGGGGTGGAGACGACGACGAGTCCGGCGGCGGCGACGGCTTCGACGAGCGCACCGAGATCCCCGATCTCGCGTTCGACAAGACGGAACAGCTTCGTTACGAGAAGGAGATGCTCGGGCTCTATGTGTCCGACCATCCGCTGTTCGGCGTCGAGGCTGCCCTGAAGCGCAAGGTCGAACAATCGGTGCTCGACCTGCAGACGATGGACGACGGCGCGAACGTCGTGGTCGGCGGTGTGATCACGAACCTGGCCCGCAAGTTCACGAAGAAGGGCGATCAGATGGCGGTCTTCCTCCTCGAGGATCTCGACGCCTCGATCGAGGTCACGATCTTTCCCCGCACGCTCGCCGAGCAGGGCCACAAGCTCGAAGACGACCTGATCGTGGCCGTCAAGGGGCGCCTCGACCGACGTGACGAGTCGCGGTTCGGGCTGATCGGCCAGACCGTGACGGTGCTCTCCGGGCTGACCGACGGCCCCGCAGCCCCGCTGAGGCTACGCCTGCCGTCGGCTGCGCTCGACGAACTCAAGATCCAGCGTCTGAAGCGGATCTTGCGCGAACACCCCGGCGATTCGGTGGTGATGGTCGACATCGGCCAGGGCAAGGTCCTCAAGTTGGCCGACGAGTTCAGGGTCGATCTCGACCGGTCGGTCGGTGAACTCCGCATGGCCTTCGGACATGAGGCGGTGCTGCTGTAGAATAGGACGAATGGCACTCGACGTCTCGACCAACGACGCTTCGGCGCTCACGGACTCCGACCTCGACGAATTGGCGTCGATGGAGGACGCGTTCAGTGCTGGACAGCTCTCCAAGGCCAAGGAGGACTGGGTCCTGATCACGACGGCGCGCTATGGCGCTGCTCTGCACGGATTCACGTTCTCCACCTTGGAACGCATCGGTGGCACGCCGTGTGTGCTGATCGGTCTGATGTCGGTGAAGCGGTCGTCGAAGCGTGACCAGGTCCTTCGTGGGCTCGTCGGCGAGGCGTACCACCGAGCACTGATGGCATTCCCCGACGAAGACGTCGTCGTCGGTTGCCGATTCGTCAACGCCGACGGACTCGAGGCGTTCAAGGATCTCCGTGAGGTCACACCGGCGCCCGGCTCGAGCGCCGTCGGCGAGGAGCGGGCGTGGGGCCGGCGTCTCGCCAAGCGGTTCGGCGTCGACGCCAAGTACGACGCCAAGACGTTCATCGCCGCGAGCGGCAGCGCCGACGGCTACCTCGATCACGAGTCATCGAAGCCCGAGAAGCTCGATGCGGCCGTGGTCGCGATGTTCGAGGCCGTGCCGGTCGCCAAGGGCGGGGCAATGGTCGTGTACGGCTGGACGATGGCCGAGGATCTTCTCAAGCTCGGTAAGCGCTGAGTCGTCTGTGACATGACCGAGTTCGCCGAGGTCGTCAGATCCCGGCGAATGACGAGATCGTTCGACGCTCGGGCCGTCGAGCCCGGCGTGATCGACGGTCTCGTCGAATTGGCCGCGAGGGCCCCGAGCGCCGGCAAGACACAGGGGTGGCATCTCGTCGTCCTCGAGGGTGCCGAGACGGCGCTGTTCTGGGACACGACGTTGCCGGCGGTCAAGCGCGATTCGTTCCGCTGGAAGCGGCTGCTGAACGCCCCCGTCATCGCGTTGCCGCTCGCCGACTCGAAGGCCTACGTCGATCGGTATGCCGAACCCGACAAGGTGCAGACCGGTCTGGGCACGGGCGCGGCGGCCTGGCCGGTTCCGTACTGGACGATCGATGCGTCGATGGCGGTGATGACGTTGTTGCTCGCAGCTGAGGATGCGGGGCTCGGCGCCCTGTTCTTCGGGGTGTTCCGCGGCGAGCGCGAGCTCCGCCAACGGTTGGCGATCCCTGGCGGTCTGGAACTCCTCGGAGCGATCGCGTTGGGGCACCCGGCGGACCCATCGGGGCCGCTGGCGGTCGACTCGCCCTCAGGCCCAGGGCGCAGCGCCGGCCGTGAACGCCGTCGCCCGCTCCAGATCATCCATCGGGGTCATTGGTAGCGGGTTCGGGAGCGACGGCGCCGTCGATGATCGTGACGTTGCGTCCGGTCAGCACCTCGGCGAATCCCTGCAACGTGTCCTGGGGTGCCTGGCACGAGTACTCCCTGCAGACATAGGCGAAGCCATCGGATCGTTCGTGCCAGAGCGGCGACGGGTACGGCTCACCCCACGCGAGCACGGCGTCCGGTCGCCAGATCGACTGGGCGAGCCGAACCAGGTCGGGTCGGTCGCCGACGATGACGACTTCGGTGATGCCGCGTCGGCGGAGGTCCGTGGCGACGAGTGCGTTGGAGAACTGCCCGGTCGCCGCCGACATCTGGCCGGCGATCAACTGCAGGATGCGGTCGGCCTGGTGGGCGTAGCGTTGTTCGCCGGTGAGCGCGGCGAGCCTGAACAAGGCGATCGCCGCCGACGAGTTGGCGGAGGGAGTCGCACCGTCGGAGATGTCCTTCTGACGAACCACCAGCGTCTCGGCGTCATCCGCGGTCGTGTGGAGCCCGCCGTGCTCGGGATCCCAGAACCAGTCGAGCATCGTCTCCGCCGTCGTGACCGCCTCGCGGATCCACCGCGCCTCGCCGGTGGCCTCGCCGAGCCGGGTGAAGGCGTCGACGAGCGCCGCGTGGTCGGCGGCGAGCGCCATGTGCCGTGCCTTCGGCGTCCCCTCGGCATGCCAACTCCGGAACCAGCGGCCGTCGTCGCCGCGCAATTCGCGAACGAGGAACTCGCCGTTGGCGATCGCCGCAGCGAGCCAGTCACGACGACCGAACACGGCAGCGGCCTGCGCGAGCGCCGAGAGGAAGAGCGCGTTCCATTCGGTGAGCACCTTGTCGTCGAGACCCGGTCGTGGGCGACGTTCGCGGGCGGCGAGGAGCTGCAGGCGAGCGGCTTCGATTTCGGGCGTCCGATCGAGCCGGCCGCGCGCTGCCAGCCGATTGGGAATCGAACGGCCCTCGAAGTTCCCTGCGTCGGTGATTCCGAACCAGTCGATGAACGTCTCGACGACAGAGGGGTCGATCTCGGTGAGTGCCGCCCGAACTTCCTCCGGTGTCCATGTGGAGTACCAGCCCTCGACACTGTTGCCATGGAGATCGTGTGAGTCGGCGTCCTGCGCCGAGAAGAAGCCGCCCTCCGGGTGGCGCAGGGTGGACAGCACGTAGTCGATCGTCTCCTCGATCACCATTCGGTAGTGCGGACGGCCGATCACCACGAGGCCGCGGAGGTAGATCCCCAGCAGGAGGGCCTGGTCGTACAACATCTTCTCGAAGTGAGGGATGAGCCATTCGCGATCGGTGGAGTAGCGCGCGAAGCCCCCGCCGATGTGGTCGTACATGCCGCCGGAGCACATCGCATCGAGCGTGGTGGCGACGATGTCCTTCGGTGCATCGCCCGCAGTGGTCATGTAGGCGCGCAACATCAATTCGAGGTGGAACGTCGAGGGGAATTTCGGCGCCGAACCGAATCCGCCCCACTCCGGGTCGAATGATGTCGCGAGCGCGGTGAGTGCCTCGTTGAGCTGGTCGGCGCCGGGCGTTTCGGTGGCCGGGCGGAGTGCGGCGGAGGTGTCGATTGCTGCCACGAGCGCGGCGACGTTCTGGCGGACATCGTCGGGCTTGTTGCGGTAGACGTCGTCGATGACCTCCATGAGTTTGACGAACGACTCCTTCGGGAAGTACATCCCGCCGTAGAACGGCTCGCGTTCGGGGGTCATGAACACGGTCATCGGCCAGCCGCCACGCCCGGTCATCGCCTGGACGGCGTCCATGTAGACCGCATCGACGTCGGGGCGTTCCTCGCGATCGACCTTCACGTTGACGAACAGCTCGTTCATCATCGCCGCGACGTCGGCGTCCTCGAAACATTCGTGCGCCATCACGTGGCACCAGTGGCAGGCCGAGTACCCGACCGACAGCAGGATCGGCACGTTGCGCTGCTTTGCCGCGGCGAACGCCTCGACGCCCCACGGGTACCAGTCGACGGGATTGTCGCGGTGTTGGCGGAGGTAGGGCGACGTTTCGTCGGCGAGGCGATTCACCGCGTCGACGGTATCGAACCATCACATCGTTCGAGGCTGGGAGTTCCTCATGCGAACGATGCTGAAGTCCCACTGATCCGATATCGCGCGATCGTGGATCGGCCAGAGGCTGGGCACCAGTCGGAGTTCGATCGCGGCCGTTGCGTGAAGTGCGAGGAGATCGCCGACCTCGCGCACCGCGACGGGCTCGATGACGGACTCGGTGATCCACTGCCCGCTCGCGTCCGGCAATCGGCGAAAGGGTGCGGGATCGAAGTCGTACCGGTACAGCGTCGTGCAGCGCACCCGCTCCAGCCATCCGAGTTCGATCGCGTGCACCCGGGCGGCCGTGGTGCCGAACGCTTCGCGGAATGCTCGCTTCTCGGTGTCGTCGCGCGGCCAGGCGGTCACCCGAGGACAGTCGCGCGGGAACCAGTAGAGCGGTGAATGGGCCTCGTCGATCGCCCAGACCGCAGGAGATCGAGTCGGATTGGTCGGCGGCACATGAGGAACGAACCGCTCGATGCTCGGGTCCTCACTGAAGTGGTGAAGCACAACGACGAGTGTCGCGCACGGATGGTCGCATCGGTACCGGTGCGAGGATGTCCGGGTGATCGAGGTGGTGGACTACGACGTCGAGTGGCCACTGCGGTTCGCGCAGCTCCGAACCCGGTACGAGCGGCTGCTCCGCGATGTCGAGGTCGTCAGCATCGAACATGTCGGCAGCACCTCGGTCCCCGGGCTCGCAGCCAAGCCCGTCGTCGACGTGGACATCGTCGTTCGTCGAGATGACGTCGAGGCCGCACTCGCGGCGCTGGTCGCCGCCGGCTTCGAGTCGCGAGGCGAGCTGGGGATCGCCGACCGATTCGCCGTCCGCGCCCCCGACGGATGGACCGCGACGAACACCTACGTCGTCGTCGCGGGTTCGCTGGCACTGCGGAACCATCTGGCGGCCCGTGCGGTGCTGCGTTCGGATCCGGTACTGCGCGACGAGTACGGCACGCTGAAGCGACAGCTGGCGGCGCAGACCGACGACATCGAGGTGTACGTCGGCGGCAAGTCACCCCTGCTGCAGCAGATCCTCGAGCGCGCCGGGCTCTCCGAGACCGAGCTCGCAGCGATCGCCGCCGCCAACCGCGCATCTCGTGAACCGATGGGCGACTGATTCGCGCCCGAGTTCACGAGAACCGGTGACGCTGGAATTCAGGCGCCCATCGCGTGGTAGCCGCCGTCGACATGGATGATCTCGCCGGTGGTCGCCGGAAACCAGTCCGACAGCAGTGCGATGCATGCCTTGGCGACAGGTTCGGAATCGGTGACGTCCCATCCGAGCGGGGCACGGACGTCCCAGGTGTCCTCGAACACGGCGAACCCCGGTATCGACTTCGCGGCCATCGTCTTGATCGGGCCGGCGGCGACCAGGTTGGATCGGATCCCCTTGGGACCGACCTCCTTGGCAAGGTATCGGGACACGCTCTGCAACGCCGACTTCGCCACGCCCATCCAGTTGTAGGCAGGCCAGGCCTGGCGATTGTCGAAGTCGAACCCGACGAACGATCCGCCTTCGCTCATCAGCGGAAGGAAGGCATCGGCGAGCGCTTTGAGCGAGTACGCCGAGATGTGCATGGCGACGGCCACGTCGTCCCACTGCGCGGCGAGGAAGTCGTCGCCGAGGCACACCTCCGGAGCGAAGCCGATCGAATGCACGACACCGTCGACGTGACCCCACTTCTCGGCGAGCGCCTCGCGAACGGCCACACCGTGTTCGGGCTCGGTGACGTCGAGTTCGAACACGTCGATACCGTCGCCGAGTTTGCGCGCCGTGCGCTGCGTGAGCGACAAGGCTCGTCCCGCGCCCGTGAGCACGATCTCGGCGCCTTGTTCTCGTGCGAGGCGCGCCACGCCGAACGCCAACGATGCATCCGTGAGGACGCCGGTGATCACGATCTTCTTACCGTCGAGCAGACCCATGGCACGGACCGTAGATGATGCGGACGCGCCCCTTGGTGCTTCGGCTCGGCGATGTGCCACGCTGTCGTCATGCGCATCGGAATATTCGGCGGAACCGGACCGGCTGGAAGCGGCTTGGCCGCACGGTTGGCGAGCATCGGCTATCCCACGGTCATCGGATCCCGCTCGAAGTACCGCGCGATGGAAGCTCGCGACGAACTGGTCGCCCGCTGGCCGAGCCTCGACGGGCTCCTCGAAGCAGGCGACAACAGCGAGGCCGCCGCCTGCGACCTCGTCGTGATCGCAACGCCGTGGGATTCCGCCGCGAGCACGGCGCAGGAGAACAAGCGGGCGCTCTCCGGCAAGATCGTGATCTCGATGGCGAACGCGCTCGTGCGGGTGAACAAGGAGTTCCAGCCGCTGGTTCCGCCGCGGGGCAGCGTGGCTGCCCATGTGCAGGCCGCGGTCCCGAAATGCCATGTGGTCGCCGCGTTCCATCACCTTCCGGCCGCCGAACTCGGCAACATCGACGAGCCGATCGACTCCGATGTGTTGATCTGCGGCGATGACCCGGCGTCGGTGCACACCGTCAGCGAGATCGTCGCGAAGTTTCCGGGGTGCCGCCCGCTCGACGCGGGCGAACTGTCGAACGCGACGGCGATCGAGGCGTTCACATCGGTGCTGCTGCAGCTGAACGTTCGGTACAAGACCCGGGTCGCTCCGAAACTGACGGGAATCAAAGGCGACCCTCGCGCTGTTGACGCCGGGTGATGCAGCTCTACGACACCGCGCGGCGCGCCATCGTTGCGTTCGAACCGAACGACAACGTACTCATGTACACCTGCGGGATCACCCCCTACGACGCGACGCACCTCGGTCATGCCGCGACGTTCATCGCCTACGACGTGTTGCAGCGCCGCCTGATCGACATGGGACACACCGTGCGCTGCGTCCGCAACGTGACCGATGTCGACGACCCGTTGTTCGAGAAGGCCCGCGAATTGGGTGTGCACTACCTCGACCTCGCTGCCGGCGAAGAAGCGCGCTTCGAACGTGACATGGAAGCGCTCAACGCACTTCCGATCGCGGCGACACCGCGGGCCTCGTCCGCGATCCCCGACATCCGGGGGTTCATCGGCATGGTGCTCGATCGTGGATTCGCGTACGAATCGGGTGGATCGGTCTACTTCGACGTGTCGAAGTTCGGGTCGTTCGGGAGCCTGAGCCATTACAGCGAGGACGAAATGCTGGTGCTCGCGAAGGAGCGTGGTGGCAACATCGACGATCCGAACAAGCGCTCGCCGCTGGACTTCGTCCTCTGGCATCCCTCGGCGGCTGACGAGCCGAGCTGGGACACGATGTGGGGCCCGGGCCGGCCCGGATGGCACATCGAGTGTTCGGCGCTGGCCCTGCGTGAACTCGGGACCACGATCGATCTCCACGGTGGGGGAGCCGACCTGATCTTCCCGCACCACGAGTGCGAACGCGCCCAGTCCGAGGCGGCGACCGGTCAACCGTTCGTGAAGCACTGGATGCACACCGCGCTGATTCACATGGACGGCGAGAAGATGTCGAAGAGCCTCGGCAACCTGGTCTTCATCGACCAGCTGCGCGAGACCTGGGATCCGCGATCGATCCGCCTGGCGATCATCGAGCACCACTACCGCACCGAATGGTCGTGGGACGACGAGCTCATGCCGCGCAATGGTGCACGGTTCGCGGCGTGGAACGAGCGTGCGGGTTCGAATCCTGACCTGCTCGACGAGGTGCGCCGCCGGCTCGACGACGACCTCGACACGCCCGGCGCGATCGCCGCGATCGACGAGGCCGCGCGAGCGGGCGCCGGTGTCCGCGAGGCCGCCGCGTTGCTCGGTGTCGACCTCGACTGACCAACCGGCCCCTGTAAGTCCAATCCGTCCGAAATTCGGGTGTTCGGGTGGTGGCGGACACGGCGCGTTGACACGAAGTTCACGCGATGCGCTTCAAATGTGCCCTTGTGCGGTCTACTCTGTCGAGCGTGGTGAGTAGTCCGGGAGCAGGTGCGATGCAGCGACGAGTGCGCGCTGTCGGCCGTCCGATCTCCACTCGGCTCTGGGACATCGAGCTGTCCGGCTACGAGCGCCTGCCGACCGAAGGGCCCGCAATCCTGTGCCCGAACCACATCAGCTTTCTCGACTCGGCATTCCTGATGCTGACCGTGCCGCGCAACATCTCCTTCGTCGGCAAGGCCGAGTACATGGACTCGTGGAAGACGAAGTACCTGTTCCCGGCACTGGGGATGATCCCGATCGATCGCTCGGGCGGCGACAAGAGCACGGCGGCGCTCGACGCGGCCGAAGAGGTGCTGCGACGAGGCGAGTTCTTCGGGATCTTCCCCGAAGGGACACGCAGTCGCAACGGCAACCTGCACAAGGGCCGCACTGGTGCTGCCCGACTGGCGATGAAGCTCGACTGTCCGATCTTTCCCGTCGGCGTGATCGGGACGGAGAAGATTCAGCCGCCCGATGCCAAGCTGCCCAAGTTGTTCAGTCACTGCGAGATCAAGATCGGACGGCCGATCCGCCCCGAGCGGTATCGCGGCCGGGGCGCCGAGCACATCGCCTGGCGGTCGATGATCGACGAGGTGATGTACGAGATCCGTGAACTCACCGGTCAGACGTACGTCAACACCTATGCCGGAGCGACGGCCGAGACCGAGCCGACCGTGGCCGGCCGGGTGTCGTCGGTGTCCGACCCGATTCCGGACATCACCCCGTCGCCGGCCCCCGAGCGGACGCTGACGCTGGTCGCCGGACACTGATCGACGCAATCGCCGACGTCGGTCGGTCGGTCGTGCTCCTATCCTGACGTTCGCATGTCGAACATCTCGGTCTCCCTCCCCGACGGCTCCGTACGCGATCTGGCCCCGGACGCCACCGCGCTCGACCTGGCCGCAGCCATCGGTTCCGGTCTGAAGAAGGCGGCGGTCGCCGCAGTCGTCGACGGCCGCGAGACCGACCTGACTGCTCAGCTCCATGACGGGGCGGTCGTCTCGATCATCACCGCCGGCACCGACGAGGGGCGCCACGTGCTTCGCCACTCGACGGCCCATGTGATGGCGCAGGCCGTCACCCGGCTGTTTCCCGGTGCGAAGTTCACCATCGGCCCCGCGATCGAGAACGGGTTCTACTACGACTTCGAACTGCCGGGCGGAGCGACGTTCAGCGACGACGACCTCGGTCGCATCGAAGCCGAGATGCGCGAGATCGTCAAGGCGAACCAGCCGTTCGTTCGCTCGGAGATGTCGATGGCCGCGGCCAAGGAGCTCTTCGCCGATCAGCCGTACAAGGTCGAGATCATCGAACGGGTCGAATCGGCCGAAGCGGACAACGAGGACTCGGCCGAGGTGGGGGAGGGCGGCATCATCAGCGCCTACCGCAACACCGACGCGTTCATCGACATGTGTGTCGGCCCGCACGTTCCGTCGACCGGCAAGTTGGGCTTCTTCAAGCTCCAGCGTGTGTCCGGCGCCTATTGGCGTGGCAACGAGAAGGGCCCGATGCTCCAGCGCATCTATGGCACCGCCTGGGAGTCGAAGCAGGCGCTGGCCGATCATCTCCACCAACTCGAGGAGGCGTTGAAGCGCGACCATCGCAAGCTGGCGACCGAGCTCGACCTGTTGAGCTTCCCGCACGAACTCGGTGGGGGCCTCGCCGTCTGGCATCCGAAGGGCGCCATCGTTCGCAAGCTGATGGAGGACTACAGCCGGCTGCGCCACGAGCAGGGCGGCTACGAGTTCGTCTACACGCCGCACCTGGCCAATGGCAAGCTGTTCGAGACGTCGGGCCACCTGCAGTGGTACGCGGACGGGATGTACCCGCCGATGGAGATGGACAACGGCACGTACTACATGAAGCCGATGAACTGCCCGATGCACTGCCTGATCTTCCGCAGTCGCCAGCGCAGCTATCGCGAGCTCCCACTGCGTCTGTTCGAGCTCGGCAACGTGTATCGCTACGAGCGCGCCGGAACGCTGCACGGCCTGCTGCGCATCCGCGGGTTCACGCAGGACGACAGCCACATCTACTGCACCAAGGAGCAGATGGCCACCGAGGTCGCCAGCCTGCTCGACTTCGTGTTGTCGGTGCTGCGGGCGTTCGGGTTCGAGGACTTCACGTTCAATCTCTCGACCAAGGACCCGGACAAGTACATCGGCGACGACGAGATCTGGGACGAGGCGACCGAGGCGCTGCGCCAGGCGCTCGATTCGCACGGGTTGGAGTACGCCGTCAAGGAAGGTGATGCCGCCTTCTACGGCCCGAAGATCGACATCGATGTGCGTGATGCGATCGGACGGTCGTGGCAGCTGTCGACCATCCAGGCCGATTTCCAGCTGCCGGAGCGATTCGGACTCGAATACGTCGGTGCCGACAATGGTCGACACCGCCCGATCATGCTGCACCGCGCGTTGTTCGGCTCGATCGAGCGGTTCTTCGGGGTGCTGATCGAGCATTACGCCGGTGCATTCCCGACCTGGCTGGCCCCGGTGCAGGTGCGCGTCCTGCCCGTTGCCGAAGCTCACGAGGAGTACGCGGCCACGGTTGTCGAGGCACTGCGCGCGGCCGGTGCCCGAGTCGACACGTCGGTGGCCGACGACGGTCTCGGCAAGCGGATTCGCAACGCAAAGCTCGAGAAGATCCCGTACGTCCTCGTGGTCGGCGACGACGACGTCGCCGCAGGCACCGTGGGTGTCAACCCCCGCGGTGGGGAGGTCGAGCGCGGCGTCGATGTCGAGGCATTCGTCGAACAGTTCCGTGCTGAGGTCTCCACCGCCGAGACGGCTGCGCTCGGCGCCTGAGCCGTCATGTTGGAGCGCATCTGGTCGGGTTGGCGGTCGGCCTACGTCAGCGAAGCGCCCGTGCGCAACGTCACGCCGGTGCCTGGCACCGGCGTCACCGGGTCGGTGTTCACGCAGTTGTTGAACTCGGGAGCGCCCGACACCGAGACCTACATCGTGCATCGCTCGGCGACGTGCTTTGCCGTCTGCAATCTGTTCCCCTACGCGAGCGGGCATCTGCTCGTGGTGCCCTACCGTGAGGTCGCCGACCTCGAGGACCTCACCCCCGAGGAGACCGTCGACCTGTGGGCGACGGTGACCGACGCGGTGCGCGTGGTGCGTGCGGTCTACCGACCCGATGGTCTCAACGTCGGTCTCAATCTCGGTCGACCCGCCGGGGGATCGGTTCCCGATCACCTGCACGTGCACGTCGTGCCGCGGTGGACCGGCGACTCCAATTTCATGGCGGCGATCTCCAGCACGCAGAACTTGCCCGAGGCACTCGCCGACACCGCGGCGAAACTGCGTGCCGGATGGAACCCGTAGCCTGATCCCGATGACCGATGACATCCGCGACGAACTGCCAGACGATCTCGACCCCACGGGGTTCGTCGGCCCGTACCAGTTCCCCGACAACAGCCGGCGGCGCTGGCCCGGTGTGATCTATCTCGTGATCGCCGCGCTGTGCGTGATCGTCTACGGGGCGTTCCCCGACACTGCGTTCGTCAACGGTGGCCTGTTGGTCGCCGCCGCCGTACTCGTAGCCGTCGGAATCTTCTCGATCACGTCGAGCTGGCGGATGCACGTGGACGAGAAGGAAGCGCTCGTCGCGGCGCAGCAGGCGTTGGGATTCCCGGTCGGGCATGCCTCCGCTCAGCAGGTCTGGCGGGGGCTGCGAAGCCGCCCGACGTGGCGCGTGATGGTGTATTCGGCCGAAGATCCGCCGGCGCGCCGTGGGCTGGTGCTCGTCGATGCCGTCGACGGTTCGGTCGTCGAGCATCTGAGCGAGGACAACCCGGACATGATCCCCGAGTCGCGATAGCGTCTCTGCGATGTTCGACGGCACGTTCCGTAAACCGGTCGACAAGGCCGTCAAACCCATCGGCCACGCGCTCCGTAAGACCGGGCTGACGCCTGATCACCTGACCGTGCTCGGCTTGCTCGTCGGGATCGGGGCTGCGGTGGCCATCGGGTCCGGTCGACTCCTGCTCGGGCTGCTCCTCGTGATACTCGCGGCCCTGCCCGACCTCTTCGACGGCGCGCTCGCCAAGGCGACCGATGCGTCGAGCCAACGCGGCGCGTTCTTCGACTCGACGGTCGATCGAGTCACCGACGCCTTCCTGCTGGGTGGTATCGCCTGGTACCTCGCCAGCACCGAGTCGCCCCACATGGCGATCCTGCCGTTCGCCGTGATGGCGGTGTCGAGCATCATCAGTTACGAACGGGCCAAGGCCGAGTCGCTCGGCATCGAGGCCAAGGGCGGCCTGATGGAGCGTGCCGAACGGATCATCGCGCTGTGTCTCGGACTCCTGATCCCGGTCCTGCTGATTCCGATCCTGTGGATCATGCTGGTCCTGACCACGATCACGGCCATCCAACGTTTCCTCAAGGTGTGGAGGCAGGCCGCCGTTGCCCCGGTCACCGCGGCGCGTATCGAGATGCGACGGTCGCGTCGTCAGAGCCGCCGAGTCGCACGAACTGAGCGGCGTCGCACCAGCGTCCCGCGTCGGCCGACCTGAGTCGTGGCCGACCGACTGATCACCGACCCGCGCCGTTTCACCGATCTGGCCACGCTCTCGTCGTATCGTCTCGGTGCGACGGCCGCACGCATGATGCCGGCCGCAGTCGCGGCGGGGCTGACCACGCCGTTCGGCTTCGGCGCGACCTTCGCGAATCGCGAACGGCGCGCCATGATCGCCAGGCATCTTCAGCGGGTCGATCCGACCCTCACCGGGCTGCGGCTTCGTCGGGCGGTCCAGGAGGCCTTCGACTCCTACGCCCACTACTGGTTGGAGAGTTTCAGACTGCCGAACCTGTCCGGCGCCACCGTCGAGCGCGGATTCGATGTCGACGGCTACGAGAACATCGAGGAGGGCCTGGCAGCAGGCAACGGTGTGATCCTCGTGCTGCCGCACCTCGGTGGTTGGGAATGGGCCGGTCGCTGGATCGTGGAGCAGGGACATCAGATCACCGTGGTGGTCGAGAAGATCGAACCCCCGGAACTCTTCGACTGGTTCGTCGAACTCCGCTCGGCCCTCGGCATGAACGTCGTGGCGCTCGGCCCAGACGCCGGCACCGTCGTGATGCGGGCTCTGCGTGACAACCACGTCGTGTGCCTGCTCGCCGACCGTGACCTGCAAGGCGGTGGGCCCGAGGTCGAGTTCTTCGGCGAGCGCACGACGATGCCGGGTGGGCCCGCAACGCTGTCGCTGCGCACCGGTGCGCCGATTCTGCCGACGGCGGTCTATTTCACCGGCCGGGTCGACGGCCACCGAGCCTGGGTGCGACCGTCGCTCCCGGTCGAGCGGGTCGAGAAGCGGCTCCGCGACGATGTCGTGCGCATCACGCAGTTGCTCGCCGAAGAACTCGAGATCCTGATTCGTCGGGCGCCGTCGCAGTGGCACATGTTCCAGCCGAACTGGCCGAGCGACCCCGGCTACGCGGATCGCGCCAGCAAGTAGTGCTGATCTCGACGTCGGCTGCGACGTTCGAGACGGGTAGAAGAGGACGTCGTGTCAGTTGCTGATGCGTGCGACGGCAGCGACGATGGCCGGCATTGCCGCTTCGAGGTCCAGGACCGGTCGACTCTCGAGCTCGAGGAACTCTCCGAGCGCCAGGGAAGCTTCGAGTCCCGACGCGATCGCTGCGGCGTCGTCTGCCACGCGAACCACCTGGAACCCGCCGGAGCCATCACCGAACTGGAACCAGCAGACCCGTTCGGACGAATCCGTCTCGGCCTCGAGCTGCGCCCAGGTCGCCATCATCCGTTGCGTCTGCTCTGGTGAGATCGGACGATTCTTCCACGTGGTGCAGATGAGCATGATCGTGTCTCCGTTCGTTGTGTCTCGTGTCCCGAAGGTGGGAGGCTCATCTTCGGCCGGCCTCCCCCACGCTGTCTGTGGTCGAGATCACACAAAGACGGTGGAGGTCGTGTGCTCCGGAAATCGGCATGCCGGTGATCTCGGTCACACACCCGGTGTGGACCGGCTCGTCAAGCCGACTGGCCAACCTGCCGAAGAACGATCATCGAACAGGTGAAGAACTTCTCGATGGCGACGCGTTCACGCGCGCTCATCGGACTGGCGGCTGCATTGACAGCCGTCTACTTCCTGCTGCCTGCAGGCGCCGCTGCGGAAGCCATCCGGGTGGTGTCGCCTGCGATCGCCGTGGGTGCGATCCTCGTCGGCGTCGCCCAGTTCCAACCGGCGCGGACCCTGCCCTGGGCGTTGATCGCGCTCTCGATGGGGTTGCTCGCGGGTGCCAACATCGTGTGGGCCGCGCTGTTCTTCCGCGATGACGACACGTTCCCCTCGGCGAGCGACGCGTTTCACCTCGTGTCCGCGCTGGCGCTCGTCGTCGGGTTGCTGATCCTGTCGCGCGACGCCGTCAGCGACGCCAACGGGCTCGGCACGATCGAAATCGCGATCGTCGGTGTGGCGGCCGGGCTCGCAGTGTGGCTCGCCGTGGTCGAGCCCTACCTCGCCGACGGTCAGCTGGCGGTCGGCGACCGGATCTGGGCGATGCTCGTGCCGATGCTCGGCGCGTTGTCGGTGGCGATCGCGACGCGAATGGCCGTCCAGTCGCAGTTCCAGGCGGCGGCGCCGACGTTGATGATGGTCGGCGTGACGCTGATGGTCGTTGCCGACGTGCTGCGCAGCGTCGAGGAACTCCGTGACAGCTACGGCGCCGGAGGGATCGTGGCAGCGCTGGTCATCCCGGCGTCACTGATCATCGGCGCGGCAGCCCTCGATCCGACGATGACCAGGATGAATCGGGCGGTGGAGATCGGCAGGCTGTTCGGCTTCGGCCGCGTCGTCTGGCTCAGCGTGGCTGCGCTCACGCCGCTGACCGTGCTCCTCACGTTGCTGGTCACCGGTCTGGGAACGGCGACCACGAGAGTTCTCGCTGCGCTCTGCTCGGTGGTCGTCGTCGTGCTCGCACTGACGCGCATGTGGCGGCTCGTGGCGACCGTGCAGGGCCTCACCGAACGGCGCGGCCAGGACCGCCTCGCGGCGATGGTCGAGCACTCGAGCGACGTGGTGCTGCTCGTCGACGCCGACGGGGTCATCCGATATGCGAGTCCCGGCCTGGCGAGCACGCTCGGGCACCGCTCGAGCGACTGGTCCGGTCGATCGGTGATCGACCTCGTCTCAGGTGACGATCGTGACGCCGCCGCCGCCGAGCTCCGCCGGGCCGTCTCGCTCGGTCGGGGAGGCATGGTCAAGTTCGAGGCGAGCCTCGTTCGGGTCGATGGCGAGCGCCGCCGCATGGAGGCGACGATCGCCAACCTGCTGGGCGGCGACGCGGTCGATGGTGTGGTCGCGACCTTCCGTGATGTCACCGAGCAGCGGAATCTCGAACGCCAGCTCAGCCATCGGGCGTTCCACGATGAGCTGACCGGATTGGCGAACAGGGCGCTGTTCCTCGATCGGATGGATCACGCACTGCGGGTGGTCAGGCCGGAGGCCGATCCGGTGGTCGTGTTGTTCGTCGATCTCGACGACTTCAAGTCGGTGAACGATGCACTCGGTCACGGTGTGGGCGACCAGATGCTGCGCGCCATCGCGGAACGCATCCGCAACGTCTCGGGGGTGGGCGACACGCCGGCACGCCTCGGCGGCGACGAGTTCGCGCTGCTGCTCGAGGACCGTGGCGGCGTCGATCGTGCCCTCGATGTGGCCGAGCAACTCCTGGCCGATCTTCACGAGCCGGTGGCGTTGGCGGGCTACGACCTGACCGTGCTCGCCAGTGTCGGCGTTGCCGTGGCGACGCCCGGGATGACGACTGCGGGCCTCCTGCGCGACGCCGACATCGCGATGTACGAGGCCAAGCGGGCCGGCAAGAGCCAGATCAAGATCTTCGATCCGTCCATGCGTCTGTCGGCCTCGCGTCATCTCGAGTTCCGCAGCGACCTGGCGAACGCCATCGAACGCGATGAGCTTCGACTGGTGTACCAACCGATCGTCGACCTGCGTTCGCACCGCGTGATCGGCGCCGAGGCGCTGCTGCGATGGGATCATCCGACTCGCGGCCAGGTGCCCCCGAGCGAGTTCATCCCGATCGCCGAGCGGGCAGGACTGATCGTCCCGATCGGCAAGTGGACGCTCGAGCAGAGCATCAGCGCGGCCACCCGCTGGCAGGCGCGCGGGCCCCAGCAGGTCAGCGTCAACGTGTCGGCGGCGCAGATCCGATCGGACGACTTCGTCGAACACGTGCGGGCCACCCTGCAGACCCATCGGCTCGATCCGAGTCGTCTGACCCTCGAGATCACCGAGACGATGTTGGTCGAGGAGGTGGAATCGACCTCGGGGAACCTTGCCGAACTCCGTGCACTTGGTGTACTGATTGGGATCGATGACTTCGGAACCGGCTACTGCTCGCTGTCGTATCTCCAGCGGTTCCCGGTCGACGTGGTCAAGATCGACCGCCAGTTCGTCGAGGAGCTCGACGAACACCCTCGCACGGCATCGTTGGCGCGGATGATCCTGCAGCTGACCTCCGGCCTCGAGATCATGAGCATCGCCGAGGGAATCGAGCGTCCAGCGCAGCTGCGCGCGCTCCAGGAACTGGGATGCGACATGGGCCAGGGCTACCTGTTGTCGGAGCCGCTGGAGGCCGAGGAGCTCGAGCGGCGCTTCGGCGTAGGTTGAGCGGCCCATGATGGTGGCATGAGAATCGGCATCGTCAGCCCCTACAGCTTGACCGTGCCCGGCGGCGTCCAGGCCCAAGTGCTCGGTCTGGCGCGTGAGCTGCGTCGTCGTGGGCACGAGGCGCGAGTGCTCGGACCGTGCGACGGGCCGCCGCCGGAGAGCTTCATCACGCCGCTCGGCGATTCGCTGCCACTGTCGGCGAACGGCTCGGTGGCGCCGATCGCCCCCGATCCCTCGGCGGCGCTGCGCACGCTCCGGGTGCTCAACGACGAGCAGTTCGACGTCATCCACCTGCACGAGCCGCTCGCGCCGGGACCCACCTCGACGGCATTGATGGTGCACCGCGCCCCGACGGTCGGCACGTTCCACATGGCGGGCACATCGGCGAGTTATCGGATCCTTCGTCCGGCGCTCAGCCGTCTGATCACCCGCATCGATCACAAGGTCGTCGTGTCCAAGGATGCGCTCGCCCTGGTCGAGCGGTATCTCGGTGGCGAGTACGAGGTGTTGTTCAACGGTGTCGAACTCGACGAGATCCGTTCGGCCACGCCGTGGCCCGACCTTGCCGGGGAAGCGCCGGTGGTGTTCTTCTGTGGCCGCCACGAGGAACGCAAGGGCCTGCGGGTGCTGGTGGAGGCGGTGCAGCGACACTCGTTGCGGGTGCGGGTGTGGATCGGGAGCGACGGCCCCGACACCGAGGAGCTGTCCCGGGCGACGGCGGGCGACGCCCGCTTCGAGTGGCTCGGCCGGGTGACCGACGAGGAGAAGTTCTCGCGGCTGCGCGCGTCGGACGTGTTCTGCGCGCCGTCGTTGCACGGCGAATCGTTCGGGGTCGTACTGATCGAGGCGATGGCGGCAGGCATCACGGTGGTGGCCAGCGCACTCGACGGCTATCGCAACGTCGCGACCGACGGCGTCGACGCGCTCCTGGTCGAGCCGGGCGATCCGGACGCGCTCGCCCACGCCCTGCGGGCCGTGATCGACGATCGCCTGCTTGCCGACCGCCTCCGCGAGGCCGGTACGCAGCGGTCGGAACAGTTTGCGATGACGGCGCTGGCAGACCGCTACGTCGAGATCTATCGAGCGCTGTCCGTCCGTTCAGCCATCGCCGGTTGATCTTCGCTCGGCCCGTAGACTCGTCGTCATGCTCCCATTCATCATCGTGATCATCGTCGTGGTGGTCTTGGTGGGGTTGGTGATCGCGTCCTACAACGGTCTGGTTCGCTCTCGTAACCAGGTGGAGAACGCCTGGTCGCAAATCGACGTCCAGTTGAAGCGCCGTCTCGACCTCATCCCCAACCTCGTCGAAACCGTCAAGGGCTACGCAGCACACGAGCGTGAGACGCTCACCGCTGTGGTCGAGGCCCGCAACGCTGCCATTGCTGCCCCCGACACCCCGAAGGCACAGGCCAACGCCGATGGCGTCCTCAGCGGGGCGCTGCGCCAACTGTTCGCGCTCAGCGAGTCGTACCCCGACCTGAAGGCCAACCAGAACTTCCTCGCCTTGCAGGAAGAACTCACCGCGACCGAGGGACGCGTTGCCTACGCCCGTCAGTTCTACAACGACAGCGTGCTGACGTACGACAACAAGCTCGAATCGTTCCCGACGGTGATCCTCGCCAAGATGTTCAACTTCGAGTCACGCGAATACTTCGAGGCCGACGAGCAGGCACGCACCGCTCCGACCGTCGAATTCTGACTCGACGACACCCATGTTTGAACTGATCAGATCGAACAAGCGACGCAGCGTGCTGCTCGTGGTCGTCTTCGTCCTCGTCGTGGCATCGGTCGGTGCGGCCATCGGCTTCGTCGTCGGCAACGGCATCGCCTTCACGGTCGTGGCACTCGTGATCAGTGGACTGATCGCGTTCGGCTCGTACTGGAAGGCCGACAAGATCGCACTCTCGGTGAGTCGAGCGCGGCCCGCACCGCAGGACGAGTACGCCCGGTTGCACAACCTCGTGGAAGGGCTGTGCATCGCCGGCGGTCTGCCGAAGCCGGCGATCTACATCATCGATGACCCGGCTCCGAACGCGTTCGCCACAGGACGCAACCCGAACCATGCGGCGATCGCCGTCACGACCGGACTGCTCGAGATGATGAACCGGGTCGAACTCGAAGGCGTGGTCGCGCACGAACTGAGTCACATCCGGAACTACGACATCCTCGTGTCGACCCTGGCGGTGACGATGGTCGGCGCGGTCGCGCTGATGACCGACATGGCGATCCGCACGATGTGGTGGAACGGCGGCCGCGTGTCGCGTTCGGGCGATCGCGACGGTGGCAACAACCCGCTCGCGTTGATCGGCATCGTGTTGCTCGTCCTGGCGCCGATCGTCGCCAAGGCGATGCAGGCCACGATCTCACGCAAACGTGAGACCCTGGCCGACGTCAGCGCCTGCCAGCTGACCCGGTACCCCCCCGGGCTCATCTCGGCGCTCGAGAAACTGAAGGCAGATACGACGGTGACGCATTCCGCGTCGACGGCTACGGCACACTTGTGGATCGAGCAGCCCATGAGTGGCGTCGGCGACGACGGCAAGCTGGGCGGCATCCACAAACTGTTCGACACCCACCCCCCGCTCGATGAGCGCATTGCCCTGCTGAGAGAACTCTGATGAAACTGATCCGCCCATTCGTCGGCCTCACCGCCCTCGCGCTGATCGCCGCGGCCTGCGGTGGCGGTGGAGGAGACTCCGCCGACACCACGACGAGTTCGACGTCGACCACGACGACGAGCACGATCAAGGCGACCACCACCACGTCGTCGACATCGACGACCACGACGTTGCCCCCCACGATTCGCCAGCCCCTGACGGGCGAGCCGCTCGAGAGCGAGGACCAGATCCTCCAGCGGTCGGCCCTCGTCGCCAAGATCGACAACAACCCGGCAGCCGTGCCCAACCACAGCGGTCTCGGCGCTGCCGACATCGTGTTCGAAGAAGTCGTCGAAGGACGTACGACCCGTTTCGCGGCGGTCTTCCACTCGCAGAGCTCCGACCCGCTCGGGCCGATCCGCTCCGGTCGCACCCAGGACATCGCCCTGTTCACCTCGTTCAACTCGCCGCTCTTCGTCTGGAGCGGTGGCAACGCCGGTGTGACCCGCCTCATCGACGAGTCGCCGCTCGTCAACATGGGGCCGAACCACGCCACGGGCTACTACCGAGGCCCAGGCAGCGCCCCCCACAACCTGTACACGAGCACCGACAACATCTGGCTCCAGGCGCCGGCCGACCAGCCGGGCCCTCCGGCACAGCAGTACCAGTACCTCGAAGAGGGCGAGACGGTCGAGGGCACGCCCACGACCGGCGTCAAGGTGCGTGTCGGCTACGAGAACGTCGAATGGACGTGGAATCCTGACCGCGTGAAGTTCGATCGTTCGCAGCGTGGGAGCCCGCACAACGACAAGACGTTCGGTCGCATCGGCGCGACGAACGTGATCATCATGGGCGTCCAGTACGCCCCCAGCGCTGTCGATCGCCGGAGCCCCGAAGCGCAGACCATCGGCGAGGGCCCGATCTGGGTGTTCACCGACGGGCAGCTCCGCGAAGGCACCTGGAAGCGCGAATACGCCCTGTTCGCGATCGAGTTCTTCGATGCCGACGGCAAGCCGATGAAGCTGGAGCCGGGCAACACCTGGATCGAGCTCACCGACCAGGTCGACATCGACAAGGGCGGCGTGCAGGTGTTGGAAGCAATACCACCTTCGCCCTGATTCCGCACGGCGGGAAATCGCCGGACGAAAGTACGATGTCTGGATGACCGAGAGTCGCAGCACCGGAACCTTCCCTGTCAAGCGGGGACTCGCCGAGATGATGAAGGGCGGCGTCATCATGGACGTCGTCACCCCGGGCCAGGCCAAAGTGGCCGAGGACGCCGGAGCCGTCGCCGTGATGGCGCTCGAGCGGGTGCCCGCCGACATCCGCCGTGACGGCGGTGTCGCGCGGATGAGCGACCCCGAGATGATCGAGGGCATCAAGGCCGCGGTGTCGATTCCCGTGATGGCCAAGGTGCGTATCGGACACTTCGTGGAGGCCCAGATCCTGCAGGCGCTCGGCGTCGACTTCATCGACGAGTCCGAGGTGCTCACACCGGCCGACGAGGCCCATCACATCGACAAGTTCGCGTTCGACGTGCCGTTCGTGTGCGGGGCGACAAATCTCGGCGAGGCCCTGCGCCGGATCTCCGAGGGTGCCGCGATGATCCGGTCGAAGGGCGAAGCCGGAACCGGCAACGTCGTCGAGGCGGTGCGCCATCTGCGTTCGATCATCGGCGACATCAAGAAGATCACCCAGGCCGATCAGGCCGAGCTGTTCGAGTGGGCCAAGCGACTCCAGGCGCCACTCCCGCTCGTGCAGGAGATCGCCGAGACCGGCAAGCTGCAGGTTCCGCTGTTCTGCGCCGGTGGCCTGGCCACTCCGGCTGATGCCGCGCTCGCCATGCAGCTCGGCGCCGAGTCGGTCTTCGTCGGCTCCGGCATCTTCAAGTCCGAGGATCCCGGGCCGCGAGCCAAGGCGATCGTCGAGGCGACGACGCACTTCAACGATCCTGACATCCTCGCCAAGGTCAGCCGCGGGCTGGGCGCGCCGATGACCGGCATCGAGATGGACGACGTCAACCAGCGATATGCCGAACGGGGCTGGTGAACCGATCTCGGGTGGGTCAGGGCCGACGGTCGGCGTCCTTGCACTGCAGGGTGCCTTCGAGGTCCATCAGCAACGATTGCATCGCCTCGGCGTCCGGGCACCGCTGATCCGGACCCCCCGCGAGCTCGACGCCGTGGACGCCCTCGTGCTCCCGGGCGGCGAGAGCACGACGATGTCCAGGCTGCTCGGCACGAGCGGACTGTTCGACGTCTTGGCGGCCCGGCTGGCCGACGGCATGCCGGTGTTCGGCACCTGCGCCGGCATGATCCTGTGCGCCACCGAGGTGCTCGATGCTCGCCCCGACCAACGCGGTTTCGAACTGATCGACATCACCGTGCGCCGCAACGGTTACGGGCGCCAGCTCGACAGTTTCGAGGCCGACCTGGACGTGCAGGGCCTCGCCACGCCGTTCCACGCCGTGTTCATCCGTGCGCCGCTCGTCGAACGGCTCGGCACCGGCGTCGAGGTCCTGGCATGCCACGACGGTGTGCCTGTTCTCGTTCGCGCCGGAAGTTGTACGGTTGCGGCGTTCCATCCCGAACTCACCGATGACGTGCGCCTGCACGAGCTCTTCGTCGAGCACCTGTCATCGACCGACTGAATGTTCTGAAAGAGACGACATGTCCGGCCATTCCAAGTGGGCAACGATCAAGCACAAGAAGGGCGCTGCCGACAAGGCGCGCGGCAAGCTCTTCGCCAAGCTCGCTCGCCAGATCGAGGTGGCGGCCAAGAGCGGCGGAGACGTCGACACCAATCCGACGTTGCGCACCGCGGTCCAGAAGGCCAAAGCGGGGCGGATGACCAATGACGCCATCGATCGCGCGATCAAGCGTGGCACCGGCGACGACGACGGCGGTACGTACGAGAGCATCATGTACGAGGGCTATGCGCATGGCGGCGTGGCCCTGATGATCGATGTCCTCACGGACAACCGCAACCGCACCGGCGCCGAGATCCGCAACATCTTCTCCAAGCTGGGTGGCTCGATGGCCGAGCCCGGAGCGGTCGGCTGGCAGTTCCAGCGACGGGGCGTGATCCTGACCGGCGAGGCCGTCGACGAGGACACCGTGATGATGACCGCGATCGAAGCCGGCGCCGACGACGTCATCGCCGAGGGCGACGGCGCGTTCCGCGTGATGACCGATCCGTCGATCGTGTACGACGTGAAGGCGGCGCTCGACGACGTCGGCATCGAGGTCATCTCCGCCGACTCGCCGATGGTTGCCGAGAACCTCGTTCCGGTGACCGACACCGCTGACGCAAAGGGAATTCTGCGGATCCTCGAGGCGCTCGAGGACAACGACGACGTGCAGGACGTGTTCTCGAACTTCGACATGACCGACGAGTTGATGGAACTGGCTGCATCGTGAGTCTGGGCGTCGGCGACCGGGCCCCTGACTTCACGTTGCCGGGCACCGGCGGGCGCGACTACTCCCTGTCGGAGTTCCAGGGTCATCCGG
Source organism: Ilumatobacteraceae bacterium (assembly GCA_024643255.1). Lineage (GTDB taxonomy): Bacteria > Actinomycetota > Acidimicrobiia > Acidimicrobiales > Ilumatobacteraceae > Sva-07. The sequence goes on from JAHENF010000013.1 coordinate 76,184, forward strand.
TCGTCCTCGTGTTCTACCCGGGCGACGACACGCCCGTGTGCACGAAGCAACTCAACAGTTACAACGATGATCTGGGTCAGTTCAGCGAGATGAATGCCCAGGTCCTGGGCATCTCGGCGCAGGACGTGTCGAGCCACGACGCCTTCGCCGGCAAGCACGGCTTCGATTTTCCGCTCCTCGCCGACACCGACAAGGCCGTGGCGGGGCTGTACGGGACGCTCGGGCCGATCGGTTTCCCTCGTCGCAGCGTGTTCATCGTCGATGGCGGCGGCGTGGTGCGGTACGCGCATCGTGCCATTGCAGGGCTCACGTTCCGGCCGGTGAAGGAACTGATCGGCGAGTTGGAGAAGATCACCAGTTGATGCGGTCGGCGCACTAGTCTTCGAACCTGTGTTCGCCAATGCCGCTGATTCCCGGTCATCGAGATCGGTGTGTCGAGTGTTGGGAATCGATCCTGGTCTCACCCGCTGTGGCTACGCGGTGGTCGACGGCCGGGGGCCGACCCGAGCCGTGGCGATCTCGATGGGGGTCATCACGACACCGCCGAGCGATGCTCTCCCGCAACGCCTCGCCGCGCTGCGCACCGAGTTCACGTCGTTGATCGCGGAGTTCGCTCCCGACGTGGTCGCGGTCGAGCAGGTGTTCTTCCAGGTCAACGTGCGAACGGCGATGAGCGTCGGCCAGGCGAGCGGTCTCGCGCTCGCCGAGGCGGCGCTCGCCGGTTGCGAGGTCATCCAGTACACCCCCAACCAGGTCAAGGACGCCGTTGCAGGCTGGGGCGGAGCCGACAAGGAGCAGGTCAAGAAGATGGTGCAGGCCCGACTTGGACTCACCGGGTTGCCGAGGCCGGCCGATGCCGCCGATGCCGCCGCCCTGGCGCTGTGCCACCTCGCGATGTCGCCGGCGCTCTCGCTGCGCATCCGTGCCTCCAAGACGTCACACCGTGCCGGGTCAAACGTGACGGCGGGGGAGCGGGGCGCATGATCGGGTCACTGCGGGGTTCGGTCCTCGAACGCAACGTCGACGGCACGGTGCTGCTCGAGGTGGGTGGTGTCGGGTATCTCGTGGCGGTGTCGACGCGGGTGCTCGCCGAGCTGGAGCCGGGCACGCCGGTGTTCCTGTACGTGCACCACCACATCCGCGAGGACGCGCAGACGCTCTTCGGGTTCACCTCGCGTGATGACCGCCAGACCTTCCAGGTGCTGATCGCCACCCACGGCATCGGCCCGGCGTTGGCGATGGCGATCCTGGCCACGCATCCTCCGGCCGCTCTCTTCGACGTGGTTGCCAACAACGACGTGGCGGCGTTGACGCTGGTGCCCGGTGTCGGTAAGAAGACCGCCGAGCGGCTGATCGTCGAGCTGCGCGACAAGCTGTCGGTGCCGATGCTCGACGGAGCGGGTACAAGTGGCTCGGCATCGGCGGTCGCCGACGTGCGCGATGCCCTCGCCGGGCTCGGCTACGGGACCGACGAGATCCGCGACGTGCTGCGGGAGTTGCCGTCGGACGCCGATTCGGCGACGCTGCTGCGAGATGCCTTGAAGACGTTGGGGGCGCGCCGTGCGTGACGAGTTCCTCGATCCGGGCATCGGTGCCGCCGCCGACGACGTCGTCGCATCGGAGATCGAACTCGAGGCCGGCCTACGGCCCCGCGCGCTCGACGAGTTCGTCGGCCAACGCGAGCTGAAGGAGCACTTGCGCATCGTGCTCGAGGCCGCCCGCAAACGCGAGCAGCCGGTCGATCACCTGCTGTTCGCCGGGCCCCCGGGGTTGGGCAAGACGACGCTGGCGGGGATCGTGGCGACCGAGATGGGTGTGCACCTGCACGTCACGTCGGGCCCGGCGCTCGAGCGCGCCGGCGACCTCGCGGCGATCCTCACCAAGCTCGAGGACGGCGATGTGCTGTTCATCGACGAGATCCACCGGCTGTCTCGCGCCGTCGAGGAGATCCTGTATCCGGCGATGGAGGACTTCCAGCTCGACATCGTGGTCGGCAAGGGCCCGGCGGCGTCGAGCATCCGGCTGACGATGCCGCCGTTCACGCTCGTCGGTGCCACCACGCGTACCGGAATGATCACGGGCCCGCTGCGCGATCGGTTCGGTCTCGTGGCGCGCCTCGACTACTACGACGCCGAGGAGCTGCAGTCGATCGTCGAGCGGGCGGCGCGAATCCTCGACGTGTCGATCGACAGCGATGGGGCGTGGGAGATCGCTCGACGCTCACGCGGGACGCCGCGTATCGCCAACCGACTGTTGCGTCGGGTTCGCGACTTTGCGGAGGTGCGCGCCGATGGCACGATCGATGCGAAGGTGGCGCGCGAAGGACTCGCGCTGTTCGGTGTCGACGATCGAGGCCTCGACAAGGTCGACCGTGCAATCCTGACGGCGCTGTGCACCACGTTCAACGGCGGTCCCGTCGGGTTGTCGACCGTGGCGATCAGCGTCGGCGAGCAGCCGGAGACGGTCGAGGACGTGTACGAACCGTTCCTGATCACGCAAGGGATGATCGCCCGCACGCCTCGGGGACGCGTGGTTCTCGACGCCGCCTACGAGCATCTCGGCCTGGCGCCACCGCGCCGGTCGTCCTCCGGCAGCAGCCTGTTCGACTGACCGGCTACGCGGTGCCAGGCACCCCGTAACCTGCCGTGGTGCGGATCGACGACTTCGACTACGAGCTCCCCGACGAGCGGATCGCCCAGACACCGATCGAACCGCGCGACGCGGCCCGTCTGCTCGTCGATCGGGGGTCGGCGGCGCCGGAGCACCGCCACGTCCACGAACTGCCTGACCTGTTGCGCGAAGGCGACCTGCTCGTGCTCAACGAGACGCGGGTCATTCCGGCGCGGCTCAGGTTGCATCGTGCGACCGGGGGGTCCGCAGAGGTGCTGCTGCTCGAGCCGTGGGACGCCGATCGGCGCACCTGGGACGCGCTGGTGCGCCCCGGTGGGAAGTTGCGAGTCGGCGAGTTGCTGTATGCCGGGGACACCGCCGTCGTCCGCGTCGGCGAGCGCACGCCGGCGGGTGACACGTTCTGGGTCGAACTGGTCGGCGACGACGATCCCGTCGTGCTCCTCGATCGTCACGGCGAGATGCCGCTGCCGCCGTACATCGGCGAGCGGCTGACCGATCCCGACCGATATCAGACCGTGTTCGCCCGTGAACCGGGATCGGCCGCCGCACCGACCGCGGGGCTGCACTTCACCTCCGAGCTGTTCGAGCGTCTGGCCGCAGTCGGTGTCAGCTCGGCGACGGTCGAGCTGGTAGTGGGCCTCGACACGTTTCAGCCGATCAGCACCGATGATCCGCTCCTGCATCCGATGCACACCGAGCGGTACCGGGTGCCGCCCGAGACGATGGCCGCGTGCGAGAACGCATCCAGGGTCGTGGCCGTCGGCACCACGGCGGTGCGGGCGCTCGAATCGGCTGCCCGCTCGGGTGGGCTATCCGGGCGCACCGACCTGTTCATCCATCGCGGATTCGACTGGCAGATGGTCGACGTGATGATGACCAACTTCCACCTGCCGAAGACGACGTTGCTGATGATGATCGACGCGTTCGTCGGCCCCCGCTGGCGGGCGCTCTACGAGATGGCGCTCGCCGACGACTACCGCTTCTTGTCATTCGGCGATGCCACGCTGCTCGACCGACATCTGAGCTGACTCGCCGACGGGCGGGCGACCGAAGGCAGCGGACCGAACGATTACCCTGGGTCGATGAACGACGACCAGTTCCAGGACTTCGCCCAGCGGTACACCGATGCCTGGACTTCGCACGATCCCGACGCCGTGGCGTCGTTTTTCGAAGAGGAGGGGTCGCTGGCAGTGAACGGTGGCGAGCCGGCCGTCGGCCGAGCGGCGATTGCTGCGGTCGCGCAGGGCTTCTACGACGCGTTCCCCGACACGGTGCTGCTGATGGACCGTGCTCGTCTCGCCGGTGACCGGGGCGTCTACCTGTGGACGTACGAGGGGACGAACACCGGGCCGGGCGGCACCGGCAACCCGGTGCGCTTCAGCGGCTGGGAGCAGTGGACGTTCGGTGACGACGGGCTCGTCGCCGTGTCAGATGGTCGGTTCGACACGGTCGAATACGAGCGCCAGCTCGCCGAAGGCGTCTGAGCGCCTGCACCGTTGCGCCCCGGACGTTCGTTCGCCGGTCTCGGACTCACGGTCATCAGCGTCGTCGCCCCTGGTGGCCGGATAGGCGTTGACGATCGGCCGGGACATGGAGACGCGGGTCTTGTCAGCGGGCGATGAGTCGGGCAGCCTGTGTGCGTGACGGAGCCGGGGGTTCGAGCTCGCGGTGGCGGGTCGGCCTGGTGGCTCGTGCTCGGGGCGGTCGGTGCTGCCTTGGCTGGGATCGTGCTCGGGCTGATCGGCCATTCCGAGGGCACCATGGGACGCGGCGGCGTGGAGTGCGGCAGTGTGTTCGCCGTCTCCGCGTATCACTCTGGGTGCCAGACGTGGCTCGATGGGATGAGTCGAGCGGTGTTCGTGCTGCTGGGGCTCTCGACCGCATTGCTGCTCGCAGCGCTCGTCCGCGCCTGGCGTGGATCGCGAGTCGGGATGACGCTGGTCATTCTGGTGGGGCTGGGCATTGCGGTCGTCGGGCCTCGCATCTGGCGCGAGGCGGTCTTCGTGACCTTCGGGTACTGATCACCGAATTGGGGTCGGTCCGGAAACCGGCCGCCGATCCGATCGGGTTGTCGCACGATCAACTGATTCGGGCCGTGGGCCGTGTGAAGGTGTGTATGGCGATGCTGGACGGCACACGAATGGGTTCGAACGGGGACCCTCGTTCGACGCGTTCTTTCGGGCCGAGCCACTTCCGGCAACGACACGCCCGACCCGATCGACGAACGAGCCATCGATGCCGCGGACAGGCTCGTGGCCAGCTTCGGAGGTCTCGATACGGAGAGCGCACTCGAGGCGGCGCGCACCGACTCCACGTCGAGGCTCGGCGTACGCCGGCCTTCCGAACGGTCGCGTTGGATGGCTATCGCGGCAGCCGCAGCGCTGGTGATCGGTGGCACCGTCGCGCTTGCCGCGAACGTTGCGACAAGGTCGCCGAACACCGACGCCCCGGCGCCATCGTTGGCTCCGACGTCTGTGCCCGAGACGACTGTCGAGACGACCACGCCCGTCGAGACGACGATGCCGAATGTGACCGATCCACCGGCCACGACCGCGCCGGCCGAGGGGCCGCCAGGGGTTGCATCCGTCAGCTACCTGGCTCCTCCACCGGTTCTCCCGATTCGCTCGCTGGGCACGGTGTCCGTGCCGGCGGTCGGTGACGGGTCGTTCGAAGTTGCGATCGGCGATCTGGGTGTCGCCGTCAGCCACGGGAAGTACGGCCGCGGCGATCAACCGATCCAGATCGATGTCGTCGACTTCGCCGGCGGGGTCCGCACGATCCCGAACCTCGAGCATGGCGGGCTGCTGGCGTACGGGCCCGGGGACGTTGCGTATCTGCAGTGGCAGGGCGCCGGCGTCCAGGAGTTCGCCGTCGTCGCCGTCGC
>JAHENF010000039.1:0-6116 GCA_024643255.1 Ilumatobacteraceae bacterium
GCGCCGGTCTCGCCCGCGACTCGCGGCCTGCTGGCCGCCGACGGGGGAGTGCTGCGGCTCGCTCCCCGGGTCGACGTGATGCCGGCGATCCTGGCCGCCGTGGCGTTGGGTCCGACGCTCGTCGTCGTGCCCGAGCACAGCACGGCGCAGTTGACCGCCATCCGACTGCGGCGAGCCGGGCTGTCGGTCGCCGTCGTCCCCGACGACTGGGCGATGGCCGCCGGCGGCGTCGACGTCGTGGTCGGGACGCGCTCAGCAGCGTGGGCGCCCTGCCCCGATCTCGCGGCGGCAGTCGTGATCGACGAACACGACGAGGCGCTCCAGGAGGAGCGTTCGCCCACCTGGCACGCGCGCGACGTCGTCGTCGAACGTTGCCGGCGGGCTGCCGTGCCCTTCGTGTTGATCTCGCCGGCTCCCACCTTGGTGGCCGTCGAGCAGTACGCTGGAGCGCACGGCGTCGTGCATCCGCCACCGGCGAGGGAGCGGGTGGGGTGGCCCGCCGTGTTCGTGGTCGACCGCAGCGACGAGGATCCATGGAAGCGGTCGCTGCTCACCTCACCGTTGATCGAGCGACTTCGTGACCCCGACCTGACCGTGGTGTGCGTCAGCAACATCACCGGCCGGGCGCGGGTGCTCGCCTGTCGATCGTGTCGCTCCCTGGTCCGCTGTGAGGTGTGCGACGCGGCGGTCGGCCTGACCGACGACGGGCAACTGGTCTGTCGCCGATGCGCGGCGACTCGCCCGCCCGTCTGTCAGGAGTGTGGGGCAGGACGGTTCGCCAACCTGCGCCCTGGCGTCACGCGCCTGCGCGAGGAGCTGGAGGCTGCGGCGGCGCGCCCCGTGGTGGCGGTGACCGGCGCCGATGCTGCTCCGCCGCCGCCGTCGGGCATCTACGTGGGGACCGAGGCGGTGCTGCATCGAGTCCGCTCTGCGGACGTCGTCGCATTCCTGGAATTCGATTCGGAGATGCTCGCCCCCCGGTTCCGGGCTTCGGAGCAGGCCCTGGCGTTGATCGTCCGGGCCGGTCGGATCGCTCCCGAGGTGTTGATCCAGACGTTCGTGCCGGAGCACGACGTACTCGCCGCCGCGACGGCTGGTGACCCCGCACGAATCCTGGCGGAAGAGCGGCGCCAGCGCGAGTTGCTTGGGTTGCCCCCGTTCGGGGCCCTGGCCGTGGTGTCCGGGAGCGGCTCGGCAGAGCTCGTCGGCGCGCTCCGCGGCGTCGAGGTCGGCGGGGACGGCGTGGATCGCTACCTGCTGCGCGCTCCCGACTGGACGTCGCTCGGCACCGCACTCAATACAGCCGATCGTCCAACAGGCGCGCGCCTGCGCATCGCCGTCGACCCACCCCGTCTCTGATCGCTCGACCTCTGGCAGCGTGCTCAGCGCGAGACGAGTGCGTCGAAGCGTTCGGCGTCGATGTTGCCGCCCGACAGGATGATGCCGATCCGACGACCCCGGAATCGCGCCACATCGTCGAACACGGCGGCGAGACCGGCGACCCCGCTCGGTTCGAGACGCCGTCCGAGCAGCTCGTGGGCGGTTCGCATCGCATCGACGAGCTGCTCGTCGGAGACGGTGACGACGTCGTCGACCAACGTTCGGTTGATGGCGAACGTGTCGGTGCCGGGAGAGGTGACCGCCAGGCCGTCGGCGATCGTGTCGGGCTGGGCGATGCGCACAGGATGGCCGGCAGCGAACGATTGCCGCGTGTCGTCTGCCGCCCCAGGCTCGACCCCGATCAGTTCGCAGCCGGGGTCGAGTTGGTGCATCGCCGACGCGCAACCGGCCATCAGGCCGCCGCCGGACATCGGGACGAGCAACACGTCGAGCGCGCCCGATTGCTCGTGGAGCTCCAGCGCCGCGGTTCCCTGACCAGCCATCACCATCGGGTCCTCGAATGGGTGCACGAACGTGGCGCCGGTCTGCGCGACCTGCCGGCGAGCGCCGGCCTCCCGGTCGGGCGTCGACCGGGGGAACGTCACGATCGACGCGCCGAAGGACTCGATCAGCGCCCGTTTCGCCGGCGCGACGTCCTCTGGGACGTACACGGTGGCGGCCATTCCCAACAGCTGTGCGGCACATGCCACGGCGGCACCGTGATTGCCGGACGACACCGCGACGACGCCGCGCTCCCGGTCGACGATCGGTATCTGCGACATGCGGTTGTAGGCACCGCGGAACTTGAAGGCGCCGGCTCGCTGCTGCGACTCGTCCTTGCCGTGCACGCTGGCCCCGGTCAGCGCGTCGAGGCGATCGGAACGCAGCACGGGGGTCACGATCGCCTCGGGAGCGATGCGCTCGGCGGCGGCGCGTATCTCGCCGAGGTCGATCATCGTTGGTCCTCGTGGTGCTGCAACGTCAATGTGAAGAGCCGGAAGCCCGACTTGGAGGCGACGCGTTCGGTCGCGAACCCGTGATCGATCAGCCATCGTTGCAGCGAGTCGGCGCCCAGGTGCTTCTGGACCACCAACGCCCCGTGGCCGTCGGGGGAGAGCCGACCGAGCCAGGTCAGCAGCAAGTCGTGCAGTGCCTGTTTGCCGACGCGTATCGGTGGGTTCGACCAGATGGTGGCGAATCGCAGGTCGGCCGGCACTTCGTCGGGATGCGCGACGACGATGTTGTCGAGTCCATTGCGTTCGGCATTGCGTGCACACAGGTCCCTGGCGCGTGCATTCACGTCGATGGCCCACACCGTGGCGGCCGGTGACCTGCGAGCCATCGTCAGGGCGATCGGTCCTGCTCCACACCCGAGGTCCAACAGGGTGCCGGCCGCCGCGAGGGGGAGTTCGGCCCGCAGCAGCAGAGAGGTCGCCGTGTCGAGGTGGCCGTGGGAGAACACGCCGCGGTCGGTCTCCATGGTGAACGCCGTGTCGGGGAGTGTGACGTCGACGGTCAGGGGGTTCGACGGCACCGTCGGGTCGTCGTCGAAGTACTGGTCGCTGGACACTGCCCCTAGCCTGACACGGATGTCGTACACGATCCGCACCTATGGCGACCCCGTGCTGAAGTCCGTTGCGTCCCACGTCGACGATGTCGACGGCAAGATCATCCGCCTGGTCGACGACATGTTCACCACGCTGGTCGATTCCGGCAACGGCATCGCGCTCGCGGCGCCCCAGATCGGCGTGCAGAAGCAGGTCGTGGTGTGGGACATCGACGACAAGCCGCTGGCGATCGTCAATCCCGAGGTGATCGAATCCGACGGAGAATGGCTCTACGACGAGGGCTGCCTGTCGATTCCCGGCCTCTATGTCGAGATGCTGCGTCCGAAGACCGTGTTGGTCCGCGGCGTCGACCTGAACGGTGAGATCATCGAAATCGAGGCCGACGAGCTCGAGGCCCGGATGTTCCAGCACGAAATCGACCACCTCAACGGTGTGCTGATGTTCGACCGCTTGGAAGGCGACCAGCGCAAGGAAGCGATGAAGGAGTACCGCCGGATCGAGGAGGAGGCGGCGCGTCAGGCCAGCCGTCAACCGATCCGCCGTCGACTCGGTCTGTCGTGACAGGCGCGTCGTGAAGCTGGTCTACCTCGGCACGCCGGAGATGGCGGTGCCGCCGCTGGAAGCCCTCGTGGCAGCGGGCCATGAGATCGTTCTCGTGGTCACCCGTGTCGACAAGCGCCGGGGGCGGGGCAGCGGTGTGTCGCCGAGCCCGGTCAAGGCGGCTGCGCTCGAACTCGGCCTGCCCGTGTCGCACGCCGTCGACGATGTGCTGGCGGCGGTCGCCGACGAGGGGGCCGAGCTCGGTGTCGTCGTGGCGTTCGGGCAGATCATCAAGCCGCACGTGCTCGACGTGCTCCCGATGGTCAACCTCCACTTCTCGCTGCTCCCGCGATGGCGTGGTGCGGCACCGGTCGAGCGAGCACTGCTGGCGGGTGACGAGACGACCGGGGTGTGTGTGATGGCGCTGGAGGAAGGCCTCGACACCGGTGGCGTGTACGCCCGTCGCGAGGTTCCGATCGGCGCCGAGACCACGGCGACCGAGCTCCGAGCGGAGCTCATCGAGGCGGGCACGGCACTGCTCGTCGACACGCTCGCGCGCCCGTTGGGCGCGCCGGTTGCGCAGACCGGGGAGGTCACCTACGCCGCCAAGTTCACCGCCGCGGATTTCGAGATCGACTGGTCGCAGCCGGTCGAGAACGTCCACCGACTGATTCGCGTCGGCGGCGCCTGGACGACCTTCCGGGGCCGACGTCTCAAGATCGTCAGCGCCGTGCTCGGCGACGACCTCCTCGTGCCGACGATGGTGCAACCCGAAGGGAAGGCTCCGATGAGCTTCGAATCCTGGCGCAACGGCGCCCGCCCGAGCGCCGACGAACTGTTCGGCAACCTGTGACCCGTCGTCCCGGCATCCAGCAACCGCTCCACACGGACCGAGCGGGCCCCAGCGGCGAGCGGACTGCTCGACGTGTTGCGCTCGACGCGCTCAGGCGCATCGAGTCCGACGGCGCCTACGCCAACCTCGTACTCGGTCCGATGTTGGCCACCTCGGGCCTGAGCGACATGGACCGTCGGTTCGTCACCGAACTCGTCTACGGCACCACCCGCATGCGCCGGGCGTGCGACGCAGTGATCGACCGGTTCGTGACGTCGCCGCCCGATGAGGCCACCCGGTCGGTCCTGCGCCTCGGTGCCTACCAGCTCGTGTTCGCGGGTGTTCCACCGCATGCCGCCGTCGGCGAGACCGTGGGACTCGCTCCGAAGCGCACCCGGGGATTCGTGAACGCGGTGCTCCGCAAGGTGTCGCGACTGTCGATCGCCGAGATGACGTGGCCGTCGGACGGGGCGAGATTGAGCTATCCCGACTGGATGGTCGACCTCTTCCGCGCCGAACTCGGTGATGACGACGCGACGTCGGCGTTGGAGCGGATGAACGAACCACCGCCGGTGACCGCCCGAGCCGATGGCTACATCCAGGACGAATCGTCGCAGTGGGTCGCGGCCGCGGTCGACGTGCAGCCCGGGGCGCTGGTCCTCGACATGTGTGCAGCGCCCGGCGGCAAGGCCACGGCGATCGCCGCCGCCGGCGCCCGCGTGGTCGCCTCCGATCATCGTCTCGGTCGTGCCCGAATGGTGCAGGAGAACGTCACGACGCTCGACCTCGATCTCCCGGTCGTCGCCGCCGACGGGATGGCGCCACCGTTCCGTCATGGAGCGTTCGATGCGGTGCTGCTCGACGCTCCGTGCTCGGGTCTGGGATCGTTGCGACGTCGAGCCGATGCCCGGTGGCGGATCCAGCCCGACGACATCACCGAGTTGGCGGCTCTGCAGTCACAGCTGTTGGCGTCGGCGTCGGAACTCGTGGCTCCGGGGGGTCGGCTGGTCTACAGCGTCTGTACCATCACGGCGGCCGAGTCGGTCCGACACGCGACACCTTCCGGCTTCGAGGTCGACCCGACACCGCCGACGGTGGGCACCTGGCGGGCGTTCGAGCAGGGGTGGCGCGTGCTCCCGCACGACGCCGACACCGACGCGATGGTGTTGATTCGGTACCGTCGAACCTCGTGACCGAGTCGCAACGTCCTCGTGCCAAGGTGCTCACCGTCAGCGATGGTGTGGTCCACGGCACCCGCGAGGACCTCAGCGGGCGGGCGCTCGTCGAGCACCTGACGGCCCGAGGTTTCGACGTGGTCGACCATCGAGTCACGGCCGACGGCGCCGAACTCGTGGCGCAGACACTCGTGGAGATGTGCGCGGGCTACGCCGGCCTGGTGGTGACGACCGGCGGCACCGGTTTCGCACCTCGGGATCAGACCCCGGAGGGAACGCGCTCGGTGATCGAGCGCGAAGCGCCGGGCCTCGCCGAGGCGATGCGGCTGTGCAATCCCCTCGGACGGCTGTCTCGCGGGGTCGCCGGCATCCGTGCCGACGCGATCATCGTCAACACCCCCGGCAGCACCAAGGGGTGTGTCGAGCAGCTCGATGCAGTCATCGACGTGTTGCCGCACGCGCTGCGTCTGCTCCACGACACCGACAACTCGCACTGACCACCCCCAGTTTCCTCCGTTTGCGGTGCACTCCGGTTGGACCGTCCCAACCAAACCGCGACGCAAACGCTCGGTTTGTGGTGCACTCCGGTTGGACCGTCCCAACCAAACCGCGACGCAAACG
>JAHENF010000039.1:6216-22964 GCA_024643255.1 Ilumatobacteraceae bacterium
CTTCCGAAGGGTTCCCTCGAGAAGGCGACGCTCGACCTCTTCGAGGCCGCCGATCTCCCCGTGCGCCGGTCCTCGAGCGTCGACTACCAGGCGACCATCGACGACCCCCGCATCGACTCGGTGCGCATCCTGCGGCCCCAGGAGATCCCGATGTACGTCGCCGAGGGGCTGTTCGACTTCGGCATCACGGGGCGTGACTGGGTCGAGGAGACCGGCAGCGTCGTCGAGACGCTCGGTGAGCTGAAGTACTCCAAGGCGACCAGCAACCCGATCAATCTGGTGGTGGCCGTCGCCGGCGACAACCCTGCCAACTCGGTCGAGGACCTTCCCAACGGTGTCCGCGTGCAGTCCGAATATCCGGAACTCACCAAGCGGTTCTTCGCCGACCACGGCGTGGAGGCCGAAGTGCGTCTCTCCTACGGTGCAACCGAAGCCAAGATCCCCGACATCGCAGACTGTGTCGTCGAGATCACCGAGACCGGCAGGGCGTTGCGTGCCGCCGGGTTGAAGGTGATCGACACGATCCTGCTGTCGTACACCGAGGTCGTCGCCAACCCGGACGCCGCCGGTGATCCGCACAAGCGCAAGGCGATGGATCAGATCATGACGCTGCTCAATGGCGTCCTCGACGCGCGTGGTCGGGTGCTGCTCAAGCTCAACGTCAGCGAAGAGCGCAAGGAGGCGGTGTTGGATGTCCTGCCGTCGATGAAGTCGCCGACGATGTCGCCGCTCGCCGGCGGCGGCTATGCGGTCGAATCGGTCGTCGAGAAGCAGATGATCAACCTGGTCATCCCCGCGCTGATCGATGCGGGAGCGACCGATCTCGTCGAGATGGCAATCGCCAAGATCGTCCCGTGACCGAACTGCAGCGCGGTACCGGGCGGCGCGGCGTCGTCGTCGCCTTCGACGAAGCAGCCGGTCTCGGTCTGATCACGGAGGGTGCCGCGCAGGAGGCGACCGGGCACGACGGAGCGGAGTTCGCCTTCCACTGCATCGAGATCGGCGACGGGTCGCGCTCGATCGACGTCGGCGCAGAGGTGAGCTTCGATGTGCTGGCCAAACTCGGACGCTGGGAAGCAGCGAACATCCGACCGTGAGCGCCGGCGACGTCTCGGCGGCACGTGAGCGTCACATCGTCGACGTGCTGATGGCCCTGGTCGACGGGGAGGTGACGACCTACGGTGACGTCGCAGAGGTGGCGGGCCACCCCAAACAGGCGCGTCTCGTGGGTCGGATCCTCGCGACCACCGAGGTCGACGTCCCGTGGTGGCGCGTCGTGAACGCCTCCGGCCATCTCGTGGCAGGCGATCCGGTGCTCCAGGCCCAGCTGCTGCGCGAGGAAGGGGTCGTCGTCCGCGACGCGAGAGTGCGCGTCGCCCCGGTCGGCAGGTTCAGCCGACCGCAGGATCCGGACTCGGCTCGGCGACCTGGCCCTTGATCTGGACGAATGCGAGCCGGATGTTCGCGAGCGCGTCCTGCATCGTCGCGGCCTCATCGCCGAGACGGGCACCCAGGCCGTCGACGAGACACGCCACCGCATCGATCGCCAGCGCGGACTGGCGCAGGTCGGGCGGGTTCGCCGACAGGTGGATCGCCGCGAGCTCGTAGAGCCCCATGACGTGGTTGGTCACCACGATCTCGGCGGGCACCTCGGCAAGGCGGGCGCGGGTTTCGGCCATCGCCCGTTCCGCCGTCGCGATCGCATCGAGTTGTTCCTCATCGAGTTGCTCGTCGAACTCGTCGAATTCGGTGTCAGAGGTTTCGTCACTCACGTGCGCTACCCTACCGATCACAATTGAGGCGAAGTGGGGGAGACCCCCACCTGGCCACCACCCGTCGAGAGGCGAACAGTGCGCCCAGGTCACAAGGCTGAGACCAGCCCCGGTCACGTGCCGCTCCCCCGTAGGGGAACAGCAGCGTGACCAGTGTCAGGTCGCTCCGCGTGCGGTTCGCGTCGAGCGCCAACATTATTCAGACACTGGGGAGGCCCATTGCACAGGAGTGATCAGCCATAGCACCGCGACAGGAACAACGTGGCGACCAGCACAGGATCAACGACCGCATCCGATCCCGAGAAGTCCGACTCATCGGACCGACCGGCGACCAACTCGGAATCAAGGCCGTTCCCGACGCGCTGAGAATGGCCAGAGGTCTCGAACTCGACCTGGTCGAAGTGGCCCCGAACGCCAACCCTCCCGTGTGCCGAATCATGGATTACGGCAAGTTCAAGTACGAAGAGGGCCAGAAGGCCAAGGAAGCCCGCAAGAAGTCCACCAACGTCTCGGTGAAAGAAGTGAAGTACCGGCCGAAGATCGGCAAGGGCGACTTCGACACCAAGACCCGCAACGTGATCCGCTTCATCGAAGAGGGCCACAAGGTCAAGATCACGTTGCAGTTCCGCGGACGTGAGATGGCTCACCCAGAGCTCGGATCGAAGATTCTCGATTCCGTACTCGAAGCGGTGGGTCCGGCAGCCAAAGTCGACACGCAGGCGCGACTCGAGGGTCGCAGCATGTCGATGACGCTGTCGCCCGACAAGCAGGCCCAAGAGGCGATGAAGAAGGCAGCGATCGAAGCCGAGCGCAAGTCCCTGGCGGAAGCGTCCGAAGCAGAGGCGGAAACGCCAGAAGCCGAGGCACAGCCGCCTGAAGCCGAGGTGCACACGCCCGAGGTGGACGAAGCACCCGAAGCGATCGCCGCCAGCGAACCAGAAGAAGGAGTACCCGATGCCGAAGATGAAAACGTCGAAGACGGCAGCTAAGCGTTTCAAGAAGACCGGTACCGGTCGTCTGCGTCACGAACAGCAGAACAATCAGCACAAGTTCGAATCGAAGTCGTCGAACCGCAAGCACCGCCTCGACCGCGATGCCGACGTGCACTCGACCGACGAGAAGAAGATCAAGCGCCTCCTCGCCGAGCGCTGAGACAGACCGAGAGAGTCATGGCGGGGTTCGCCCCGACTGAACGTTCCGAGGAGGAATCGAAATGGCACGTGTGAAGCGTGGTGTGGCGACGAAGAAGCGCCACAAGAAAGTACTGAAGCAGGCCAAGGGCTACTACGGCAACAAGAGCCGTTCGTTCCGGGCCGCCAACGAACAGGTCATGCGGTCGGGCAACTACGCCTTCCGTGACCGTCGCGCCCGCAAGGGTGAGATGCGTCGTCTGTGGATCCAGCGCATCAATGCCGGCACCCGCCAGCACGACATGAGCTACAGCCGGTTCATCGCCGGCTTGAACGCGGCAGGTATCGAGGTCGACCGCAAGATCCTCTCGGATCTCGCGATCACCGATCCGGCCGCGTTCGGCAAGCTCGTCGAGGCGGCCAAGGGCGCGCTGGCCTGAACGGCCACGCAGGTGCACGATGAGTGCGCTGGCGTTCAACAATCCACGAGTTCAGGAACTGCGGCGCCTCCTCGGGCGCCGTAGTTCGCGTCACGGCGACGGGCGATTCGTCGTGGAGGGGCCGGTCCTCGTGGCCGAGGCCGTCGGTGCGGGTTGGGTCGTCGAAGCGCAGTTCGTGCCGATGGGATCCGACGCCGTCATCGACGGTGCCGGGGAGGTGTTCGAGCTGGCCGACGGTGTGCTCGAGCGGGTCGGTTCGACCGAGGCGCCGCAGCCACCGATCGCGATCGTGAAGATGCGCGACGAACTCGGAGATCTCCTGTCGACGGCATCGTTCGTCGTCGTGCTCGACGGGGTGACCGACCCGGGGAACCTCGGCACGATCCTGCGTTCGGCCGAGACGGCCGGTGCTGATGCTGTCGTGCTCACGCCGGGGAGCGTCGACCCGTACAACCCGAAGGTGGTTCGGTCCTCCGCCGGTGCACTGTTCCATGTTGCCGTCGTGACAGCGGCGATCGACGACGTGGCGGCGGCCGGCATCGAGCTGTTCGGTACGACGAGCCACGACTTCCCCGGACGCACCGTCGTCCCGTACACGCACGCCGACCTGCGCGGTCGAATCGGCATCGTGATGGGCAACGAGGCCGCAGGACTCCCCGACGAGTGGAACGACACAGCCGGTCCGATTCGTCAGTGGGTCACGATTCCACATCGCGGTCGCAGCGAGTCGCTCAACGTGGCGATGGCGACGACGGTGCTCGTGTTCGAGGTGGCGCGCCAGCGAAGCCGTCAGTGGTCGCCGAGCACATCGAACGACGCCGGGTAGACAACCGTACCCCGAAGTGCCGCAACGTCGTTCGTGAGCGGCTTGACCTGAGCTGCTGCCTCGGGCGCCCAGTCAGGGAGTGGAAGCTCGATCCCGTGGCTCGACGCAGGCACGAACCCGAACCGGGAGTAGTAGTTCGGGTCGCCCTCGAGGACGACGAGCGGTTCGCCGTTCGCATCGGCGATGGTGGTGACCGTGGTGACGAGCAGGCCCCCGACACCGTTGCCCTGGTGCGCCGGATCGACCGCCAGCGGTGAGAGCATGACGATGGAGGTCATCGCTCCCTCGGTGTGCAGCGTGCAGCGACTGATCATCACGTGTCCGACAACCGCATCGTCGAGCGTCGCGACCAACGCGAGCTCGGCGATGTACTCCGCAGATGCTCGGATGGTTTCGACGAGCCTCGCCTCGGCCGGCGAGCCGAATGCAGCGGTGACCACGCGTGCGATCTCGTCGTGATCCTGAGCGGTCTCTGGTCGCACGAGGAATCGACGATCTGACGACGTCACGTGGGTCAGCTCCGAGCTCGCAGGATCACCAGGAACTGGCCGCCGCCGGCTTCGACGTCGGCCTCGACGGCAAGATCCGGCTCCAACCTCGAGATGCGATCGACGATCCACGCAGCGGCGTTGGCGGCGTCGTCGCGCTCGAGGCACCGACCGACGATCTCCCGCCCGCCCTTGCGCTGCAGCCGATCGACCGTCGTGAGAATCACTGCGGGATCGGCGACGAAGAGATGTTCGGGCCAGTCGATGACCGCCTTGGTGCTGCCCTTGCCGGTGTTGCACGATCGATGTGCCAGCCGCTCCTGGCCGGTGCCCTGACCCCTGCCGCCACCTTTCCCGCCACCCTTCGCTTTGGCCTTGCGCTCCGTTGTGCGGCTGTCGATGCTCGGTCCACGGGGATCGTTGACGCTCATGTCCGCGTCGACGGCCTCATCGCACAACCAGCAGCGCCAGCCGTCTCGTTCGCCGACCTCGTCGAGCCGCATCAGGCCGATCCGCTTCGCATGCTGGTCACGCCGGGACACTAACGGTCGCGAGGGAGCAGCACGACCGAGAACGTGGTCGGATCGCGATGGGTCAGCATGAGCCGGCCACCCTCGGCCTGCGTCACCGAACGGGCGAGCGCCAACCCGATTCCGTGGTTCACGCCCTCGTGACGCGCGAACAGCTGTCGCTCGGTGAGCGCCGGATCCAACGAACCCTCGTCGTGGACGTCCAGGGCGACGCCCCCGGCGACCGTGCGCACGACCAGACCGATGTCGCCGCGCCCGTGGCGAACAGCGTTGTCGATCAGCACGTCGAGCACCTGGCCGATCGCCGTTGCCGAGGCCTCGACGCCGCCGCCGCTGCCGAGCGTCGTCAGCGAGCGGTGTTCGGCGGCGACCTGGGCGCTCCACCGTGCGACGGTGTGGGCGACCACCTCATCGAGGACACATCCGGCCGAGATCGGCTGCGCGTCGCGAGCCAGCGCCAGGAGATGGTCGACGGTGTCCTCCAGGCGTGTGAGGTCGGCCAACGCGGAATCGTCGAGGTGTCCATCGTCGTCGGCGGCCTCGAGCTTCAGGCGCAGGGCCGCGATCGGGGTGCGCAGCTGATGGGAGACGTCGGCGCTGAACTGGCGTTCGCGCACCAGCGCATCGCTGATGCGGACCGAGTTGTCGACGAGCGCTTCGTGGAGTTGGTCGATCTCTGCAATGCCGGTCGCCGGTGACTGCTCGATCACACCGCCGATCGACGTACGTCGTGCGGTGTCGGCGAGTTCGACGAGTGGGCTCGCGAGTCGGCGACCGAGGCGGTCGGCGATCAGCCATGATGTGCCGATCGCGAGCAGCCCGACCGCTGCCATGACCAACCAGACCTCGCGGACTCGGCCGTTCACGGCCGTCAGCGACGTGGCGATGCGCAAGACGCCGAGCATGTTCTCCTCGGGATCGGTGATCGGGGTCGCGACGACGACGGCGCCCGCGGTCGTCGTGGTGGTCGAGCCGGCCATCGCGCCGTCGACGGCCGCATCTCCCGGCTCCGGGCCTTCACCGAAGACGACCGACCCAGAGGTGTCGTAGATGGCGAACGGGGGCGGAGCGTCGGGTTCACCGCGTAGCGCCGCGAGCTGTGTGGTGTCGATCGGGCGTGCGATCTCGGTCAGTGTCTGTGCGGCGGAAGCCTGCAGCTTCACGACCTCCGAGCGGACGACCGATCGTTGCGCGACGATGGCGAGCGGAAGGCCCACGGCGACGAGGATGAAGGCCGTGACGCCGACGATCGCCGCCGTGATCCGGCGTCTCACGGCACGACCAAACGATAGCCGACGCCACGTATCGTCACGATCTCCACCGCGTCGCCCAGCTTCCTCCGGAGCGACACGATGTGCATGTCGACCGTCTTCGTCGAACTCTCCCAGTGCAGGTCCCAGACATCGGAGAGGAGTTGCTCCCGCGTGAGTGCCCGACCGGCGTTGCGGGCGAAGTAGAGCAGCAGTTCGAATTCCCTGCGACGGAGGTCGAGCGGCTGTCCGTCGATGGTGGCGACGTACGATCCGGGCTCGATCCGCAGCGTACGCAGGGAGATCGCGGCGTCGGGATCGACGGCATCGCTGGAGCGGAGGTGGGCCCTGACGCGGGCCAGCAAGACGTTGGTCGAGAAGGGTTTGGTGACGTAGTCGTTGGCCCCGGCATCGAGTCCGACGACGATGTCGATGTCGGAGTCGCGAGCGGTGACCAACACGATCGGCAGATCGGCATGTTGTTCGCGCAGCCAACGACAGAGCGTGAAACCATCGATGTCGGGTAGGCCGGCGTCGAGCAATACGAGGTCCGGCAGTTCGGCTTCCACCGAAGTGGTTGCCGAACTGCCGGACCTGCACCAGGTGACCCGATGGCCGTGTGACTCGAGCGCGTCGGTCATCGCCCGACCGATCGAGGCGTCGTCTTCGACGAGCAGGACCAGTCGTCCGGTTCGAGCGCTCGCTGTCATTCCGCCATCATGTCGTGAACCGGCGATCTCAGGTGGCCAGTGAGGGCTCGAGTGCGGCCTTGCCGCGTTGGATCGTCGTGAGGTAGAAGACCAACCCGACGATGGCTGCGAGGAAGATCAGGCTCGTTGCGGTGGTTCCGAGGCCGAGTCCGCCGTCGACCTTTGCCTGTGAGAGGAAGTCTCCGGTGGACGCACCGAGGGGACGGGTCAGGATGTAGACCATCCAGAAGGCGGCGATCTCGTTGAAGTTCAGGTACTTCCAGGCGATCGCGACCAGCGCGATCATGGCGGAGAACATCAGCACCGAGTTGAAGTAGCCGATGTTCAGCTGCTCGGCGAGCAGGTCGCCGGCAGCCGTTCCGAGGGCGAACGTGAAGAGGATCGCGAGCCAGTAGAAGGCCTCGCGCTTGGTCGTGTCGATCGAGTGGATCGAGAGCGTCTTCTCGCTCGAGTACCAGACGGCGAAGGTCGCGAGCATCGCCAGGCCGAAGCCGATCGTGCACGCCCACAGGCTGACGCCGAGGTCGTCGACGAGCTTGTCGGTGATGAGTGTGCCGACGATGCTGATCAGCACGACGCAGAGCCAGTACATCCACGGTACGTACTTGTTCGCTCGGAACTGGATGGCGAGTGCGACGATCAGGCCGGCGCCCATGATCAGCGTGAGCTCGGTCAGGCCGAGACCGAATTTCTCGGCGAGGAAGTCGGCGAAGGTCTCGCCGACCGTGGTCGCCAGCACCTTGATGATCCAGAAGGCCGCGACGACCTCGGGGACCTTCGTCATGAGGTTGCGCATGTCGCGTCCGCCGCGCGACGAGGGTTCGATCGGGATGGTCTTCGTTGACACGATGCCTCCTGGGCAGTCAGTTGGGGTGAGCATCAACGTACGGATGGCTCGGTCACCGAACAGGAGGTCGAAGATCAACGTAGGGTAAATCAGATCACGCCGATGGCGATGAGCCCGGCGGCCGCAGCGGCGATGCCGATGCGGTACCAGCCGAAGATCGACAGCGGTCGGGTGGCCAGGAATGACACCAGCCAGCGCACGGCGATCACAGCGGTGACGAAGGCGACGAGGCCTCCGAGCAGCGGCGTGCGCCACCCGTAGTCGTCGAGCAGGGTCTGGCCGTCCTTGGCCAGGTCGTACAGCGTTGCCGCACTCAGCGTGGCGAGGCCGAGCAGGAAGCTGAACTCGATGGCCGCAGACATGCTGAGACCGATGGCCAGCGCGGCGGCGATGGTGACGAGGCTGCGGCTCATGCCCGGCCACAGCGCGAGGATCTGCGCTGCGCCGATGATCGCCGCGTGGCGCACCGTGAGCGACGTGAGATCGAGCCGTCCGGGTCGCGGATTCCACCACACCAGGAAGACGCCACCGGCCAGCCATGCAGCGATGACGGGCCACGGTCCGAACAAGCGGTCCTTGATGTTGTCGCCGAGGAGCACACCGACCACTGCGGCGGGGACGAACGCGACGACGAGGCACACGAGCAGCTTGCGCCCATCGGTGTCGCGCCCGACCACGCCCGACGCGAGTTGGCCGAGTCGTCGCCAGTACAGCACGACGACCGCAAGGATGGCGCCGATCTGGATCGCAATGGCGTAGGTGTCGGCGGCGGCCTTCGCGTCGCCTTCACCGAGGCCGAGCAGCCGCTGCGCGATCAGCAGATGCCCGGTCGACGAGACGGGCAGGTATTCGGTGAATCCCTCGACGGCGCCGAGGATCATTGCCTTGAGCGGTGTGAGCGGCCCGCTGGTGCCGAGCGAGAGCAGGACGACCGTCGCGACGGCGACGACCGCCCCGGCGATCAGGCCGGCGTTGCGGTACCGATCCTGGTCCGCGTGCGTCTGTTCCTGGTCGGTCGCGTTCACTGCACGGCCGGTCGACGGGAGCGGCGGACCTCGAGGGCGACCGGGATGAGCGAGAGGGTCACGATCACGATCGCGGCGATCTCCAGGTTGTGTTTCACGATGTCGACTTCTCCGAGGTAGTACCCGAGGGTGGTGATACCGACGCCCCAAAGCGCGGCGCCGATCAGGTTGTAGGTGACGAACGTGCGGTACCGCATCTCGCCGACGCCGGCGACGACCGGCACGAACGTCCGCACGATCGGGACGAATCGGGCGAGGACGATCGAGCGCGGTCCCCGCTGCTCGAAGAAGACCTGGGCTCGCTGCGCATTGGCGGGATTGAAGAGGCGTCGTTCGGGCCTCGAGAACAGGCTGGGTCCGACACGGCGACCGAACAGGTAGCCGACCTGATCACCGAGCGCCGCGAAGAAGAACACCACGAACGCAGTCACGGGCAGTGGAGGCAGGATGTGCCCTCCGGCAGCCGATGCCAGGAACCCGGCCATGAAGAGCAGGCTGTCGCCGGGAAGGAAGAACCCGACCAGCAGCCCTGTTTCCGCGAAGACGATCGCGGCGAGCAGGGCGAGCCCACCGGCGGTGAGCCATGCCTCGACATCCATCATCTTTCGACCTCCGCCTCAATCCGCTGTCTCGGTGCCACCGGCATCCTTCTGGACGGTAGCGGTCTGTGGCGCGGCATCGGTGGCGCTGACGAATACGGTCACGTCCAGCGCGTTCGCCGAGGTGGCGTACAGGCTGAAGTCGCTCACGGCGAAGTGGTCGGGCGCACCGCTGTTGTCGAAGTGGATCACCCGTGTCGCACCCGGGGCGATGGTGAACGAGTCGGGGAGTTTCGCGAAGTAGCTCTCCGAGATCTGCGCAGTCGGATCATCGAAGGTGTAGTACACCTCGAACCCCGCGAGCTCGGACGAGGAGGTGTTCGTCACGACGACCTCGAGATGGTCGTCGGCCGTGTTCCCAGCTGCATCGACGTTGTTCTCGACGAGTACGGAATCGATGGTGAACGCCTGCACCGTCGAGGTGTTGACGATCGGATTCGACGAGACCGGCAGGACCTGCCCGGTCGTGTCGACCGGGGTGCTGTTCGACGAGAAGGTCGGCGACGAGGCGACCGGGGTCGACGAACCCGATGACGAGCATGCGCCGAGCACGACGCCGGCGGCGATCACGATCGGGACGAGGAGGTGCCGGCGGCGGGGATGGTCGAGGATGTTCATGTTGTCTCCTGGGGGATGGTGGGTTGGCGGCGGAAGCTCCAGCGAAGCCCGAACACGAGGGCGAACGAGTAGAAGATCATCCAGCCGATGTCGTTGCGCTTCGCGCCGAGGAGTCGCCCGAGGCTGAATCCGCGGTACTTGTCCTGCACCTCGGTCATCGCGAAGGCGAAGCGTTCGTAGTGCTTCGCGAACGACGCCTCCTCGATGCTGATCCGAGTGGTCTCGTAGGTCGAGAAGTGTTTGAGGATCTCGGTTTCGCCGGCCCGGTCGAGGGTGAGCGCCTTGAAGAGTCCTCCCGGTATCTGGTTGTCGGCGTCGAGTGTGTCGCCGAGCTGCGGCAGGATCAGGACGACGAGCAGCCAGATGCCCAAGGCGATCATCAGCCCGTTTGCGGCCACCCGGGTGTTCGCGGTGGCGATCGCCCCGACGCAGTAGAACGCGCCGAGGTAGATGATGGCCGCGATGGCGGCGAGGAGCAGTTTGAATCCTTGTGCAGCGTTGATCCAGTCGTTGCCGATCAGGCCGACACAGACGACGCCGACGATCGTGGTTGCCGCAACGAGCGTGGTGAACAGGCCGACGGCACCGAGGAGGCTGCCCGACGCGAGTTCGCCTGCGGTGACGGGGCGCGAGCGGATGAGGGTGAGGGTGCGGTTGGCCCGTTCACGTGACACCGTGAGATAGCCGAGCGTGATCGCGACTACGGCGCCGATGATCTCGAGGTACTCGAGGGCCCCGCGAAGCAGCGACAGAGGAGCGAGCGTCGACGGCGCAATTCGGGCGAGTCCACTGGCCTGGGCGGCCGCTCGGTATGCCGCGTAGTCGGCAACCTTGCTGCGGTGGTCGACAGCCGCGACGTACACCGACACGACGGTGATCGTCACGAGGATCCCGAGCAGGACCAGCAGGATCTTGCTGCGCACGGCCGCTCGGTATTCGTGGGCGGCCAGCGCCTTCACGCGTGCTGTGGACTCACTCATCGTTCGACCCGCTGGAATAGTCGTGCCGATCGACGAGTCCGATCCCGACGACCGCGAGAACGATCGACAGGCCCAACAGTGGAGCAACCTGACGCAGGATGCTCGTGGTCGACTCGGTTCCGGCGGTGCGCAGGATCGACGCGCTCGCCGCCTTGTATTGCTCGACGATCGAGTATGGGCGGGCCTTCGCGGTGAATCGGAAGAACGCCTGCGACGTGCTGGCCGGATCGACGATCGGGTTCAGCGACTGGGTCGGCCGAAGGCCTGAGGTGATCTGGGGGAAGGCGAAGGTGATGACGAGCCAAGCGCCCATCGCCGACAGCAGCGCGAGCGATCGCCGACGGGTGACCAGGACGGTGACCATTCCGATCAGGACGAACACCATGAGGTAGAGCCACGACAGCGCGTAGAAGGCGGCGAGTCGGCCGAGATCCGCGCCGGTCGGCATCGTGCGGTTGACGATGGCCAGCGAGATCGTGCTGACCGCCAGCGAGGCCAGCAGGATCGCCACCAGCACGATCGCCGCGCCCACGATCTTGCCGATCATGTACTCCGTCCGGGAGATGCGGCGCGAGAAGATGAGCCGCCCGACGGTCTCGTCGTCGACGAGGCTCAGATGGCCGAGCACCAGGGCGAGGAGCGCTCCGATGAAGGGGATGTAGACCACCATGTTCGACAGCAACGCCAAGGTCGGCTTGAGCAGGAACGGATTCGGCGGTGCGGGGTCACCCCTCGACGCGAGGAGTTTCACCGCTTCGTCGTAGACCCCCACGATCGTGTGATGGCTCGACCATCCCAGGACGCCGGCCAGTGCGGTCATCACGATCAGGGTCGCCAGCAGTACGACGAAGGTCCGTTGGCGAAGCAACGAGACGATCTGTTGGCGCGCGATCGTCGCGGTCATGATGCTGAGCGCTCCATCCGGACGTAGATGTCCTCGAGGGACGTCTCGTCGGGGAATCGCTCGGTCGTGGCCGCGATCGTGTCCTTGTAGATGAGTTCGCCGTGGTCGAGGACACCGATCGTGGTGCAGACCTTGGCCACCTCACTCAAGAGGTGGGTGTTCATGAACACGGTCATCCCGAGGTCGGCGTTGAGGCGGATGATCGTCTCGCGCAGCTGGCGGACCCCAACGGGATCGAGGCCTGATGTCGGCTCGTCGAGGAAGAGCACTTGCGGGCGGTGGACGATCGCCTGGGCGATGCCGACTCGTTGACGCATCCCGGTCGAGAACGAGCCGACCCGCTTGTCGGCCAGATCGGAGCACGAGAGATACTCGAACGTCTCGTCGACTGCCGTGGAAGGTTTCTTGACGCCGGAGAGCTTGGCGAAGAACTCGACGTTCTCCCTGGCCGTGAGGTGGGGATACATCCGGACGTCGGCAGGAAGGTAACCGATGCGGCTCGTCACCTCGTGGCGCTGTGCCGCGACGTCGAAGCCACACACCTTCGCTGTGCCGGCGGTCGGCGCGATCAGTGTGGTGAGGATGTTGACGGCGGTGGTCTTGCCGGCGCCGTTGTGCCCCAGGAACCCGAAGATCTCACCGTGCTCGATGCGGAGGTCGATGTGCCGCAGAACTTCCGTGTCGCCGTAGCTGTGACACAGGGCCTCGAGCTCGATGGCCGGCGCTGATGGTTGTTCGGTCTCGGTCATGACGTGGTTGCCCATTCGTTGGAGGTCGTGTGTGCATCCTGACGAAGGGTTGCTGAAGGCACGCTGAACGTGCGCGCGTCGATCAGCGACGGGCGTCGGCGAAGCCGACGCTGAACCGCGCGCCGCCGAGCGTCGGGCTCGTGTCGACGACGATCGACGCACCGTGGTCGTTGACGAGTTCGCTCACGATGGCGAGTCCCAAACCGGCGCCGCCCTCGTCGCGACTTCGTGCATCGTCGCTGCGACCGAAGCGCTCGAAGATCAGTTGGCGATCGTTCTCGGGCACACCGGGGCCGTCGTCGTCGACGTGCAGCCACACCCTCGAGTCTGTGCTCTCGACGGTGACGGCCACGGTGGTCGCGGCGTGGCGGAGTGCGTTGTCCAGGAGGTTGCGGACGATCCGGCCGAGCTGGTCGGGATCGGCGCGCACCTGGCCGGCCGACATGCCGGAGGTGTCCACGCGTTTGGTCGTGTCGACCCGTTGCGCCTCAGCGAGCACGACGTCGTCGAGATCGACCAGCTCGCGGCGGGGCGACGGGCGTGCGGCGGTCGACTCCCGCCGGGCGAGGAACAGCAAGTCGTCGACGAGGCGCTGCATCCGCAGGTCTTCGTCGAGCACGTCGAGCGCGGCCTCACGCAACAATCGATCGTCGTCCTCGCGCAGCGCCATCTCGAGTTCGTGCCTGATCACCGCGATGGGCGTACGCAGCTCGTGCGAGGCGTCCGACACGAAGCGGGCCTGGATCGTGTTCGCCCGTTCCAGTCGATCGAGCATGTCGTTCATCGTGGTCGCCAGTCGGGCGATCTCGTCGTTGGTCTCCGGGCCGCGCACACGGCGATGGAGGTCGCCGCCTCCGATCTCGTCGACCTCGCGTCGCATCCTGTCGACAGGGAGCAGCGCACGTCCGACGATCACCCAGACGAGGACGGCAATCAGGAGGAGCAGGAGGGGGAGCCCGATCGCCAGGGCGCCGATGACGACGTCGACCGTGCGGTCGATGTCGCCGATGTCGCTGCCGACGATGATGCGCAGCGTCTGGTTGCCGTCGGTCTCGAACGTGGCGACTCGAAACTTGGCGTTGTCGAGCTGCTCGATACGCATCGTGGACGATGACGGTGCAGGCCCGGCGACGAGGGGGGCCTCTCCCAGCAGGTTCGCGCTGGCGGCGACCACGGTGCCGGAGGTGTCGACGAGCTGAACGAGCCCACTTTCCTCGCTCTGGACGGTCACCGAGGAGAGTGCTGCGCCACCGTCGATCAGTCCCTCGATGTCGACGGCGCGCAGACGGAGGTTGCCGTCGACGATGTCGACCTGGGAGCGCCGCAGGACGTTCACCAGGACGCCGCCGGCGACGAGGAGTGCGATGGCGACGATGACGGTTGCGCCCACGGTCGCTCGGACGCGAACGGTCTGCAGCTTGGACATGATCGATCCATTGGTGATCGGGGTCATGACGGTGAGGCCATCAGGCGGTATCCGGCACCCCGAACCGTCTGGATCGAATCGGTGTCGAAGGGAATGTCGATCTTCTTGCGCAGGTGGCGGACGTAGACCTCGACGATGTTGGGATCGCCGTCGAATTCGTAGTCCCAGACGTGACCGAGGATGTCCTGCTTCGACACCACTGTGCCCGCATTGGCCACCAAGTACTCGAGGACGGAGAACTCCCGGGCGGTCAGCTCGATCTCCGCGTCGGCTCTCCAGCAGCGTCGTTCGGATGGGTCGACTCGAAGGCCCGCCGCGACCAGTTCCACCGGACGTTCCGGTTTGCCTCGGCGCAGGAGTGCGCGTAGGCGGGCGACCAAGACGACGTGCGCGAACGGTTTGCGCAGGAAATCGTCGGCGCCGGTGTCGAGCGCTTCGGCTTCGTCGAGTTGACCGTCTTTCGCGGTGAGCATCAGGATCGGTGTCCAGTTCCCCGCATCCCGGAGGCGTCCGCACAGCTGGTAGCCGTTGATCCCCGGCAGCATGATGTCGAGGACGATCGCGTCGTACTCGTGCTCGGTGGCCATCCACCATCCGTCGGTGCCGTCGAGCGCCACGTCGACGGCGAACCCGTCGGCCTCGAGTCCGCGCTTGAGCGACGCGGCCAACTTCTTCTCGTCCTCGACGACCAAGAGTCTCATCGACTTCCCATCGTCGCAGGTCGAGCTGAATGTTTCCTGAAGACGCGCACGTGGCCCGGGCGCGTCGCCCGGGCCACGTGGACATGGAGGTGTGGTTTCGGTGTCAGTCGCCGTGTTCGCCGGCGTCGTCGGCCTGGATCGAGAGCACGGTGGCATTGCCC
Source organism: Ilumatobacteraceae bacterium (assembly GCA_024643255.1). Taxonomy (GTDB): domain Bacteria; phylum Actinomycetota; class Acidimicrobiia; order Acidimicrobiales; family Ilumatobacteraceae; genus Sva-07. The sequence goes on from JAHENF010000039.1 coordinate 21,373, forward strand.
GCGTCGACCTTCACGTCGACGTGGCCGTTGCCGGTGTCGATCTCGACGCCATAGACGACGTTGCCGTTCTCGTTCTCGAGTTCGACCTTGACGACCGTGCCCGGCTGAGCGGCCACAGCGGCGGCCGATGCCTGGTCGGACGTCACCGTCGCCAACGCGGCCAGCGTCGCTGACTCGTCGGTTTCGTTTGTCGCTTCGACCCCGTCGGCGGTCGTGACGCTGCTGGTGGCGTCGGGCGCCTTGTCGCCTTGGTCGCCGTTGTCGGCCTCGTTGTCGGCGTGATCCTGGGGACCTTCGGGGGTGTCGGCCTCGTTGGCGTCAGGCTGCTCGTTGGCGCCCTGGTCGGGGGCATCGACGGATGTGTCGGTGGCCGAGGTCGGGTGGACGACGGCGGTGGTGTCGCTGCTGGAGCTGCTCCCGGTGGCCGCGTTGGCGAGGCCGGCGGCACCGAGCACGATGCCGAGGGCGGCGAGGCCGCTGGAGACGGCTCGTTTGGTTGAACGCATGGTTGGGGTTCCCTTCGTCGTGCCGTCGGGTGGATCCCGAAAGCGTGGACCCACCGTGCACGAGCGCACCTTGAACCAGCCTGAACGGTCCTGAACCGACGCTGAAGGTCGTCTTGCGGCCAGTCCGATCTCGTGCGATGAGTTTTTGGGCCACCTGTCGGGCCGAAACCTCATCACAGAACTCATCGCCGCTCAGTCGGCGGTGCGGCGGGCTGGTGGTCCGGTGTTGTGGATCGTGCCGTCGGGGAGGCGGAGGGTGAGTTCGCGGTGGGGTCCGAGTTCGATGATCCAGCCGTCGTGGTGGATCTTGTCGTGGTGCTTGCTGCACAGTGGCAGCAAGTTGTCGAGGTCGGTCAGCCCGCCGTTGCGCCACCAGATCAGGTGGTGCAGCTTGCAGCGGTCGTAGCCGACGGTGCAGCCAGGGATCGCACACCCGCGGTACAACCCGCGCAATGCCCGGCGTTGAGCCCGGTTCGCCAACCGTGTCGTGCGGCCCAGGTTGAGTTCGCCCGGGGCATACAGCACGACCCCGTTGCGGACGACGACGGCATGGAGATCGGCGTCACCGGCCAGCTCGGCCAAGACGCGGGCAGGGATCTCGACGGGGATCGGCCACTCCGCGACCGGGCCCGGCCCGCAAGTTGCGGGGTCGGCGTCGGCATCGACCACCACGACGTACTCCGAGCGTCCCGAACGGGCCACACTGGCGGTGCCGTCGATCAACGCGACGAGGGCGTGGCCGGTGAGGAACTTCTGCTTCTCGACCGGATCCTCGGGACACCCGTCCGGCACGGCTTCGGCGAAGAGTGCCTCGACGGTCGTGACGAGTTTGGAAGCGAGGCGGACGCCGGTGACCGGGTCGAACTGACCGCGCAGATTCCACATCCCGTCGGCGCCGACCCAGCTGGAGGCCCGCACCGCCCGACGCTGACGGGCCAACCGGTCCATCCCGTCGTCGGCCTGGATCCGCTTCGCCTCCAACGCCACCCGACGAGCAAACGCCTCCACGGTGGATGCTGCGGCCACCTCGGCCAAGTCGTCGACACGCTCGAACAACTCACCGCGCTGCGCCACCGGCAACTGCGC
>JAHENF010000040.1 GCA_024643255.1 Ilumatobacteraceae bacterium
GCCGTCGGAACGCTTTGGCGAACACCACCTCGACCACCGCGCGATGGTAGCGACGATCATGGAGCCGTTCGGACGGTTCGAGCCGATGTCGGTCGTCGCCGAGGGGAGCGGCGGTGGTTACGGCCAACCCTGTCACACCCCTTCTCTACTGTTGGTGGTATGGATCGAACGGCGATCTCCGAGCGGGTAGAGCGCATCGATGCGGTGTGTTCCGACCCGGAGCCGGGGGTTGCGGCGGTCGAGGCGGCGTTGGTCGCCGCTCGCGAGTTGACGGGCTGGGTGGAGGCGCGGCGGGGCCTGTTGGTCGCCAAGTTGGCGGCGCGGTCATCGTTCCCGGAAGCGGCGATCGCGGAAGCCGATCGCACGTCGATCGCAGCAGCACACAAGGCTCGCGAGCGCGCCGAGACGCTCGAGGCGACACCCAGGTTGGCCGAGGTGTTGGGTGAGGGTGCGACGACGGCCGGGCACATCGATGCAGTCACCCGGGCGGCGCGCACGTTGCCAGAGGCGCGGCGGCGTGAGTTGTTGGATCGTGCGGATGCGTTGGCCGACGTGGCGGGAACGTCGACGGTGGAACAGTTCGCGAAGCGGGTGGCGTTGGAGGCGCAGCGCATCGAGTCCGGCGACGGCATGGATCGGCTCGAGCGTCAGCGGCGGGCGACCCGGTTGCGGTCGTGGGTCGACGATGACGGGATGTGGAACCTGCGCGGCCGGTTCGATCCGGTGACGGGTGTGCGTCTCGACGCGAAGCTGCACGCGGCCGTCGAGACGTTGTTTGCCCAGTCGACACCGCCCGACTGCCCGGACGATGCGATCGAGAAGCAGCACTTCCTGGCCGCACATGCCTTGGCCCGACTCGTCGACGGCGCCACGGGTGGAGCCCGGCCGGGGCGGGCGGAGTATCTGGTGGTGATCGACGCCGACGCAACCGACCAACCTGGCCCGGTCGCTCAGTGGCCGATCCCCGTCGAAATCCCCACCCGAGTGCTGGCCGAACTCGCCGGCGACGCCGACGTGTCGGCAGTCGTCGTACGCAACGGCGTGATCCTGCACGCGCCGGGCGAGTTGCACCTCGGCCGCGCGACTCGCCTGGCCAACCGGGCACAGCGCCGAGCACTGCGCGGCCTGTACCGCACCTGCGCGATCCCCGGCTGCAGCGTCGCCTACGACCGCTGCGAGCTCCATCACGTGCTGTGGTGGCGCCACGGAGGCTGCACCGATCTCGACAACCTGCTCCCGATCTGCTCGAAGCATCACGCCCGAGTCCACCACGATGGTTGGGTCGTCGCGCTCGGCCCTGACCGACAGCTCACCCTCCGGCTCCCCGACGGCACCATCCAATTCACCGGACCACCGACGATCAGGGCCGCCTGAGGTGGCGGGGCAGCAAGACCACGGCAGCTCGCGATCGGTAGCGTCAGCACCGATGAGCCCCACCGCATCGCCTGCGTCGAGCACCGGACCCGACCCGCTCGGCGAGGTGTTGCGCCCGCACGCCGAGGACCAGTACGCCCACGAACTCGTTGCGCTCGCCGGGCTCGACGACCGGGAACGGCCGCCGGGTTGGAAGCTCTCGCCCTGGGCCGTGGTGCGCTACCTGCTCGGCGGCGAGCTGAGCGACGGCACGGTCGTGACCCCCAAGTACGTCGGCCGGCAGCGGCTCGTCGAGATCGCCGTCGCCACGCTCGCCACCGACCGTGCACTGCTGTTGCTCGGGGTGCCGGGGACGGCCAAGACATGGGTGAGCGAGCACTTGGCAGCCGCGATCAGCGGCGACTCGACGCTGCTCGTCCAGGGGACGGCGGGTACCACCGAGGAGACGCTGCGGTACGGATGGAACTATGCCCGCCTGCTCGCCGAAGGCCCGAGCACAGCGGCGCTGGTGCCGGGTCCGGTCTACCGCGGCATGGAACGTGGGGCGATCGTGCGCGTCGAGGAACTCACCCGCATGCCGGCCGAGGTGCAGGACGCGCTGGTGACCGTGCTCTCCGAGAAGGTGCTGCCGGTGCCCGAACTCGACACGGAGATCGCAGCGATTCGCGGCTTCAACGTCATCGCCACCGCCAACGACCGTGATCGCGGCGTCAACGACCTGTCCAGCGCGCTGCGCCGGCGGTTCAACACCGTGGTCCTCCCACTCCCCGCCACCGTCGACGAGGAGATCGACATCGTGCGCCGTCGTGTCGACGAACTCGGTGTCGCGCTCGCCCTCCCCGAGGTGCCGGCCGCCGCCGACGAGATCCGCCGCGTCGTCACCGTGTTCCGCGAGCTTCGGTCGGGCCTGACCGAAGACGAGCGGACGAGCTTGAAGGTGCCGACCGGAACCCTGTCGACCGCCGAGGCAATCTCGGTGGTCACCAACGGCATCGCGCTCGCTGCTCACTTCGGCGACGGACGGCTCCGGCCCACCGACGTCGCGGCCGGCATCGTCGGCGCCGTCGTCAGCGATCCGGTCCACGACAGCGTGGCGTGGCGGGAGTATCTCGAGGCCGTCGTTCGCGACCGCGACGGTTGGGGCGACTTCTACGAGGCGTGCCGCGCCCTCGACTCCTGACCCGATGATCGTGACCCGATGACCGTGCACCTGCTCGGGATCCGTCACCACGGCCCCGGCTCGGCCCGTTCGGTGCTCGCGATGCTCGACAGCGTGCAACCCGACGCGGTGCTCGTCGAGCTGCCCGCTGACGTCGAACCGGTGCTGCGGTGGATCGGTGACACCGGGCTCGTGCCGCCGGTCGCGCTGCTCGGCTACGTCGTCGCCGAACCCGCTCGGGCCGCGTTCGCCCCGCTGGCGTCGTTCAGCCCCGAATGGCAAGCGATCGCCTGGGCCAATGCCCGCGACGTCACCGTGCACGCCATCGACCTCCCGCTGGCCGTCACGCTGGCGCGTTCCCGCGAGGCGCCGGAGGAGCTCGTGAGTGAGCCCGCGCCGCCCGATCCGATCCGCGACCTCGCGGCGGCCGCCGGCGACCCCGATCCGGAGCGCTGGTGGGAGGACGTCATCGAGCATCGCGGCGACGGTGCGCCGGCGTTCGAAGCCGTCGCCGAGGCGATGACCACCGCCCGCCACGGCTTCGTGCCCGCGGCCGCCGAGGTCCAGCGTGAAGCCCACATGCGGCGCGCGATCCGCGCCGCCCGACGGGCCGGCCACGAGCGCATCGTCGTGATCTGCGGCGCATGGCACGTACCGGCACTCGACATCGACGCGTCGGGTGCGCTCGCCGTTCCGGCCATCTCGGTCGACGCCGCCACACTGCGCGCGATGCCGAAGACCAAGGTCGCCGTCGCCTGGGTGCCCTGGACCCACGAGCGACTCACGGCACGCTCGGGGTACGGCGCCGGCGTCGACAGCCCGGGCTGGTATCACCACGTGTTCGATCACCCCGGCGAGGAGGGTGTGGTCCGCTTCTTCGTCGACGCCGCACGACTCGTGCGCAGCCGTGGTGGCGCAGCATCGCCGGACGAATTGATCGCAGGGACCCGTCTGGCGACCACGTTGGCGGCGCTGCGCGGCCGACCCCGCGCCGGCCTCGCCGAGGTGCTCGATGCGGCCGGCGCGGTGACCGGCGGCCTCGACGTGGTCCGCCGTGATCTCGTGATCGGCCAAGCGATCGGGGAGGTGCCCGACGCCGCACCGCAGGTTCCGCTCGCCCGCGACGTCGCGAAGCTCCAGAGGTCGGCCCGGATCCCGATGAGCGACCAGGTACGCACCGTCGAGGTCGACCTGCGCACGCCGATCGGTCGTCGCAAGTCACATCTGCTCCACCGGCTCGTGGCACTCGGGATCGGGTGGGGCGTCGAGGTCGAAGGGCGCGGTTCGTCGGGCACGTTCCGCGAAACCTGGGAGGTCTGCTGGGATCCGGACCTGTCGGTGCGCCTGATCGAGCGTGCGGGCTACGGCACCACGCTCGAGTCCGCTGCCACCGCCCGCCTCCTCGAGCGGGCGGGGGCGTCGACCGGCATCGCCGAACTCGTCGGTGTCGTCGAGCAGGCATTGCTCTCCGAACTGCCCGGTGCCGTGGAACCGAGCATCGACCGACTCGCCCGGGTCGCGGCGACCGATCCCGATGTCGGGCAACTGCTCGACGCGATGCCGGCACTGGCCGCGGCGCTGCGCTACGGCGACGTCCGGGGGACCGACGCCGAGTCGCTCCGTCGCGTCGTCGACGGCATCGTCGTGCGGATCCTCGCCGGGTTGCGCGCCGCCACTCGTTCGCTCGACGACGACGCCGCCGGTGTGATGGCCGAACGGCTGAGCGCCCTCCACGGCGCGCTCGCCGTCCTCGACCACCCGGCCCGACGGTCGGCGCTGCCGTCGGTGCTCGTCGAACTCGTCACGCGCGCCGGCCACGGGCTCGTGCAGGGCCGGGCCACTCGCTTGTTGCACGACTCGGGCAACTGGTCGGTCGATTCGGTGCAGCGGCGGCTGTCGCAGGCGTTGTCCGGTGGAACACCCCCGGCTCGGGGAGCGGCATTCGTCGAAGGGTTCCTGGCCGGGTCGGGTTCGGTCCTCGTCCACGATGCCGAACTGCTCGCTGTTCTCGACGGGTGGGTGTCATCGCTGACGGGTGATGCGTTCGACGCGGTCATCGTGCTGTTGCGCCGGACGTTCGGCGCATTCGAGGCCGCGGAGCGCCGTCAGTTGATGGCGGTGCTGATGGGCCTCGGTGTCGAGCGGACGATCGGGTTCGGTGTCGACGTCGACCCGACGCGGTCCGCGAGTGCGCTCGCGACCGTCCGCCACATGCTCGGATTGCCCGCTGTCGCCGTCGCCGCCTCCGCCGTCGTACCGGAGCCGGTCTCGTGAGCGCGCCGTTGCGCGTCTCGGAGGCCGAACGCCGCCGCCGCTGGCGGCTGCTGCTCGGGCCCGCCGGGGATGACGCCCTCGTCGAGTACGGGGCCGTCGAAGGCCGCGAGGGTGACGACGGCGGCGAGGGCGCCGGCGGGCAGGATGGTTCGGGCGGACTCCACGGCGACGACGTCCGCGTCGACGCCGCCCTCGGAGCGCTGTACGACCGCGACGATCGTGGCGGTGGCGTCGACGGGTCGCACCGTCGTGGTGGTCGTTCGGGGGGCCTCGGCCGGTCGAAGCCGGGCGTGGTGCGCTGGCTCGGCGACATTCGTCGGTACTTCCCGACGCCGGTGGTCCAGATCCTCCAGCGCGACGCCGTCGAGCGACTCGACCTGCGCCAACTGCTCCTCGAACCCGAACTCCTCGGCGACCTCGAGCCCGACATCCATCTCGTCACGCTGCTCGTCGAGCTCAACCGGCATCTGCCCGACGAGACGAGAGCGACCGCCCGTCAGGTGATCGCCAAGGTGCTCGACGACCTCGAGCGTCGGCTCACCGACCAGACGCGCCAGGCCGTACGTGGCGCCCTCGCCCGCTCGGCTCGCACTCGCCACCCTCGTCCCGGCGACATCGACTGGCCGATGACGATCTCGGCGAACCTGCGCCATTGGATTCCCGAACATCACACGCTCGTCCCCGAGCGTCTGGTCGGGCACGGCCGCCGCCAGCGCAGTCTGGCGCGTGACGTGGTGATCGCCGTCGACCAGTCCGGCTCGATGGCCGACAGCGTGGTCTACGCATCACTGTTCGGCGGTGTCCTCGCGCAGATCCCTGCGTTGCGGACATCGTTCATCGCGTTCGACACCTCGGTCACCGACCTCACCGCATTTCTCCACGACCCCGTCGAGGTGCTGTTCGGGGTGCAGCTCGGGGGCGGCACCGACATCGCCAACGCACTCGGATACTGCCATCAGCTCATCGAACGGCCGCGGGAGAGCATCGTGTTCCTCGTCACCGACCTTTTCGAGGGGGGAAACGCCGAGCTCATGCATCGGCGCATCGGCGACATGATCGCCTCTGGTGTGCACGTCGTCGTGTTGCTCGCGCTGAGCGACGAGGGTGCGCCCGCACACGATCATGCGCACGCGGCGGCGCTCGCCGCGCTCGGCGCCACGGTGATGTCGGCGACCCCCGACGAGTTCCCCGCGGTCCTCGCCGCCGCCTTGACGAGATCTTGACGAACCAGGCCCATGGTGCCGTCAGGGCACGCCGTCGCAGCAGTACGTTGACGACGTGGTGCGGCGGCCGGCAACGATGGGAACGTTCGTGCTCGTCCTCGTCGTGTTCGCGACCTCGAGCTGCGGCGTGTTCAGCGACGATGGTACGACCGCCACCGACGGCGGCATGCGACCGGTGCCGACGCTCGCATCCGGTGACGACGCTGCGGTCGGCGTGGATGCACCGGCTCCATCGGTGACCGAGCTGGTGGGCGATCCGCAGCCGGATCCCGATTCGCCCGACACGCTGCCGCCGCTGCCCGACCAACCGGTGATCAACGCCTGCAAGCGGCTGAACGACCTGGCGACCGCCGATGTGATCGGCACCGCACTCAGGACGCGGGTCGCGGTGGAGTCGATCTGGGACGAAGCCTGCAGGTTCACCGCCGGTGGCGCGGTCGCGGAGGTGCACTATCTGCCGGAGGCGACCATCGAAGCCGACTGGTTCCGACGCGATGCGATCGAACCGGTCGGTGCCGTGACCGGTGACGCGGTCGGCGTCGCGGAGTTCGTGCCACCCGGGTCGGAGCCGGCCGCGGGGTACACGATCGCGCTGATCAGCCGCCGGCAGGGGGCGGTGATCGCCGTCAGGGGCACCGACGACGATCGGGCGCTCGCCGAGCAGTTGGCGTCGATCGTCGACAGCTCGGTCTGATCGACGGATGGGGTCGCGACGTGCCCCGGGGCGCTAGCGTTGCGTCGTCATGGGTCAGCTGGTCGCCGTCACCGAGAAGCCGAGTTCGTCACGCGGAGTGGTCCGATTCGAGATCAATCGCACGTTGTCGGGCATGGGCCACGAGCACTTCGGCTCCGTCGACGATGCCTGGGGCACGACGCCCTCGGATGAGCTCGCCCGCCGCATGTTCGCCACGGGCCAGGTCGAAGCGGTGCACGTGTACGCCAACATCATCACCGTCGACCTGCTGAAGGGCTGCGACTCCGCGGGGCTGTCCGATCTGGTGCGTGATCTGTACCAGTACTGGAAGCCGGGGGTCGAGCCACCGTCGTTCGAGGATCTGCAGCCCGAAGAGGCGGCGTCAGCGGCGCCGAGTGGCGACGGCGACGGTTCGGGCGGCGAGCTGTCAGAAGCGGCCAAGCGCGTGCCCGCTCACCTGCTCGATCGCGGCCGACTGGCGCGCGAACGCTGGAACGCCAAGAACAGCTGACCCTCCAGCGAGTGGTGGCTGGACTCGGCGCGCATCCTCGGATTGCATCTAGCGTCGGCGCACCCGGCGCGGGTATTCGATGATCGACGGCGTACTCACACTCCAAGAAGCGGCCGATGAACTCGGCGTGCACTACATGACCGCGTACCGATACGTGCGTCTGGGTGTGATGGAGGCGTCGAAGTCCGGCGGGGTGTGGCAGGTGCAGCGCTCGGCCGTCGAACGCTTCCGCGAGGAGGCCGAGGCGGCCGCAGCCACGACCGGTCCGTCCGGCAAGGGTGGGGCGCGCAACCGTCGGGCACCCTGGTCCCGTCGGCTCGAATCGCGGCTGGTCGCCGGTGATGCGCCCGGATCGTGGAGTGTCGTCGAGGCGGCGATGGCCGCCGGGAGCGAACTGGACGAGATCTACCTCGACGTCCTGACCCCGGCGATGGTGTCGATCGGCAGCCGTTGGGAGGCCGGTGAACTCGACATCTCGATCGAACACCGGGCGACGGGCATCGCGATGCGCATCCTCGGGCGGATCGGGCCGCGATTCGGTCGTCGTGGTCGCTCCCGTGGGGTGATCGCACTCGGCGCCCCCGCCGGAGAGTTCCATGCCCTCCCCATCGCGATGCTCGGCGATCTGCTGCGGTTGCGGGGCTGGGAGGTGTCGGACTTCGGCGTCGATGTACCGACGGAGTCGCTCGCCCATGTGATCGGTCAGACCCCGGATCTCCTGGCGGTCGGCCTCTCGGTGATGTCGTCGGAGAACCTCGAGTCGCTCGCCGAGGCGTGCGCGGCGGCTCATGTCGCCGATCCCGACGTCCTCGTCGTCGCCGGAGGGCTCGCCGTGGCCGACCTCGATCACGCTCGCGCGCTCGGCGCCGACGCCTACGCCGCGAGCGGCGCCGAGATGGACGAGGTGCTCACGCAGTTCGTCCGGACCGTCTGATCCATCAGGTGGCGCGAACGAACACATGTTCGGTAACGTGAGTGAATGGAACTGGCTGTCGACCTGGCTGCGTTGACCGAACGAGTGGCACCGGTGGCGTTGGCCCGAGAACGCACGATGCCGGTCGGCGACGAGCTCGCCGGGTTGTTCGCCGAAGGAGGGCTCGTGCGGGGTCGCACCGTCGCCTGCCAGGGGCCGGCCGCCACCTCGACGGCGCTCGCACTGGTGGCCGCCGCCGTCGACGCGGGTGCATGGATGGCGGTGGTCGACCTGCCGACGATCGGGCTCGATGCGGCCAGCGAACTCGGTGTGCCGCTCGAACGGATCGTGGCCGTCGGTACCGGTGGCGACCCGGCCCGCTGGGTCGAGGTGGTCGCCGCCGCCGCCGACGGGTTCGACGTCCTGCTCGTCAGCGTGCCGGCCCAGCTCCACGCGAGCGCCGTCCGCAAGCTCGCGGTCCGTCTCCGGCAACGTGACGTGGTCACGATCGTGCTGGGCGACCCCGGGTCGATGACGTGCGACGGGGTGCTCGACACCGATGTGCCGCAGTGGTCGGGGCTCGGTGACGGTCACGGACATCTTCGTGAACGTCGCGTCGCCGTCGTTGCCTCCGGGCGTCGCCTGCCCGGTCATCGCCGTTGCCAGCTCGCCATCTCGGCCTGATCGTGAACGCTCCAGGAGCACGCGACCCGCAGCAGATCGTGCCGCAACGAATCGTGACGGTGTGGTTCCCCGACTGGCCGGTGACAGCCGGCGGATTCGGTGCCGACGTCCCCGCGGCGGCGATGTCGGCCGATCGTGTCATCGCCCGTACGGCAGCTGCAGGAGTCGAAGGGGTCGTCGTCGGGCAACGTCGCCGCCAGGCCCAGCGGCGTTGCCCACACATCGCACTGTTCGATCACGACCCCGATCGCGACGCCCGCGAGTTCGAGCCGGTCGTTCGCGCCGTTGCGGAGATCTCACCGCGCCTCGACGTCGTCGAGCCGGGATGGATCAGCCTGCGAGCCCTCGGCCCGTCGCGGTACTTCGGTGGTGACGACGTGCTGGCGCAGCGCCTGGTCGAGATGGTGGTGGCCGATGCCGCCACGGTATCGAGCCGTCCTGGTGTCGGGATCGCCGACGGGCGGTTCGCGTCGAGTGTTGCCGCTCGGCTGGCGGTGAGGCGGGGGCAGCCAGTGGTCGTCGGCGCAGGGGAGTCCCCAGGGTTCTGTGCCGATCTGCCGATCGGTTGGCTGCAGACACTCGGTGAGTCCGATCCCGAGCTGATCGAGCTCTTCGCCCGTCTCGGCCTGCGGCGTCTCGGTGACCTCGCGGCGCTGAGTGCCGTCGATGTGCTCGGACGGTTCGGCCATCCCGGGGTGCACGCCCATCGGTTGGCGGCGGGGGCCGACACCCGTCCGGCGAGTACGACCGACCCGGCCCCGCAACGCCGCCTCGATCACGTGCTCGACGATCCGGTGGCACAGGCGAGCGCGGTCGTATTCGTCGCCAAGCAGTTGGCCGACCAAGTGGCCGAGTCGTTGGCGGCCGATGGTCGGGTCTGTACCCGATTGGTGGTGTTGCTGGAGTCGGAACACGGTGAGCGGTCCGAACGGTCGTGGTACCGCTCGGCAGGGCTCACGGCGGCAGCGATGGTCGAACGGGTCCGCTGGCAGCTCGATGCGTGGATCAACCTGCCTCGCGGGAGCGACCAGGAGCTGACCGGTGGGATCGCACTGGTTCGTCTGACGCCGGACGAGGTGCGTGCCGACGACGGCAGCCAGCTCGGGCTGTGGGGCGGGCAGACCGAGGCCGACCGGCGCGCCGCTCGGGCGGTCGCGCGATTGACCACGCTGACGTCGCAGGAGGCGGTGACCGTGCCCGTGTGGCGAGGCGGGCGTCTCCCGGCGGATCGATACGAGTGGGTGCCCGCGGCGATGGTCGACCTCGACCAGCGGAGCCGTGCGGTGTCGAGGGCGGGAACAGGGAGTGGGCCGACGGGGCCGTGGCCGGGGTCGCTTCCGTCTCCCTCGCCGGCGACGGTGTTCGCCGATCCGCTTCCGGTCGAGGTGCTCGATGAGCACGGTGTGGCGCTGCAGGTCACCGGCCGCGGGATGGTGTCGGCGCGCCCGGCGATTCTGCGGCTGCTCGCCGGGGATCACGAATCAGGGTGGCGGCGAGGCAGGGTGCGTCGAATCATCGCATGGGCCGGGCCGTGGCCCGTCGAGGAGCGCTGGTGGGAGCCCGAACGGCATCGTCGCCTGGCACGGTTCCAGGTGGTCACCGACGACCACGACGGGTATCTCGTCGTCGCCGAACACCAACGCTGGTGGATCAGCGCTCGCTACGACTGATCAGCTGACGGCGACGAGGCCGAAGGCGTGCGAGATCTCGAGCTGGTCGGTCACGTCGTTCGCCAACCGGAAACCCACACCGCGCACGGTGTGGATCACCTTGTACTCGGGGGCTGCCTTGTCGAGCTTGCGGCGGAGGTTCGACAGGTGCACGTCGACGACGTGGTTGTCGCCGACCCAGGTGGGGCCCCACACGGCGTCGAGGAGATCCTCGCGGGTGCAGACCTCGGTCGGTCGGCGGCAGAGCTGTTCGAGCAGGGAGAACTCGATGCGGGTGGTCGCGACTTCCTCGTCGTCGATGCGCACTTCGCGTCGACCGAGATCGATCGTCAACGGGCCGAGGTTGAGCACGGAGGTCAGGGGGCTGTCGACGCGGCTCTGCATCTGGCGGGGGCGACGCAGGAGGGCATGACAGCGAGCCGAGAGCTCTTCGGGCAGGACGGGGACCGAGATGGCGTCGTCAGCTCCGGAGTGGAGCACGGCGGCGCGAGTGCGGTGCGCACCTTCGTCGGTGATGCAGAGCAGGTACTGCTCGCTGGAGTCGCGCAGGCGTTCGTAGAGCGGGCGGCCATCGGGGGCCCGCAGCCGGGAGCAGACGATCAGCACATCGGGGGAGAACGATTCGGCCAGCATGATGGCGGCATCACCATCGGTCGGGGCGCTGACGCTGAAGCCTGCCGCCCGCAGCCCCGCCACGCTCGTTCGCCGCAGATCCGGATCGTCGACTGCGATCAGGATCCGAGGTGCGATGTTGATGTCGTTGTCCATGTGTGTGTCCCGCCAGTTCTGTCGGCCAGGTCAGGCCGTTTCTCCATGTCCTGGTGGTGGTATCGGCACGAAGCTGACGAACTCAAGAAGAAATCGAAAGAAATCACACGCGTGTCATTCGCATCGCGGCTGCTACACCGGTGCGATGTCCCATGCCGAGCACGAACTCAGGCTGCGTCTGCGCGCCGACGTCGCCGCCCGCGAGCCGGTCGATCAGCGCGAGCGCGACTCGATTGCAGCATTCCTGAGCGCGTTCGATCAGCTGGCGGCACCGCTCGACCGGGAGTCCGACGCGATCCACGTGACCGGATCGGGCATCGTCGTCGGCCCGCGAGGGGTGGTGTTGCTCGAGCACAAGCGCCTGGGGATCTGGCTGCAGCCCGGTGGTCACATCGATCCCGGTGAGACACCGTGGGAGGCGGCATTGCGTGAGAGTCGGGAGGAGACCGGTCTCGAGGTCCGCTTCGCCGGTCCCCTCGACGACGGAGGTGCTCCGGTGTTGATCCATGTCGACGTGCACGCGGGCGGTCGCGGTCACACCCACCTCGACCTGCGCTATCTGATCGACGGTGGAGACGCCGACCCGGCCCCACCGGTGGGTGAGAGCCAGCAGATCGACTGGTTCACGTGGGAGGCGGCGATCGACCGCGCCGACCCCGGCTTGCGGGGCCTCCTGTTGGCACTGACGCCGTGAGGTGTCGCCGCGTTCAGCCGGCGGTGGGATACGTGTGCCAGAGGCCGGTCTCGAAGTCGTGGAGCTTGCACGCCTTCGTCGAGCGGAGGTAGTCGCGTACCCGGATCGGCTTCTCGACCACCTCGTCGGGGAATGCTTCGGCGATCGCCCGGGCGGCTTCGGGAAGCCGGTAGCACGGGATCTGCATGTCGACGTGGTGGGGGATGTGCACCATGATCCAGTGGAAGAACAGTTCCCAGCCGGGTGGACCCCACAGGATCGTGGTGCCCTCGACCTGGCCGCGGAAGCGGTTCCAGTCGCGGCGCGGCCACCATCGGATGTCGGGTGCGATGTGGTGCACGTGGACCACCCAACCGATCGCCTGACAGAAGAGCAGGAACGGGATCACCACGATCTTCACCCATTGCCAGACACCGCCGACGCCGTCGACGGCGACGAGTGCCGCCAGCGTGGCCATGGCGTAGAGCGCGACGAGCACCTGGTCGCGGCGCATCTGGCGGGCCCAACGTGCCGGCGGCGTGAAGCGCACCATCTTGTTCCACCACACCTCGCGCAGGTAGTAGGTGCCGGCGCCGAAGGGTCCCCATTCCACCTTGTGGCGGAGCTTCGCGAATCGGCCGAGTTCTTCGTACTGCTCGATGGTGAGCGGGTGCCAGACGAAGTCCATGCCCTGGCGCAGCGTGTGGCCGTGGTGGACGCGGTTGTGGCCGAACACCCAGACTTCGACGGCGTGCAGTGACGGCAGCATGCTCAGTCGGGCAACGACGGCGTTGAGCCGGCCCGAATCGAACAGTGCGTTGTGGGCGGCGTCGTGGCCGATCACGAACAGACCGGCGACCATGGTGCCGCTGAGCAGCCAGAGGGGAACGAGCAGCAGCGGGTTGTTCGTCGACAGCAGCCCCCACGTGGCCAGCGCAAAGATGAGCACGTCGCGCGCGACGAGCCCGAGTCCGCGGACGGTCGAACGCTCGTAGCAGTGTGCGGGGATGACCGCGAGCACGGGCTTGAGGCCGGTGGGCGTGGTCGCGGTTTCGATGCCGTGGGCGGTGGCGGCTGATGGCATGTGTCTCTCAGTCGGAAGCAGGATGAATTGGCACCTACCGACCAGTAGGTAGGTGCCAGCTCCAGCGTGCTGGCGACGTCGTGCGCTCGCCAGGGCCTTTGGTCCCAGGCCGGAGAGGTTCGGGTTGCGCGGAACGTACATGTGTTCGATACTTGGGTGGGTGGGGTTCAACAACCCGTCCTGGTCATGGAGCGAACTGGAAGCGACCCTCTCGGGGCGACCGCCAGGGCGTGACGGGCGCGCTCCGGGGAGTCCGTCGTGGAACTCCGGCGGTGACGGGCCAGCATGGAGTCGCACCCGTCAACCGTTCGAGGCGCCACCGACACAGTCGCGCCGGGTCGACCTCCAGACCGTCCCGTACGCCGAGCTGCACTGCCACTCCAACTTCTCGTTCCTCGACGGCGCATCGCATCCCGAGGAACTGGCGACCGAGGCCGCCCGACTCGGCCTCGAGGCGCTGGCGATCACCGATCACGACGGGTTCTACGGCGTGGTCCGCTTCGCCGAGGCAGCCAAGGCGGTCGGCCTGCCGACGGTGTTCGGCGCCGAGATCGGATTGTCGTCCCGAGGCGGATCGGTCGCCCGATCGGAACGTGACACCGATCGTCAGATCGACACCGGGATGGTGTCCGACTCGCATGCTCCCGATCCGTCGGGAACGCATCTGCTCGTTCTCGCCGACGGACCAACCGGCTACGCACGGCTCTCGCGGGCGCTCAGCAACGGGCACCTGGCCGGCGAGAAGGGCGCCCCGCAGTTCGCATTCGCCGATGTCGCCGACACCGTCGCCGGTCATGGCTGGGTGCTCACCGGCTGCCGCAAGGGTGCGGTCCCGGCGGCGCTGGTGGCCGATGGACCGGCCGCGGCGCGCCGTGAGCTGCTCCGGCTGGTCGATGCCTTCGGGCGCGACCGTGTCCTGGTCGAGTTGTGGGATCACGGCGACCCGCTCGATTCGGTCCGCAATGACGCACTCGTCGAGCTCGCCCATCGCGAGCGCGTCGAGTGTGTGGCCACCAACAACGTCCACTACGCCACGCCGGCACAACGCCGACTGGCCACGGCACTCGCAGCCGTGCGGTCGCGTCGCAGCCTCGACCAGATCGACCCGTGGCTGCCGGCTGCCTCCGGGGCCCATCTCCGCTCGGGAACCGAACAGACGAAGTGGTTCCGTCGCTACCCCGGGGTGGTCGAACGGGCCGCCGAGATCGGGCGGGCTGCGGCGTTCGATCTGTCACTCGTGGCACCGAAGCTGCCGCCGTTCCCGTGTCCGTCCGGACCCGATGGCCGGCCGATGACCGAGATGCAGTATCTGCGCCGGGTGACCGAGGAGGGCGCCAGGCGCCGATACGGGGAACGGCCGGTGCACGCCGAGGACCTGTCGTTGCGGGCGAGGGCGTGGAAGACGATCGATCACGAGCTGGCACTGATCGAGCAGCTCGACTTCGCCGGGTACTTCCTGATCGTGTGGGACATCGTCGAGTTCTGCCGCCGGGCGGACATCTTCTGCCAGGGCCGGGGAAGCGCCGCCAACTCGGCGGTCTGTTATGCGATCGGGGTCACGGCGGCCGATGCCGTGTCGCTCGGGCTGCTGTTCGAGCGGTTCCTGTCGCCGGAGCGTGACGGTCCGCCGGACATCGACGTCGACATAGAAAGTGGCAGAAGAGAAGAGGTGATCCAGTACGTCTACGAGCGCTACGGACGCCATCACACCGCCCAGGTCGCCAACGTGATCACGTACCGGGCGCGCTCGGCGGTGCGCGACATGGCCAAGGCGCTCGGCTTCGAACCCGGCCAGCAGGACGCCTGGTCGAAGCAGGTCGACGGATGGGGTGGGGTGGGGTCGACCGCCGCGCAACCCGATTGTTCGATCCCGGCACCGGTGCTGGAGCTGGCGTTGGAGGTGGAGGACGCGCCCCGCCACCTCGGCATCCACTCGGGCGGCATGGTGATCTGCGACCGGCCGGTGATCGAGGTGTGCCCGGTCGAGTGGGCGCGGATGGACAAGCGGTCGGTGCTGCAGTGGGACAAGGACGACTGTGCCCGCACGGGCCTGGTGAAGTTCGACCTGCTCGGTCTCGGGATGCTGTCGGCCCTGCACTACGCCGTCGACCTCGTGCGAGAGCACCGTGGCTACGAGATCGACCTGGCGACCATTCCGCAGGATGACGACGTCTACGGGATGCTGTGCCGGGCCGACACCGTCGGGGTGTTCCAGATCGAGTCGCGGGCGCAGATGGCGACGCTGCCACGGCTCAAGCCGCGTCGGTTCTACGACCTCGTGGTCGAGGTGGCACTGATCCGCCCGGGCCCGATCCAGGGCGGGTCGGTGCACCCGTACATCCGGCGCCGCAACGGGCTCGAACCGATCACGTACCTGCATCCACTGCTCGAGAATTCGCTCGGCAAGACCCTCGGGGTGCCGCTGTTCCAGGAGCAGCTGATGCAGATGGCGATCGACGTCGCCGGGTTCACGCCGGCACAGTCCGACGAGTTGCGCCAGGCGATGGGGTCGAAGCGTTCGGCGGCGCGGATGGAGCGGTTGAAGGAGCGGCTGTTCGCCGGGATGGCCGAGCGGGGGATCACCGGCGACGTCGCCGAGGAGCTGTTCATGAAGATGAAGGCGTTCGCCAACTACGGCTTTCCCGAGTCGCACTCGGTGAGCTTCGCTTACCTCGTGTACGCGTCCTCGTGGATCAAGTACCACGAGCCGGCGGCGTTCTGCGCGGCGCTGCTGAACGCGCAGCCGATGGGCTTCTGGTCGCCCCACACGCTGGTGCGCGACGCGCGCCGCCATGGGGTGGTGGTCCACACGCCGGACCTCAACGCGTCGCTGGCGGGGGCGACGTTGGAGTCGTGTGAGGTATCGAGTGACACGGCGTCGGAGAACGGGGTCGCCGTTCGACTGGGTCTCGGTTCGGTGCGTGGAATCGGATCGGAGCTGGCCGAGGAGATCGAGGCGACCCGCAAGGAGGGTGGGTTGTTCGCCGACACCGAGGACCTGGTGCGGAGGGTGCCGTCGTTGACGCTCGCTCAGTTGGAGGCGATGGCGACCGGCGGGCTGTTCGGCGAATGTTTCGGCCTCGATCGGCGCATGGCGCTGTGGACGGTCGGAGCGACGGCGCAGTCACGCCCGGGTCGGTTGCCCGGGGTGGTCACGGGTGACGTCGCGCCGCGTCTGCCGGGGATGACACCGGTGG
Organism: Ilumatobacteraceae bacterium; assembly: GCA_024643255.1. Classification (GTDB taxonomy): domain Bacteria; phylum Actinomycetota; class Acidimicrobiia; order Acidimicrobiales; family Ilumatobacteraceae; genus Sva-07. Next base: position 16,225 of record JAHENF010000040.1, read on the forward strand.
AGGAGGCGGTGGCCGACCTGTGGGCGACCGGCGTGTCGCCCGACGGGCATCCGACGGTCTTCATCCGGGAGGAACTGAGCAAGTTGGGTGTGCTCACCTCGTCGCAGCTGTGGGATCCGGAGCCGGGTTCGATCGTGCAGGTCGCCGGAGTGGTCACCCACCGTCAGCGGCCGATGACTGCGCAGGGTGTCACGTTCCTGAACCTCGAGGACGAGACCGGCCTGATCAACGTGGTGGTGTCGAAGGGCTGTTGGGCAAGGTTCCGCAAGGTCGCGAGGGAGGCGCCGGCGATGCTCATCCGCGGCCGCCTCGAACGAAGCGAAGGTGTCGTCAACATCGTCGCCGATCACCTCGCCCCCCTCCCCATGTCCGCGAGTGCCAAGTCCCGCGACTTCCGCTGATCGCGATTGGGGTCTGACCCCAATCGCGATCAGCGCACGGGAGTGTCGGCCATGCTCAGGTGGAGGTCGCCGTCGGCGGGGTAGGGGTGGGCCAACGCCACCTCCTCGTTCAACTCGACGCCGAGGCCCGGCTCGCGGGATGGGATCACGTATCCGTCGTCCCACTGCACCGGCGTGATCAACAGGTCGGCGTGGAAGCCGGACCAGTCCTGGATGCCCTCGATCATCAGCAGGTTCGGCAGCGTCGCTGCGAGCTGGATGTTGGCGGCGCCGAGGATCGGACCCGAGTACAGGTGCGGTGCGATCTGGCAGCCGGCCGCCTCGGCGATCGCCGCGATCTTCTTGCCGGCCAGCAGGCCGCCGCACCTGCCGAGGTTCGGCTGCCAGATCGCCGCGGCTTGGTGGCGAGCCAGCGCCGCGAACTCGGTGATCGTCGTCAGGCGTTCGCCGGTCGCGATCGGGATCGACGTCTGTCGGGCGACGCGCGCCATCTCCTCGGGCTGGTCGGGTTGGGTCGGTTCCTCGAACCACAGCGGGTCGAACGGTTCCAACCGGTGCGCCAACCGGATCGCACCAGCCGCGGTGAACTGGCCGTGTGTGCCGAACAGCAGGTCCGCCTTCGAACCCACCGCCTCGCGGATCGCAGAGGTGATCGCCACCGATCGCTCGATGTCGTCGAGGCTCGGCTGGTGTCCGTCGAACGCCGTGTACGGACCCGCCGGATCGAACTTCACCGCGGTGAAGCCGCGCCCGACCTCGAACGCAGCCTGCTCGGCCGCCTGCGTTGCGTCGGTGTAGACGTCGGGTCGTCCATCGGCGGGATACAGGTAGGTGTAGGTGCGAATGTGATCGTGGACCCGCCCGCCGAGCAGATCGGCGATCGGCTTGCCGGCGTCCTTGCCGACGATGTCCCAACAGGCCATCTCGACCCCGCTCATGATCCCCACGAGTGTCGGATCGGGTCGCAGCGAGTAGCCGCTCGAATACATCCGCCGCCACAGCAACTCGATGCGGTTCGGGTCGGCGTCGATCACCAGTCGGTCGGCGATGTCGGCGACCATCGTTGCCAGGGTGTGCGGACCGAACGTGGCGACGTAGATCTCGCCGTAGCCGACGATGCCCGTGTCGGTCGTCAGCTTCACGACGATGAAGTACCGCCCCCCGAAGTGCGGCGGCGGATTCCCGATCACGAACGTCGTGCAGTCGGCGATACGCATGCTGGCACGCTAGATGCGCTCGTCGAACGGGCATACATTCACGCGATGATCCTGTCCAGAAGTTGCGTGGCACGCCGATCTGTCGGTGCGTTCGCTGCGATCTTGCTCATCACCACGATCGCGTGCGGCGAGCAGGACGGTTCTCTGCCTCCCGCCCCGTCGGTACTCGACGATGACGTCACTGCGGCAAACGAGACGCCCACTGTGCCGATGCAAGCCACGGTGGCAACTGTGACGTCGACGGCAGCGACGCCGACACCGCTTCCCGTTGCGAGCGCGCTGGTCGACATCGATCCGGTGGACAGCACGCTCAGATGGGTGGTCGGCGATGCCGGGCTCGTGTCGGTGAAGTCGATCCTGCCCCTCGACGACGTCGTCGTCGCGTTGGCCTCCGACTGTCTCGGTGACAACGTCGAGGTGGCGCTCGATCGTGCGACCGGTGTCGAGCTGTGGCGCACCGATGCCTGGCGTCCGGAGTTCCCGGACGGCACGAGCTGGAATCCGCAATCGATGCAGCTCGGTGAGATCGACGGGGTGACCGCGCTGCTCCGACCGCAGTCCGTCCTCGGAGTCGACTCGTCGGACGGCACGATCCGCTGGACGTTCGTCCCTGACGACGGCGTGCTCGCCGGCCTGTCGTCGAGCACCGAGTCGTTCGTGATCTCGACGGCCGACTCCCTCGGCGGTCCCGTCACACTCCAGGGCCTCGACCCGACCACCGGCACCTCGCTCTGGTCCACGAGGCTGGACGCCGGTCGCTTCAGCGGATCGTTCGGCGCCGGCGCGGACATCGTCGTTGTTCCCGCCGACATGGCGCTCGACTCGGCCATGGTCGCCCTCGATGCGAGCGACGGCACGATCCGGTGGGAAGTGCCGGCGACTGCCGGGAGCGATCGCGGACTGCCCGAGATCGCGACGGGTGACGTCGTGGTTGCGGAGAATGCGGCCCTGGGCGTGATCGGGCTCGATCCCGACACGGGCAGCAAACTCTGGCAGCTCGCCGACGGGTATTGGCTTGCCCAGGTGAGTTCGTGGTCGCAGGAGAACGGAGCGCTCCTGCGTGCAGGCGCCGTTCACGTCGTGTCGAGCGACGGCGTCTCATTGCTCGACGCCGAGCATGGGGAGCTCGTGTGGACCAGCACCTGGGACGAACGAGACGCCTACTTCTCAGCCGGCTTCGTGGGGACGACCACCGAGGGCGATGCCCTCTTCCGTCATCGCCCGCCGAACGACGACGTGTCGAATGTCGGAGTCCTCACGCTCGTCGGTCCATCGATGGAGACGATCTGGGACGCGACCATCGACGATCCGCCGGACTCCAACAGCGAGCTGATCGCCGATCGGTCGGACGTGTACCTGCTGGTCGGCTGTCCGGGCAGTTGACCGAGGATCCAACCACGCCGATCGGCCGACTTGGCGGCGCAGGGATGGCTCTGGAATCGTCTCGGCGTGCTCCCGACGTTCGATCTGCTCGACCTGCAACCGACCGACGATGCCCTACGCTTCCGGCTCCACGCGTCCAAACAGCTGTGCACACCATTCGGGTTCCTCTACGGCGGTTCGGGGATCGCCGCGTCGATCGAGGCGGCCGAGCGAGCGACTGGGCGTCCGCTGCAGTGGATCACGACCCAGTTCATCGGCACACCGGTGCCCGACGACATCGTCGATCTCGAGGTGAGCCTGCCGGCCCACGGCCGGGCGACCACGCAGGCCCAGGTCGTCGCCAGCGTCGACGGGCGGCCGATGTTCACCTCGCTGTGCGCACACACGGAACGTCCGAGCGGTGACGGCGCCCACTTCCCAACCATGCCCGAGGTTCCTCCGCCGGATGAGTGCCCCTCGATGTCGGAGCCGTTCGCCGCCGTCCCCGCCGGGACGTTCTTCGACCATCTCGAACGACGCCTCGCCGCGGGCAAGATCGCGATCGACGCGATCGACAACGCCCAGACCGGCCCCTTGGCGATGTGGTGTCGAATCCCCGACCATCGGATCGGCAGTGCGGCCACGCAGGCCTTCGTCGCCGACATCATCCCCCTCGCAGTGTGCGCGGCACTCGGCGTGATGCCCGGCGGCACGAGCCTCGACAACACGGTGCGCGTCATCGACGCCGACCCGTCGGAGTGGGTGCTGCTCGACATCACCGCCGAGGGTTACCACCGCTCGATCGGCCACGGCTCGCTGCGGATCTGGAGCCAGGACGGCCGCCTCCTCGGCACCGCTCAACAGACCTGCATCATCCGCACCAGCCACCACACCCGCTGATGGTTACGCCGGTGCCTGGCACCGGCGTAACCGGCTAGATGCCGGTGTCGATCGGCGTGGTCGGTGGACCGTCGGTCGTCAGTTGCCGGAGCAGCGCGCCGAGCTGTTTCGGGGCGAACCAGGCACCGCCCTCGGTGGCGGCTTCGATGTCGTCGAGGGGCCACCAGCGCAACTCGTGGAGACGTTCGGCACGGAGCTGTTCCCAACTCAGCGCCGGCGCGGGATCGAACCGCTCGGTTGCCTCGACGAGGTAGAAGCGGTCCTGCTGGCCATCCCACATGCCGTCCTCGTGCGGGATGATGTGCTCGCGGTTCCAGACGTGGGGGCCGACGACCGGATCATGCAGCCCAACCTCCTCGATCAACTCGCGATGGAGCGCCTCGAGATCCGTCTCGCCGGGATCGATGCCACCGCCCGGCAGCGCCCACACGGTGCGGGTCGGGAACTCGAAGCGCACGAGCAGCACATGCTGATCGGGCGTGACCAGCAGGGCGCGGACCGCCTGGCGGATACGCAGTTCAGCCATCGAGCGCCGGTCAGTCGTTCGGGGTGTCGCGCAGGCCGTCGTTGAACGCCTTGTACATCCCGTAGACGCTCTTGCACTTCTCGCACACCGGCAGCTGCTTCGGATCGCGTGACGGCACCCACACGAATCCGCACAATGCCTCGACCGGAGTTCCCATCACTCGCGCCTCCAGCACGACCGCAGCAGCGTTCTCGCCGCGCTTGGTCTTCACGATGTGAGCGGCGGTCGGTTCGCCGGTCTCGGTGGTCTCGTCGGTGTCGACGTCGACCCGTTCGACGGGCATCGTTTCGAGGTCGGTCATGGGATCAGTGAATCACATCGAACACCGAGACGTGTAGGGTGAACCTCGTGCTCATTGCCATCGCCGCCATCGCTGCGCTCGTCGCAGCGGCAGGTGCAGCGGCGGCAGCACGCGGCCCCGCACCCGTACTCCTTCCGGTACGGGTCAGGCGGGGGACACGAGCCCAGCAGCAACGCTGAGCATCGTCGAACTCGCCCGACCAGCCGGAAACCGGCGGCGGGCCACCGCTGTCGGTCTCTGGTGACCCTCTCACCACACAAGGACTGACCATGACCAGCACCACGCATTCGACCGAGACCGAACCCAACACCGGCATCCCCGACGGCATCGAGATGACCGATCCGTACGCCGACGACCCGGCCTTCGAGCTCCACCAGGGCGGCAAACTGTCGATCGCGTCGCGGGTGCCGATCGACGGCCCCGAGGATCTCTCGTTGGCGTACACCCCCGGTGTCGGCCGGGTGTCGCAGGCGATCGCCGACGAGCCGTCGCGCGTGTGGTCGCTCACCGGACGCTCGAATGCCGTCGCGGTGCTCTCGAACGGAACTGCCGTGCTCGGTCTCGGTGACATCGGCCCGGAGGCGGCGATGCCCGTGATGGAGGGCAAGGCCGTGTTGTTCAAACAGTTCGGCGGTGTCGACGCCTATCCCGTGTGTGTCGATGCCAGGACGATCGACGAGATGGTGGCGATCGGCAAGGCGATCGCCCCGACGTTCGGTGGCATCAACCTCGAGGACATCAAGGCGCCCGAATGCTTCGAGATCGAGCGTCGTCTGCAGGCCGAACTCGACATCCCCGTCTTCCACGACGATCAGCACGGCACCGCCATCGTGGCGTTGGCCGCGCTCACGAACGCGGCGGTCGTGGTCGGAAAGCGACTCGAGGAACTGCGCGTCGTCATCGTCGGAACCGGCGCGGCAGGAGTTGCGGTCGCTGAACTGCTGCACGATGCGGGCGTCGGTCAGGACGGCACCGGCGACATCATCGGCGTCGACAGCCGCGGGATCCTCCACCGCGAACGCGAGCACCTCACGCCGACCAAGCAGTGGTTCGTCGACAACGGCAACGCCGCCGATCGGCGTGGCGGCGTCCGCGAGTCGCTGCAGGGCGCCGACGTGCTGCTCGGGCTGTCCGGTCCTGGCATCATCCAGCCCGAGTGGCTCGCCGAGATGGCCGACGACGCCATCGTGTTCGCCATGGCGAACCCGACACCCGAGGTCATGCCAGAGCTGATGCCGCGGAACGTGTCGGTCATCGCGACCGGTCGCAGCGACTATCCGAACCAGATCAACAACGTGCTCGCGTTCCCCGGCGTCTTCCGCGGCATGCTCGACGTGCAGGCCACCAAGTGCACCATCGAGATGAAGCGCGCGGCGGCCGACGC
>JAHENF010000041.1:0-7096 GCA_024643255.1 Ilumatobacteraceae bacterium
GAGCGGCGAGAGTGCGAACCACTGGATCTCGGGTCCGACGAAGATGTCGAGTTGAGCGAGCATCACCCGTCACCCTCCTCTTCGGGGTTCGCTGGTTCTTGCGAGTGGTCGACGAGTTCGATCGTCGGCTTGGGCTGCACGTAGTCGGTGTGGTCCTCGACCCGGCCGATCAACGCGTCGATGCTCGGCTGGACCCGGTCGAGCACCGGCTTGGGATAGATGCCCATGAACACGATGAGCCCGAGGAACGGCAGGAGCACCAGACCTTCCTTGATCTTGAGCTCGGGGAACTTCTTGTTGTCCTCGTCGGGCTCGCCGTGGAACACCCGCTGGTAGGCCCACAGGAGGTAGACCGCGGCGAGGATCACGCCGAGTGCGGCGACGACCGTCCACCAGCGAGCGGTCAGGAACGAGCCGGTGAGGATCAGGAACTCGCCGACGAAGCCGTTGAGCCCGGGAACGCCGACCGACGACAGCATCACGAGCATGAAGGCCGCGGCGAAGATCGGCGCCACCTTCTGGAGCCCCCTCAGGTCGGAGATCTGGCGGGTCTTGCGACGCTCGTAGATCCAGCCGACGAAGAGGAACAGCGCACCGGTCGACACGCCGTGGTTGACCATCTGGATCGTCGAGCCGGACATCGACTGCGTCGTGAACGCGAAGATGCCGAGCACGATGAAGCCGAGGTGCGCGACCGACGAATAGGCGACCAACCGTTTGAGATCGGTCTGCATCGTTGCGGCGATCGCGCCGTAGATGATGCCGATCACTGCGAGCGTGAGCCACAGGTTGCGGCTCCAGTACGACGCCTCGGGGAAGAGGTACACCCCGAAGCGCAGCAGGCCGTACGTCCCGAGTTTCAGCATCACGCCGGCCAGCACGACCGAGCCGGCCGTCGGTGCCTGCGTGTGCGCGTCGGGCAACCATGTGTGCAGCGGGAAGATCGGCACCTTCACGGCGAAGGCGATGGCGAAGGCGAAGAACAACCAGCGGCCCGTCGAGGCAGCGAAGTTCGCCTGCTCGGCGATCACCACGAGGTCGAAGGTGGTGTAGCCGATGTCGCGGCTGGCGATGGCGACGGTCGCGATGAGCCCGACGAGCATGAACGCCGAGCCGAACATCGTGTAGAGGAAGAACTTGGTCGCGGCGTAGACCCGCTTCTCGTACCCCCACCCGGCGATGAGGAAGTACATCGGCACGAGCACGATCTCGAAGAACACGAAGAACACGAAGAGGTCGAGGCTGAGGAAGCTGCCCATCACGCCGGCCTGCAGCATGAGCAGCCAGGCGAGGTAGGGCTTCTCGTCGTGGTGCGGGTCGACCGCCAGGATCGCCAACGGGAACAGGATGCCGGTCAGCACCACCAGGAACAGCGAGATGCCGTCGACACCGAGGTGCCACGAGATCCCCCACGCCTCGATCCAGGTGTGCTTCGACACGAACTGGAATCCGGCCTCGGACGTCTCGAACGACGCCATCAGCCAGATCGACATCGCCGCGGTGGCGACCGATGCCATCAGGGCGACCAGCTTCGGGTACTCCGGACGGCTCTTCGGCAGGAGCGCGACGATGACCGCGCCGATGATCGGTATGAAGATCAACGCACTCAGGATGGGGAACGCGATGGGCCCCGTTTCGGTGGCCAACATCACAGAATCCCTCGAATCACCACGAACCAACCGAGCAGGAGCACGACCCCGACCCCGATCAGTGCCGCGTACTGGCGCACGTAACCGGTCTGGCCCTTGCGTACCTCGCCGGCCGTCGCCTTGACGGCCACACCCGTTCCCGTCACCGCGCCATCGACGATCGTCGCGTCGAAGTCGGCCACCGCCTGGAATCCCTCACGACCCGGGTTGCCCATGAACCAGGTGACCGCGAAGTCGTAGTACCAGGCGTTGGCGAACAGCGACGGCTCCCATGGCTTGATGCGCCTGCGCTCGTAGACGAGCCAGGCGAGCGCGATCCCGATCAGCGCACAGGCCACCGCGATCGCCACGAGGATGTACTTGTTGTTGTCGGCCCACGAGCCGCTGATGTCGGCCTCGCCGAACTCGACCACCGGATGCAGCCATTCCTCGAGCTTGTAGGCCGCTCCCGACGGGATGCCGAACAGCTTGGGCATGTTGACGATGCCGCCGAGCATGGCGACACCGGCGAGTGCGACGAGCGGGATCCACATGATCGGAGGCGACTCGTGCGGCTTGAACTCGCCGTGCGCGTTGTGGGTCTCGACGGGCGGCTCACCCTCGGCGACCTCGGGTGCCTCCTCCGCGTTGGCGAGGCTGGTCCAACGGGCCTCACCGAAGAACACCATGATGATCTGGCGGGTCATGTAGAACGCCGTCAACACCGCGGTGATGATCCCGACGATGTACAGGGGCGTGTTGTCGGCCAGCGTGTACAGCAGGATCTCGTCCTTCGACCAGAAGCCGGAGAACGGCGGCACGCCGGCGATCGCCAGCCAGCCGACGATGAACGTCGCCGCGGTGATCGGCATGAACTTGCGCAGGGCGCCCATGCGGCGCATGTCCTGCTCCTCGTGCATGCCATGGATCACGGATCCGGCGCCGAGGAAGAGCAGCGCCTTGAAGCCGGCGTGGGTCACCATGTGGAAGATGCCCGCGACGTAGGCGCCGCTGCCGACGGCCAACATCATGTAGCCGATCTGCGACACCGTCGAATAGGCCAACACCTTCTTGATGTCGTTCTGCGCCAATGCGATCGTCGCCGCGAAGAGGGCGGTGAGGCCGCCGACCCAGGCGATCGTCGTCGGCACCCAGTCGTACGACGCCTGGATCACCGGGTTGATGCGCGTCAGCAGGAAGACACCGCCGGTCACCATCGTCGCCGCATGGATCAGCGCCGACACGGGTGTCGGGCCCTCCATCGCGTCGGGGAGCCAGAGGTAGAGCGGCAACTGCGCGCTCTTGCCGGCGGCACCGATCAGGAGCAGGATCGCGATCGCCGATGCCGTCGACGCGGCGAGTGTGCCGGTCTCGGCGCCCTCGTTGAGCACGGTGTACGACAGCGAACCCACAGCGGAGAAGGCGAGGAACATCGCCAGCATGACGCCCCAGTCGCCGACGCGGTTGGTGACGAAGGCCTTCTTGCCGGCGGTCGCTGCCGACTCGCGGGTGTGCCAGAAGGCGATCAACAGGTACGAACACGTACCGACGCCTTCCCAGCCGAGGAACGTGACGAGCAGGTTCTCGCCGAGCACGAGAATCGTCATCGCGAACACGAACAGGTTCATGTAGAGGAAGAACTTGGAGTACTTCGCATCGCCGTGCATGTAGCCGACGGCGAACATGTGGATCCATCCCGCGATGAACGTGATGAACAGACACATCAGGATCGACAGCGGGTCGGCGAGGAACGCGAGGTCGACCTGCAGCGTGCCGACGGGCACCCAGGAGAACAGGGTGACCACCGTCTGGCGGTCTTCCTCCGGCCGGCTCAGCAGGTCGAAGTAGACGGCGGCTGCCACTGCGAACGATGCGAAGACCGCGGCGGTGGCGAGGTAGCCGGCCTTGGGGTCGCCGAGTCGGCGACCGAACAGCAAGATGGTGAGGAACCCGGCGAGCGGGAACGCGGGAATCAACCAGACGAGATCGGCCATGTCGACGTCAGCCCTTCAGTTCCGCGAGATCATCGGCAGTGGCGCCGGGACGGCGACGCAGGATCGACACGAGAATGCCGAGACCGACCACGACTTCGGCGGCCGCGACGACCAGCACGAAGAACACGGCGGTCTGCCCGTTGATGTCGTTCAGCCGCGTGGCCATCGCCACGAAGGTGAGGTTGGCGGCGTTGAGCATCAACTCGACGCACATGAACATGATCAGCGGGTTGCGCCGCACCATCAACCCGAACGCTCCGATGCCGAACAGCATCGCGGCCAGGAGCAGATACCACGTCGGTTCGATCACGGCGATCATGCGTCGCTGCTCTCGGTGTCGGCGACATCCTTCGGCCACTTGCGGGTGAGCAGGACCGTGCCGGCGACGGCGACGATCAGCAACACCGACGTCAGCTGGAACGCGAAGACGTGGTCTCCGTAGAGGTTGGTGGCGAGCTGCTTGATGTTGGCGTCGTGGGTCCCCGCGTCGGCAGCGGTGGCGATGCCGTCACCAGGCGCGATGATCAGCGCGTCGCGGGCTCGCACGATCGCCGCGCCGACCAATCCGACCAGCCCGACGGCCATGACGGCGGCGAGTGGACGCTGGATCGGGATCGGCTCGATCGACAGGTCCATCGACTCGTCGACGCCGAGCAGCATGATGACGAACAGGAACAGCACCACGATCGCTCCGGCGTAGACGATCACCTGCACCGCGGCCAGGAAGTGGGCCTGCATCGCGACGAACTGGACGGCGACGCCGAACAGTGTGAGCACGAGGCCGAGCGCGGCGTGCACCGGGTTCTTCATCGTGATCACGCCGACGGCACCACCGAGGATCATCACCGCGGCGGAGAAGAACACCACGAATTCGAGGAACGTTGCGTCGCTCACCGCTCGACCCTCTGCCCGACGACCCGAACGGTCTTGTCACGTTCGACTTGCGCCGGCTCCGGGGCGCGAACGCCGTAGCCCAGCTCGCCACTCCAACCGACTTCGCCCTCGAAGGTCGCGTCACCGGCCGGAGCGGTGGCGCGCATCCATCCGCTGGTCAGCAGGTCGTCACCCGCCCGCCAGTCCTCCCACGGCAGCTTCTGGGGCATGCCGTCGTCGTCGACGACGAGTTCGGCCTTGGTGTAGATGGCGTCGTTGCGATTGGTGAACGAGAACTCGAACAACTTCGATTCGGTGATCGCCTCGGTCGGGCAGGCCTCGACACACATGTCGCAGTGGATGCAACGGAGGTAGTTGATCTCGTACACGAAGCCGAAACGCTCGCCCGGCGATGTGGGGTTCTCCGGGTCGTTGTCGGCGCCGCGCACGTAGATGCAGTCGGCAGGGCAGACGCCGGCGCACAGCTCGCAGCCGATGCACTTCTCCATGCCATCCTCGTAGCGGTTCAGCACATGACGACCGTGCAGCCGTTCGGGCCGCGGGAGCTTCTCGTCATGATCGACGTCGCGCGCGTCGTCCTGCTTCTTCTTTGCACGGCGACCGCCGGAGTACTCGGTCGTGACGCGCTCGCCACCGAACAGGCGGTGCTGGCGCAGCGTGATGCCGAAACCCTCGAGGTACCCCATCAGACGGTCACTCCTGTGTTGTCGGCAGGCTGGTTCGCAGCCGCTCGGTTACGGGCGCTCACCTTGAGCGCCGCGGCGAACAGGCCGGTCGCGATCACGGCCACGACGAAGCTGATCACGACGACGCGCAGGCTCTCGGCGGCGTCACCGTCTGGCGAGAACTCGCGGAGCGCGGCGAGCAGCAGGAACCATCCGAGCGAGATCGGGATCAGCACCTTCCAGCCGAGGTCCATCAGTTGGTCGTAGCGCAACCGCGGCAGCGTCGCTCGCAACCAGACGAAGAGGTAGAGGAAGGCGAACAGCTTCACCAGGAACCAGATGGTGCCCTCGAGCGCTCCGGGGATCACGGGGATGTCGAACAGCGGCTGCGGGCCGCCGAGGAACAACGTCACCATGATCGCCGACATCGTCACGACGTTCATGAACTCCGAGAGGAAGAACAATGCGAACCGGATGCCGGAGTACTCGGTGTTGAACCCGCCGACCAGTTCCTGCTCGGCCTCGACGAGGTCGAACGGCGGTCGGTTGAGCTCCGCGGTCACGGCGATCAGGAAGATCACGAACGGCACGATGCCGGTCGAGATGACGTTCCAGTCGACCAGGCTGTTCTGACCGGCGACGATGCCGGCGGTCGACAACGTGCCCGACGACAGCAGGACGGCTGCGAGGCTGAGGCCCAGCGCTGCCTCGTACGAGATCATCTGCGCCGAGGCCCGCACCGAACCGAGCAGCGGGTACTTCGACCCGCTCGACCAGCCCGCGAGCATGATGCCGTAGACCCCGATCGACGACATCGCCAACACCCACAGGATGCCGACGGGTGGATCGGCCAGCTGGACGCGTGTCACGTGGCCGAACCAGGTGACCGTGCCGTCGTTGCCATTCGAGAAGTCGCCGCCGAGCGGGATCACGGCCCACAGCAGGAACGCCGGGACGAAGGCCAGGAACGGGGCGAGTCGGAACACGATCCGGTCGGCGCGGGTCGGGAGCAGGTCCTCCTTGAAGAAGGACTTGATGCCGTCGGCAAGCGTCTGCAACATCCCGAACGGACCGGCCTTGTTCGGGCCGATGCGGTTCTGCATGCCCGACACGACCTTGCGCTCGTACCAGACCATGAACATCGTCGCCACGAGGCCGACGACGAAGATGAACAGGACCTTGCCGATGATGATGAACAAGGGGGTCCACAGCAGTGGACCCTCGAGGATCGGATCGAGTGCGAGCATCAGACCCGCTCGATCCTGACATCGGTGGTTGCGGTCGTACCGTCGACGATGTCCTCGATCGTGCCGGCCCCCTGATTGAAGGGAGACCACACGACGCCGCGAGGAACCAGCGCATTCGAGCGAATCGGCATGACCGTGCCCGCTCTGGCACTGATGATCTTGACGTCACTGCCGTCGGCGACGCCGATGGCGTCGAGGTCGTGCGGGTGCACGTGGACTGCCGAACCCGGCGCCAGGTTGACGAGTGAACGGGACATCTGCGTCCCCACGGCTCGGTCGTACAACTTGCGGCTCACCACCAACCGATAGTCATAGCTGTTCCGACCGGGTGCGGAAAAGACCACGGGGTCCATCGCCTCTGCGACGTGGCGTGTCAGCACGCCGTTCGGTGCGCCGGCGAGCGCCTCCGGCGTCACATCGGCGAACGCTGCGACATCGGCCGCGATCATCGCGGTCACGTCGGCGACCGTCGAGACACCGCGCAGCGGATGATCCGCGCCGAACGAGCGATCGCCGATCATCAGCCCCAGCTCGAGGGCGATCATCCAGTCCGGACGGCTCGTCCCCGTGGCGGTCACCTGCTGGGCGAGCGTCGTGACGCGGCCCTCGAGGTTCGTTGTCGTCCCGGCCTTCTCACCGTATGCCGATGCGGCCAGGACCACGTCGGC
>JAHENF010000041.1:7196-21966 GCA_024643255.1 Ilumatobacteraceae bacterium
ACGGCGTCGAGCAGCGACTGGAGTGCGGCAACGGTTGCCTCGGCGGACTCGGCGAGGTTGGGTCGGCCGGCGACCACGACGACGTCGCCGGAGGCGAGCTGGGCGGCGATGTCGGGATCGGAGAGCGCCTTGGCGATGCTCTCGCGCTGGGCGCCGGGCTCGTACCGCACCGACTTCCAGGCGTACGGCGTCATGCCCGTGTCGAGGGTCGCGAACTCGAGGATCCGGCTGCGGCGCTTCTCGACTGCGTCACGCAGGCGGAGGTACAGCACGGGGAGCTCTTCTTTGAGGTCCGGACCGAGCAGGATGACGGTGGTCGCATTGGCCGCCTCGTCGATCGTCGCCCGATCGAGTCCGAGGAGTGCGGCGGGCAGGCCGTCACCGAGTTGTGCGTCGCGATGCGTGACACCGATGGTGTCGGCGAGTTGCGCCCAGGCGTACGCGTCCTCGTTCGTGCCCCGAGCACCGCCGAGCAGCGCGATGCTGTCAGGCCCGCCGGCGGCGAGCGCGTCGGAGACCATCGCCGCGGCAGCTCGCAGCGCGGTGTTCCACGAGGTGTCGACGAGTGCGTCGTCGACCTTCACCATCGGACCGGTGAGGCGGTTGTCGGAGTTGACCGCTTCGAAGTTGAACCGTCCGCGATCGCACAGCCAGCCCCAGTTGACCGGGTCGGAGTCGACTCCCTGGTAGCGCAGCAGCTCGTCGCGGCTCGACTGCACGACCGTGCGGCAGCCGACCGAGCAGGTGGTGCAGGTCGATTCCTGCTGGCCCAGGTCCCACGGTCGCGCCTTGAACCGGTACGGCTTGGCGGTGAGCGCTCCGACGGGGCAGATCTGCACCGTGTTGCCCGAGAAGTACGAGACGAAGGGTTCGTCGGGGAACGTCATCACCTGGGTGTTGTTGCCCCGGCTGATGAAGTGGATGAGCTTGTCACCGGCGACCTCGTCGGCGAATCGCGTGCACCGATCGCACAGGATGCAGCGCTCACGGTCGAGGTAGACGAGATCGGAGATCGGGATCGGCTTCTCGTAGTGGCGCTTGGCCTCGACGTAGCGGCTCTCGCCCGGGCCGTGGCTGAACGCCTGGTCCTGCAATGGGCACTCGCCGCCCTTGTCGCAGACCGGACAATCGAGCGGATGGTTGGCGAGCAGGAGTTCGAGCATCCCCTCCTGGGCGCGCTTGACCTGGTCGGTGTCGGTGCGGACCACCTGGCCGTCGGCGACCGGCGTCATGCACGACACGACCATCATCGGGCCCCGCGGGCCTTCGACCTCGACCATGCACTGACGGCACATGCCGACCGGCGACATGCGCGGGTGATAACAGAAGTGGGGGACGTACTCGTCGGCACCCAACGCGGCGGCGATGACCATGTCGCCCTTGCGTGCGGCAACGTCACGCCCGTTGATCGACAGGGTCACCGCGTTGGGATCGGGTTCCGGCTCGACGGCCACGTCCTCGTGCGCCTCGTCGGTCATCACGTCGGCATCGTCGGTCGGCGTCTCGGTGGTGTCGTCGCTCATTCGCCGGCTCCTGCCATCACGGGGATGCTGCGACGTTCGCCCCGCTTGGTCACCAGGGCATCGAAGTCCTCGGGGAACAGCGTCATGGCGGAGTGGATCGGCACGTATGCCGACGGGCCGACGAAGCAGATCGTGGTCATCTTGTACGGGAACGGCACGGCGTCGAGGCCCAGGCGTTCGCTCGAGGCGTGCGGCATGTCGCCGGGGCAGATCGACTGGCCGACATCGAGGATCGTCTGCAGATCGGCGTCGGTGCCGTGGCCGTCGACGACGCGTTGCACGAGTCGATACAACCACGTTCCACCCTCACGACACGGGACGCACTTGCCGCAGGACTCGTGTGCGTAGAAACGCACGAGCGACAGCGCAGCAGCGGGGATGTCGGTCGTGGAATCCATCACCATCACGGCACCTGAGCCCAGCATCGAACCGGCGGCGCCGGCCTGGGGGCCTTCGAACGGGATGTCGAGCTGGTCTGCGGTGAACCACGGGGCCGATCCGCCGCCGGGCACGAACGCCTTGAGGTCGTTGCCATCGCGAATGCCCTGGCAGTACTCGTCGCCGTAGAGGAGATCGCGGAATGTGGTCGAACCGTTGACGATCTCGTACACGCCGGGACGGACCACGTGACCCGAGACCGCGATCATGCGCGTGCCTGGCGACGTCGCCGTGCCAACCGCGGTGTAGGCAGCTGCGCCCTCCTTGGCGATGAACGGCAGGTTGGCGAGCGTCTCGACGTTGTTCACGATCGTCGGCTGGCCGTACAGACCGACCGCGGCCGGAAAATACGGGGGCTTGAGCCGCGGCATGCCGCGCTCACCCTCGAGCGACTCGATCAGCGCCGTCTCCTCGCCCACGACGTAGGCGCCGGCGCCGGTGTGCAGCACGATGTCGACGCCGAAGTCCGTACCGAGGATGTTCTTGCCGATGTACCCGGCGGCGTACGCCTCGTCGAGGGCGGCAGCAACACGCTCGTGGGCGAGCGCCATCTCGCCGCGGATGTACAAGAAGCACTGTGACAGCCCTGCGGCGTACGAGGCGATCAGGCAGCCCTCGATCAACTGGTGCGGATCGCACTCCATCAGGAGCCGGTCCTTGTAGGTGCCGGGCTCGGACTCGTCACCGTTGACGACGAGATAGCGCGGCCAGACACCTTGCGGAGTGAAGCCCCACTTGGTCCCAGCGGGGAACCCTGCGCCACCGCGACCGAGCAGCGTGGCGTTCTTGACCTCTTCGGACACCTCGCTCGGCGACTTCGCGAGCGCGGCACGCAGACCTTCGTAGCCGCCCGTGGCGTGGTAGCGCTCGAGCGTGTAGGCGTCGTCGTACTGGAATCGCGAGGTGACGATCTGTGGGCGGTCGCCCGGATAGAAGCCCGGAGCCCATGGGTACGGGCTCACGACGCGATCGGTGTTCTCCCGGGAGATGTGGTCGTTGCTCATGCGGGGCTCACCTGGATCCACGCGGGTCCTTCCGTGACGTCGTCGGGATCCGGGGCTCCGACGGTGCGGTCGGCCGGGATCTGCTGACGGTTGCGGCCGAGGGTTCCGTGAGGCGGGATCTCGGCGTCGAGCGCACCCGAGCGCAGGTCGGCGATCAGTTCGTCGAACGCCTCGGGTGTCACCCGGTAGCGGTGTCGATAGTTGACCTGGAGCGTCGGCGCTTCGGTGCAGGCCGCCTGACATTCGGCGTGCTGCAACGTGATCAGCCCGTCGGAGGTCGTCGAGCCGGCCTTGACGCCGAGCGTGTGCTCGGCGTGGTGCATCAGCGACTCGGCGCCCATCAGCTGACACGACATCGTGCCGCAGATGTTGACGAGGTACTTGCCGGTCGGCTCGAAGCGGAACATCTCGTAGAACGACGCGGTGCCGTACACCTCGGCCGGGGTGACATCGATCAACTCGGCGACGTGGCGCATCGCGTCGTCGGTGACGTAGCCGTTCTGTTGCTGGCTCAGGTGCACGAGCGGAATCAGTGCCGACTTCGGCTTGGGGTACCGGGCGATGATCTCCTTCGCCACGATCACGTTGTGGTCAGACAAACGACTCACCGGTCGAATCCTCTCATCGATCCACTCCACCGAGCACGGGGTCGACGCTCGAGATCACGGCGACCGCGTCGGCGACGAGGCCGCCGCGCATCATGTGCGGCAGACACTGGATGTTCACGAAACTCGGGTCACGCATGTGCATGCGGTACGGGTTGGCCGAGCCGTCGCTGACGATGTAGCAGCCGATCTCGCCACGGGGACTCTCGATGCCCACGTAGACCTCGCCCTCGGGCACCTTGAAGCCCTCGGTGAAGATCTTGAAGTGGTGGATCAGCGCCTCCATCGACTCGTCGATGCGCGCACGCGGCGGCGGCGTGACCTTCTTGTCCTGGATGCGGTAGTCGCCTGCGGGCATCTTGTCGAGGATCTGGTGGACGATCTTCATCGATTCGCGGATCTCGGCGAGACGGATCGCGTACCGGTCGAAGGCATCGCCGTACGAGCCGACGACGACATCGAACTCCATCTCGTCGTAGTGCAGGTACGGCTGGTCGCGACGCAGATCCCACTCGACGCCGGTCGAGCGCAGGATCGGGCCCGTCGCTCCGAGCGCCAGGGCCTCACTCGGCGTGATGACCCCCACGCCTTGGAGCCGCTCGCGCCAGATCGGCTGACCGGTCATCAGCACGTCGTACTCGTCGAGGCGGTCGGGCAGCATGTCGAGGATCCGCAACACTCCGTCGCGCCAGCGCGGCGGGAGGTCGGCGGCGAGACCGCCGGGGCGGATGTAGTTGTGGTTCATCCGCAGGCCGGTGACCTCCTGGAAGAAACGCAACACCTCCTCGCGCTCGCGCCAGCCGTAGATCATCATCGACACCGCGCCGAGGTCCATGCCGTTGGTCGCCATGAACAGCAGATGACTGCTCATCCGGTTCAGCTCGGCGAGCAACATGCGGATCCATACCGCACGGTCGGGGATGTCTCCGTCGATGCCGAGCAGCTTCTCGGTCGCCATCGAGAACACGAGCTCGTTGGCGAGCGGGCTCAGGTAGTCCATGCGGGTGACGTTGGTGCCGCCCTGGGCGTAGGTGAGCTGCTCGCCGGTCTTCTCCATGCCGGTGTGCAGATACCCGATGATCGGCTTGCAGCGCAGCACGGTCTCGCCCTGGAGTTCGAGCATGAGCCGCAACACGCCATGGGTCGACGGGTGCTGCGGGCCCATGTTGATGATCATCGTCTGATCGTCGTCGGGGTCGTCGGGGAGATCTCCGAGGAGGGCGGCCTCGGCCTCCGACATGCGCAGGACGGAGCCGACCTCGCGCAACAGTTCCTTGGCGGTCTGTTCGCTGCGGGGCCTCAGTTGCTGGTCACCCTCGTCGGTGCCGGCGACCGACCGTTCGTAGAAGTCGGTGGCCATCAGGAATTCGCTCCCTTGAACTGCACCGGGATCCGCCCGACGTCATAGTCCTTGCGCAGCGGATGGCCGATCCAGTCCTCGGGCATCAGGATGCGGGTGAGATCGGGATGCTCGGTGAAGGCAACGCCGAACATGTCGAACACCTCGCGTTCCATCGCCTCCGTGCCCGGATGGAGATCGAACAGCGTGGGCAGCACGGCGTCCTCGGCCGGCACCTGGACACGCAGACGCAGACGGCGCCGTGCGCGCATGTCGAGCAGGTTGACCACGACCTCGAAGCGCTCGGCGGCGATGCCGGCCGGCAGTGTCCGCGCCGGACGCTCGAGGTAGTCGACACCCGTGAGGTCGACGCACATCGTGTAGCCATCGTCGGCGAGGGCCTTGACCACGTCGAGGTACGCCTCGCGTGGCACGTGGACGACGGTCTGCCCGAGCGAGTCGACGACCGGACACCCGTGGAGTTCGACGGTCTCGCTCATGTCGGCCGGGCCCCGAGCAGGACAGGGATGCCCGCCGACTCGACGTATTCGACGTGCACGTTCGCTCCGGCACCGGTCTCGGAGCGACGCTTCATGATCTGGTTGGTCTCGATCAGGCCGTGCAGCGTCTCGATCGCGTGGATCAGCGTCTCGGGCGTCGGTGGGCACCCCGGCGCGTACACGTCGACCGGCACGACCTGGTCGACGCCCTGGACGATCGCGTAGTTGTTGAACATGCCGCCCGACGATGCGCACACGCCCATCGAGATGACCCACTTGGGCTCCATCATCTGGTCGTACACCTGACGCAGGACGGGCGCCATCTTCTGGCTCACGCGGCCGGCGACGATCATGATGTCGGCCTGACGGGGCGAGGCGCGGAAGACCTCCATGCCGAAGCGGGAGATGTCGTAGTGCGCGGCGCCGGTCGCCATCATCTCGATCGCGCAGCAAGCGAGGCCGAACGAGGCCGGCCACGACGAGCGCGCTCGCGACCAGTTGACGAGATCTTCGAGTTTTCCGGTGATGACGTTGTGCGACAGGCCACCCAGGCCGTCGTCGCGCACATCGTTGACGATGCCCATGCTGATGACTCCTGTCTCGCTATGCGGCTTCTTCGGTACCCGGCGCCGGCAGACGGCCATCGGTACCGACACGACGAATCGTCGATGTCATGGTTCGTTCGGGAGACACCATCGCCGCGTCGACGGTGAACGTGCGACCACGCTGCAGCGGGCCCCAGTCGAGACCGCCACGGGCGACCTCGTAGACGAACGTGGCGAAGAACACCACCGAGAACGCCAGGATGGCGAGGAACCCGTAGGTCCCGAGCGCCGTGTGCGAGACGGCGTAGGGGTACAGGAAGATGATCTCGATGTCGAACATGATGAAGAGCATCGCCACGATGTAGAAGCTGACGGGGAATCGCTCTGGCGGTTCACGGCTCGGCACGATGCCACATTCGTAGGGTGCCTCCTTCGCGATCGACGGGCGGCGCGGCGCCAGCAGTCGAGATGCCGCGAAGCTCAGCACGCCGAACAACACGGCGAGGATGAACAACACGACGATCGGAAGGTACTGAGACATGGTCAGACGCCGGCGTCGACCTTCTCGCGTGGGGCAACGGCCTCGGACTTCACAGCCGGCAGCGGCTGGGCGAGATTGACCTTGCGATTGCGGTCACGGCGGTTGAGCAGGTAGCACAGCGCGAAGAAGATCGCTCCGGCCCCGATCATCAGCACCGCCGGCGGCTGGCGACGGGCGCCGAGATCGCGCACCATGTACACGTATTCACGTTGCCGATTCTCGTCGATCTCCGGACGGACGGGGGCACGGCCGGGCTCGTTGCGCACCGGCACGAACGCCGCCGCCTCGGCCACGACGTAGTGCGGCTCGTGGCGGAAGGCGAGGAAGTCGAGCGTGTCGTTGATCTTCGGGTAGCGGTTGCCACCGGTGTCGAAGACCTCGACGATCTCGAACTGTCCGGCAGCGAATGCCTCTTCCTCGACGAGGATCTCGGTGGCCGCCGCCTGTGCCTGACCGAACGCCGGCGATGCCTTGTCGAGCACGGTCCAGTCCTGGTCGAGGAACGTCGAGCGAACGACGTCAGCAGACTCAGCCGGGGTGCTGCCGTCGGGAACGACCGCATTGGGATCGAGCACGCCTGCTGCGCCGAGCGCGTTGACGTCCTGCAGCACCGCGGAGCCTGCCACCGGTTGCCAGGTCGGATCGGGCCCGCGCAGGCCGATGCCGTAGATCATCCAGACTGCGCCCATCAGCATCATCCAGCCGGCCAGGCCGGTGATCGCCACGAGGAACGCGAGGCGTGAGCCGACGTTCGTCGCCATGATCCCGTAGACGCTTCCGCACAGGATGACGACGCCGATGATGACCGTGAGCAGGCCGCGAAGTTCCGGCTCCCATCCGATTGCCAACAACGACATGTGTCACAAGCTCCGTACGTACTCGAGAATGGCGTCGATCTGCTCGTTGGTGAGCAGATTCCCGAACCCGGGCATCCTTCCGGAGCCCTGTCCGTTGCGACCGTACAGCTTGCCGTACTCGGAGCCGTTCTTCACGAACTGCGTGAGCTCGGACTGGTTGGCGAAGTGATTGTTCACCGAGCCGCCGGTGAGGTTCCAGCCGAACGCACCCTGGCCGGACACGGTGGGCTGTCCGTAGCTCCACCCCAGTGTGTGGCAGCGGGCGCAGCTGTAGGCGCCGCTCGCCAGATCGAGGTTGAACAGCGCCTCGCCGACCGTGTCGGCCTTGCCGTCGGTGACTGCCTTCTCGGCGGCGGTCTGGATCTCGGCCTGCATGGTGGCGGGCAGGTTGCCCGACGAACAACCGAGCGGGTCTTCGCCCTCGGCGCAGTTCTCACGCGGGATCTGGATGCTGTGCAGATAGGCGATCAGGTTGTCGATCTGCTGGGTGTTCATGGGTCCACCGCCGACGAGGCCCCATGGCGACATCGGCGAGAACGGACGGCCGTAGTTCAGGATGAACCGGACCTCGCTGTCGTCGAAACGGTAGAAGACGGTGTTGAGTGCGGGTGCCTTCCAGTTCACGGCCTGCACTTCCTGCGTGACCGGATCGGTCACGGTGAACGGTGCTTCACCGCCGACGGCCTGCATGCCGCCGTGACAACCCGCGCAGTTGAACCCGCCTTCGGCGGTCGGCGCGAACAGCTGTGATCCCCAACTCGCGAACCGGTTGTCCCAGCCCTCCTGGGCGCCGGCCTGCCGGCTCGGCTCGAACATCCAGTAGAGCGGCAGGACGATCACGGTGACGGCGAGGAGCAGCACGCCCCACAGTTGGACGCGCTCGAGTCGCGGACCCTCGAGGGTCTCGTCGTCGTAGTAGGGCTTGCGGTTCGGTGCCAGCTCGATCTCCGAGCCGACCTCCTTGCGTCCCGCTGCGACGTTGAACAGGCCGTAGACGATCCATCCGCCGACGATGACGACGAGGCCGATGATGCCGATCGTCGTGGTCGTGAGAGCGACGAGCATCAGTGCTTCCCCTCGCCACCGGTGCAGTGCGGGCCTTCGGCTTCCTGACCGGTCGTGTTGGTTCCGATCGGGGGACCGGCGACCTTCACGCCCGTGTTGATCGTGAGCACACCCGCCGTCGAGATCGTCGCCGGGTGGCGATCCATGCCGCGTGGCGCCGGCCCGGCCTTCTTCTCACCGTTGCGGTTGTACTGCGAACCGTGGCACTGACATTCGAACCACTGGCTCGTGTTGCACTGCGGGATGCGACATCCGAGGTGCGGACACTTCTGGCTCATGATCGTGTATCCGTCGCGCATGGTGACGAGGAGCGACTCGACGTAGACGGTCTCGGCGAGCGGCAGTGCATCGGCCGGATAGGCCGTGATCCACGAGCGGGCCTCGGGAACGTAGAAGAACCCGTTGCCCTGCTTGATGCCGGCATTGATGGCGTCGACCTTGCCGACGGTCACGAGGCCGCCGAAGCCGCCCGTGCCGCTCGGCCAGAGGAACGCCACGAACGCAGCGGCCGCGAAGGCGCCGATGCCGACGCCCATCAGCGACACGGTGGCGCGGTTGAAGAACTGACGGCGGGTGACGCCGATCATCTCTGGATCGGGCGGGGTCCACTCGACCACCTCGGCTTGCGGCCGCACTTCGACGGCGGTGCTGCGCGCAGCGACACCGGCGGCCTCGACCTCGGACGCGGTCGGCGCGTCCACGACACCATCGTGTTGCTTGCGGGCGGCACGGTCGCGTTGCACTGTCTCGCCCGACAGGGCGCCCGCACCGCGGACGTCGCTGCGCCGAGCGAGGGTGAAGAACGAGATCGCGCCGAGCACGACGACGACACCGATGGCGATGGCTATGACTGCTGCAGTACTCATGACTGGGGGGTCTCCTTTCGCAGTCTCACAGTTCGAAGAACAGACCTTCGACCCACGGCAGGACGAAGTTGAAGCCGGGCCCACGGAAGAACGATCCGATGAGCACGAGAACGGCCCAGAACATCAGGAACACCGTGAACAACCCGTAGAGGAACTTGCGATCCTCGGGCTTGTTGGAAGGATTACGGTCCAGATAGGGCGCGAGGATGAGCGCGATCAACCCGACGCCGGGCAGGGTCACGCCGGCGACCATCGGGTGGAACGTCGTGAGCAGCTCCTGCAGGCCGAGGAAGTACCAGGGCGCCTTGGAGGGGTTCGGGGTCAGGTTCGTGTTGGCGAGCTGGAGCAGCGGCGCGTGCACGAAGACCGAGAAGATCGTGACGAACACCGTCATCGCCAACGCGGCGACGAACTCCGCTGCGAGCAGGTGCGGCCACGTGTGGACCTTGTCGACGGGTGTGGCCTTGACGTCTTGGATCGAGCCCGACTTGACGACGGTCAGCAATCGCTGGGTGTGCCCGCCAGGGCCGGCCCCGATCGGCACGCCGCCCCCGGCCGGGGCGGCGGCGACAACGGCGCCGACCTTCTCGGCGACTGCGACGGCACCACCGGCGCTCGGCGCCTCGGCGTCGCCGCCGGCCTTGGCGGCCTTGGCGGCCTTGCTGCGCTGCAGCAGTGCTTCGGGGATACGCGAATCAGACGGCGCGGCGGCCTCAGCGGGCGCCTCGGCCGCCGGTGCGGCCTCAGCCGACTTCTCCCGCGCAGCGGCAGCCCGCTTGAGGAGATGTTCGGGGATCTCAGTCATCGTTCACCTCACTCCAGTCGAAAGTCGCACTCACAACGGACCCGAGATTCCGCCGTCCTTACGGACACGCCAGAAGTGGATCGCCATGAAGATCACGATCACGAACGGCAGGAACAACACGTGCAACACGTACCATCGCAACAGTGTTTCCGAGCCGATCTCGGCACCGCCCAGCAGGACGAACCTGACCTCCTGGCCGAACACCGGCGTGTAGCCCATCATGTTGGTGCCCACGGTGACGGCCCACAGTGCCAACTGGTCCCACGGCAACAGATAGCCGGTGAACGACAGCAGCAGCGTCAGCGTCAGCAGGATCACGCCGATCACCCAGTTGAACTCGCGGGGCGGCTTGTACGCGCCGTGATAGAAGACACGCGCCATGTGCAAGAAGACCGCGAGCACCATCAGGTGCGCGCCCCATCGGTGCATGTTGCGCACCAACAACCCGAACGTCACCGACGTCTGCAGGTTCTGGATGTCGTTCCACGCGGCGGTCGCCTCGGGTCGGTAGAAGAACATCAGGAAGATGCCCGTCACGGTCAACAGGATGAACAGGAAGAAGCTGAGTCCGCCCAGGCACAGCGTGTAGCTGACCTTGACGGCGTGACGCTTCACCTTGACCGGGTGCAGGTGGTAGAGCACCGAGTTCATGATCACGTAGCTGCGGTTGCGCGGGCTGTCGGTGTAGCCCTTGCGGAAGATCGAGCCCGGCCGGAAGATCGAACTCCAGGCCTGGCTGCCCTGCACGTCACCAACCGCGGTGTTCACACGGTCCTTGACGGTGGGGCGGGGTTTGTCGTCGATGATCTTTGCCATGGTTCTCTCAGAGCCTCATGCCGTAGCCGTAGCCGTGGTTGTTGGTTCGAACGTGGGAATTGCCGGCAGCGGTTGCGGTGCCCGCCTTGCCGAGAATGATGACGCCGGTGGGGCACCGGTCGACGCACAGGGCGCATCGGGTGCAGATGTCGTCGTCGATGGTGAACATGAAGGCGTCCGACGGGTCGGTGCCCGGCATCTCGGTGCCGTCGGCCTCGACGACGGCGGACGTCGACACCATGTGGATGCACTTCCACGGACAGATGTCGACACACCCCTCACAGGCGATGCACTCGGTCTGGTCGATGTGGATGAACTGCTTCGGCTTGACAGCCTTGGTCAGGTAGTCCGCGTCGACCTCCACCAACGTGTACGCGTCGGTGAATGGCATCAATGGAGGATTGGCGTCGGTACGTGCCATCGATCAGGCCTTCTTCACCAGCGGGCGTCCGTAGGTGGAGGTCGGCAGTTCCTTCGGCTTGACGTCGCCACGCTTCTGCCACCAGACGGCGAGGAAGATGAAGATGCCGAAGAAGATGAGGTGCAGGACCACGACGCCGATGTCGCGAACTGCCTGATACTGCAGCGTGATCGGGTTCCAGCCGCCGGCCGACACCGGCTTGAGGATCCCACCGGGACCGTAGAGCAGCTTGTCCCGCGACCAGCCCAGGTCCTTGTCGGCATGGTCGATGAACTGGTGGGGCACCACACCGAACGCGAGGAACAGCACGGCGAAGATGTAGACGGAGGCGAGCAGCGCCTCACCCCACAGCAGCGGCCGGTCGACGGGGCGACGCTTGCCGAACGGAATGATCGCCAGGGTCAGCACCAACGTCGCGAAGAACGACACGAGGAACGCCTGATTCATCAGGGGCCATTCGAGTACGGCGATTCCGATCATGTGCGATGTGTTCCTGTCGTGGTGGATCTGCGTCGGTACCCGGCGCACAGCCGTGACTGCACCCGGGACATTGCTGAGGAACTGTAGTCGTCAGCGTGCGAGATACGAAGTCTGGCACGCGAGTCGGATGGTCACGCCAGGTTGTGCATTAGTTCCCGACACTCCCGTCGCGCTTTCGGCGCGACAGATTCCCGGTTCGCGGCCAGATCCATCTATCATCCACGCAGTGACCGAGATTCCCGAACATCTCCTCAAGCGGTCGCGCGAGCGACGCTCCGCCATCGGCGGTGGCGACGACGCCGCGACGAGCGAGAGCGCACCGGCGACCACGACGAGCTCGACCCCGGCGACGACGGCCGCTGCAGCCGCCCCGGCGGCCACCGGCCCCGCGCCGCGCACCGCTGCTCCCGCGCCGGTCGCCGCTCCCGCTCCTGCGCCCGAACCCGTCTACGTCCAGGCGGCGAAGCGTCGCAAGAAGATCCCCTTCTGGGCCATGGCGACACTCAGCTTGATGCCGGTGTGGGGCTTCATGTACGTCCGCGCCATCACCGAGCCTCCGGTGGTCATCGCCGGTCCGCTCGGTACCGGCAGCGAGGTGTACAGCAACTGCGCGAGCTGCCACGGCGCAGCGGGCGGCGGCGGCGTCGGCTACCCCTTCGAGGGTCAGTCCGTCCTGCAGACGTTCCCGCACATCGAAGACCAGATCCGCTACGTCTACTACGGCACCGAAGGCTTCAATGCCGCCGGCGTCGAGATCTACGGCAACCCCGACCGACCGGGCGGACCGCACATCGCTGGCGCCCGTGGCGTGATGCCAGCCTTCGGTTCGCAGCTGACGCAGGACGAGATCGTCGCCGTCATCTGTCACGAGCGCTACACCCTCGGTGGGGCCGACCCGACGAGCACCGAATGGGCCGCCGAGTACGCGGCCTGGTGTGCCCCCGGCGCACCCGTGTTCGACGCGATCGAGACAGGCGAGTACGACTTCACGAGCCCGGACGCCCCGACGATCGGCGACGTCGCGATCATCCCGGTCGGACCCGCACCCGTTGCCGGTTCACCGGCCGGCTGAGCGGATCACTCGCTGGACACCGACGTCCTCGTCGTCGGCGGTGGTCCCGCCGGGGCATCGGTCGGCTACTGGTTGGCGCAAGCGGGCCATGAGGTCACCGTCGTCGAGAAGCGGCCGGTTCCACGACACAAGGCGTGTGGCGACGCGCTGACCCCGCGGGCGTTACGCGAGTTGGCACTGCTCGACATCGACCCGATGCAACTCGG
This sequence comes from Ilumatobacteraceae bacterium, assembly GCA_024643255.1. Classification (GTDB taxonomy): domain Bacteria; phylum Actinomycetota; class Acidimicrobiia; order Acidimicrobiales; family Ilumatobacteraceae; genus Sva-07. The sequence continues at coordinate 20,280 of JAHENF010000041.1, forward strand.
TGGGCACCGACTCAACGGCGTACGCATGGTGCACGGACGCCACGAGGCCATGGTGCCGTGGCCGGACCATGCCGACCTCCCGAGCCATGCGGTTGCGCTGCGACGCGACGTGCTCGACACCGAACTTCGACGCCATGCCACCGACGCGGGGGCCAGGGTGCTCATGGGTCACGAGGCGACCGGCCCGATCGTCGAGCGCGGCTTCGTACGCGGCGCCGGCCTGGCCGCGGATCCCGAACTCGCGGCCGGTCTTCCTCGTGTCGATTCCGTTCGCTCACGCTTCCTCGTCGTCGCCGACGGCGCCAACAGCAGCTTCGGGCGCGCCGTCGGTACGACCCGACACCGCAACTGGCCTTACGGCATCGCGACGCGGACCTACTTCGCGAGCCCGCGCAGCGCGGACTCGTGGATCGAGTCCGTGCTCGGCATCCCCGACGCCGCCGGCAACCCGATCGCCGGATATGGCTGGGTGATCCCGCTCGGCAACGGAACGATCAACGTCGGTGTCGCTGTGCTGTCGACGTATCGCGACGTGCGCGGCGTCAACGCGTTGAAGCTGCTCGACGCCTTCGCCGGCCGCATCGCCGAGCGTTGGGAGTTCAACCCCTCGGCCACACTCAAGGCCCCCACTCGATTCCGGATCCCGCTCGGCGGATCGGTCAGCCCGAAGATGGGTCCGACCTTCCTCGTCGCCGGCGACGCTGCGGGGTTGGCGAACCCCTTCAACGGCGACGGGGTCGACGCGGCGCTGATGAGCGGTCGCCTCGTCGCCGAGGTCCTCGACGAGGCACTGACGACCGGCAACTCGACCAGCTTGCAGCGATACCCGACGATGCTCTCCGACGCGATCGGTCAGTTCGACAAGGTCGGCCGTCTGAGCGCGAGATTCCTCGGGCGACCCATCATCCTGCGACCAGCGCTCCGATTGGGCCTGCACAGCGACCGGGCGATGGGTGCCGTCCTGCGGATCGCGGCCAACGAACTTCGCGACCAGCGACCCGGCGGTGCCGAACGGGCCTACGCGATCGCCAACACGATCGCGAAGTTCGCTCCCAACTGGTGAGGCCGACGCGGTCGGCGTCGTGACGAGCGGTCAGGCGGCGACCGAGACCGACGCGATCAACGCGGTCGGCGCGGCACGGAGTGCCTCCGTCGCCGCGGAGTCGGGGAAGTCGTCGCACGCGGCGACGGCTCGATCGACGTAGGACTGCGCGGTTTCGATCGCCGACGCCAGGCCGTCGTTCGAGCGCAGGATCCCGAGTGCTTTGTCCTGCTTGGCGGCGTCGAGCGGCGAGCCGAGCAGATCGGCGAGTTCCGCGGCAGCCGACGTTTCGAGGGCGAGCGTTCGCAGCACCGGCAGGGTGTAGACGCCCTCGACGATGTCGTGGCCGGCCGGCTTGCCCAACTGCTCGTCGGTGGCGGTGATGTCCAAGATGTCGTCGACGATCTGGAACACCATGCCGTAGCTGTTGCCGTAGTCGGTGAGCGCATCGATCAGCGGCCGGTCGTGGCCGGCCGCGATCCCGCCGATGCGCGCCGCCGTGCCGTACAACGATGCCGTCTTGCCGTGAATCGACGCGAGGTAGCTCGACTCCGGACGGGTGACGTCGTAGGTGTGACGGAGCTCCTCGATCTGCCCCTCGCACAACCAGCCGATCGTCCGCGCGAGCAGGCCGGCGACCTCGGT
>JAHENF010000042.1 GCA_024643255.1 Ilumatobacteraceae bacterium
GTCACTCGCAAGGCGCACGAGCCCGCGCCACAGACACGAGCCCAGATCGACGTCATCCGAACCAGGGCATCGACGCGCTGACACTCGCCGGCGGCCGATCGGCCGATCGAAGTCGGCGCGTCCGTTTGCGGGCCCTACGATGGCCAACCGCAATCCGGCGCGGACGGTTCAACGGGGTTTTCTCCCGCGAATCGCGCCGGTCCCGCCTCTCTAGCTCAATGGTAGAGCAGTGGACTTTTAATCCATTGGTTCAGGGTTCGAGCCCCTGGGGAGGCACGCCGCTGTTGTGTGTTACGTCGGCCGCTGTCGATTACCCGATGGGTGCGTCGGGGTAGAGCGCGCTGATGAAGCTGGCGAAGCCCGTGATCAGGCCGCCGCAGCCGTTTCCTGCGATCGCGATCGACACCCCGGAGTCGGGGTTGGTGAGAGCGAATGCCTCCCAGCCGATCGCCTCGCCCTCATGGCCGAACCACGGATCGAGTTCCATGACCCCGAGACCGTAGAAGAAGCCCTCGGCGAGGAGCTCGAACGAGGTGAGGCGCTCGTCGGCCGTCGCCGGCTCGAGCAGGCTGTTGCCGACGCCGCTCTCCGCCCAGCCCAGCAGGTCGGCGATCGTCGAGGTCATGCCACCGCCACCCTGACCGTACGAGGCGTTCCAGTCCGTCGTGTCGGTGCCGGGATCGATCGTCGCACCGTCTTCGGCCAACTCGGCGACGCAGCTGCCGTCGATGTAGCCGTGGGTGGCCGGGTCGGGCAACGTCGTGTCGTCGTTCGGGGGCAGATACATGGTGTCGAGACCCAGGGGACCGGTCACACGCTGAGCGATCAGGTCCTGGAGTGACGAGCCGGTCACCGCCTCCGCGATCATCTGCAAGATGATGAAGTTCGTCGTCGAGTATCCGGGCGGACGTGTTTCATCGACCCCGGCCGCAACACCCGCTGCGACCAGCTGCTCGGGAGCCCACACCGTCGACGGGTCCTCGACGATCACCGGCACCACGGTGTCGACCTTGTTGAGGTAGTCGGAGATGCCGCTCGTCATGTTCAGGAGCTGCTTGACGGTCAGGTCCGCGATCTCGGGATGTTCCGCGGCCAGATCGGGAAGGAGGTCGGTGACCGTGTCGTCGAGTGCGAGGTCGCCGCTGTCGACGAGCTGGAGGATGACGGTGGCCGTCACGGTCTTCGAGATGCTGCCGATCCGGAAGTTGTCGTCGAGCGTCGCCGCCGGCCCGTCCACCGACGCGTCGCCGTAGGCCGACGAGAACTCTCCGGCGACCGGATCGGAGATCGCGACATAGAACGCGGTGACTCCCTGCGCTGCCTGGTCGGCCAAGAAGGCGGCCGCGGCGGCATCGATCGCCGCCTGGTCGACCACCGCGCCACCTCCATCGGTGGTGTCGACCATCGAATCGGTCGTCTCCGACGGCGTCTCCGTCGTGACCACGCTTTCGAGCGGGGTCGCCTCGGTTGTCGGAGCCACCGACTCGGTGCTGCTCGACGAGGTGTCGTCGCTTCCACACGAAGCGACGACCAGCGCCGCGGCGACCACAACGGACAGAGAAACACGGCGGCTCAGCATCGGCAGGAGGCTAACTGACGAAACAACTTGCTCAGCCTCGAAGCGACCGAAACCCGGAGGCCATCCTGGCGGCGCATCGGGTGAGCCGTGCGTGCGGCCCGCCCGCCGCGATGCGGATCTACACTCGACGGGCGTGAACGCGACCGAAGTCATCGACGGGCGGACGGCTCGTCGGAACCGCAACCGTGATGCGGTGCTCGACGCGCTGATCGATCTCGCTCGGCTCGGCGACGACGAGCCGTCCGTCGAGCGGATCGCCGAGCACGCCGGGGTGTCGTACCGATCGGTGTACCGCTACTTCGACGATCGAACCGAGCTGATGCTCGCCGCCATCAGTCGCGTCATGGGTGAAGCCTGGCTGATCTTGGACATCGAGCGCATCGGCGAAGGAACACTCGACGATCGGATCGCCCGTTTCATCACGACGCGCCTCGCCGCGTATCGCCAACTGGCGCCGCTCACCCGGCACGCCATGCGCCGCAGCGTGACCGAGCCCGCGGTGCTCGCCGAATTCGACAACGTGCGCACGTATCTGCAGGGTCAACTCGAGGAGCAGTTCGCGCCGGAACTCGCGCTGGTCGATCCGGCCGACCGCGAGCTGGTTGTCGCGGCCCTCGACGTGATGTTCCAGTTCGAAGCGCTCGAGTTCCTCTCGCGCTACGAGACCATGACCGACGATGCGATGACGGGGGTACTCACCCGCCATGTGCACGCCCATCTCGACGCGGCGCACCTGGCTACGAGCTGAACGCGCTCGACTCGACGATCGCCTCGCCTCGTTCCACGGCCACGACGATTCGCTCGGCGACGATCCGCGGGGCGAGGCCCACCGGCATCTGTGGTGCCACACCGGCGAGCGGGCGGGTGGCCAAGCCGGTCTCGGTGTGGGGAGGACGGGCGTCGAGCACCTGGACCTTCGCACGCCGGAACTCGCGTCGGATCGACTCCATCGCAGCCGCGGCGGCCGCCTTGGAGGCCGAGTATGCAGCCATGCCGGGCATCGGTGACTCTGCGACCACACCGGAGATGTTGACGAAGAATCCCTGGGTGTCGCGAAGTGACGGTTGCACTCGCTTCGCCAACCACATCGGACCGAGCGCATTGGTCAGGAAGAGTTCCTCCATCACCACGTCGTCGGTGTCGACCAGGTCGCCGAACGCAACGATGCCGGCCGCGACGATCACTCCGTCGAGGCGTCCATGGAGCGAGATGCAGTGATCGACCAGGACATCGCCGGCGGTGTTGTCTCGAACGTCGACCTCGACATCGACCGCTCCGGAGCGACCGGCACGCACGACGCGTGCCCCACGCCCGGCGAGCACCTCGACGACAGCCCCGCCGAGGCCGCCGGTCGCTCCGACGACGGCGACCACGGCGTTCGTCAAGTCACGGTCCGCCATCGCGATCGCCGATCAGATCCCGAACGACGCGCTGTTCACCGCGGCGACCGAAGCGTCGTCGCCTGCCAGATCCACACGGCTGTGCGCCTGGCGGCCGAACGCGAACAGCACCAGCTCGCCGACCGCGCCGCTCACCGTCACCGACGGCTCCGCCTGCTTGGCCACGATGCTGGGACGGCCTGTCGGCTCGAGGACGATGCCGACGGGCGACGACTTCACGAGGCGCTTCGCCATCTTCGACAGCATCGAGGAGAGCGCCTCGTCGAGATCGGCATCGAGCTCGCGCGGTTGCCAACCGTCGCCGGCGCGTCGGACGTCCTCGTGGTGAACGAAGAACTCGATCGTGTTGGTCGCCTTGTCGATCGCCGCGAGCCTGGTCGGCGACCAGATCGGCGGACCGGAACGCACCGACTCGATCAGATCGTCCCATTCCGCTTCGGCGACACCGGCCTGCACCTTGTCGGTGTAGCCCGCCGCCTTCGGCACCACGATGCCGACTGCCGCGTCGGGCCGGCGCTCACGAACCACGAGATGGGCAGCGAGATCGCGGGTCGTCCAGTCACCGCACAGGGTGGGTGCGTCGGGGCCGACCTCGGCGAAGAGATCGCAGAGCTCGGCTCGCTCGCGTTGGGCGGGGTAGCTGTCGGAAGCCATCGCGGCACGGTACCCCTGTCTCGAATGCGGTCCGACACCGATCGTCACATTCCGCGCCGTGGCGCGAGACTCGGTCCATGACGTACGAGCACCTGCTGGTCGACCGTGACGGCGACATCACCACGATCACCCTGAACCGACCCGAGAAGCGCAACGCACTGGCGCTCGACGTGATGATCGAGCTGACCGACACCCTGCAGGAAGTCGGCGCGACTGACGCCCTCGGTGTCGTGCTCGCGGCCAACGGGCCGGTGTTCTCGGCCGGTCACAACTTCGGTGACATGGCCGGCGCCAGCCTCGACGACGCGCAGCGGCTGTTCGAGGTGTGCACCTACATGATGGACACCGTGCAGGGCATCCCCCAGCCGGTGATCGCCCGTGTGCACGCGCTCGCCACGGCCGCGGGCTGTCAGCTCGTCGCCACCTGCGACCTCGCGATCGCCGCCGAGTCGGCCGGCTTCGCAATTCCCGGTGGCAAGGGCGGGCTGTTCTGTCACACCCCGCTCGTTGCCGTCTCCAGGAACATCGGACGCAAACGTGCACTCGAGATGGCGCTCACCGGCGACGTGATCGACGCCGCGACCGCGGCCGACTGGGGCCTGATCAACCGCGCGGTACCCGACGAGGAACTCGATGCCGCCGTCGCCGACCTCATCGGACGCGCGACCCGCGGCAGCGCCCTGTCGAAGTCGCTCGGCAAGCGCGCCTTCTACGCGCAGGCAGGCCTCGACCAACCCGAGGCCTACGAGACCGCCATCGATGCCATGGCGAGTGCGGCGATGATCGCCGACGCCCAGGAGGGGTTCGCGGCATTCCTCGAGAAGCGCCACCCCAACTTCACTCAGCACCCCTGACGTCACGCGGCGACCGCGAGAGCGGCGCGGACGCGATCGACGGCGCGGTCGCGGTGGTTGCGGATCGTGCGTGGCGTCACGTCGCGCTCGTGCGCCACCAGGCTGGGGGATTCCAATTGGACGAGCCGGCGCAGCAGGTCGATGTCGACCGCGGGGACGCCCGCTCGGCGAGCGTCGCGGACGACGACGGCGAGTTCCTCGAACGCACTCGTCGACTCGATCCGTCCGTCGAGCTGCATGAATCGGTCCGGTGACCTGACCTCCTCGGTCGCGGATCGGCGGCGCAGCGGGGCGCGGAATGCGGTGTAGATCGCATCGGAGATGAGCGACGCCGCGACCTGACGTCGACGCCGCTCGGTGTCGAACGCGCGCAGTGCGAGCCAGGCGGCCGGCACCACGACCTCGATCGGATCGATCGTCTCGTGGAAGTCGCGATAGCCGACGGCCTGGCTGATCAGGCCGGGGAGCAGCCGCTGGATCACGATCCGCCCGGCGAGTTCGTCGTGGCGGGCGAGTTCGACGAGACGCAGCAGGATCAGGTCGTCGGACCCCGCCGGCGACACCCCGCGCTGCGTCGCACTGATCACGACGTCGAGGTCGGTTGTGTCGCCGACCAGCCGGGCGAGCGGGTGTGCGGGATCGTCGGCTGCCCACGAGCGGGCTCGCTGCAGGCTGCGACGGGCGCTGCGAAGATGGGCCCACTCGGTGTCGAGCCGGAATGAGAAGTGCGTGTCGGCGGCAGTCATGGCGGGCACGATCGCGAGACGGCCTCACCGCACGTCTCACCGGCGCGGCCACCGACATGTGCGCGGCGGAGAACCCGGTCGCTGTGATCACGGTTGATCGACTCACCGTCCCTGCTCAGCGCACGTTTTCGTGATGATGTCCGCCGTCGCAGGAATCGTTGCCGTCGAGTCGTCTGCGGCGCCCACTCTCGGTCGTGGAGCAACGCCAGACATCACCAACCGAGCCGATCGCGTCCTGCGACGTCACCATCGACGATCGGCGGGCGACCGTTCGCCCTCACGCCGCGACCGACGACGTGGCCGGCCTTGCCGGAGCGATCGGCGCCGACCCGGAGTGTGGTCTGTGGATCGACGGCGAACATCGGCCGTCGGCGACGGCGCTCGTCGACTCCGGTTTGCGTGTCGGCTCGTCGATCGCGACCCGAAGCCCCGCGGTCCCTGACTGCGACGGGGTCGTCGGTGTCGGCGGGGTCCTCGGGGTCTCCATCGTGGCCGGGCCCTCGTGTGTCCCTTGGCGGCCGCTCACGAGCGGGCGCCATGTCGTCGGCCGTTCCGCGACGGCGGACGTCCATGTCGACGATCCGGATGTCGAGCTCCACCACGGGGTACTCGACGTCGACGCCGCGGGCAGGATCGCGTTCACCCAGCTGACCGGTCGCGTAACGGCGCGCATCGACACGATGCCCTGTTCGCCGGCGCAGCCGATCGAGCCCGGCCGATCACTCCAGATCGGGTCCAGCCGCCTGGAGTTCGGCAACGACCCGACGCCGGCGAACCGTGCGGCGAACGGCACAGCAGCAACAGCAGGTGGGAGCATCGTCCACTCGGAACGCGATCCCTGGCGACGCGTCGTGCGGCGCGGCCCCACCATGGAGGTGCGAACAGAGATCGCCGAGATCGCCGTGCCCGAACCGCCCCCGGACCATCGGCCACCGCCGCTCGGAGGCCTCGTCGGCGCGGGGGTCACGGTCGCCGGCGCCGGGTTGATGGCCGTGGTGCTCGGTCAGGCGATGTTCGCCCTCTTCGCCGCGATCGGCGCTGCTGCCGCGCTCGCCACCTGGGCGGTCGGTGCACTCGGTTCGAGACGCCGCCGGCGTCGGGCCGACGCTGCCCACCGGCGCGACACCGCGCGGTTCGTGGAGCAGCTCGAGGCGGCGCATGCCACGGCTGCGCGCCACCATCGCATCAGCCATCGATCGGTCGTCGATCTCGTCGACTGCGGGGCGACCCGCGAATGGGAGCAGCGTGTCTGGGCACGGCGGATCGGCGAACACGACCCGCTCGTCGTCACCCTCGGGCAGGGGACTGTTCGTCGGGCGATCCCGATCGGTGCCGACGAACGTCAGGGACTTCCTCCCGACCATCTCGCTGCGCTCGAACGCTGCGAGCGTCTCAGCGACGTCGCCGTCCCACTCGAGCTTCCGTCCGGTCGTGTGATCGCGCTGCACGGCGACACCGCCGCGGGGATCGCCGTCGCCCGCTCGATCATCGTGCAACTCGCTGCCGCGCACGGGCCCGCGGACCTGCGTCTCGTGATCGTGACCATGGCGGCCGACGAATGGTCGTGGGCTGCCTGGCTGCCGCACGGGATGTCCGACACGGTGGTCATCGAACCGGGGGACCGGTCTGCATTCACCGAGCTGACGGTCGCCGACCGGAGGGCGACGCTCGTGGTCACCGACGTCCCTGCCGCCCTGGCGATCCGTACCGGAGCGCTGCGCCGCTTCCTCGATGCGACGTCGGCGCGCTGCATCGTCGTCACCCCCTCGACGGTCAGCGCCCCTGCGGTGTGTGACCGGGTGCTCGAACTGGGACCGAGCGGGTTGGGCCACTGGAGAAGTCAGGAGTCGCTCGGCGAATCGTGCATCCACCTCGCAGGCGTGTCCCGCTCCGTCGCCGAAATGGTGGCCCGGCGTCTGGCGCCGCTGATCGATCCCGAGGACGCTGCGGACACCGCCATCGGCGCGCCGAGCGACGTGCATCTCGGCGATCTCCTCGGACCTGTCGATGCCGGCGCGATCGCTCGTCGTTGGAGCCAGGGCGGATCAGACCCAGCGCTCGCGGCGCTGATCGGCCGCTCGGCGGAGGGCGTCGTCGAGATCGACCTCGTCCGAGACGGCCCACACGGCCTGATCGCCGGAACCACGGGTGCGGGCAAGAGCGAGTTCCTGCGCACACTCGTCGTCTCGCTCGCGGCGCGGGTGAGCCCCGAGCATCTGTCGTTCGTGCTGATCGACTTCAAGGGCGGCGCGACGTTCGATGCCTGCGTGCGCCTGCCGCACACGGTCGGACTGGTCACCGACCTCGACGACGGACTGGCCGAGCGGGCGCTCGTGAGCCTCGACGCCGAGGTTCGCCGACGCGAACGGCTCCTGCGCGACGCACGTGCCGACGATCTCACCGTGTACCGCCGCAACGCGACCGAACCGTTGCCGCGACTCGTGGTGATCGTCGACGAGTTCGCCACGCTCGCCAAGGACGTGCCCGACGTCCTGAAGGCGCTCGTCGGGATCGCCCAGCGCGGTCGAAGCCTCGGCGTGCACCTGCTCCTGGCGACCCAGCGCCCGGCGGGGGTGGTCACCGACGAGATCCGGGCGAACACGAACCTGCGGATTGCGTTGCGCGTGCATGATCACACCGATGCTCTCGACGTGGTCGATGATCGGCTCCCGGCCACGTTCCACCGCAACACGCCGGGACGGGCGGCCCTGCGACTCGGGCCGGACGACCTCGTGGTGTTCCAGGCGGCGTCATGCACCGGGGCGGTCGTGTCGGCCAGTGACGGGCTGACCGTCGACTGGCACAGCGTCGCTCGGTCGCAGCCCCCCTCGACGATCACGGAGGTCGAGGCGCTGGTGGCCGCCGTCGTGGCGGCCGCGGAGCATGGCGGAATCGCCGCACCGCGCCGCCCCTGGGTCGACCCGTTGCCGAGCGTGGTCGATCGTTCGCTCGTCACCGCGGAGTTCGGCATCGACTCGTCGGCGGTCGGTGTCGTCGACGACCCGGCGACACAGCGCCGTCGCCCATTGCAGTGGACGAGCGGCAATCTCGTCGTGATCGGCTCCCACGGCTCGGGGACGACGTCGACGGCGATCGCACTTGCCGCGGCGCGACTGCGCGACAACGGACCCGACGAGCTGCACCTCTATGTCGTCGACGGTCGGGGCGAACCGAAGCTCGACGCGCTCGCGGGCGTCGCGCATTGTGGCGGAGTCGTTCGCTGCAACGAGGCGGAGCGACTCGACCGGTTGCTGCGGCGCCTGACCGACGACATCGACCGACGCACCGTCGATCACGCGCGCCGCCCGACGGTGATCCTGATCGTCGATGGTCTCGACGTGCTTCGCGCCGCGCTGTCGTCGATCGAGCGCATCGACCTGGCGGCACACCTCGAACGGGTCATGCGGGAGGGGCCCGCCGTCGGCATCATCACGTGCGCGACGACCGACGGCAGTTCGCCGGCGACGATCGCGGCCGCGGGAGGCGAGCGCTGGATCCTGCACGTCGACGATCCGTCGACGGCACGGGCCGCCGGCCTGCGCACGCCGGCGCCTCCGGCGATTCCCGGACGGCTGTGCCTCGTCGAGTCGGGCCTCGCGGCGCAAGTCGCCTTCGACCCCGAGTCGCTCGCCGGATTGCCGCGGCGCGCCGACGGCTGGGGACCGCCGGCGATCGGCGTGTTGCCGGCCGTGGTCGACACCGATTGCCTCGTCGCCGATGCGGGGTGCCGCGACCTGCTCGTCGGAACGGCTGCCGACGATCTGCTCCCCGCGGCGCTCCAGGTGCCTGCGGGTGATCACGTCTTCATCGGAGGTGCCGCCGCCACCGGGAAGTCGACGGCGCTGCGGCAGCTGGAACGAGCGTGGCGGGAGGTCCACCCGGCCGGCGACGTGGTGCACGTCGATCGGCATCATCCGCTCGACGAACGCGTGCCGTACCCCGCTGACGGTGTAGGCGAACCGGCGGTGCTCATCGTCGTCGACGACGCCGATCGCGTCGACGATACCGACGGACACCTCGCCGCAGTCGTCGCAGGCCGACGACCCGGAGCGACCGTGATGGCGGCCGCGCGGCTCGACGCGGTGCGCGTCGCCTACGGCCATTGGGTGCGCGATCTGACGAGGAGCCGCTGTGGGTTGATCATGACGTCGGTCGGTGAGGTCGACGGGGAGCTGCTCGGTGCGGCGCTGCCGCGACGTTCGGTGATCCCGGCCCGTCCGGGACTCGCATGGCTGATCGATGCGCAGGGGCATCGTCTCGTGCAGGTCGCTGCCAGAATGCCCACATGACTCGCATCGTCACCGTGGCCGGAGCTCAGCTCGGGCCGGTTCAGCTGGCCGATGACCGCGACTCGGTCGTCGAGCGCATGATCGTGCTGCTCCAGGAAGCGGCGAGCCAAGGCGCCGATCTCGTCGTGTTCCCCGAGCTCGCGCTCACGACGTTCTTCCCTCGCTGGTTCGTCGACGACATCGCGACCACCGACCACTTCTACGAACGCTCGATGCCGAACGCGGCGACGCAACCGCTCTTCGACGAGGCCCGGCATCTCGAGATCGGGTTCTGTCTCGGGTACGCGCTGCTCGAGGACGCCCCCGATGGGACCCAGCACCGCTGGAACGTCCAGACACTCGTCGAACGGGACGGGTCGATCGTCGGCACGTTCAAGAAGGTCCACATCCCCGGCCACGAGACCAACGAGCCCGACCGGCCGTTCCAGCACGCCGAGCGCTACTACTTCGAACCGTCGCCCGACGGCTTCGGCGTGTGGGACGCGTTCGGTGGGCGCGTCGGGATGATGATCTGCAACGACCGGCGCTGGCCCGAGAGCTACCGGCTGATGGGTCTGCAGGGTGTCGAACTGATCCTGTGCGGCTACAACACCCCGCTGCACTACGCACCCGACCCCAGCCAGGACCCGCTCCAGGGATTCCACAACGGGCTCGTGATGTCGGCGGGCGCGTACCAGAACGGCACGTTCGTCGTCGGCGTCGCCAAGGGTGGGCTGGAGGAGGGTGTCGACTCGCTCGCCGACTCCTCGATCTTCGCCCCGTCGGGCGAGCTGCTCGCGAAGGCCGAGACGAACGACGACGAAGTGATCGTCGCCGAGTGCGACCTCGACTGGTGCAAGCAGTACACCGGCACGCTGTTCGACTTCGCCAAGTACCGCCGCCCCGAGCTCTACGGACCGATCGCCCAGCCCTGACCCCGCTCGCGCGAACCCACCCCCACCAACCCGTCCACCAACCCGTCCAACAACCCCGAAATTCGGAGCCGATCTTGCGCTGAGCGCACGATCCGGTGCGAATTTCGGCGGGGAGGGAACCGAATGGCGTGCTCGTGCGTTTGTGTGTGTGACGATCGCGGACGTGGGGTTCGACGCAGAGGCGGCAGGCGGCACGTTCGTGGTCGCCGCAGTCGACTTCGACAGGTTCTTCGCGCAGCACCACACCGAGATGGTGCGGGCGCTGACCCTGACGCTCGGCGATGTCGAGCTCGGTCGGGACGCGGCCGCCGAGGGCTTCGCCCGAGCGCTGCAACGGTGGCCGAAGGTGTCGACGTACGCGAACCCCTCCGGGTGGGTGTACCGGGTCGGTCTCAACTGGGCGCGCTCGCGTCGCCGCAAGACTCGACGGGAACGGGTCGGCCTCGCCGTCGACGCCGCCGCCCCGGTCGCACCTCACACGGACGCCGTGCTGATCGCCGCACTCCGACAACTGTCGCTCGAGCACCGGACCGTTGTGGTCGGCCGCTACTACCTCGACTGGTCGGAGGCGCAACTCGCCGCTGCCCTCGACATCGCACCGGGCACGGTGAAGAGCCGCCTGAGCCGCGCCCTCGCACAACTCGCAGAACTGATGGAGGACGGCCATGGCCGACCATGACGACATCCGATTCGGATTGATCGACGCCGCGGCGTCGATCGATGCAGGCGACACCGACTCGGCGCGTGCCGGCGTTTGGGCAACCGCGCGACGACGACAGGTTCGCAACCGTGCCGGTGCGATGGCCGGTCTCGTCGCAGTTGTCGCTCTCGGTGCCGCGGCGGTCCTGGCGCTGGCCGGACCGGACGATCCGGACACGCTCGTCACCGCCGATCCCACTGAGAACACGGATGCCGTCACCGAGACCACCTTGGTTCCGGCGGACACGGCGTCGACGGCGCGGACCGTCGAGGTCGTCGATGTCCCCGGTGTCGCAGGAGCGGCGGCGGGACTCGACGGCGCCCCGGAGATCGCCGAATGGATGACGCCGTGGCGCGATGGCTTCCTCGTCGGCACGACGACCTACCCGCCGCAGCCCTTGCCGTCGGAGCTGCCGGCCGATGTCGTCGCGCTCTTCCCGCCCGAGGTGGTCGACCTCTTCGCTGGGACGTTGCCGCCGACGATCGACGAGGCGACCAAGATGTTGTCGGATGCCGGTCTGCTCGACGAGGTGTCGGCCGTGATCCAGGAACATCCGGAAGCGTCGGCGGCGATCTACGGCACCCCATCGACCGACCCGCCGGTCGTCGAGGCCCGCTTCACGACCGACGGCATCACCTGGGAGCCCGTCGAGATGACCCTGCCCGCGGGCGCCGGCTATCTGTCCGGCGTGGCGGCCGTCGGTGACCGTCTCGCGGTGGTCTACAGCCCCCAGGAGTTGGCGACGATGTTCAGCGGGAGCGACCGGTTCACCGTTGCGGTCACCACGGACTTGATCAACTGGACGACCCAGGACGTCATCGCCCCAGCGCTGGACGTCGACCTTCCCGCCGGCATCCAGCGCAGCTTCGGCCCGCAGGGACTTGCTGCGACCGAGCGCGGCTGGGCCGTGAACGTCTACGACTCGGTCTCGGTGGATCCGTTGGAGCTGATCAGCGCCGCCGGCCTCGACGGGCCCGGAATCAACGTGAACGCGGGCTACGGCGTCAACACCGACGACACGGGTATCGAGGTCCAGGTGGGCGGCGACCCGACGGGCTCGGTTCCACAGCAGACGACGCGATTCACCTGGGACGAGCTCGGCGTGACGCCGCAGGTCGTCGAGATGCTGAATGGGAACGGGAGCGCGCCGCAGGTGTGGGCGTCGGCGTGGGACGGTGTCGCCGCGCCGTCGGACACCAGGTCGGTGTCCGGCCAGCTGGTGGCGACGGCGGCCGGGTATCTGCAGTGGACCGACCGGACCTGGTTCTCGCCTGATGGACTCACCTGGACGCCCAGCCCGCTGCCAGACCCGGACGGTTACGTCACCTCGGCGTTCGTGTACGACGGTGGCGTCATCGTGTTGTCGAGGGGCGCTGACGGCACCGCCGATGTGTATCGGCTCGACGAGACCGGCGGATCGCCGCAGTTGCTCGATGTCGCCGGCCTGCCATCGACAGGGCAATCCGGATTCTCGTCGCAGTCGGCGCCCGGGTCGGCGGTCATCGTCGACGCGGGCGAGCAGGGGCCAGCACCGCAGCCGCTCGCCGTCGAGGTCGATGGGTACCGGTTGACGATCGGCACGTCGGGCACCTTCGAACTCAGCGACGCGACGACCGGCAAGGTGATCGTCAGTGAGAACTTCATGCGGAACGCTCCCGATGAGAACTCGAGCTTCGCATTCGGGCCCGACGGCATCACGGTGACCGACCCCGACACGCGCGAGGTGCTGGTGGTATTCCCGAGCGAGGTGCTGAACCAGGCCGATCAGGGAACCACCTCGGATTCCGCGACGGACGAGTACACCCCTGACCTCTGGTTGTTCGGCTCGCGCGACGGCCAACGCTTCCTCGTCACCGACCTCGACGACGGCGCGGGGTATGGCGGGCCGATCAATCTGGCGACGAATGGGAACCGGGTCCTCGTCAACACCGGAGACAACTGGTTCACCTACGACCTGCCTTGAGGCCCGTCCGGTCGACGGGGTGCCGTCTACCCTGACGGCGTGACGACGCCTCGCCCCGCACCCGCGACCACGCTGGCGTTCGACGACGCCATGGAGCGGGTTCGTGAGGGTGGCGGACGGATCACGCGGGCCCGCCGGGTGTTGCTCGAGGACCTGTACGACGTCGGGGGCCGGATCACCGCGGAGGAGCTCGCCGAACGTCACGACGACATCGACCTCGCGACCGTGTACCGATCGCTCGCCCACTTCGAGGAGGTCGGGGTGGTCGAACACGTGCACCTCGGCCATGGTCCGGCCGCGTACCGATGGTCCGGCGCGAGAACGATTGCGGCGGTGTGCGACCACTGCGGCGCAGTCACCGACATCCCGGCGGACGAACTCGACGCCTTGGCGGCGCGCCTCGACGATCGGTACGGCCTGCGCCTCTCGCTCGGTCACTTCGCCCTGTCCGTCCACTGCCCGGCCTGCTCGTAACCGGCCGTTCACCACAGCGCCTTTCATCCGGGCGAGCGCTTTGACAAACTGTCAAGCGTGACCGAGCTCGCCGACGCGCCCACCGATCTCGACGAGAGCGATGGCGCAAGGGTCTCGTTCGTCGTCAACGGCACGCCCGTCACCGTCCGGCGGTCGCATCCGCACCTCCTCGCGGCGTTGCGTGAGGAACTCGACATCACCTCACCGAAGGACGGGTGCTCGCCGTCGGGGCAGTGCGGGTGCTGCACGGTGTTCGTCGACGGCAAGGCGATCGTCGCCTGCCAGTGCGACATGGACAAGGTCGAGGGCTCGTCCGTCGTCACGCTCGAAGGCGTCGATGAAGCGGAGCGACAGACCTTCGCCGACGCGTTCGCCGCGTGCGGTGGACTGCAGTGCGGGTTCTGCATCCCCGGCATCGTGATGCGGGCCAAGTCGCAGATCGACAAGAAGGGCTCGTCACTCACGCGGGAGGGTATGGCACCGCACCTCGGCGCTCACCTGTGTCGTTGCACCGGCTACGTCAAGGTGCTCGACGCGATCGAGGCCGTCGCGCACGGCACGATGTGTGCGCCGGCACTGGCGAACACCGTCGGCGGCGGGGGAGCGAAGTACGAAGCCGCGCCCCTCACGCTCGGCGACCGTGGCTACGTCGATGACATCCGCGTGCCCGGCATGCTGCACGCCGCCCTCCACCTCACCGACCACGCCCGCGCCGACATCGAGGCGATCGACACCTCCGCGGCACTCGCGGCGCCGGGGGTCGAGGCGGTGTTCACCGCGGATGACCTCCCGGGCGAACTGCGCGTCGGCATCATCCACAAGGACTGGCCCGTGATGATCCCGGTCGGCGGACGCACCTCGTATGCGGGGGACGTGCTCGCGATCGTGGTGGCCGACACCCGCGATCATGCTCGGGCTGCCGCCGAACTCGTCGAGGTCACCTACGAGGTGCACGCTCCCAACACCGACGCCCGCGCCGCGCTGCGCGACACGGCGCCGCTCTCGGTGTGGGGCACCGATTCGAACGTGCTCTCGACCAGCGCCTACACCCGCGGCGCCGACTTCGACGAGGCCTTCGCCGCGAGCGCCTTCACCGTGCACGAGACGTTCCGGACGCAACGCATCGAGCACGCCTTCCTCGAACCCGAATCGACCGTCGCCGTCCCGGCCGGGGACGACGGCGACCGCACGCTCCATGTCTACTCGGGCGGTCAGGGGGTGTGGGACGACCGCAACGACATCGCCGCCGTGCTCGACGTCGATCCGTCACGCGTGACGGTCGAGCTGGTGTCGAACGGCGGCGCCTTCGGCGGCAAGGAGGACATGAGCAACCAGGCCCACGCTTCGCTCGCGGCGTGGAAGCTCGGCCGTCCGGTGAAGTGCACGCTGTCGCGCGAGGAGAGCTTCCGGATGCACGCCAAGCGCCATCCCATCGAGCTCGAGTACTGGGCCGGCTGCGATGCCGATGGCCGGTTCACCGCACTCAAGGTGCGCGGCATCGGCGACTCGGGCGCCTACGCCAGCGTCGGTATGAAGGTGCTCGAGCGGGCGGCCGGGCATGCATGCGGTCCGTATCGCTGGCAGGCGCTCGACATCGAGACCATCGCCGTGCGGACCAACAACCTCGTGTGCGGCGCGTTCCGTGGGTTCGGCGCCAATCAGGCCCAGTTCGCGATGGAGGGCGTCCTCGATCGGCTCGCCGAGCAGGTCGGCATCTCCGGTTGGGAGATGCGCAAGCGCAACGTCATCAAGCCCGGCGACGAGTGGGGCCCTGGGCAGATCATGGACGACGGTGCGGGCGGTGCCGAGGCGTGCCTCGACCAGATCAAGGCGTCGTACGACGCCGCGATCGCGTCGGGCAAGGCCGTCGGTCTCGGGCTGGGGTTGAAGAACTCGGGGCTCGGCAACGGGTTCCGCGAGGTCTCGAAGGCTGTCATCCGCTTCCTCCCATCGGACGGCGACGACGTCGGCCGGATCGAGGTGCGTCACGGATGGACCGAGATGGGCCAGGGCGTGCACACCGTGGCGTTGCAGGTGGCCGCGCAGGAGTTGGGTGTCGATCCCGATCGCATCGACGTGATCGTCGACACCACCCGCGAACTCGGCTTCGGCCAGACCACCGGATCGCGCGGCACCCTGATGGTGGCCGGGTCGGTGAGCGATGCCTGTGCAGCGGCGAAGGCCGGGGGATTCGCTGTCGGGGTCGACTACGAGGGCGAGTACGTCGTCGACTGGACCCAGAAGCTCGGTGATCCGAAGGTGACGAACCCGATGATCCACTCGGTGTTCAGCTACGCCGCCCAGATGGTCATCGCCGATCCGCAGAGCGGAGCCATCGAGAAGGTCGTCGCGGTGCACGACGTCGGCAAGGCCGTCAACCCGATGCTCGTCGAAGGCCAGGTGGAGGGAAGCGTCCACATGGGGCTCGGGTACGCGTTGACCGAGGAGTTCCCGACCGACCCGGAGACGGGGTTCCCGACGAACATGACGCTGCGCTCGCTCGGCATCCTGCGGGCCAAGGATGTCCCCGAGATCGAGGTGCAGCTCGTCGAGGTGGCCCAGCCGCGCTCGCCGTTCGGCATCAAGGGCGTCGGCGAGATCGGCCTCGTGCCGACCGCTCCGGCCGTCGCGGCCGCGCTCCACGCCGTCGACGGCGAGTGGCGCACCACCCTCCCGATGCGCCGCACCGCTCCCTGACCCATCACGTTTGTGGTGCGGTTCGGTTGGGGCGGGTCAACCGAAATGCGCCGGAAACGATCAGGCGGAGGGTGCCATCACGTTTGTGGCGAAGGTTTGTTGGGGTGGGTCAACCGAAGTGCGCCGCAAACGAGGGGAATCAGGCGGAAGGTGAGTCGCCGAGGAGGAAGCGGGGGCCGGCGCCGCGGTCGGCGGCGGTGTCGGATGGGTTGTACAACGCGCACGTGTCGAGGCTGAGGCACCCACACCCGATGCAACCGTCGAGCTTGTCCTTCATCGCCTCGAGCAGCGCGATCCGCTCGTCGAGAATCGGCTGCCACGACGCAGCGAGCCTCGCCCAGTCCTTGCGAGTCGGCGTGCGTCGCGCGGGGAGCGAATCGAGTGCCGTCTTGATCTCGTCGAGGCTGAGCCCGACGCGCTGGGCGACCTTGATGAAGCCCACGCGGCGAAGCACGTCGGCGTGGTAGCGGCGATGACCCGCATCGGTCCGGTCGCCGGAGATCAACCCGTTCGCCTCGTAGAACCGCAGCGCGGAGGTGGCGACGCCGGCCCGAGCAGCGACCTCGCCGACAGTGAAGGTTCTCCTCTTGACTTCAACCATTGTTGAAGTCTTACGGTGTGTCGCCATGGACGCAACCCTCCTCACCGAAACCGGCATCTCGATCGACGACCTGGCGATCGGCACGATGAAGATGATCAAGGTCGACGGGCATCGGGTCTGTCTCGTGCGCACGAGCGAGGGCCTCCACGCCATCGACCACGCGTGTCCACACGAGGGCTACGGCCTCACGCAGGGCGAGCTCGACGGCGATCTCGTCACGTGCGCGTGGCACAACTGGAAGTTCCGGGTGACCGACGGGGTCTGCGTGCAGGGCGAGGAGGCGGTGCGGGTGCACGATGTCGAGGTGGCCGACGACGGAGCCGTACGCGTCACGGTCAATCGGCCCGATCCCGCGACGCTCCGCCCACAGTTGCTCGCCAGCCTGCGCAGCGGCATCCGCCATGACTACACGGGGCAGGTCGCCCGCGACGTGGTGCGCCTGCTGCAAGCCGACTCGAATCCCGGCGAACTGATCTGGGAGGCGATCGCTCACGGCGCACCCCGCGCCGAGTTCGGGTGGGGCCATTCGATCGCGTCGGCCACCGACTGCCTGTCGATGGTCGATCTCTACGAAGGCGACCAGCGGGCGCTGCCGATCGTGCAGGGGATCATGGGAATCGCCGAGAACGAACGTGATCGTCCGGTGAATTCGCTTCCGGCCCCCGCGTCGAGCGCCGACGCGACCGCCGGAGCATTCCGTTCGGCGGTCGAAGGGGAGCGGACCGCTGAGGCGCAGTCGTACGTGCTCGGCGCGATCGAGCGGGGCGACGGCGCCGACGAGTTGCGGCCGTGGTTCACCGCGGTGGTCGGCGACCACCACCTGTCGTACGGCCACGGAGCGATCTACACGCAGAAGGCGTTCGAGCTCTTGGACATGATCGGTTGGGATCGCGCCTCGACGGTGTTGCCGTACCTGGTGCCCACGCTCGTGTACGGCACCCGCGAAGACAAGCTGCCCTACATGCGCCCGTTCATGAAGTCGTTGAGCGGGATCGACCTGATGGAACTCGCCGCGCGCGAACCGTTGGACGGATGGAGCGACGACGGCACGCTGCTCGCCGCGCTGCTCGGGGATCAGCGAACGGCGCCGGTCGACGCCACACTCGCCGCGTTGCGAAGTGGCGCCGGCGTCGACGGCGTCCTCGACGTGGTCGTGCAGGCCGTCTCCGAGCGGATGCTGCGGTACGACCACGCCGGGGAGTTCGACTTCGCCGACGACTTCGGATGGCTCGACATCACGCATGGGCTGACCTATGCGCACGCGGTGCGGTGGCATCACCGCCAGGCCGTAGAGCGCGGTTCGGGCGCTCTGCCGGATCTGCTGCGCCTCGTGTTCTTCACCGCCTTCCTGGCGCAGTGGACGGGGCGACACGAATGGCACACCCGCGTCGGTGAGCGTCACGCGGTGGAGCCGCTTGCAGCGGATCTCGTGACCTACGGCAACGAACTGCAGCGCCAGTCGCTGCTCGATGGCACGACCGCGTTCATCGTTCACGCGCATGCGGTGAAGATGAGCCGGGCGGCATCGCTCGAGGCGCTGCACTCCGGGTCGTCTTTGGCCCTCGACGCGACGGCCAGGTTCATCGAGGCGCCCAAGCTGGAGCGGTTCGTCGCCGCCACGGTCGAGCGTTCGATCGACTTCCTCAACGGCCGTACCCAACGCGACTGACCCGTCTCACCCCCCACCAGCGACGTTTGCGGCGCGGTTTCGACGGGACGGGTCAACCAAACCGCGCCGCAAACGAGTGAGTGGGTTGCCTCTCGACGTTTGCGGCGCGGTTTCGACGGGACGGGTCAACCGAACCGCGCCGCAAACGAGTGTGGGGGTTGCCTCTCGATCAGTCCTGGTCGGGGGTCGGGGGTGTGGCGAGGATCGCGTAGAGCTTTCGCTTGGTGTCCTCGAGCGCCTCGGTGGCGGCACTGCGTTGCTCGGCCGTGCCGAATCTCGCGACCTGGCGGACCTGACCGCCGAGCTCCGACATCAGGCGGCGCAGGTCACCGCGGCCGCCGGTGCCCGATTGGTTCCACGGAGCGGGTTCGTCGTCGGCCTGGGCATCGCGGATCTCGGCGAGCAATTGCCGGCCGCGATCGGTGAGTTCGAACTGGCGCTTGCCGTCGACCTCGCTCGAGCTGAGTACGCCGCGATCCTCGAGCCGGTCGAGGGTCGGATAGATCGAGCCCGGACTCGGCCGCCAGCGTCCGTCGCTGCGGGCTTCGAGTTCGGTGATGATCTCGTAGCCGTGCATCGGGCGTTCTTCGAGCAGCGTGAAGATCGCCAGCGGGACGGCACCTCGCCGTGCCCGATGACGTCCCCCGCGGCCGCCTCGCTCGTGCTCGGCGTGGTGGATCTGGTCGTGGAAGTGCATGTGTGCTCCTCGTCGGCCCCTCGAGCGACGGCCGGATCGTCCGGCGGTGTTCGCTGATGGGGTCGGTTCGTCGGTGGTGGTCGTGGTGAGCGGTGTGGGCTCGGTCATGTGTACTCCTCGAGTATCTCTATCAGTAACGATGTATCGCTAGCATAGCGATACATCGTTACTGACGCAACCCCACGCATTCGGAACCGGGTTCGATGATGATCGAGGGGTCCTCGATCGGCGATGCTGATACCGATGAGTGACGCAACGATCGAACGAGAGAACGAAACCACCGGCGACGTCGTGGACGAGGTCCGCACCTGGCTCGAGGAGAACTGGGATCCCGAACTCACCGTGGCGCAGTGGTGGGAACGGCTCGGGTTGGCCGGCTGGTCGGCGCCGACGCTCCCGACGACGGCCTACGGTCGCGGGCTCTCGCGCGGCGACTCGGTACTCGTGCAGAACACCATCGCCGAATTCGGCGCGCTCGGCGCCCCGGGCGGACTCGGACTCCTCCTCGCCGCCCCGACCATCGCCACGCACGGGAACCCCGAGCAGATCGAACGGTACGTACGCGACATCGTGACCGGCCAGAAGGCGTGGTGCCAGCTGTTCAGCGAACCCGGCGCCGGATCCGACCTCGCCGGTCTCCAGTCCAAGGCGATGCTCGACGGCGACGAGTACATCGTCAACGGCCAGAAGGTCTGGACCTCCGGCGGCCACTACGCCGACCTCGGCATGCTCATCGCTCGGACGAACTCCGACGTGCCGAAGCATCAGGGCATCACCTACTTCGCCATCGACATGCACCAGCCGGGGGTCGACGTTCGTCCGCTGCGCGAGCTCACCGGCCGGGCGCTGTTCAACGAGGTCTTCATGTCGGACGCACGGGTGCCCGCCGACGCGATGATCGGCGGACTGAACAACGGCTGGGCCGTCGCCAACACCACCCTCGCTCACGAGCGCGCCGGCCTCGGCGCCGGTGGGGGGAGCAGCTCAGCGAGCGCCGCGATCCCCGGCACCGTCGGTGGGCAGCTCGGCACCCGCGCCGGCGACTACGTCCGCGATCCCGGCAAGCCGGCGTCGACCGGTGGCGCGGCGTTCCGCGACACCTCGAAGATGATGATCAGCCTCGCTCAGGGGGCGGGCAAGGCCGCCGACCCGACGATCCGTCAGGACCTCGTGCGGCTCTACACGCTCAGCCAGCTCGGTCGGATGAACCAGTTGCGCGTGAAGGCGGCCCGGGCGAAGGGCGTCGAGATCGCCGGTATGGGCAACATCGGGAAGCTGTCGATGAGCGACATGGTGCGCCTCCAGCGAGACCTCGGCCTGCGCATCGTCGGCCCACAGGGCATGTTGCACGCGTACGACTCCGAGAGCCGCAAAGCCCTCGACGAAGCGACCGGCAATCCGTTCCTCGGATTCGTCACGGAGATGGCGCTGTTCGCGCAGGCACCGCCGATCTACGGCGGCACCGACCAGGTCCAGAAGAACATCATCGGCGAGCGCGTGCTCGGCCTGCCGAAGGAGCCCAATCAGGACAAGGTCGTCCCCTTCTCCGAACTCCCCAAGAACGCCTGAACCGGTGACGCCGGTGCCAGGCGCCGGCGTCACCGTCAGCGGTTGAGCATGCCGTACGCGTGGGTCGGGCGGAGTTCGAGCAGGAGGCGGCGGTCGTCGACCATCGCCCGGCGGTACTCGTCCCAGTCGTCGTGCTCGCCGACGATCGTGCGGTAGTACTCGACGAGCGCGTCCACGGTCGCGTCGTCGGGCGACGCAGCCACCGGCGTCATCGTCACCTCGGCCTCGAGCACCACGTAGGCCCAGAAGTCGTCGCGGTTGACGTGCAGTGAGGCTCGGGGATCGCGGCGCAGGTTCGCGGTCTTCGCGCGTCCGTCGGTCACCGAGATCCTGATCACGTCGTCGTCGCCGACGGCAAACGCGATATTCGACGATTGTGGCCGCCCATCGGACTTGAGTGCGATCAAGACTCCGTTGCGTTTGTCGCGGATGAAGTCGAGGGCGTCGGAGATCTGCATGGTCGCATCAACGCCGTCGCGCCGAGGTGTGTTCCCCGCTCCGTCGGCGCGAGCGTCACTCGCTCCGCAAGACGACGCCAGGGCGAGCGCGCCGGGCGTGCCTCGACAGGGCGATTCCCGAGGCGACTGCCAGGGCCACGG
>JAHENF010000043.1 GCA_024643255.1 Ilumatobacteraceae bacterium
GCCAACGCCGGCGCGTTGTATGCAGACGAACTCGCGCAGTTGCGTCCGGTCAGCCCCAGCCAGGGGATGATGATCGAGTCGCTGCACCCCGACCTCGAAGCACACCGCAACGCCCCCGACAAGACACCCGAGCGACGGCTTGCCACGCTCGAAGCCGCCGGCGAACTCTCGATCCCGTTCACCACGGGGATCCTCGTCGGCATCGGCGAGAGCCGAGCCGATCAACTCGCCGCACTGGAAGCGATCGCTGCGAGCCACCGCCGCCACGGTCACGTGCAGGAGGTGATCGTCCAGAACTTCCTTCCCAAGCTCCGCACGGCGATGCGCGGGGTCAAGGCCTGCCCCAGCGACGACTATTTGTGGGCGATCGCTGCCGCGCGGGTGATCCTGCCGGCCGACATCCACCTGCAGGCGCCGCCGAACCTGTCGGACGACTTCGGCGTGCTCCTCGACGCCGGAATCGACGACTGGGGCGGGGTCTCGCCGGTCACCGCCGACCACGTGAATCCCGAACGGCCGTGGCCCGATCTCGACGTGCTCCACGACGTGACGAACGAGCGCGGCTTCGTTCTCGCCCCCCGACTCACGATCTACCCGGAGTTCGTCGCGCAGCGAGACCGGTGGCTCGACGCCGTTCTCCACTTCCCGGTCATGGACCGCGCCGACGCCGAGTGGCTCGGGCGCGACGACCCCGGCCAGGTGTGGCCGGAGAAGACGACCGCCGCCGACACGGTCGCGGACGGCGCCGAGTTCGTGCTCGTCGGCCATCGCTCGACCGCGTGGTACTCGGGCTCCGACCAGCGTCCGCCGGCGCTCGTGCCCGCGGCTCCTGCTCCGATCAGGGGTCCGGTCGCCGAGGTGCTCGTCGGCATCGACGCCGGCCAGGAACCCGGCATCGACGAGATCGTCACCCTGTTCCGTGCCCGCGGGCCGGAGGTGGCTGCAGTCGCCGACGCGGCCGATCGGATGCGCCACGCCCTCGTCGGCGACACCCTCACCTGGGTCGCGAACAGGAACATCAACTACACGAACGTCTGCACGTTCAAGTGCAAGTTCTGCGGCTTCTCGAAGGGTCCGTTGTCGCTCAACCTGCGTGGCACGCCCTATCTGCTGACGCTCGACGACATCGCCGAACGGGCACGCGAAGGGTGGGAGCTCGGCGCCACCGAGGTCACCCTCCAGGGAGGCATCCACCCCGACTTCGACGGCGACTACTACATCGACGTCACGCGGGCAGTCAAGGACGCCGTGCCCGACATGCACGTGCACGGGTTCACGGCGCTGGAGGTCACCGAAGGCGCGAAGCGGCTCGGCGAAGACCTCACCACGTATCTCCAACGGCTCAAGGACGTCGGGCTCGCCTCGCTGCCCGGCACCGCGGCAGAGATCCTCGACGACGAGATCCGGGCGATCCTGTGCCCGGACAAGGTCGACACCGAGGAGTGGCTCGACGCCCACCGGGCAGCGCACGGTGTCGGACTGCACTCGAACGTGACGATCATGTTCGGTGCGGTCGAGGAGCCGGTGCACTGGGCCCGACACATCGTGCGCACCCGCGACCTCCAGAAGGAGACCGGAGGCTTCACCGAGTTCGTCGGCCTGCCGTTCGTGCACATGGCATCACCGATCTACCTGCAGCGCAAGGCACGCCGTGGCCCCACGTTCCGCGAGAACCTGCTGATGCACGCGGTCGCCCGGCTCGCATACGGCGAGTTGATCCCCAACATCCAGGCCAGCTGGGTCAAGGTCGGCCTCGAGGGAGTCGCCCAGATGATGCAGGCCGGCTGCAACGACCTGGGCGGGACGCTGATCAACGAGAACATCTCGCGCGCGGCCGGTGCCAGCCACGGCCAGGAGATGACCGGCGAGAGCTTCGCCGACTTCGCCGCATCGCTCGGCCGTCCGCTCGAGCAGCGCACGACGAGCTACGGCCGAGTCCCCGTCTGACGTTCACTCGGCGGCGAGAACCGTCACCGTTCCGGCATCACCGTCGACGCGCACGCGCATGCCTGCGCTGATACGTGAGGTCGCATCGACCGTCCCGACCACCGCCGGAACACCCATCTCGCGACCCATGATCGCCGCGTGCGAGGCGAAGCTGCCGTGGTCGGTGACGATGGCGCCGACCATCGCCAGGAACGCGTTGAACGACTCGCCGGTCGCCGAGGTCACGAGCACGTCACCGTCCACGAGCGTGAGCAGGTCGTCGAAGTTGCGCACGACACACACCGGGCCCTCATAGGTTCCACCGCTCCCGCCGACCCCGACGATCATGTCGGCGTCGCCCATCGGGGTCTCGATGTCGCCCAACACCCCTTCGATGTAGAACCCGAGAGCCGACATCACACGCGCCAGCGGCGGCGGAAGCTGATCGACGGGCGGCGGAGGCGGCGGTGGCGGGCCGAGTAGCCCGGGCGCTCCCTCGGCGCTGCGCCGCTTACGCGTGGCAACTCGCGCCGACAGCTCATCCGCCGTCGGTGTCGAGGATCCATCGAGCAGGGCGTCGATCTCGCGCGACCTCAGATCGAGAGTGTCGTACATGAAGTTGATCCGACCTGCCTCGGACAATCGGCGACCGAGTTCGATCAGCGCGAGCCGCAACAGGCCGACAGCCGCACTGTCGCTGTACAGGCCGCGCTCGTCTCGCAGCCGGTAGACGAGACGCGCCTCGGCGAGCAGGTCGTCGAACACTGCCTGTTCGTCGACAGGGACCGCTGCCCGCAACTCCGCGGCAACCCTGTCGGCGCGCGCTCCCGCGGCGCCGCGGTCGTGATCGAGGCCGGCTCGGATCCGGTCGAGAACCACATCAGGTCGTTCCCCGATCGTCGGATTGGTGAGGTCGAATCCCGCGGCGAGCCGGTGTCCGGCCGCCTGCATGTAGTCGTCGATGGCGGGGATCCGGACGCTGAGTTCGGCCAGACGATCCTCCGGTGATCCTTCGCCGGTGAGGAGGGCTCGAGCCTCTGCATCCGAACCGAGCACCTCGATCGCGGGCTGGAGTTCCGGGGGCACGATGCCGGACACCGGTGACCAGCCGTCGAACACGGCGAACATGGGCACCGGGTCCTTGCCCGTCCAGCGCAGCGCGTGGAGGATGAAGTCGCCGACGGGCAGCATCGCCATCGCATTGAAGGTGTGGTGCTGCTGCCACATCGCCCCGAGGTGCGCGATGCACTGGTGCAGGTGGCTTCGCAGGCCCTCGGTGTCGAGCGCGCGGAGGTCGACTGCGGCCAGTTCCTGGTGACGGGCGATCGAGGCAGGCTTGCGCTCCTCGTCCCACCCCCGCAATGCCTCACGCCAGATGCGCTCGTCGAACGCACGCGCCGCCAGCTCGGTCCGTCGCCCGATC
Organism: Ilumatobacteraceae bacterium; assembly: GCA_024643255.1. Classification (GTDB taxonomy): domain Bacteria; phylum Actinomycetota; class Acidimicrobiia; order Acidimicrobiales; family Ilumatobacteraceae; genus Sva-07. The sequence goes on from JAHENF010000043.1 coordinate 3,350, forward strand.
TCCGCTCCGAGTTGTTCGGGCGTCTTGGGTCCGTCGGGCCCGGGCGCATCGAACGGGACCGGCTGGATGTACGAGAAACCGTTGACGTACTCCAGCTGCATCGTGTCGAGGAGCACGCCGAACGGCGCGAGCGCGTCGGTGAAGCCGCGCGCGAAACCAGCCGGGTAGATCTCCTGCAGGAGCGGCGTGACCGCGGCCGGAAGGTGTGCCCGATCCTGTTTCCATGGCCCGGGCCCGGGCGGCGTCCAGTCGTCGATGTCAACGGTGTCGGTCATCGTGCCCCCACTTCACCTGGTGACCCGAGCGGGCCACGGCCGAACGCTAGCGCGTGCCGAGGGTGCGCTGATCACGGCCGTCGACCGCTACGACCGCTCAGTACACGATGCGGAATCCGCGTTCTGCGGCCGGTGGTTCGTCGGTGATCTCGACACCGGTCACACGGGCGCGGGGTGGCCCCTCGCGGCACCAGTTCAACAACTGGTCGACACGCTCCCGGGGGCCCTCTGCGACGACCTCGACGGTGCCGTCCGATCGGTTGCGAACCCACCCACGTATGCCGAGGCCGCGGGCCGTCGATCGGCAACTGTCACGGAAGTACACGCCCTGCACGCGTCCTGAGACGACCACCCGACATCGGACCTCGCTCACGGACCCATTCTCGCACGGTCGTCCTCGGGCAGGTTTCCCACCGGGGCGGTGTGAAAGTCTCGAGAGATGAGCACTGACGTCGACACCGGAACCGACGACCTCCTCGCCCGCGTCGACGGGCATCTGGGCGTCATCACCTTCAATCGCCCCGACCGACGCAATGCGCTGTCGAACCCGATGTACGGCGGGTTCGAACGGGCGCTTCCCGTGCTGGCCAACGACCCCGAGGTGCGCGTCCTGGTCGTGACGGGCGCCGACGGAGCGTTCTGCGCCGGCGGTGACGTCAAGGGCATGAACGAGTCACACCGCAGCGGTACGCCACGGGCCGGGCGCGGCGGCGGTCTCGAGGACCAGGTCGCGAACCTTCGCCGTTCTCAGCGAGCCGTGTCGCTCGCACTCCACGAGTTCCCGAAACCGGTCATCGCCGTGCTGCCGGGCGCGGCGGCCGGCGCGGGGTTGTCGATCGCGCTCGCCGCCGACCTGCGCATCGCGGCAGAGCGGGCCCTGATCGTGACGGCGTTCGCCAACGTCGGCGCGTCGGGCGACTTCGGTGGCTCGTGGTTCCTGACGCAACTCGTGGGTACCGCGAAGGCCAAGGAGCTCTACTTCACCTCGCCTCGTCTCACGGCGCGTGAGGCTGCCGACCTCGGCATCGTCAACCAGGTGCTCGCCGACGAGGACTTCGAGCAGCAGGCGCTGGCGTGGTGCAGGAATCTCGCCGAGAACGCACCGATCGCGCTCCGGCTGATGAAGGAGAACCTCAATCGCGCCGTCACCGCCGATCTCGCGACGGCGCTCGATGCCGAGGCGCCCAACATGATCCGCTCGATGTCGACCGCCGACCACCGCGAGGCAGCAGCAGCGTTCGTCGAGAAGCGACGACCCGTGTTCCTCGGCGAGTAGCCAGCCCCTTCCCCCATCCATCCATCCATCCATCCATCCATCCCGTTTGCGGTGCACTTCGGTTGGCCCGTCCCAACCGAAGCGCGCCGCAAACCGGGTGGTGGGGGGCCGGGGTCTACGGTGCTCGGATGGCGCAGGACCAGATCATCGAGTACACGCCGGGCACACCGTTCCCGGGGGTGATCGGGCGCACGCTCGACGAGTCGTCCGCTGCGTGGCCGTCACCTAAGCGCGCGGCAGCCGGATCACCGAACGTGGTGGTGGTGCTGTGGGACGACGTGGGCTTCGGCCAGCTCTCGCCGTTCGGCGGACTGTGTGAGACACCCACGCTGGAACGGATCGCCGCGCGCGGCCTGCGCTACTCGAACTTCCACACCACGGCACTGTGCACGCCCACCCGCGGGTGTCTGATGACCGGCCGCAATCATCACTCGCTCGGGCTGTCGGCGATCACCGAGACATCGCTCGGCTTCCCCGCGCACAACAGCTTCATCGGCTTCGAGCACGGGTTCCTGCCCGAGATGCTGTTGGAGCACGGCTACAACACCTTCGCCATCGGCAAGTGGCACCTGACCGCGCCGACCGAGTCGACCACCGCCGGGCCGTACAACCGCTGGCCGCTCGGGCGGGGGTTCGAGCGGTTCTACGGGTTCCTCGCCGGGTCGACCGACCACTGGTACCCCGACCTGGTGTACGACAACCATCCGATCCCGGCGCCCGCCAGGCCCGAGGACGGTTACCACCTCAACATCGACCTCGCCGACCATGCAATCCAGTTCATCAAGGACTCCCACGTCCACGCCCCCGACAAGCCGTTCCTCCTCTACTACGCGCTCGGCGCCGGCCACTCACCGCACCATGTGGAGCCCGAGTGGATCGAGAAGTACGCCGGCCGCTTCGACGCCGGGTGGGACGAGTACCGCCGTACGGTGTTCGAGCGCCAGTTGGCGGAGGGGATCGTTCCTGCCGACACCGTGCTGTCGGAGCGTGACCCCGACGTGCCCGCATGGGACAGCCTGTCGGAGGAGGAGCAGCGGATGTACGCCCGCGAGATGGAGGTGTACGCCGGGTTCATCGAACAGTCCGACCATCACCTCGGCCGCGTCGTCGACTTCATCGACGAACTCGGCGAGCTCGACAACACGATCATCGTCGTGATGTCGGACAACGGGGCCAGCGCCGAGGGAGGCGTTCACGGCACGTTCAACGAGGTGCAGTTCTTCAACGGCGTGCCCGAGACGCTGGAGAAGAACCTCGAGTACTTCGACCGTTGGGGCGGGCCCGACACGTATCCGCACTACTCGTGGGGATGGGCGTGGGCGGGCAACACGCCGTTCCGGCGATGGAAGCGTGAGACGTACCGGGGCGGGGTGACCGATCCGTGCATCGTGTCGTGGCCCGCCGGGATCGCCGGCCACGGTGAGGTGCGCACGCAGTACGCGCACGTCACCGACATCCTCCCGACGCTGCTCGACACGCTCGGCATCGACGCACCCGACGTCATCCACGGTGTGGAGCAGTCACCGATCCACGGCACGAGTTTCGCCCACAGCTTCGACGCCCCCGATGCACCGTCGAACCACACGACGCAGTACTTCGAGATGTTCGGCAGCCGCTCGATCTTCCACGAGGGCTGGAAGGCGAACTGCCCCGTGCCCGGCCCGAGCTTCGCGGAGGCCGCTGAGAAGGGCCGCCGCTTCGGCCAGGCGCTCACGGCGGAGATGCTCGAGCAGCTCGACGCCGACGGATGGGAGCTCTACGACGTCGCCGCCGACCCGGCCGAGACCCGCAACCTCGCGGCCGACCTGCCCGAGAAGCTCGCCGACATGACGGCACTCTGGTATCAGCAGGCCGAGGAGTACGGCGTGTTCCCACTCGCGTCGGCCGGCATCTCCCGGCTGCTCACGGTGCGTCCGACGATCGCCGGGCACCGCGATCGGTTGGTCTGGTATCCCGACGCGGCACCGGTCTACTTCGGGGCGTCACCGCGCATCTACAACCGGCCGTACAGCATCACCGCCGACGTCACGATCCCCGGCGACGCGTCCGACGGCATCCTCGCCACCCACGGGAACCGCCACGGGGGTTATGCGTTCATGGTGCTCGACGGCAAGCTGTGCCACGTCTACAACTGGGTCGGCTCGGCGCGGTTCACCACAACGAGCGAGGAGGTCCTGACGCCCGGCGAGCACGAACTGCGCTTCGAATTCGCGCCGACCGGGGCTCCCGATCTGACGGCCGGAAAGGGGTCACCCGGCAACGGGTTGCTCTACGTCGACGGGCGACTGGTGGGTGCGACCGCGTTCCCGTTCACGACGACGAACCGGATCGGCCCGGTCGGCTTCAGCTGCGGCTACGCAGCCTTCGACACCATCGCTCCCGACCTCTACACCGCGCCATTCCGCTTCGCCGGCACCATCCACCGCGTGACCATCGACCTCTCGGGCGATCTGCTCCAGCACGACGACGCCGAACTCCGCGGCCTCATGGCGCAGCAGTAAGTCGAGTCACGATCCGGAACACGGGGTAACGGTCGGCCACTTCCCCAGGTAATCAGACGCGGGTCTCCGCGCGCATCTGCGAACGGGTGCCAGCGATGGATCGCAAACGTCACGTTTGACCCGGCACCGTGTGACGGGTTCAGCGATTCAGGGGGAGGCGGACGATCGCGGTGGTGGCGCCGGGCCGTGACTCGAAGGTGACGTCGCCGGCGTGGCGGTCGACGATGATGCGCCGCGTGATGTCGAGGCCGAGGCCAGTGCCCTTGCCGACGTCCTTGGTGGTGAAGAACGGCTCGAACACCCGCTGCAACACCTCGGGATCGATACCGGGTCCGGTGTCGCCGATCTCGATCACCATCTCGTCGCCGTCGACCGACGTCGCGAGGCGCAGCGTGCCCGTGCCGTCCATCGCATCGATCGCGTTGTCGATCAGGTTGGTCCAGACCTGGTTGAGTTCGGCTGCGTACACCTCGACGTTCGGCAGGTCGGTGCCGTACTCGCGCACCACCTCGACATCAGCGAGCTTCGGCGCCAGCATGGCAAGCGTGCTCTCGATCCCCGCGGTGAGGTCGACCGACTGGAGCGCGGCGCGATCGAGCTGCGAGTAGTTCTTCACGTCCTCGACGAGATGTGAGATCCGCGAGGTGGCCTCCCCCAGCTCGGTGAGCAGCGCGGTGCAGCCCGTCGCCGCAGAGATCCAACGCAGTGCCGGATCGAGCGCATCCGGGCCAATCGCCGACTCGAGTTCCTCGAACCAGGCCCGGTCGGCGCCGGCGGCGGCGAACACCGGAGCCATCTGCCACGCGAGCTCCACGCCGTGGCCGTCCATCCAATCGCCGACTGCCTCCTCACGATCGGCACGGCCCATCGCGCCGTCGTCGGCGACCGACCGCTGCTTCAGCGCGGCGCGCAGACGTTCGAGTTCGAGGAACTGCTCCGCACCGATCGGCTGCCGGGCAAGGTCGATCAGCCCCGAGATCATGTACTCGCTCGTGTTCTGCAGGGCCTCGACCGCCCGCATCGACGCCGACGCCGGGTTGTTGATCTCGTGGGCAAGACCCGCGGCGAGCGTGCCGAGCGCCACCAACGATTCACGTTGGCGTGCGGTGGCGTCGATGCTGCGAACCGTCTGGTACACGCCCGAGATCATGTGCTTGGCGAACGGCGACCAGTCCCCGACGAGGCGCCCGAGTTCCGGCGACGGCACGGTGAACACTCGACCGTCGGTCACCGCAGTACCCGTCGCCCGTGACACGGCGTGGTCGTCGGGCGCTCCCCACGCCGACAGTCCGCCGGCCCACTGGCCGGGCTCCTTCATCGTGGCGAGGGCCATCGTCCGATCCCCGATGTGACGGGTCAACTCGATCTGCCCTTCGAGCAGGATCCAGAGGAACACCGCCGGGCGGCCTTCGTGGAAGATCACGTCACCGGGAGCGAAGGTCTGCTCCTCGCCGGCGGCGATCAGTTCGGCGAGCTGCTCGTCGCTCAACGAACTCGTGAGGAACGCGCCTCGGAGGTCGTCGGCAGTGCTCATATGGTCTCCAGGTACAGGTGCACGTTGCTGACCGAACTCGACCCCTCGCCGACGGCCGAGGCGACACGTTTCATCGACGATCGGCGGACGTCGCCGGCGGCGAACACCCCGGGAATGCTCGTCTCGAGCAGGAACGGTTGACGCTCCAGCTGCCAGCGCGTCGCGTCGTCGGTGAGCGCTGCAACGTCGGGGCCGGTGAGGATGAAGCCGTGGTCGTCGCGAGCGACGTCGTCGCCGAGCCAATCGGTGCGCGGCAGTGCACCGATGAACACGAACAACCAGTTCGCGGCGACGTCCTCTTCCACCCCCGTCGCGCGGTCGGCGATCGTCAGCGTCTCGAGATGGTCGGTCCCGGTGCCACGGGCGACTTCCGTGCCGAGCCGCACCTCGATGTTCTCCGCGGCCTCGATCCGTTCGACCAGATACTGCGACATGCCCGCTGCAAGCGAGTTGCCGCGCACGAGCAGGACGACGCGCTTCGCGAACTGGGCGAGGTGGAGTGCGGCCTGACCGGCGGAATTGGCGGCACCGACGATGTACACGTCGTCGCCCTCGGTGGCGCGGGCGTCGTTGGCCGAGGCACCGTAGAACACGCCCTTGCCGGTCAACTCGCTCACGCCCTGGGCGGCGAGGAGGCGGTAGGAGACGCCGGTCGCGACGATCACCGCGCGGGCTTCGATCTCGGAGCCGTCGTCGAAACGCACTGCATGGATGCACCCACGTGGCTCCAGCGCCTCGACCGTTCGAGCCAGCACCATCTCGGCGCCGAGCCGCTTGGCCTGCGTGGTCGCCCGGTGTGACAGGTCGGAGCCGCTGAGCCCGTTGGGGAAGCCGAGGTAGTTCTCGATGCGCGCGCTCTGGCCGGCCTGTCCGCCGGGGGCATCACGCTCGATGACCGCGACGCGCAGGCCCTCGGACGAGGCGTACACCGCGGCCGCCAAGCCGGCGGGTCCGGCGCCGACGACCACCACGTCGTAGAGCGCCGACTCGGCCTTGGTGCTCAGCCCGAGCGCATCGGCGAGTTCCGGCATCGCGGCGCCGCGCAACACGCTGCCGTCGGTCATCAGCACCAGCGGAAGCTCGGACCCGGCACCCCCGAAGAGGTCGTACAGCCGCTGCGCTTCGGCGTCGCGTTCGAGTTCGAGCCACTGGTAGGCGACGTGATTCCGGGCGAGGAACATGCGGGTGTCGTAGCTGCGCTCCGACCACTTGTTGCCGACCACCCGCACCCCCTCGAAGCGACTGTTCGCCCGATCCCACTCGTCGAGCAGGTCGTCGAGCACCGGGTACAACCGCTCCTCTGGTGGCGCCCACGGCTTCATCAGATAGTGGTCGAGGCCGATGTCGTTGATCGCCTTGATCGCCACGTCGGTGTCGGCGTAGGCGGTGAGCAGCACCCGCTTGGCGCCGGGCGTGAGCGGCCGTGATCGTTCGAGGAGTTCGATGCCGGTCATCTCGGGCATGCGGTGATCGGACACGATGAGCGCCACCTGGAGATCACGTTGGGCGAGTTCGTCGAGCGCGGCGAGCGCCTCGGCGCCCGAGCCGGCGCGCACGATGCGGTAGCGATCGGCGTAGCGGGAACGAAGATCTCGGGTGATCGCCTGCGAGACGGTGACGTCATCGTCGACGGTCAGGATGATCGGTCGTGCCATGTGGTTCCAGCTCCGTGAGGGTCGAGAGGCGACGACCGAAAGCTAGCCCTCGTTCAGACTCCGGCTTCAACGGTCCGGGGTGTCGGCGCGTACTGGTCGATGTAGCGCTGCGCGCACAGCCGGCGGATCTCGGCCATGAATCTGTCGGTCACCTCCCGCCTGGCACGTTTGGTGCTCTTGGTCAGGCCGGATGCCTGCACATCGATCGGCCGGCCCACGCGGATCGTTGCATGTCGGAAGGGCCTCACGAGCCGCGCGCCTGTCGGCAGTACCCGGTCGGTGCCGACGATGCCGACGGGGACGAGCGGCGCACCGGTGGTGAGCGCGAGATGCGCAGCGCCGGAGTGACCCCGGTGCAGCATCCCGTCACGCGAGCGGGTGCCCTCGGGGAACACACCGATCACCTCACCGCGCCGGAGCACGTCGGCGACCTCCTCGAACACATGTGAGAGGTCGCCGGGGTTCTCACGCCGTACCGGGATCATCCCGGCGCCACAGAACAACCAGTTCGTGATGCGGTTGTCGGTGTACTCGGCCTTGCCGATGAAGGCCACCGGCCGCGGGAGGGCGAACATCAACAGCACCGAATCGAAGAACGACACGTGGTTCGCCACGAGGATCACCGGGCCGTCGGCTGGAAGGTTGTCGGCGCCGACCACGCGCAGGCGCACGAGCAAGCGCCGTGCCGGTGCGGTCAGGATCCGCACGAGTTCGTAAGCCGTGCCGTGTGCTCTCCAGTCGCCTCGGGCCTTGACGGCCCACTGTCGCACGGTGTCCAACACACTTCGACTCTGCTCTGATTCGCCACCCGATGCAAGTCGCCCGCAGGCCTAGGGTCTGACGGCATGAGCCGCACCTACGCCGACGCTGCACAGCTCGAGAGCGTCTACACCACGATGTTCGATGCGGTCGCCGACGACGACTCGATGGACGATCTCGTCGAGGCCCAGATGGTGATCAACTTCCGCCTCGACCACCCCGACGCCGACATCTGGGTCGACGGGCGGTCACGGCCGGTGGTGACCAGGTTCGAGCCGATCAGCGATGTCGATGCCACGCTGACGGCGACGCTCAGTGCCGATTCGATGCACCAGCTGCTCCTCGGAACGCTGCCGCTCGGCAAGGCGTTGCTGTTCCGCAAACTGAAGGTGTCGGGTTCGAAGTCGAAGGCGATGGCCCTCGAACCGCTCCTGCACGCCTGCCAGGCGGTCTATCCCGCCATCGCGAGCGACGCTCTCGGCTGAGCCGAGACGGGCTCGATCGCCCTACTTGCCCGACTTGCCCTTGCCGTTGCCGTTCGAACCCTTGGCGCTGTTGCCGGGGCTCTCGGGCTTGCCGTGCTGCTTGGTCGACTGGTCGGCGTCGGTCTGATCGTCGACCGTGACCTCGGCGTCGGGCTCCTCGGTGTCGGGCACCTCGGTGTCGTCCATGGCGTCCATCTTGCCGCACATCGAGTGGGCAGCATCCACGACAGAGGCCTTGACCATGACGGTGTCGTCGTCCTTGCTCGGGACCATCAACTCGCCGTGGGCCGCCTTGCTCACGGTCTTGCCGTGGTTGCCCGGTTCGCAGTACTCCTCGTTGAAGGCCGTGTCCGGGTCGTCCACGAGCGGCAGTGCCTCGGTCGCCGCGACTTCCTCGATCGCGGCATCGATCTGCTCGACCCCGTCGGTGGTGGTGGTCACGTCGTCCGATTCGGTGGTCGTCGTGACGTCATCGACCTCGACGTCCTCCGACTCGACATCGTCGGCCGGCACCTCGGTGGTCTCCGTGGTGTCCTCGACCGTCGTCCCGCCATCGGCGGATCCGAGGAGGGAGAAGCCACCCGGGCCGGCAGCGGCGACGCCACCGAATCCGATGACGCCTGCAGCGATGAGTGTGGCCACCCGGGCCCGACGTGACGTGAACATGGTGTTCCCCTTTGCGGTGCGATGTGCGTGGGCCATGAGGGAGACCATCTCCGTCTCGCCGGCGAGTTCGGCAGGAGTCGCGCTCCCGCGCAACGTGCCGATCACATCGTCGAGGTCGTCGAAATCGCTCATGACACCCTCTTCATCGCTGGGGCACCGCCATCTGTTACAGACAATTTCCGACGGAGTCGGGTGACACCTCGGTGCACCAGTACACGCACGTTGCCCTCGGCGATCCCCATCACCACTGCGACGTCGGCGATCGAGAGGTCGTTCACCACCCGCAGCATCACCGCCTCGGCCTGGGCGTCGGGGAGCGACGACACGAGTTCGACGGCCCGGTCGAGGGCGTCGTTGCGTTCGTGTTCGACGTCGGCGCCGGCGGCATGTTCGGCGCTCGGCGTCGGCAGGTCGGCTGCGCGCACGGCTCGGCGGACCTCGTCGACGCTGCGGCGGTGGGCGATCGTGAACAGCCAACGTCGGAAGTCGTCGGCACCGCCTTCGAACCGTTCGATCGAGCGAGCGACGTCGATCCAGACCTGCGACGCCACATCCTCCGGCGAGGCCATGCGGCGGGTGCGGAGATAGCGCAGCAGAGGGGCGTGATGCGTCCGCCACAGCTCGGCGAGGGCATCCTGCTCGCCTGCGCGAGCCGCATCGAATGCGGAGGGTCGGCGGCGTCCCATTGCGGCAGTATCGGCGAGTTCAGGCACCAGCTTGAGGAAATTTCCAAGCTTTGGGGAATCCCTTACCGAAGCACAGGGGAATGCATCGACGAGAGCCGGTTGTCCAGACCGGCGCCGAAGAGCGGGACCAGCGGCCAGCGGGCGACGAACGTGGCGGTCGCGGGGTCGAGCTCGATCTCGAGGCGGTGTGGGGTCGCGAGGAGCACCAGGTCGACGACGATGCGCCCGTCGGCGAGCCGCGACGCGCTCGCCGCGTGCGACGCTGAGGCGACCGACCAGTGTTCGGTCAACGGCACCTCGATCGAGTCGTCGTCTTCGCGCACGATCACCCGGTCACCGACGATCTCGATGCCGGTCACCGACGGGTGCGATCGTGCCCCGCGACGGCTGAACGCCAGCGCCGGCACCTCCCCAGGGGGCCCACCGCCACAGCGTTCCATCGCAGTCGGCAGCGCGAGCGCTCCCAAGCGTCGAGCCAGTGCGTCGTCGTCGACGGATGGCGCCAGTTCGTCGGGTGTCATCGCCGGCAGGAGGTGCTCCCACATCGCGTCCATGACGACCTGCATGCGCTCGATGCAGGAGAACATCGCCACCACCGCGTCGTACTCGGGCAGGACGACCATGTACTGGCCGAACGCACCGTCGCCCCGGTAGCCGTGCTGCGACATCCACAGCTGGAAGCCGTACCCCTGACGCCAGTCCGGCTCGTCGCGCTCGGGGTTGGCGATCTGTACGGCTGAGGCGTCGGTGACCCAGCCTTCGGGCAGCAGGCGGCGACCCTTCCAGATCCCGTCGTCGAGATAGAGCTGGCCGAGCCGAGCGACGGCATCGAGATCGGTGTAGACGCCGGAGAATCCCAGGTCACCGACGGACGGCAGCTGCCGCCAGTGGAAGTCGCCGATGCCGAGCGGATCGAGCAGCCGCGGCCGGAGGTAGTCGACGAGCCGTTCACCGGCGAGATGCTGCAGGATCCGGGCAAGCGTCAGGACGGGCGGCTGGTTGTAGGCGAACACCGTGCCCGGCTCGGCGTCTGGCGGGATCGTGAGGAAGCCACGCACGGGATCGGAGGGGTCGGCGGTGAACGCTTCGAGGAGGGTCTCGGCGGCGTGACCCGACGACATCGAGGCGATGTGGCGGATCCGCATCCGGCGGGTGGCGTCCGGCGTGTCGTCGTCGAACAGCTCGGGAAGATGGTCGCTCACCAGATCGTCGAGCGAGAGCCGGCCCTCGCCGATCTGGAGCCCGAGCGCCGTGCCGGTGAACGACTTGCTCAACGAGTAGACGAGGCGGCTGTGCCCACCCGTGTGCGGCGCCCAGTACCCCTCGGCGATGCGGCGTCCGTGACGTTGGATGACCAGCCCGTGCGGCTCGATGCGGGGATCACGTTCGAGGGCGTCGAGAAACGCCGCGATCCCTTCGGCGCGGACTCCCTGAGCGGCCGGGCTGCTTGTGTCCATGGTGCAGTGTGCCCGCTGGAGCCGGTCAGAACAGCGAGTCCTGCTGCGGGTCGGGCGGCAGCGGTCCGATCTCGAAGAGCTGCGATGGGTCGGTGACCGCGACCGCTCCTCGCCCGACCAGGGCGTGGTTGCCGTCCTGGGCACCGGCACCGACCCACACCGCGACGGGCACGATTCGACGCTCGAGAGCCTCCAGCGCGGCGGCCCACGCGCCGCCCGTCCCATCGGCGGCGGTGACCACGAACGTCACGCGCGACAGTGCGTCGACGATCTTGTTGCGGCCGGCCGCGTTGGCGGCACGGAAGGGCGCTTCCGGAGCGTACGGGCTGACGATGCACAGGTCGCCGGCGTGCACGCGTCGGCGGATCTCGGCGCTGCGCGACGCCCGCGAGATCCCCTCGGCCGGCACGCCGATCACCACTCCCCCGGCCTCGACCGCACCGATCATCGCCGCTTCGTCGGCGCCGCCGGCGAGCCCGCTGACGACCGGCCAGCCGTGATGCACGGCGAGTTCGGCAGATCGGCGGGCGACGGTGAGCGCCTCGGCTCCGGCATCTCGTGAACCGACGACGCCGAGGCCCGGATGGTCGAGCCACCCGGTCGGCCCGGCGATCAACAGGAACGTCGGGCAGGCGGTTCCGAGGCGCTCACGCAGTCCGGCGGGGAACCGGTCGTCGAGCGCCGAGATCAGCGAGATGCCGCCGTCGTGGAGTCGCTCCTGCTCGAAGCTCAGCGCCGTGGCCGCGTCGAGCAGCGTTCGCATGCGAGTCGCCTCGTCGAGATCGACTCCAGCTCGCTCGGCGATCGACTCCACGTCGTCGTGGAGCAGGGTGGCGGGGTCGACCCGTTCGACGAGCTGCCAGAACTCGCGTGCGGTCATCGGGGTCGCGTCGAGCCGTACGAGCCGGTTGGTCAGCAGCAGTGCCGCTCGTGCGCTGTCGGGTGAGTACGGCATCAGAACGACGAGGCGAGCGCCACGGGGTGGACGAGTGGTGTGCCGGCGCGCCGGAGGAGTCGACCGACCTCGGTCATCGTCCAACCCGAGTCGACGAGGTCGTCGACGAGCAGCACCGGCGCATCGACGATTGATCCGGTCACGCCGAACGCGTCGCTGACGTTGGCCTGTTGATGCGCGGAGTTCCTCTGCTCCTTCTGGGTGGGACGGTCGGCGATGCGCGCCACCACCGAGTGGTAGGGCAGGCCGAGTCGTGCCGCCAACCGCTCGGCGAAATCGGGCACGAGGTCCGGGTGTCGGGTCGACGGCACCGATGTGACCCACTCGGGCGCGGGCGACGGTGACCAGTCCTCGACCAGTTCGGCGAGCGCCTCGACGAGACGGTCGTCGAATCGTCCACTGGTGTGCTTGCCGTCGCGGACGAGCTGTCCCCAGCCGGCGTCGCTCCACATGGCGAGGGCCCGACCGTCCTCGATCAACTCCCCCGTCGGGATCTTCTTGCGGCCGCCGGTGTCGGCGTCGAGGGACATCTTCTTCGAGTTGATCTCGATCGGTCGGGTGAGCAGGAATCGTTCGGCGGCCGCGGTCAACTCGACACCTGGTTGGCGCACGTCGGTGTCGCCGACGCAGTTGTCGCAGATCCCGCAGTCGTCGGCCACCGGATCGTCGAGCAGGTTGGCGATGTAGCGCATCCGACATCCGGTCGTGTGGAAGTAGTCGACCATCGACAGCTGTTCGAGGCGCCGTTCCGCGGTGACCGCTTCGACGCGGCTGGCCGGGTAGGCCCATGGTTGCAGCGTGCGTTGGTAGCTGGTGCCCGAGACCCGTTCGAGCACGCCGTCGACGTCGAGTTGTTTGACGACGAGTTCGAGCGTGCCGATCTTGACGTTGAGCTTCACCTGGATACGCATGAGCGGGACGGGCCCGTCGAAGGAGTCGAACGCCTGCACGATGTCGTTGACGAGATGTTCCTCGGCGAAGGCCTGTTCGATGAACCAGTCCTGGATCTGTTCGTCCTCCACGCCGCGCAAGAGAATGCCGCGGCTGGTCTCGAGCGCGCGGCCGGCGCGACCCACCTGCTGGTAGTAGGCGACCGGCGAGCCGGGCGACTGGAAGTGGACGACGAAACTGAGGTCGGGCTTGTCGTAGCCCATGCCGAGCGCGGTGGTGGCGACGAGCGCCTTGATCTCGTTGGTCTGGAGTCGGCGCTCGGCCTCGATGCGCGATTCGTTGTCGAGCGACCCGAAGTACGCCTCGACCTCGATGCCCTGGGAGGTGAGCCAGGCGGCGACGTTCTCGACGTCGCGCACGGTGAGGCAGTAGACGATGCCCGAACCCGCCAGTTCGGGGAGCGTCTCGGCCAACCAGGCGAGCCGCTCGGCCTGCCGGTCGAGGCGGATCGTGCGCAGCGCGAGACCCTCGCGGCGCAGCGGCCCCCGGAAGGTGGTCAGCTCGGCGCCGAGCTGATCGGCCACGTCGTTGACGACACGGTCGTTGGCAGTGGCGGTACAGCCGAGGATCGGCACCGATGAGCCGGCGAGCCGGTCGACGATGCGACCGATGCGTCGGTAGTCGGGGCGGAAGTCGTGACCCCAGTCGGAGATGCAGTGGACCTCGTCGATCACGATCAGGCCGGGCCTGGCCCCGACGATCGGCATGATCTTGTTCGCGAACTCGGGGTTGGCGAGGCGTTCCGGTGAGATCAGCAGCAGGTCGACCTCGTCGGCGCGCAACTGTCGTTCGAGTTCGGTGATCGTGGTGGCCGATGCGCTGTTGATCGTCTCGCATCGCAGCCCGAGCCGGCGGGCGGCGTCGATCTGGTTGCGCATCAGGGCGAGCAGCGGCGAGATCAGCAGCGTCGGGCCGGCCCCCTGCGCCCGCAGCAGGTGGGTGGTCAGGAAGTAGACGGCACTCTTGCCCCATCCCGTGCGTTGCACGACGAGCACGCGACCACGGTCGTCGACGAGCGCGCCGATCGCCTCACGCTGTCCGTCGCGGAACTCGGCGTCGGCGCGACCGGTCAACGTCCGGAGCGCATCGAGCAGTGGGTCGGGTTCCGCCATGGGTTCCATCATCGCGGAGGGGTGCGTCGGTGTTCGCGGCGAATCGGATCGGCCGCGACTCAGGACCAGCGGATCCTGGCGACGTCTCTCCACCAGGAGACGGTCGAGGCATCGGCGAGCAGGTCGCCACGGTTCCACAGCGCGAGGTAGAGCTCGACCGCCGGACCACTCAACATCTCGTCGGCGTCGATGTCGGTGCCGGGCGGGTGACGGACGGTGACCGGCGAGCCGTCGCTGAGGGTGATCGTCCACGACGGCGACGCACCGTCCGGGCACACGGCGAGTCGGCGCTCGGTGTCGACGGCGAGCTTGCGGCCACGGGTGAGGAACCCGCACAGCAGTTCATCGATGCCGTCGATCGCGATGTGATCGGCGATTCCTGCCTCATCGGCGTGCGGTGCCCTGCCGAGTTGCGCGGCGAGCGCGTCGACGGCGTGGATCGTCGCCTCGTGGCACTGGCGCCGCGCCCAGAACCGTCGGGGTGGGGGTGCGTCGTTGAGAAAGACCATCGCCTGCACGTCGTCGGACGCGTCGCGCATCGTGGCCGACAGTTCGTCCGCGCCGGTCATCCACCAGCCGATCGGGTCGGGGTCGTTCATCCCCGCAGCTTCGATCTCCGCGCCGCTGCCGACCTGGTCGCTGGTGCCGGTGAGCTGGGCGTTGGACCACCGGTGCACCATGCCGACGTGCGCGACCAGTTGGCGCACGTTCCAGTCCGGGCACGTCGGCACCGGTGCGTCGAGCCCGGCTGCTCGTGCGGCATCGGCACCGCGGGCGACGGCGTCGTCGAACCCGGCGATGTGTTCGTCGATCGTCAGTTCTGTGGGCACGGCCCCAGTGTTGCAGCCGACGTGGTCAGGCGTCGACGAGTGGGCTCGACGCCCACTACTCGGCGTCGAGCGTTTCGAGGAACCGGATCGAGGCGTCGGCGATCTGGCGTTGGGCGTCGGCCCGGCTGATGGTGGGCGTGCCGTCACCCTTCTGCGGGCCGTAGTCGCCGAAGAAGGAGTGGATGGCGCCGTCGATCGGGACGTACTCGGTCGACGCCGGGAGATCGGGCTTGTGCTCGTCGATGTCGGCGGGGGTGGCCAGGCCGTCGTTGGTGCCCGACACCGACATGACGGCGAGACCGGTCCGCTCCGACATGTCGCCGACCGGGTAGGCGGCATAGAGCAGCAGGGCGACCAGTTCATCGCGGTCGTTCTCGGCGTAACTGGAGGCGATGGCGCCGCCGAGTGAGTGACCGCCGACGGCCCATCGATCGATGGTGTCGTCGGGGTCACCGATGACGGCGTTGGCGGCGTTCTTGTCGAGGATCGCCAGGTTGTAGGGCTGCTTGAAGATGACGACGGTGAAGCCGGCTTCGGCGATCGGCCGCAGGACGTAGGCGTAGGCCTGCGGGTCGACCTTCGCCCCCGGATAGAAGGCCAGCCCGACAGTCCGCGGATCGACGGTCGGGGTCATCCGAATCACCGATCTCGAGACGTCGACCGTCACGCCGTCGCCGTTGTCGAGCGCGTCGACGGCGATCGGTTCGGCCGACAGCGGCTTCAGATAGACGAGTGATCCGATCAGCACCGCGCCACCGAGGAGCAGTCCCGCTCGGGCCGCCCAGACCCGACGCGCGGATCGCGGGGCAGGCGGACCGGCGAGCAGCACCCACGCGACGAGTCCGATCGCGACGGCCAGCGACAGCAACAGCGTGATCAGGTAGGCCGGGCTCGACCCCCAGATGCCGACCCAGGCGGTCGCAAACGCCCACACGACCACGAGCGCGATGGCGGCTCCCACACCGATCGGCCACCACCGTGGACGCCGGCCCGTCTGATCCCTCGATGCCGGCGCGTCGTCGAGTTCACCGGTCGGCTGGTCGGTCACGGCGGTGAGTCTGGCACGCCGTGCCGGATCGAGCTCCGGCTCGGCGAGGGCCGCTGTCAGGCAGCGGCAGGTTCGGTGAGTTCGGTGCCGTCGGGGCGGTGGACGTGCCAGGTGCCGGTGACGTCGCGGTGGGCGCTGTAGCCGTGGGACTTGAGCCGGTTGTGGCGGCCGCAGGCGGGGCCACAGACATCGTCGGCCATCGAGGAGCACCGCATCTCGGGCCGCTCCGGTGAAGCGACGCTTTCGGCCGAGGTCGATCACCCGCCCGGACGAGTCGACGACCACCCGGCGGATGTGACCGAGCAGCGAGGCGATCACCGCGTCGCGGGTGCTGATCGTGATGCCGGCGGTGGTCTCGCAACGCATGGCGTCGACGTCGTCGACGGTCGCCGGCTTCACCGGATCGCCACCCATCATCGCGGTCAACTCGGCGTCGTACTCGGCCTTGGTCATCACGATGTTGACCAACGGTTCCGGCGCCGCGGATCCCGGCGAGGCGGACACGCCGCGCATCACGAGACGGTGCAGTGCGTCCATCCGTCGTTGCGCGTCGGTACGCGCGAGGTGAGTCATCGGATCGCCGTTGTGGTCGGAGGCGGTGTCGGCGCCGTCGGCCTGGGCCTGTTCCCAGTCGGCAAGGAACTCGGCATCGCACTGGCGCTGGAAGATCTCGATCAGTGCGGCGCCCTGCCCGGTGGCGCACCGCGCATGGAGATGCACCACGCCGTCGCGCTCGAACACCATCGCGTCCCGACCCTCATGTGCCTCGGCATGGCGTTGTTCGGCGCCACGCGGATCACCGAATTGAGCCCAGCGGTGCAACACCTCACTGAACGACTCGAAGTCCTTCGCCGCATGGCCGACGAGACGCTCGTCGCCATCGATGACGAGCTCACGCAACCGCGGGTTGGCGTGCAGCTTGGCGATCTCGCGCACCTGCTCGACGCCGACCGCTCCGTCGGCCAGGCGCGCACGCGCCTCGGGGAGGTCACGCAGCGCCCGCATGGTCTGCAGGCGACGCCGCGTCTCCACCGGCGACGAGTTGGTCAATGCCGTCGCCCAGCCCCGCACCGAGGCGTGCCCGTCGTTGCGGAAGTGTCCCGTGGCATCAGCCCGATCGAGCACCGCGACGTACGCCGCCTCCAACTGACGGCGGGCCACCTCGAAATCGACGAGCGCCCGGTCGAGTTCGGCGCCACACAATTCGGCCACCTCGGCCGGTGTCGGAAGCGCCCCCACATCCATACTCCGAATCGTAGAGAAGGGGTGTCACAGAGTTGGCCGGGCGCGTCAGTCATATCGACGAGCCCGTGATCCACCTGCTCGGCGTATGCAAAACGCTCTGACGGTCAGCGCGACCAGGTGAACGGGTACCGCTCGTCGCACACGGCGCGGGCCGCGTCG
>JAHENF010000044.1 GCA_024643255.1 Ilumatobacteraceae bacterium
TCCGCTTCGCCTCCAACGCCACCCGACGAGCAAACGCCTCCACGGTGGATGCTGCGGCCACCTCGGCCAAGTCGTCGACACGCTCGAACAACTCACCGCGCTGCGCCACCGGCAACTGCGCTGCAGCCCGCGTGACCGCATCCACGTGCCCGGCGGTCGTCTGACCGTCGCCGAGCGTCTCGGCCAGCTTCGGTATCGATGTCAGTGTCGCCGCGCGCTGGGTCGACTTCGTCGCGGCGCCGATCGAGGTCTTCGCCGCGTTCGCCACCCGCGCCTCCGCGAATCCGTCGGTCGACAACTTCGCCACCAACGCCGCGTGCTGGGCATCGACCCAGGCCTGCACCTCGCGGACCGCGACCAAGCCCGACTCCACCAGGTCGTCGGTCGCCGAGGCGTCGTCGCGAACCGCAACGATGTGCTCCACCCGCTCGGCAACCGCAACCGAATCCATACCCCCATCATGACCAAGGGGTGTCACAGGGTTGGCCGACGATCGACTCGATCGTGGTCAGAGCACTGCGACCAGCACGAAGACCGGATATCCGGCGAGCAGCATCGCTCCCTCGCGTCGGGTGAGACGGCCTCGCCGGGAGCCGAGCACGATCGCGAAGACCAGGAGGGCGAGCATCGCCACGAGCGGCGCGTGGAGGAGCGCGGCATCACCGATTTCGATCGGTGCGACAACGGCGCCGACCCCCAGGCTCATCGTCATGTTGTAGGCGTACGACCCGATCACGCCCGCCACCACGGCTTCGGTGACTCCGTGTCGGCTCGCCGACCAGGCGAGGACGACCAGTTCGAACGCGGTGGCGAAACCGACGACGGTCAGTCCGAGCCGCGTCTGGGTCTCCTCGATGTTCGTGACACGGCGCACCGCCTCGACGAGCACGACCGATCCGATCGTGAGCGCGGCCAGCCCGGCGAACACGTATGCCAGATCCCGGCCGACCCGCCCCGAGGGGTCGGCCTCCTGGGCGAGTTCGCCGGCTTCGCCCAACGAGGGTGGGCGTCGCTCCAGCAGCCAGATCACGCCGACGAACGCGATGTACGCCATGACGAGGATGATTCCGCCACCCCGGCCGATGCGGCCGTCCCACATCATCGATGCCGCGAGCACACCGGCGGCGAGCCCTCCCAGTGCGTATCGCCTGATCGTGCGCCCGAACGGCAGGGTCGCCACGACGGCGCCGACCCCGAGCGCAACGGTGACCATCGCCGCATTCGCGCCGATCACGTCACCGAACGCCACTCCGTCGACCCCTCTGGCTGACGCCGTAACGACGGTGGCGAGTTCCTCCGGCTCAGCACCAGCCAGCAGCAGTGCAAGCGCGAACGCAGTGACACCGAGTCGCTTCGACGCGTCGGCCAAGTGCTCGGCGAACGTTTCGGCGCCCCAGACGATGGCTGCCGTTCCCACGACCAGGGCGAAGGCAGCAATCAGAGTGGACACGAGATGTGTGTGTACTACGGATGCTGCCTCTCGACCGAGAATTCGACCGCCGCGCGAACCCGCTCGAGTGTGCCCTCGAGGTCGCCGATCTCGACGGCAACACGTTTGGCGTCCGGCCGAAGGGTCAGGGCCTCGGCGAAGCGGTCGTACATCGCGCCGATCGGATCAGCCTTTGGCGAACGATCGACGAGGGCAGCGGCATCGACATGGGTTTGGTCCCCTGGCGTTGCGCGACGACGGTCGAAGGCGCGGAGGGCTTCGTCTCGACCGAGGATCAACGCGATCTCGACGAACCGTGCACCGGTCTCGGCCGCGACTTGCTGCAGTTCGTCGATGAACTCCACTCGGGCGAGAAACTGCGGAATCACGACGTCGTGACCGCGACCCAGATGGGTGCTCGCCATCGCGAGCGCCAGTGCCCGGGCGGCCAGGCCTCCGGCGCTCGGATCCTCCAGCCAGCCACCCAGCAGGCCGCGCACGACGTCGATGTCGAGGTTCAGCGCGAGCGGTCGGTCTTCGACCAGCCGCCGTGCCAGTGTCGACTTCCCCGAAGCCGGTGGACCGTTGAGCAGCACGAGCGTCGGCACCGGAGGAATCGTAACGATCGGGCGCTGGCGGCCGCCGAAGCGGTGCGCCAGACTCGCGTCATGACCGTTGGTGCGCCGATGCCGTGTTGCGAGGTTCGATCGCTGTGACGACCGATGTCATCCCGATTCTGCGCGTTGCCGACGCCTCGACCGCGTCGGTCTGGTACGAGCGCCTCGGCTTCCGGGTCGAGTTCGAGCACCGCTTCGAGCCGCATCTCCCGGCCTACATCGGAATCCGTCGTGAAGGCGCGCAGATCCACCTGTCGGAGCATGCGGGCGACGCGCGACCGCACACCCTCGTCTACATCTGGGTCGACGACATCGAGGCCGTCGCTACCGAGTTCGACGCAACGGTCGACGAGGCTCCCTGGGGTCGGGAGATCTCCCTGGTCGACCCCGACGGCAATCGGCTTCGAGTCGCTCAACCGACTGCAGCGCGAGATGTGGAGGCAGAACTCGGCGCGGGGACGCTGGAACTGCTCACCTCGCTGGAATCGGCGATGTGGGACGAACGCACGCGAGGCGATCGAGAGTGGACGGACGCTCGTCTCACGGACGACTTCACCGAGGTCGGCTACTCGGGCCGGACCTACACGCGTGCCGAGATCCTCGACCTCCCCGCCGCATCGATCGACGCCGCCGTAGACGACATGACCATCAGAGCCCTCGGCCGGGATGCGGCGTTGGTCACCTATCGCACCCTCGAAACCCGAGGCGTGGCTCACCGCAGCTCAGTCTGGAGGCGCAGTAGCGGCGCCTGGATGCTGGCCTTCCACCAGGGCACGCCGGCGGAGTGACCGCCATGGTGTTCAGTCGGGCTTCAGGGCCCCGCCGTACGGCACGGTGATGATCTCGAACAGATGCCCATCGGGGTTCGGGAAGTACACCCCTCGACCACCATCGTGGTGGTTGATCCTGCCGACCTGCCGTCGGCCGGGATCGGCCCAGTAGCTGCTCCCACTCGATCGGATCCGCTCGAAGATCGCGTCGAACTCGGAATGGTCGACACGGAAGGCGTAGTGACCGGTCGTGAACTGCCCGTCGGCTCCATGGGTGTCGAAATCGAGGTCGACACCGTTCGCCGTCGTCACCTGCCAGAACACACTGAACCGGATCGGCTCGGGCGTGCCGAACACGTCGGCAAACCACCGCGCGGCCGCCTCGCCGTCGCGAGCCGGCACGATCGTGTGGTCGAGGCGAACCGCCATGGTCTGTCAGTCGAGCGCGAACGGGGGGTAACGATCGGTGATGAGCAGGAACGCATAGGCATACACCCGCACTCCCCAGCGGCCCACGCCGACGACGTAGTCGAACAGCCCTTTCGGATACCGGCCGGTGAACAGGATCGCGAACCAGGCGGCGATGACGGCGAAGAACGCACCGATGCCGAGGAAGAACAGGATGATGAAGTGGGGGATCACGAGGAACCACTTCACGAGCGGGAGCCATCGATTGAGGTCGCGCTCGACGTCGTCGGGGTAGTCGAACTCGAGGTGGACACTCTGCTCGTCGACCGTCGAGGGGTACTGGTCGGTCAGCAGGGCGAAGTAGGCGCAGACCCGAGCGGAGAAACGGTTGAACTCCAGTGCGAAGTCGAACCACCATTTCGGATAGCGCTGCCGGAACAGGATGAGCAGCAGCGTCGCCATGAACAGCGCGCCGAGGATGGTCGCGCCCGTCGTGGTGACCCAGGTGCCGTTGTCGGTCTGGAACGTGTTCGTGCTGCTGTTGGTCAAGATGCTCAGCACGATGGCGATCGGGATGATCAGAATGATCCGAAATGCGGTCGTCACCCTGTTCAACTGTTCGGGATAGTCGATCTGCAACCGAGCCGGATACGGCTGCTGTCCAGGCGTGGCGGCCGGCGGCGGGGTGAACATCCCCGGCGGGGGTGGCGGAGGTGGTGTGGACGGCGGCGGCGGAACGTTGGACATCTGAGTACCTCCTCGTGGCTGTTCACGATGTGCCAGGCACATCGTGAACCCTTCCGATGGTACTGGGTAGGGCCGCATGGCCCGCGACAGCTAGCCTGCGTCATCGTGCAGCCGCAGTCGCAGCGATTTTCGTGCCCCGGGTGAACCGGGGGATCGACCACACGACCATCTGCTCCTGTGCCGTCTCCTGAGTCCGTCCGGGGTTTCCTCGCCCGACGCCAACGCTCTTGAAAGGTCCACGTGCTCACTGACATCACCGCCGCCCGCGATGGCGCCCTCGCCGACATCGAGGTTGCTGCCACGCTCGACGACATCGCCGCGCTGACATCTCGGCTGCTCGGCAAGAAGGGCGATCTCGCGCAGATCAAGACCCGGCTCGGTCAACTCGAGTCGATCGACGAGAAGAAGTCGGCCGGTCAGGCGATCAACGATGCGATGAGCGCCGTCTCGTCGGCGTTGGACGATCGTCGAGCCGTGCTCGCCGCTGATGCGCTGTCCGCCCGCGTCGAAGCCGAGCGTCTCGACCTGACCGAGTACGTCGGCAAACCGACCCGAGGCCACGCGCATCTGGTCACCCAGGCGTGGGAACGGCTCGAGGACGTCTTCATCGGACTCGGGTTCCAGGTCGCCGAAGGGCCCGAGGTCGAAACCGACTGGCACAACTTCGAAGCGCTCAACATGGGGGAGGGGCACCCGGCGCGTGGGGAGTTCGACACGCTGTTCGTCGACCACGTGACACCGGACGGCAAGGTCGGAACCACGTTGTTGCGCACGCACACGTCGCCGGTGCAGATCCGCACCATGATCGAGTCCGAACCGCCGATCTACATCGTCGCTCCGGGCCGGGTGTTCCGTCGCGACACGCCCGACGCCACGCACATGCCGGTCTTCCATCAGATCGAGGGCCTGGTCATCGACCGCGACATCACGATGGCCGACCTCGCCGGCACGATCGAGGCGTTCACCAAGGCGTTCTTCGGTTCGGACTTCACCTCCCGTCTCCGGCCCAGCTACTTCCCGTTCACCGAGCCGTCGGCCGAGTTCGACATCCAGCGCCCGGACGGCAGCTGGATCGAATTGGGTGGTTGCGGCATGGTGCACCCGAACGTGCTGCGCGCCGGTGGTCTCGACCCCGAGGAGTGGAGCGGATTCGCATTCGGCTTCGGTATCGACCGCATGGCCAAGGAACGCCACGGCGTCGAGGACATCCGCGACATGTACACCAACGACATCCGATTCCTGGAGCAGTTCTCGTGAAGATCCTGCTGTCCTGGCTCAACGACTACGGCGATTTCGGCGATCCGACCGATCCTGCCGCCGTGCGGCGCGTCACCGACGCGCTGACCTCGCTCGGCCTCGAGGTCGATTCGGTCACCACGGTCGGCGAGACCGTGCCGGGTGTGGTGACCGCCCGCGTCCTGCGTCTGGTTCAGCATCCCGACGCGGCCAAGGTGCAACGTGTCTACGTCGATGCAGGTGACGGCGTCGAGCGACACGTGTGGTGCGGAGCGTTCAACATGGCCGTCGGCGACGTCGTCCCGCTCGCCACGCTGGGCACGACGATGCCCAATGGCATGACGATCGAACGCCGGGGAATCCTCGGTATCGACTCCGAAGGCATGTTGTGCTCGGCGAGTGAGCTCGGCCTCGGCGACGACCACTCGGGCATTCGCGTTCTCCCGTCGGACGTGCCGCTGGGCCGTCCTTACGGCGAGGCGCTCGGCATCACGCTCGACGTGTTGATCGACGCCGACGTCACCCGTAACCGTCCCGATTGCTGGGGGTATGTCGGCATCGCACGTGATCTGGCCGCCAAGCTCGGTGTGGAGTTCCGTCCGCCGACGCCGGAGCTGACCGTCACCGGTGAGCACCGTGTGGCACCGGTCGACATCATCGACGGTGACCGTTGCGCCCGATTCACCTCGACGGTGATCTCGGGCGTCGAGGTCAAGGCGTCGGCGGAGTGGATGGCTCGTCGGCTCACGGCTGCAGGCATGCGCCCGATCAGCAACGTGGTCGACGTCAGCAACTACGTCATGCTCGAGCTCAACCAGCCCAACCACGCCTATGACGTGGAATCGCTGGGTGGCGGAGGTTTCCGCATCCGGCTCGCACGCGACGGGGAGCGGCTCACGACGCTCGACGGCGAGGAACGGACGTTCGGCCCCGACGACCTGTTCATCTGCGATGCCGACGACGTCCCGATCGGACTCGGCGGCATCATGGGCGGCCTCGACACGGAGATCAACGACTCGACGACGACGGTGGCACTCGAGATGGCGTGGTTCTCGCTCGTCGGCATCGGGCAGACCGTGACGCGCACCAACCTGCGGTCGGAGGCCTCGGCGCGTTTCGAGCGAGGTGTCGACCCCTACGGCATGCCGACCGCGATCGCCCGGTTCGTCGAGCTGTTGTCGGAGACCTGCCCCGATCTCGTGGTCCACGCCGGCGCCGTCGATGCCCGGTCCGAGCATCTTCCTGTCGAGCACCGCAGTGTCGACGTGCGAATCGCCGCGGTCAATCGGATCCTCGGCACCGACCTGTCCGCGGACGACCTGCCGGCGCTGCTCGACCCGATCGGCTACACGGTGTCGGGTGCGGGCGACACGCGCTCGGTCGTGTTGCCGACGTGGCGGCTCGACTCGACCGACGAGGTCGATGTGATCGAGGAGGTCGCCCGGCACCACGGCTACGACCGCATCGGCAAGACCGTGCCCAAGTCGGTCGTCCATGGCGAGCTGAGCGTTCGCCAGCGCCGTCGCCGTCTGGTTCGTGAGGTACTGCTCGGACTCGGGATCTCCGAAGCGATGCCCAACCCGTTCCTGGCCCCCGACACCCTGGCCAAGGCGGGTCTGTCGGCCGACGCGCTGCACATCACCAACCCGCTCGTCGCCGAGGAGAGCGTGCTGCGAACCTCGCTGCGTCCCGGGCTGTTGCGCTCGGTCGCCTACAACGAGTCCCATCGGCGACCCGGAGTCGCGCTCTTCGAGATTGGCCACGTGTACCCACCTGCAGAGGGTGAACTGCCCGGCGAATACGAGGCGTTGACCGTCGTGCTCGCGGGGCGGCAAGCCCCTGACGCGGTTGCCGTCTGGCGCGAGATCGCTGCCGCGCTCGGCACCGGAGCGAGGCTCGACCAGTCGAAGGTGCCTGCCGGGCTGCACGGCACCCGCTCGGCGACCCTGCAAGCCGGGCGCGATCCGCTCGGCGCTGTCGGTGAGGTGGCCCCGGACGTGCTCGAGGCGTTCGAGGTGACCGAGCGCGTCGCAATCCTCGAACTCGATCTCGACCAGATCCTGGATCGGGAGCCCAAGCCCACCCAGTGGAAGTCGACCAGCCGCTCTCCGTCGAGCGATCTCGACCTGTCGTTCGTCGTGCCGAACGACATCCCCGCCGAACGCGTCGAGAAGGCCGTCCGCCAAGGTGCGGGCAATCTGCTCGTCGATGTCGACCTGTTCGACGTCTACCGCGGCGAGCGCGCCGCCGAGGGCACCCGATCGCTGGCTTATCGGGTACGTCTCCAGGCGGCGGATCGCAACCTGACCGATGCGGACATCGCCGACGTTCGACGAGGTGTCGAAGCAGCGACGACCAAGCTGGGCGCGCAGCTCCGCACCTGATCGCTGGAATGAGACGCGGGGTCAGACCCCGCGTCCCGTTCTCGGAGCGACGTGGCCGCGCCACGCCGGTTTGACACGGCTGGAATGCTGGAGACATGGCCGCTCCCGGAGAAACAGATCTCGACGCCATGCTCGCGACGCTGGCCGTCCAGCGCCGCCCCGGCGTGTTCACCTACATCGCAGTGGAGGTTCCGACGCCGGGCCTGATCGCGTCCGCCCACGCGATGGTCAAGGAGGGGCCGCTGACGACGATCGTGTTGCCGGTCGAGGCCGCTGAGCGCGCGGGACAACTCGTCACCGTGAGGTTGGCATGGCTCACGCTCACCGTGCAGTCGAGCCTCGAAGCCGTCGGCCTGACCGCAGCGATCAGCGAGCGGCTCACGCGCGAGAACATCGCGTGCAACGTGCTCGCCGGTTATCACCACGATCATCTGCTGGTACCCGTCGAACGAGTCGACGATGCCGTGAGCGCCCTGACCGCCTGATCCGTGCAGCCGGGGTCAGACCCCTCCCGCAAGGTCGAGCGCAGCGGTCAGCCCGAGCGTGTCCGCTCGCGTCTCGCGACCGATGAAGTCCCAGAAGGCCGTGGCCAAGGCGCCGGTCGACGGTCCCGTCGGGGTCACGGCAGGCTCGTAGATGCAGCGGACGAATCCTGATCCGGCCGTCACCCGACCGGCGATCTCGTCATCGGGTCCCGCCCAACTCCACCCGCGTTGGTCGTCGTACGCCACCGGTCGGCCGATGACGTCGAGATCGTGCGGCAGGCCGCCTCGCCAGGTGCCACCTCCCCGGCGTTCGTCGGCGTGTTCGATGACGGCACTCTCGAGTTCGACGGCCGTGCGTCCCAGGTCGTGGCCACCGACGATCAGATCGTTGATCATGACCATCGGCAGACCACTGCCGCGGGCGATCGTCATGATCCCCGCCCCGAACCGAGGGTTGACCTCGGTCGGCCAGAAGCCGTCGTCGGCCGCGACTCCGTCGACGGTGAACGTCCCACGGAAACCGACCTCGTCGGCGAGGAGCCGGCCGGCCTTGCGGGCCGCGTCGCGCATCTGCTCGCGGAGCACGGGCGCCGGATCCCAGTAGGTGGCGCATCCCGAATACACGAACTGCGTGCCGCGGCGCAGCGTGACCATCTCCACCGGGCGTAAGACGGCGACGCCGTCAGGCAGCACGATGCCGTGAATCGAGCACGGGATGCCTTCGATGAATGGCATGACGCGCACGCGGTCACACACGGGGCGCAGACCGCTCAGCGCTCGCTCGCGGGAGTCGTCATCGGTCACCCAGTAGGTCTGGTGCGCGCCTCCGTGGAAACCGTTGCGGGCGTCCGCCGCCCACACGGTGCCGTGTCCCCGGTCGACGGCGGCCGCGGCGCGTTGAGCGTCGGCCAGCTCGACGATGCTCGAACGTTGGCGCTCGATGCCGGCGCGGTCCCAGAAGGCATCGACGACCACCTTGTCCTCGAGCGCGACCCACTCCGGTCGCCGGTGAGCCACCAGTGGCCGACCGGCGAGTTCCGCCACGGTCGCGAGGAACGTGCCGACGACGAGCGCCTGCCGGTCGGGATCGAAACGGTCGAGCGCGGCGACGACCGCCGCCGGCGGGTCGGCGAGCGTGTGGTCACCGAAGTGGATCTGCTCCATCTCGGACAGTCCGGGCGGAGGCTCGACGATCACGGTCTGGACGTCGGGAGCGGGCCCTGCGCCGCGCCCCTCGGTCGCGACGACCAGCATGTCGGCGACACCGACCGCACGCAGCAGCTCGATGTGCTCGGTCCACGAGGCGGCCATCGCCCCGGCGAGCACGACGTCGCGCCCGCCGAAGACCCTGCGCATCGGCTCGATCCACCAGTCGTCCATCGCCGGACCGTAGCGTGGCCCCGGTGATCGAGATCATGACGTTTCGCCTCGTCGCCGGTGTCGACGAGGCGTCGTTCCGTGACGCCGACGATCGCGTGCAGGTCGAGCTGGCCTATCGGCAGCCGGGGTTCGTGCGCCGGACGCTCGGCCGTCGAGGAGACCGCTGGCTGGTCCTGCAGATCTGGACCACGCCGCAGGCCGCGGAGGCGGGCCAGGCGGCGTTCGACGCCTCTGCGCTCGGCACCCGGTTCCTGTCGCTCGTCGATGCCGACAGCATCGTCGTGGAGCGATTCGGTGATGCCGGCTGACCTATTGCTGCACGAGGACCAGGGGGTTGCCCTCCGGGTCCTCGATCGCGGCGATCGTCGGACCGCCGGGCACGTCGAAGGGCGGTGACACGACGGTGCCCCCGAGCGTCGGCACCCGATCGAGTGCGGCGGCGAGGTCGAGCACCTGGATGTAGAGCGCAATCGCCGATCTGTCGGCCTGGCGCATGTGCCCGGCAGGCCCGGGCTCAGGGCCACCGAGCCCGCTCGGAATGTTCATGATCGGCCCGTCGCCGATCGGCCAGTTGAACAGTTCGCCGTAGAACGTTCGCTGCACCTGCGGATCCCGAGCGAGGATCTCGAAGTGCACGATCGGTCGCATCCAGTCCGATCCGTTCGGGTCTGCAGACATGACGTGACGCTACGCCAGGCGCCGTCGATCGGGCCGGTCGACGCGCAGGATCTCGTGCATCCGACCGTGCGCGGGGTTGTCTGGTTCGAGCTCTCCCTGTGCGACCAGCGCGAACCCGGCGCGCATCAGCGCCCGCCAGGACCGCTCGTTGGCGGAGTTGACCGGCACGACGAGGTGGGTCGCCCACGGATCATGCGCCCACACGAAGTCGACGAACGCGGCGATCATCCGGCTGCCGACACCCCGACCGACCAGCTCGAGGTCGCCCACGAGGTAGTCGATCGACGCGGCACCCTCACCGACCGGATACACGGGAGCCATCTCCTGGACGTACTCGGGGTAGTCCACGAAGTGGCAGTACTGCACCAGGCCGATCGGTTCGCCCGCGAGCTGCGCGACGAAGTCCTCGGCGGGCTCGTCGCCGTCGATCGTGCCACCGAAATCGGCTTCGAGTGCTGCGGGGGAGTGATTCCACCATTCGCTGACATGTGGTTCGGCGAGCCAGCGCGCGAGGAGCGCGAAGTCGTCCCGGGAGAGTGGACGAAACGAGACGTCCATCGCCACACCTAGTTCGAACTGAGGTCGTCGGGTGCGTCGGCCAGCCACGCGAGTCGGCCCGGCTGGCGGCGCAACACGGTCCGCCACAACTCGTCGGGGTCGTCGGAGAACACGTCGCCGGGTTCGGAGTCGAGCACC
Source organism: Ilumatobacteraceae bacterium (assembly GCA_024643255.1). GTDB lineage: Bacteria > Actinomycetota > Acidimicrobiia > Acidimicrobiales > Ilumatobacteraceae > Sva-07. The sequence continues at coordinate 10,831 of JAHENF010000044.1, forward strand.
AGCCAGGCGCCGGCTTCGATCTCGCCTTCGAGCTGGCCCGGGCCCCAACCGGCATAGCCGCGGAAGACCCGTACGCCACGAACCTCGGCAGCGACGAGTGCAGGGTCGGCGGTGAGGTCGGCCGATGCAATGGTTCCGACGATCGGCGAGAGGTAGTCGTCGCTGTCGTGGAGCGGATGGGTGGTCTCGGCCAACGCGATCAAAGCGCTCTCCTCGACGGGGCCGCCGCTGAAAACCGCCGACGGGATCGACTGCAGATCGATCCACCGGTCGAGCGGCTCGTCGAGGGCCTCGTGGCTCGGCCGATTGATGACCACACCGATCGCCCCCTCGTCGTGGTGCTCGAGCATGAAGATCACCGTGCGATCGAAGTTGGCATCCTCGAGCGGCGGCGTGGCCACCAGGAGCCGACCCTTGGTCGGAGGTGAGCCCGGAATCATGTCTCCAGTCTGCCGTACTCCGGTGCGCGGGCTCGCGTCACGACGGATTCTCCACAGGGTGGTTGCATGACCATGCGCAGCTGTGTATGTTCATGCAGATGTCGGGAGCGAGCATCGCGGTCGGAATCATCGGCGCGTCGGGGTACACGGGGGCGGAGCTGCTCCGTCTTGCCGCCCAACATCCGGATCTCGACGTCCGACTCGCGACCGGCGACTCGATGGCGGGACGGCGTGCGGCCGACCTGTATCCGTCGCTCGAGGTCGCCTATCCCGATCTGGTGTTCGGCGAGTTCGACGAGCGAGCTTTCGACGGCCTCGACCTGGTGTTCCTCGGTCTCCCTCACGACGCCTCGATGGAACTGACGCCATCGATCGTCGGTCGAGTGGGGTGTGTCGTCGATCTCTCGGCAGCGTTCCGGTTGAAGGATCCGAGCGCGTACCCGACCTTCTACGGCTTCGAGCACACCCAGCTCGACCTCCTCGGCGAGGCGGTGTTCGGGCTGCCCGAACTCCACCGCGACGACCTGCGCGGCGCTCGGCTCGTCGCAACCCCGGGTTGCCACGTCACCGCCGCGACGCTCGCATTGCGCCCGCTCGTCGACGCCGGGCTGATCGAGACGTCGGGGATCGTCGTCAACACCCTCACGGGCATCACCGGAGCGGGCCGGGCACCGACGGACACCAACGTGTTCACCAACATCGACTCCAACGCGCTCGCCTACGGACTGCTGGCCCACCGTCACACGCCGGAGATGGAGCAGGAGATCGGAGCGCAGCTCATCTTCACGCCCCACCTCGTCCCGATGAGCCGCGGCCTGCTCGCCACGTGCGCCGCCCCGGCGACGAGTGGCTGCACCGACGACGAGGTGAACGATGCCCTGCGGTCGTTCTACGCCGACGAGCCGTTCGTCGCCGTCATCGACGCTCCTCCCGCCACGAAGTCGGTGCTCGGGTCGAACGCGGTCCACGTGTCGGCGCGGTACGACGAGCGGACCAACACCGTGATCTCGATGTGCGCGATCGACAATCTCACCAAAGGCGCATCAGGCGGCGCCATCCAGGCGGCGAACGTCGCCCTCGGCCTCGAGGAGACCGCCGGCCTCACCATGATCGGACTCGCGCCATGACCGAAGCTGCATCTCTCAAGGCGTCCGTGCTCGTCGAAGCACTGCCGTACATCCGCCGGTTCGCCGGCAAGACCGTGGTGGTGAAGTACGGCGGCAATGCCCTCGCCGGCACCTCCGATCACGACGCCCTCACGCTGTTCGCGGAGGACATCGTGCTGATGCGCCTGGTCGGCATGCGCCCGATCGTCGTCCACGGGGGCGGACCGCAGATCTCCGCGTTGATGCAGCGACTCGGCAAGGAGCCCGAGTTCGTCGACGGCCTCCGCGTCACCGATGCAGAGACCGTCGACATCGCCCGGATGGTCCTCAAAGGGCAGGTCAACCCTCAGCTGGTGGCCGCGATCAACGTCCATGGTCGCTTCGCGGTCGGCATCAGCGGGGTCGACGCCGGCCTGATCAGGGCCACCACACGCGACCCCCGGCTCGGCTTCGTCGGCGATGTCACCGAGATCAACCCGGAGGTGATCCACGGCCTGATCGACGACGAGTTCATCCCGGTGATCGCCACCATCGGCAGCGACGAACACGGTCAGGCGTACAACATCAACGCCGACACCGTCGCCGGCGCGATCGCCGAGGCGATCGGTGCGGAGAAGCTCGTCTACCTCACCGACATCGAGGGGCTGCGACGCGACGTCGCCGACGCCGCGAGCCTGATCCGCCAGGTGACCGCCGACGAGCTCGACCAGTTCGTCGACGAGGGCATCATCGCCGGCGGCATGATCCCCAAGGTCGCCAGCTGCACCCACGCTGTACGCAACGGCGTGCACCGAGCGCACATCCTCGACGGCAGAATCGCACACGTGCTGCTGCTCGAGATCTTCACCGACGCCGGAATCGGCACGATGATCATGCACCAACGGGAGATGACACCATGACCGCTCACGCCTTCGATCACGCCCCAATGGCGAACTGCCCGTTCATGCCGGTGTTCGGACCGCCGGCGATCATGTTCGAGCGCGGGCGGGGCACGGAACTCTGGGACTCCGAGGGCAAGCGGTACCTCGACTTCCTCGCCGGGATCGCTGTCGTGTCGCTCGGCCACTCGAATCCGGCGGTCGCCGAAGCGGTCGGCGACCAGCTGGACCAGCTGCTGCACGTGTCGAACTTCTTCGCCAACCCGGTCGCCACGGAGGCCGCGGTCAAGATCAACGATCTGCTCCTCGATGCGACCGGGCACCGGGGTCAGATCTTCTTCACCAACTCCGGCGCCGAATCGAATGAGTGTGCGATCAAGCTCGCGCGCAAGCACGGCGGTCGCGGGCGGCACACGATCGTGAGCGCGCTCGGCAGCTTCCACGGACGCACGCTCGCCACGCTCGCCGCCACCGGTCAGCCCGCCAAACACGAGCCGTTCGCTCCGATGCCCGAGGGCTTCCGCCATGTCGCCTGGGGCGACCTCGACGCGATGCGTCAGGCGGTCGACGGGTCGGTTGCCGCCGTGCTGATCGAACCCGTGCTGGGCGAGGGCGGCGTGCACCCGGCCACCAGCGAGTACCTCCAGGGCATCAGAGAGCTGTGCGACGAGACCGGTGCGCTGATGATGGTCGACGAAATCCAGACCGGCTTCGCCCGCACCGGGCGTTGGTTCGGTTTCGAACATGCCGGCGTCAGTCCCGACGTCGTCACGCTCGCCAAGGCCATGGGCAACGGGATGCCAGTCGGCGCCTGCTGGGCACGTGCCGATGTGGCCGCCGTCTTCCAGCCCGGAGACCACGGGAGCACCTACTCGGGAACGGCGATCGCCACCGCGGCCGTCAACGCCGTCATCGACGAGATGCAACGCATCGATGCACCGGCGGTCGCCAGTCGGCAGGGCAGGCGGATCGTCGACGCGCTCCGCTCGGTGCCCGGGGTCGTCGACATCCGCGGTCGCGGACTCATGCTCGGCGTCGAACTGGCCGACGGGATCGACGCCAAGGCCGTGTACGTCGACCTGCTCGACCGTGGTCTGATCGTCAACGCCGTCACACCGACCACCTTGCGTCTCGTGCCACCGATCACGGTGACCGATGCGGAGATCGACGAAGCGGTTGCTCTGATCATTGCCTCGCTCGCCGCGTACGGGGCAGGATCGTGACCCGCCACCTGCTCGACGTCACCGATTTCTCGTCGCACGAGGTGCGCGAGATCCTCGCGCTGGCGCAGCAGCCGGTCGACACGCTCGACCGGCCGTTGGCCGGGCAGGGTGCAGCGCTGATCTTCGAGAAGCCCTCGAATCGAACCCGGCACTCGATGGAGATGGCTGTCGCTCAGCTCGGCGGACATCCCGTGTACACCCGAGGCGAGGAGGTCGGCTTCGACACCCGGGAGCCGGTGGAGGACATCGCGCGAATCCTCGAGGGTTACCACGCCCTGATCGCGGCCAGGGTGTTCGATCACCTCACGGTGACGCGGATGGCCGCGGTCGTCGACGTGCCGGTCGTCAACATGCTGTCCGACCATTCACATCCGCTGCAGGCCTTCGCCGACGCACTCACGATGCAGCAGAGTCTGGGCGACTTGTCGGGCAAGACCGTGGCCTACGTCGGCGATTTCAACAACGTCGCCCGCTCGCTCGCAGAGGTGTCGGCGATGCTCGGCATGCACATCCGGTTCGCCTGTCCGCACGGATTCGACGCCCCGCTCGTCGAACTGGAACGCTTCGGTCTGCTCGGTGCCCCGTCGGTCGAGCAGACGACACGTCCGGCCGAGGCCGTCGAGGGCGCCCACGCCGTGCACACCGACACCTGGGTGTCGATGGGGCAGGAAGCCGAGAAGCAGCAGCGTGTCCAGCAGTTCGAGGGCTACACCGTCGACGCGGACATGATGGCACTCGCCGATCCGCAGGCCGTTTTCATGCACTGCCTTCCCGCATATCGCGGCCTGGAAGTGAACGCTGACGTGATCGACGGACCACAGTCGGTGGTGTTTCGACAGGGGCACAATCGCCTCCACGCAGCCAGGGGAGCGATCGCGTTCCTGTTCGGCGCACGGGCGCATCCGACGCCGCAGGATCCACAGTGACTCGAGGGCGGAGCATCGCAGCATGAGCAAGGTCCAACGTCAGGCCACGATCAGCCGGCTGATCGGCGAACACGAGGTCACCAACCAACCGCAGCTGATCGATCTGCTCGCCGAGCACGGCATCGAGGCCACGCAGGCCACCGTCTCGCGCGACCTCGACGACATCGGCGCCGTCAAAGTCCGCGTTCCCAGCGGGAACACCGTCTACGCGATCCCCGAGTTCGCACCCAACCGCCTGGCCCCCGTGGACCAGTTGCGTCGCGTCATGGGGGAGTGGGTCGCCGAGGTCGCCTGCTCGGGCAACATCGTGATCCTTCGCACACCGCCCGGATGCGCGCACGTCGTGGCATCGGCCCTCGACCGCAGCCGTGTCGACGGTCTCCTCGGCACGGTGGCCGGCGACGACACGTTGATGTGCGTGTCCGCGTCCACCGATGGCACCCAGCTGGCAGACGACCTTCGTGACCTGGCGGGATTGGACTGACATGACCGACACTCCCGCCGACACACCCGACGAACATCGCGACGGCAAGACGCTCTGGCACGGCCGCTTCGCAGGCGGCCCCGCGGAGGCGCTGATGGCCTACACGGTCAGCCTCCCGTTCGATCGGACGATGTGGCGCGACGACATCGACGGTTCGGCCGCGCACGTGCGCGGTCTCGCCCGTGTCGGCCTGCTCAGCCAAGCTGAACGCGATGCGATACTCGGTGCGCTCGACGACGTCGCACTCGAGATGTCGTCGGACACCTTCGTGTTCGTGCAGAGCGACGAGGACATCCACACCGCGGTCGAGCGGCGCGTCACCGAACTCGCCGGAGCGGCGGGTGGCAAACTCCACACAGCGCGCAGCCGCAACGACCAGGTGGCCACCGACCTGCGCCTGTGGTGCAAGCGCGAACTGCTGAGCGTGGCTCGCTCGATCCACGACCTCCAGTCGGTGCTGCTGGAGCGGGCCGAGGGCGCCGGCGACGTGTACCTCCCCGGCTACACCCATCTCCAGCGGGCACAACCGGTGTTGCTCGCGCATCACCTCCTGGCACACGGCTGGGCCCTTGCACGTGACGTCGACCGTTTGCTCGCCACCCGCTCGCGACTCGATGTATCTCCGTTGGGTGCGGGCGCACTCGCGGGGTCGTCACTGCCGATCGATCCGGCGGGCAACGCTGCCGACCTCGGTTTCGCGTCGGTCTTCGACAACAGCCTCGACGCAGTGAGCGACCGCGACTTCGTCGCAGAGGCCGTGTTCGACCTCGCGCTGATCGGCATCCATCTGTCGCGCATCGGCGAGGAATGGGTGCTGTGGACCTCAGGTGAATTCGGTTTCGCCAAGCTCGACGACGGCTATGCCACTGGTTCCTCCATGCTCCCGCAGAAGAAGAACCCGGACATCGCCGAGCTGGCCCGCGGAAAGAGCGGCCGTCTGATCGGCAACCTGACCGGGTTGTTGGCCACGCTCAAAGGCCTCCCGCTGGCCTACAACCGCGACCTGCAGGAGGACAAGGAGCCGCTGTTCGATTCGGTCGAACAGGTCGTGCTCGCCGTCGCCGCGTTGACGGGAATGATCGCCACCGCCACGTTCGTCCCCGAGCGGATGCAGGCGGCCGCCGACGAGGAGACCACCGCCGCCACCGATCTCGCGGAGTACCTCGTTCGAGCCGGGACACCGTTCCGCGATGCGCACGCCATCGTCGGTGCCCATGTGCGCGCGACGCTTGCCGGAGAGGGCTCGCTCCGAGATCTGGTGGCGGCCGACTCCCGGCTCGGTCCCGACGCTGCAGCGCTCGTCGGCCCGGGCGTCGGCGTGCGGATGCGCACCTCGCGTGGTGCCGCCGGTCCCGCAGCGATGCCGCTGCAGATGGACTCGTATCGGAAAATGATGGCCCGCGATGCAGATCGCCTCGGTCTCTGAGGTCTGCGCTGAGCCCGGCGCCCCTGTCACCAGCGTGGTTCGCCCGCGACGCCCCGGACGTTGCGCCTGACCTGCTCGGCAAGGTCCTGGCGGTCGAGCGCGACGGCGTGCTCGTCGCTGGGCGCATCGTCGAGACGGAGGCGTACACGAGGACCGACCCGGCGAGCCACTCGTTCACGGGGCCGAACGCGCGCAACGCCGTGATGTTCGGCCCTCCCGGTCGGCTCTACGTGTACCTCAGCTACGGGATCCACTGCTGCGCCAACGTGGTGACCGGCGCCGACGGCGATGGCCAGGCGGTGCTGCTGCGGGCGATCGTTCCGACCGTCGGCCTCGACACGATTCGATCGCGGCGCCGAGGACGGTCCGACCGAGACCTCGCCAACGGCCCCGGGAAACTCTGTGAGGCCCTCGGCATCGGTCTCGACGACGACGGGGTCGATGTCTGCGATCGGAGGTCGCCGATTCGTGTCGTCGACGACGGCGTGGGGCCCCCATGCGACCCGATCATCGGTACCCGCGTCGGCATCACCCGCGGCGTCGACCTCCCATGGCGCTTCCGGTCCGACCGTCCCTGAAGATCTCCGGAGAGCGGTGAGGACGGCTTGCCGATTCGCGGCACCTGACCGTCAGCGCCAGTGCATCCAGAACCCGTGGGGGTGGCAGGTCGCGAGGTGAGCGACGGTGCGCTCGCCATCGCGCCAGCGCGCCATCGACAGGACCGTGCGGTGGGGATCCACCGGGTCGGGCCCATTGGGGAGTTCGGGGATCAGCGCCGGCGCTTCGGCATAGACCCAGGACAGATCCCGTTGCGCTCCGATCCGGTCGAGTTCGGCGAGATAGGCAACGCGGTCGTTCGACGTGAGGTAGTTCAGCACCCACGAGTTGGTCACCACCGGGTGGGCGTTCGCTCCGATTCGTTCGATCGCCGGAGCGAGCGACGTCACGGCATCGCCGGCGAGCAGCTCCGGCGGCGCGGCACGGGCGATCTCGATGGCCGCGACCAGGCGATGGAACCGGTCAGGCTGGTCGGGCCACACGCACGCTTCGAGCCAGTGCGCCTCGGACACGTCGGTCACGTCGATGGGGTGCTGATCGATGCCACAGCGGGTGGCGATCACCGGCATCGAGGCGGGCACCGGCACCGGTCCGGTGGTCGCGGCGTGCAGCGTCACCGAGGAGGGGCCGCCAACCGTGGTGACGTCACCGTCCGGCGACTCGAAGTGGTACTCGTAACGGTCGAGGAGGAGATTGAGCCCGCCGCTCGCGCCGACGTCGAGGTGGCCGAGCGGCCCGACCTCGTCAGCGAGCAGTCCGAATGCAGGGAGGAAGAGTGCGCAGCGCCCGACCTCGTTGGTCTGGGTCGTACGGGTGGACAACAGATGCCGGAGCGCCTGCTCGTGCGCGGCGACGAACCGTTTGAACGTCGGCATGAGTGCCCGATCGGTCGCCAGCCGGGCGGTCGGTGTCAGATTGGCGTACCACTGCGCCAGCTCCTGGTGGGGATCCTCGAGCAGCAGGTCGTGCACGCAGGCGAACAACAGCACGGGCAATCGCTGGGTCGGTGGGGCGTACCGCAGCAGGCCGAAGAGCCCCGGGTCGCGTGAGATCCCAGCGGACAGCGCGGCGTAGAGGGGCGCCCGGGGGAGCGAGGTGCTCGCCGATGCTGCGAAGTGTCGGGCCAGCTCGGCATCGGTGCTGGAATCATCGACCTGGTGGGGCACGGGCCGACAGTACCCTTGCGTGCCGTATGGCTGGCACCGATCTCATCGCCGAACTCGAGGCTCGAAACCTCATCCACGACTCGACCGACCGTGACGCATTGCGTGACGCGGTGTCCGGTGGGCCGGTCGCGATCTACTACGGGTGTGATCCGACCGCCGACAGCCTTCACGTCGGCAACTTGATCGGCCTGATCATGTTGCGTCGCTTCCAGGACGCCGGCCATCGGCCGATCGCCCTCGCCGGAGGAGCGACCGGCATGGTTGGAGATCCGAGTGGCCGGTCGGATGAGCGCAACCTGCTCGACGACGAGACACTGAACCACAACGTGGCGGCGATCAAGGAGCAGCTCGGGCGGATCGTCGACATCGAACCGGGCCGTGGCGAGCTGGTCGACAACCGCGACTGGACGCAGCCGATCACGATCCTCGAGTTCCTTCGTGACGTCGGCAAGCACGTCACGGTGAACCAGATGCTGGCGCGTGAGAGCATCAAGCTGCGCGTCAACTCCGAGCACGGCATCTCGTTCACCGAGTTCAGCTACATGCTCCTCCAGGCCAACGACTACCTGTGGCTGCACGACAATCTCGGCTGCTCGATCCAGATCGGGGGGTCCGACCAGTGGGGCAACATCGTCGCCGGTGTGGATCTGATCCGCCGCAAGCGCAGTGAACACGTCCATGCGTTCTCGTGGCCGCTGCAGCTGGCGTCCGACGGCTCGAAGCTCGGCAAGACCACCGGGGCCCGGGTCTGGCTCGACGCGGCGAAGACCAGCCCGTATCAGTTCCGCCAGCACTGGATCCAGACCGCGGACGACGAGGTCGGTGCGCAGCTGCTCACGTTCTCGCTGCAACCGATCGAACAACTTCGGGCGGTCATGGACGAACACGACGAGGCACCGCACCTGCGCTTTGCCCAGCGGGCCCTCGCCGACGAGATGACCGCGCTCGTGCACGGAGCACCCGCGGCGGTTGCAGCCGCGGAGGCCGCCGATCTGCTGTTCAGTGGTGATCCGTCGACGGCGTCGGAGGCGGCGTTCACCACGCTGGCCGCCGAGATCCCCACATCGACGATCGCGGAGACGGATCTCGACGATCCGATTGCGGTGTTCGTCGGGGCCGGATTGGCCACTTCGAACGGCGATGCCCGCAGATCTTTTGCGCAACGATCGTTCTACGCCAACGGTGTGCACCTCGATGAAAACCCCCAGCTCAGAAGCCTCGAACGCGTCCACGGGAAGTACCTGCTGCTGCGCAAGGGCAAGAAGTCGCACCACCTCGTCGAAATTTCTTCGTGACGCAGGTTGCATTGGCGACCGGAACTGCTATCTTCTAACTCCGCCTCACGGAGCGCTTCCAGCCTCCGGAAAGGCCACTCGGCACCAACGCCGACCGCCGGAAACCCGCCCGTATTCGGGCAACGGAGATCCACTGGTCATGGTGCGTGCCTGAGCTTCGGCTCCTTGAAAACGGAAGAGAAGACAGAACGCCAGTGCGGGCAGTACGCGCCCACCCTCGGGTGGTCACGGAACTGTCTGTCAATTTCGCTGTCGTCTACCCTGACGGCAGCAACACGGTTAACCGGTCGGCTCGAGCTTTGTACCTCGGGTCGATCGAACAGCAAGGACGCATCGTCCACATGAGTCTTTCCCGACTCGGATGGTGCGCTCGCTGACTATCGTCGCCGGCTCGAAACGCTCACTTCGGTGAGTCGGAGAGTTGGCCACGTTTTTGTTGGAGAGTTTGATCCTGGCTCAGGATGAACGCTGGCGGCGTGCTTAACACATGCAAGTCGAACGAGGTCCATGGAGCTTGCTCCGGAAGATCTAGTGGCGAACG
>JAHENF010000014.1:0-14040 GCA_024643255.1 Ilumatobacteraceae bacterium
GCTCGGTCCGGTGTGAAGTAGAGCCGGTTGAGGAACGGCCACGGGTCGTTGTCGCCGTAGATGTCGTCGGTCAGCACGTTCTGGGTACCCAACGCCGCGGTCAGCGGGTTCGTCCCGCCGACGGTCGAGGCGTAGTTCGCCTCGTTGGCGATCAATGTGGTGTCCGCTGTGCGGTAGAACGGCAGTTTGTCGTCGCCGCCGATGATCATCACGTGCTCGACCGAGGCGGGGAGTTTCTGCACTGCGGCCGCGACCTGCTCAGCGACGGCATTGGCGGCGTAGACCGAACACGCTCCGGTCGCGGTGCGGTAGTCCGTACCGTTCGTGGTCACGGTCCCGACGGTGATGCCCCATGGGGCCAACCGCGCGATCGCCGCATCGATCTGCGCCTGTTCTGCCGCGGTGAATTGGCCTCGGGGGAAGAGCACGGCGGTCTTGGCGTCGGCCGGACCGCTGAACGACACCGACGCCGTCGTCGGGGTCGTCGTGGTGCAGGCGTCGCCGAACTCGGTGACTGCGACGCGCAGTGCGTACTCGGTCGTGTCCTGGTTGAAGCCGCTGACCTGGACCTGGAACTTCGTCGTCGCGGGGTCGGTGAATCCGTCGGCGGCCTCGGGAGTGTTGGAGCGGTTCGCGGAGACGTCCTCGACGACGAGCGACTGATCGATCGGTACGTCCTCGAGCGTCTCCGACTCGCGGTTGTCGACGCTCTGATCGCCGGTGTCGCCCGAGAACCGCAGGCTCGTTCCGCTGAAGCGCAGGCTGGTCCCGCTGAACCGCATGCCGGTTCCGGAGAACCGCAGGCTGGTTCCCGCAGCCCGATAGAGCACGAGATCGGCGTCGCTGGTCAGATTCGAGAGCCTGACCGCCACATGGCTCCCTGGCGCATAGCTGCTGACGTCGACGTCGTAGCGGTCGATGTCACCCGTGGACGCTGTCTCGAAGTACAGCACGTCGGGCGCGATCGGAGGTGGGCTCACATCAAGCCATGGATCGGTCACTGTCACCGGGAACGACTTGGTGGTCGCTCCGGCGGTGAGCGAGAAGCTTCCTCCTGTCGGCGGCTTCTGCGAACCCATCAGGCCCTGTGGCCGGAAGCTCACGTGGAGGTTCACCGTCGTGAGTCCACTCGAACCCGCGGTCGTCACGACGACCTTGCCGGTCGCATCCGCGGTCGCCGTGCACGTACCACTACTGACGACGCATGTCGGGCTGCCCTTGGCCAGCACAAACCCCGACCCCGCCGGGACGTTGACTTGGAGCTGCCGCGTCGCCGGAGCGGCCTCGGACCAACTGCTGCTGAACGTCACCGGGCTGCCAAGTGCATACTGGCGGACATCGAAGTCAGGGCTGATCAGTGGGAGTTGCTCCCACGGCACGTTGAGCGCGTCGATGCCACGCACCAGATACGTGGCGAGGGTGTCGCCTGCCACGGCCGGGACGTAGAGGTCGCCGGCCTGGCCGGAGTCGGCGAGCAGATCCGCGAGCACGGAGTATTGGTTGAAGGTGATCGAGCTCAACGCGATCTTGTCGAGCGGGAGGTTGTCGCTGCGCAGTCCGGCGAGGTTCAGATCCAGGACCGTTGTCTTGCCGATGTCAGCGTCGGTGCAGCCAGTGAACTCGGGATCGATCGTCGCGCACCAGGTGGCCCCGGACGGCAGTGGGATGGCGGACAACGGCGTGTTGCCGAGCAAGAGGGCCACGAGGCTCACGTCACGAAGTACGGCTCCGTTGGGATCGAGATCGAGCAGGCTCATCGTGGCCAGCGCGTCGAGCACCACGCGCTGAGCCGCGGTGGCATTCGTGAAATCGCCCGACAGTGCATCGAGGAGTTGGCCGAACGTCACGTTCTGGGGCGGGTAGTCGACGAACTGGCCGACCGCTACGAACACATCGTTCCAGGTGTAGCCCTGCGGAGGCTGCAGGTCGCTGAGCGGGATGGTCCAAGCCGGCACGTCGCTGAAGCGAAGGCCGGTGCCCGAGAAGCGAAGGCCGGTGCCCGAGAAGCGAAGGCTGGTACCGGCAGATCGGATGTCGACGAGTGCGCCGATACCGTCGCCGGAGAACCGCAGACCGGTACCGGAGAACCGCAGACCGGTGCCGGAGAACCGCAGGCTCGTGCCGGAGAACCGCAAGCCGGTGCCGGAGAACCGCAAGCCGGTGCCGGAGAACCGCAAGCCGGTGCCGGAGAACCGCAAGCTGGTACCGCTGAATCGCATGCCCGTACCCGAGAACTGTGGGCTCGTACCAGAGAATCGCAGGCCGGTGCCCGAATCGTTCACGAGGTCGGCACCGGCGACCCGGTTGAGCAGGTTCGCCGGGAGCGCTGCCAACGGAATGTCGTGGATGTCGACGCCGCGGGCGCCCAACACATTCGTGTTGCTGGCCGACACCGTCGCGGCCCACTTCCAACAGACGTGAATGAAGTTGATCTGCGAGTCGGTCGCTCCGTTGATCCGCGGCGCGTACAGGTTCGTTCCGGACGTGTCCGCCGGGTTGTACCGATAGACGCTCGATCCGTCGCGTCCCTTCACGATGACGGCATCCAACGGGTGCGTCGCCGTCCAGTTGATGCGGGTCGGGCCGGTGAACAGACTGACCGTCACGGTCTGACCCGGCAATCCGGGCAGGTCGTAGGTGCCGACCGGTGACGAGGTGGTGATCTTGAGGCCCTCAAGGCCGAGATCGGAACACGACGGATTGCTGGTCTCGACCGTCGACGTCACCACGGCTTCGACGGTTGTGGTCGCGGAAGCGACGAGCGCCGCCACGAGTGCCGCCACTACGATGATCTTGTTGTGCGTCCGCCTGAAGCTCATGCCGAGCTGCCCTCCCATATAAGTCATGCAATCATGTCGTTTGGCCCTGGTCATTGTCAACGCGCATCGATTCATTTGCGCGTAACTCGCGTCACACTTGAATCGTCGACATGTTGACGCCGTACCTTCCGCGAATCCTTCTGCAGGAGCATCCTCAGGATTCATGGGCCTTTGCGGGCAGCGTGGTCTTCGCCGATGTGTCGGGTTTCACCAAGTTGTCGGAGCGGCTGGCCGGTCTGGGCAAGGCCGGAGCCGAGGAATTGACCCTCATCCTCAATGCGACATTCACGGATTTATTGTCAATGGCATTTACGGAGAGTGGCGATCTGCTCTCTTACGGTGGTGACGCGCTGTTGCTGTCGTTCACCGGTGACGACCACGCGCACCGAGCCGTTCGCGCCGCGATGGGGATGCGCGAGGCGCTCCGACTTCGCGGCGCGGTCGACACCCCCGCCGGCAAGGTCCGCCTGCGAATTTCCCAAGGGGTGCACAGCGGCGACTTCCACCTCGTGATCGCAGGCGCTCGCCAACGCGAACTGATGTTGGTCGGCGCCGCCGCCACCAGGGTCACCGACATGGAAACCGCGGCCGACGCGGGTGACGTCCTCCTCAGTCCGGAGACGGCGGCACTCCTCCCCCGCCGCAGCATCGGCCGAGCGAAGGAGGGCGGCTTCCTCGCCCGCCAAGTTCCTCCACCGGTCGCCGTCGCGCCCGAGCCTCCGCCCGCCGACATCGATCTGGCCGCGTTCGTCCCCGCTGCCGTGCGCGCTCGCATCGCGGCGGGCGCCGTCGATGCCGAGCACCGGTTCGTCAGCGTCGCCTTCCTCCAGATCCTCGACGTCGACGCGGCGCTCCAACGACAGGGGCCCGAATGGACCGCCGCCGAGCTGACGAAGATCACCGACGCGGCCGAACGGGCTGCGGCCGACCACGGCACGTGTGTGATCGCCAGCGACATCGCGCCAAATGGGGCCAAGCTGATCCTCACCGCCGGCGCTCCCGACGCCGCCGAGGACGGCGAAGGGCTGATCCTCGCCACGCTCCGTCAGATCCTCGACGAGACGTTCGAACTCCCCGTTCGCGCCGGCGCGCACGCCGGCCACGTGTTCGCCGGTGAGGTCGGCTCCCCCGACCGGCGCGTCTACACCGTGATCGGCGATGCGGTGAACCTCGCCGCGCGACTGATGGGCAAGGCGAAGCCGGGCGAGTTGATCGCGAGCCGGTCGCTTGTCTCCCGATCCGGCGTCCCGTTCGTCAGTCAGGCACTCGAGCCGTTCTTCGTCAAGGGCAAACGCGACGCGCAACACGCCTTCTCGATTGGCGAACGGCTCGAACGAACCGGCCCGGCGGGCCTGGACGAGACACCGTTCATCGGACGCGACCGCGAACTCGAGGTCCTCGAAGCAGCGCGCGAGCTGCTCGATGACGGGCGCGGATCGGTCGTCGACATCGTCGGCGGGCCCGGCGTCGGCAAGTCGCGCCTGCTCCATCACTTCCTCGACGAGTTCGCCGGCACACGTATCGTACGCGTCACCTCCGAGCCCTACCAGGCGAACCGTCCGTTCTTCGCCAGCCGGCTCGTGCTCCGTTCGCTGCTCGGCATCGATCAGGCGGCCGACCCGGTCGTCGCAGGACACCGGCTCCGCGAGCGCATCGCCGAGGTCGATTCCGATCTCGAGCGGTACCTGCCCCTGATCGCGCTCACGCTCGACGCCGACGTCCCGATGACCCCCGAGGTCGCCGCGGTGGCGCCCGAGTTCCGCACGCAGCTGCTCCAGGAAGTCGTCAACCGCCTCCTCGTCACGCTGCTGCAGGAGCCCACCGTGTTCGTCTTCGAGGATGCGAGCTTCATGGACGAGTCCTCAGCAGAACTGATCGCCGGAGCACTCGCACTCGTGGAGATGCGGCCCTGCCTCGCGCTGCTGACCCGGCGCGACTCGACGACCGGGCTCCATCCCGGCCAGGGCTTCGAAGCCGCTCGGCTCGAGCTGCGGCCATTCGAGAACAAGGACCTCAGGGCGATCGCCCATCGGCTCTGCGAGAGCGATCCGATCCCCAACGACGAGCTCGACGACATGGTGGAGCGTGCCGGGGGCAACCCGTTGTTCCTGCTCGAGTTGGTCCGCGCCCGGATGGACGCGGGCGGCCCCACCGAACTCCCCTCCACCCTCGAAGGGATCATCGCCGCCCGCCTCGATCGGCTCGAGCCCCACGATCGACGGGTGCTGCGACACGTCGCCGTGCTCGGCGACCGGTTCCCGCCCGAACTCGCACGGTCGGTGCTCGCCGATCTGGTGCCGGAAGTCGGTGACCGGCGAACCTGGGCGCGGCTGTCGGAATTCGTCGTCGCCGACCAGGGCGATCTGCGCTTCAGCCACAGCCTGCTCCGCGAGGCGGCGTACGAAGGGCTCGCGTTCTCGCGCCGCCGGCTGGTCCACCGCCGCATGGCCGAAGTGCTCGAACAGCGACCGGGCCAGGCCGACTCACTCCGCCTCAGCCTGCTGGCGTTCCACTTCGATCTCGCCAACGCCGCGGAGAAGGCACATCGATACAGCCGGATGGCCGGCGAGCGAGCCCAAGCCGACGGCGCGAACGTCGAAGCCGTCTCGTACTTCGAGCGGGCGATCGACAACGCCCGAAAGATCGACACGGTTCCCACCGACGACCTCGCCGAGCTGGCCGAAGCGCTTGGCGACGTCGCTGAACTCGCGGCCCGCTACGACAAGGCCGCCTCCGGGTATCGGTTGGCCCGCAAGCTGCGGCGTGACGACGTCGCCGACCTGACGCGGCTCTCCCGCAAGGAAGGCGTCCTTCGCGAGCGCACCTCGCGCTACCCCGCGGCGCTCGACTGGTACCGCAAGGGACGGGCACTGGCCGAGGAACTCGACGATCCGGACGCGTCGTCCGAGCGGGCCGAACTCTTCCTCGCGATCGCCGGCGTGAAGATGCACCAGGGACGTCTGCGCGGCTGTATCGAGTGGGCCCAGCGCGCGCTCGACAACGCCGTTCGCGCCGGCAACCGACGCGCTGAGGCCCACGCCTACTACCTCCTCGACGTCGCCCACACCGACCTCGGCAGCCCGGACGCGGAGCTGTACCGCGGCAAGTCGCTGCCGATCTTCGAGGAACTCGGCGACTACGCCGGCGTCGCCCGCACCTACGGCAACCTCTCGGTCGATGCGCGCTACGAGGGGCGTTGGGACGAGGCGCTCGAGCTCGCCTGGCAGTGTTCCGACGCCCAGCAACGCTGTGGCGACATCACCGGATTGGCGATGTCGCGTTACAACGCGGCCGAGGTGCTGCAGGACCAGGGCAACCTTGCCAAGGCCGAGGAGATGCTCGTCAACGCGCGGCGCACGTGGCGAGCAGCGGGCTTCCCGCTCGGCGTTGCTGCGGCGACCGGCGCACTCGGTCGAATCGCCGTTCGATCCGGCAACGACGAGCTGGCGATCTCGTTGCTCGAAGAATCAATCGGCGCGTTCGGGGAGATGGGTGCGGACTCATGGGTGGCCGAGATCGGGGCGCACCGAGTCGAGGCCGACCTGTTCGCCGGGCGCTGGAGCGCCGTGGTGGAGGCCACCGCCGACTCCGTCGACGACCTCGACGACGCCGGGCAGGACGCGGCGTTGGGGTCCAAGCTCCTCCGCTTTCGGGGCGTGGCGCTCGCCGCGCTGGGCTCCCCCGAGGCGGAGTCGATCCTGGAGACGGCTCGCTCGATGGCCGAGCAGGCCAACTCCGTCTACGAGGCTGCGCTCGCCCGTCTGGAGCGGGCGCGACTCCCGGATCGCAGAGACGCAGAGCTCGACCGATCGAGCGCCATGGACCCCCTCGGCGGGCTCGGCGTCGTCGATGTCAGCTGTCTGGTTCCGGCTGTTCCCTACGCCCCGAAGCCATCGGAACGGTCCCGGAAATTGGTTGACACATACAATTGACTCGGTGGTTGATTCGCTTTAGTGTGGCGCCCTGCGGAGCCCGAACGGCTCCGATCCGCCACTGGGGGAACCGCTCTACGCACGGGGGTGTGTGCTACATGTCGGCCATCGAGATCTCCATCGATCGCATCCAAACCGAAGACGACTGGATGCGAGACGGTGCCTGCAAGGGGCTGACTCACCTCTTCTTCCCCACGGCTGCGGAGCGTCCGCAGGCCCGCGAGCGGCGTGAAGCCGCCGCCAAGGAGGTCTGTGCCGGGTGTTCGGTGCAGATGCACTGCGTGGAGTTCGCCCGTGTGCACCACGAGTACGGCTTCTGGGGTGGCGAATCCGAAGACGAGCGGCACGCCGCCGGCTTCCGCCTGATCGCCCCGATCGGCATTCGCGCCCGCGCCAGCTGAGTGTTCGACGTCGTCGTCGTCGGCAGTATCAACCTCGACCTCGTCGCCACCGCACCGCGCCTGCCCAAACCGGGCGAGACGGTCGGCGGAACCACGTATGCCGAGCATGCCGGTGGCAAGGGACTGAACCAGGCAGTCGCCGCCGCTCGTTGTGGTGCCTCGGTGGCCTTGATCGCCGCCGTCGGTGACGACGAAGCGGGGCGACGACTTCGCTCGGTCGCCGAGGCGGACGGCATCGACGTCTCCGCCGTCGCCGTCACTGGCGACACACCGACAGGGCGCGCCCTGATCACCGTCGACGACGCGGCCGAGAACTCGATCGTCGTGATCCCGGGCGCAAACGCCTTGCTGCGGGTCGACGCACTCGCCGAGGCACGCGTTGTGATCGCACAACTCGAGATTCCGCTCGACCAGGTGATCAGCGCCTTCCTGTCGGCCCGAGGCCGTGGATCCCGCACGATCCTCAACCCGGCGCCGGGTCGTGAGCTCCCCGACGAACTCCTCCAGCTGTGCGATGTCGTCGTGCCCAACGAGCACGAACTCGAGCTCGTCGGCGGTGCGGATGCACTGCTCGCACGAGGCGTCACGGCCGTCGTGATCACCCAGGGTGCTGCCGGGGTGACGGTCGTCGAGACGGCCGACGACACCACCAGGCAGTGGCATCAGCCGGCATTTGCTGTGACGCCGGTCGACACCACAGGTGCCGGTGACGCCTTCTGCGGTGCCCTCGCTGCGCGGCTGGCCGCCGGCGACGACCTGGCGTCCGCCGTTCGGTTCGCTGCCGCTGGGGGCGCCCTCGCCACGACGACTCCGGGAGCGGTGCCGTCGTTCCCCGACCGCGCCGACATCGCATCGCTGATGGTCTGACCGACCGGTCGCGACCCTCGCCGGGTGCGCGTCGACGTCGGTGCCTTGACATCGAGTCCCGACGTTCTTGACGAACAACTGCCTTGAGCCGCGCGTCTCCGCCACCGATGGACTGTCGTCAACCAAGGCGTGGCGGGACGTTCGTCGGATGCAGACCTCCGAAGGATCGACGCAGCGCGCAGTCGAGCTGCACGGAAGGGAATTTCATGAGCAAGCTCAAGTCACACAAATGGCGCCTCCAGGCGCCGGTCGTACGAGTTGCGACCGCCGTGGGAACCACGGTGGCCCTGGTGGCCACGGTGGGTGCGCCCAGCAAGTGGTGGTGAGGTCGGGCTGATGAAGTCCACGGCGTCGAGGTCGGGTCAGCCCCGGCCTCGACGTCTCCTCTCCCACCGATGTCCACCCATTCTTCGAGAAGGCGAGCCACGATGCCCGAATCGGTCCCGATGACACAACGAACGCGTCGGCTTGCCGGCGATCACGCGGTGCTCGGTTTCGTCGCGCTCGTCACCGTGCTGGCATGCCTCGTGACCGTCGAGGTCGCCCAACTCGAGCTCGCCGCCCCCAACTCCGCCGTCAACTGGTGGGCCTTCGCACTCTTCGCGCTCCTCCTTCTCGTCGCCGAGTCTCGACCCGTGTTCTGGCTCCGATTCGGTGAAGGCGGCGAGATCACGCCCGGCTGGGCCTTCGGCTTCGCCCTGCTGCTGCTCGGCAGCCCCCTCGGGGCCATGGTGTGCATGGCCGCGGCGACCCTGATCTCTGACAGCATCGGCCACAAGTCGATCGAGAAGGTCACCTTCAATGTGGCCCAGGTGACGCTGGCACTCGGCTTGGGCGCACTGGTGCTCGCCGGGTTCGGCCTGAGCGGCCCGATGCTCGCAAACGGCGACATCTCGTTCACCTCCAGCCTCGGCATGATCGTTGCCGGTGTCGTGGTGCTGGTCACGAACTGCATCCTGCTCTTCGCCGTCATGGCGATCAGCCGCGGCGTGAGCCTGATGGTGCCGGCGCGCGAGGGCTGGCTCACCAGCATCTCCGCCGACGGGGCACTGCTGGCGGTCGCCCCGATCTTCGTGGTTGCCGTGGAGTACAGCCTGCTCCTGCTCCCCCTGCTGTGCGTCACCAGCTTCATCGTGTTCTCCAGCGCCCGCCAGGCCATGCGCCAGGCGCATGCCGCGAGCCACGACCAGCTCACGCAACTCCTCAACCGAGCGAGCTTCGTCCAGAACCTCGAGCGCCTGCTCGCCAACGACGACGGGACAGCCGAACCGACCACCCTGCTGCTGATCGATCTCGACGGCTTCAAGGAGGTCAACGACCGACTCGGCCACCAGACGGGTGATGGGCTGCTGCAGGCATTCGCGGAACGGCTGGAGCGGATCATCCCCTCGACCGCGATCGCGGCCCGCCTCGGCGGCGACGAGTTCGCGGTCGCCTTGCGCCGGGATGAATCGGTCGACCAGCTCGTGATGGCCAGCGATCTCCTGACTCGGCTGTCTGCAACGATGCCCGTCCATGGCTTCCCGATGTCGGTCGGCATGAGCATCGGCATGGCCTTCGCTCCCGAACACGGGCGGACCGCCGAAGAACTCCTGGGCTGCGCCGACATCGCGATGTACCGGGCGAAGCGCTGCCACACCGGGGTCGAGACCTACGCCGCGGTCGGCGCCTCGCGCGAGCTCGGCCGGCTCGGGCTGCTCGGCGACCTGTCGGCCGCCATCGAACTCGAGCAACTGACGGTCGGCTACCAGCCAGTGGTACGCATCGACTCGGGCCGGACCGAGTCGGTGGAGGCGCTGCTTCGTTGGGAGCACCCGACATTCGGCGACATTCCGCCGGGTGAGTTCATCGCGCTCGCCGAACACACCGAGCTGATCGGACCGCTGACGTCGTTCATCCTGGATCGGGCGGTGCGCGACATCACCCTGCTCGAGCGCAGCGATCTGTCGCTGGCGGTGAACGTGTCGGCGAGGAATCTCCAGGACCGGCACTTCCCTGACTTCGTCCTGTCGACCCTCGAGGCCCACGGGCTCGCACCGCAGCGGCTGGAGATCGAGATCACCGAGAGTGCGATCGCCAACGAGCCCGAACGGAGCCGCTTCGCGATCGACACGCTCCGTGAATCCGGTGTCCGCGTCGCCATCGACGACTTCGGGACCGGGTACTCCTCGTTCAGCAGCCTGCGCGATCTCAGCGTCGACCGGCTGAAGATCGACCGGTCCTTCATCGCCAAGATGGCGTCTGGCCCGAAGGACGTCATCCTGGTGCGCTCGATCATCAACCTCGCGGGTTACCTCGGTCTGGAGACCGTCGCCGAGGGCATCGAGGACGACGCGACGCTCGGCATCCTCACGGAGCTGGGCTGCGAGTTCGCGCAGGGATTCCTGATCTCCAAGCCGATGCGGATCGCTCAGTTGCGCACGTGGATGGCCGAGACATCTCCCGCGTTCCCTGCGGTACGACTGCAACCGGAGCCGATCTTCACCTCATGATCCTGATCCTCGCATGCGTCGTCGGCATCGCGATGCTGGCAGCAACCGGCACCGATGTGCGCCGGCTCGCGACGATCGAGCTCCGTGCCGGCTGGCTCGTGTGGGTCGCGATCACCACTCAGGTCGTCGTGTTGACCGTGTTCGGACGCTTCCTCGGCGACCACGTCGGTGCGCTCGTCCACCTCTCGACCTACGTGACCGCAGGCATCTTCGTGATCGTGAACCTCGGTCTCCCGGGCGTGTGGCTGATGGGTCTCGGTGGAGCTGCCAATCTCCTCGCGATCACCGCCAACGGAGGCGTGATGCCGGCCTCGACGCGGGCGTGGGAACTGGCCGGACGCGGCGACACCATCGGGTTCGCCAATTCGGTGCCGGTCGGTGATCCCCACCTGCTCGTCCTCGGCGACGTGTTCGCGATCCCCGACGGTCTGCCCCTGAGCAACGTGTTCAGCATCGGTGATGTCGTCCTGGTCGTCGGACTGTTGTGGTTGGTCTATCGCTGGTGCCACCAGCCTCTGCCATCCACCGATGTGAAGGGTGACGACGTCAGCCCCAGCCCGGAGCCCGCTCGATCCTCCCGCTCGCGATGAGTCTGGGCGCGCACGGATCGCGCCGGGACTCATCGCAGGGTCAGCGATGAGGTTTCGGGTCGACAGGTGGCCCGGAACCTCATCGCTGACACGCGTGGGTGGCGTCAGTGGCGAAGTGTGACCGCCGCCCAGCCATCGAGGGTGTCGGTCCGCTCGACGGTCATCGGTGCGAGCGCGGCGACCACGTGATCGTGACGGTCGGCGAGGATGCCACTGATCACCAGGTGCCCATCGACCGCCGTGAGCCGCCGCAGGTCATCGGCCAGCTGCACGAGGGTCGGAGCGAGGATGTTCGCGACGACGAGGTCGTACGACCCGTCGAGCCCACCCGCGGATGTCGTGTCGACGTCGACGAGCGCTGCGACATCGTTGCGCAGGGCATTGTCCCGTGTCGCCTCCACTGCCGCCGACGCGATGTCCACCGCCCGCACCGAGGCACCGACGACGACGGCCGCCGTCACGGCGATGACACCGGTGCCGCACCCCACGTCGAGCACGGTGCGCCCGGCGGCGAGATGTCGCCGGGCGGCACGCAGGGAGAGCGACGTCGTCGGATGGTCGCCCAGACCGAAGGCGCCACCGGGCTCGATTGCGATCACTGCGACTCCGTCGGCGAAGCGGTGCTCCTGCCACGCCGGCACCACGACGAGCGCGTCGTCGACCCACATCGGCCGGGCGAACTCCCGCCACGTGTCAGCGGCAGCCTCGGAGACCTCCACGACCCGCCACTGCCAGCGCGCTCCCAACGCCGCGTCGGCCCGCGCGATCGCGTCATCGTGGTCGCCGACCGCCGTCCAGAGCTCGACCACGTCGGCCGCCGAGCTGTGTCGCTCCTCGATCGCTCGCACGCCGAGCTGCCAGAGCACATCTGACGCGACGTCCAGATCGGCAACCGGCACCGAGACGACGAACCCGCGCATCAATCGATCCGACGCAGACCCGTGCGGTACTGCGCCAGGCGGGCCACATACGCGGCAGCACTGTCGCGGATCATCTCGACGTTCGCTCGATCGAGCTTGATCACCGCCGGAGAGCCGGCGGCGAGCGCACCGGAGGGTACGTCGACGTCGTTCAGGACCACAGAATTCGCGGCGACGATGGCACCGGAGTGGATCACGGATCGGTGGAGCACCATCGCCGCGTTGCCGATCAGGACGTCGTCCTCGATGGTGCAGCCCTCCAGATGGATCAGGTGGCCCAGGACGCAGCCGTCACCCACGATCGTGGGCCACTCGGGTGTGGTGTGCAGTACAGCGTTGTCCTGGACGCTCGTGCGAGCGCCGACGCGAATGTCGCCGCCGTCACCACGTAGCACGGCTCCTGGCCAGATCGACGACTCTGGCCCGATGGTGACCGATCCGATGACCACCGCATCGGGATGGACGAATGCCGACGGGTCGATCGTGGGTTCCAGCTCGCCGAGCGCATAGACAGCCATCGGCGGCACGGTACCTTCGTGACGGACTCGTTGGAGTTCTCCCGCTCGGAACCGGTACCGTTGCCGGAATGTCCCGCAGGATCGACATCGAGCTGACGAGCGCGCTCCCCGACGGCTCGTGGACGTGGCGCGCCGCAGGCGCCCGCAAGCCCAACGGGCAGATGGACGGCAGCGTGCTGCCGCCCGGATCGGCCGTCGGCGACGTGCTGAAGGTCGAGATCGAGCAGATGCTCGACGGGATCGAGGTGCAGTCGATCGTCAAGGGACGCGACAAGGCCGAAGACGCCAACGTGATCGAGCTCCTGCCGAGCGAGAAGCCCTTCGAGGCTGTGATCGAGACACGAGCCAAGCGTGATCGCAGCGAGCGCCGCGACAGCCGCGATGGCAAGGGCCGTCGGGATGGAAAGCGCGACGGTGGCCGTCGTGACGGCAAGCGTGAAGGCGGCCGCGACGGCGAGGGCTCCAGCAAGGGCCGTTCGGACCAGCGGCGCCAGCGCCCGCATTTCGAAACGCCACCCGAGTTGCCTCAGCGTCCGAAGCCGAAGCGTCTGCGTCCGGGCAAGGCCCGGCGCAACGCCGTGCTCGCCGACCTCCCCGAGGAGCAGCGACCGATCGCCGAGCTGGCGCTGCAGGGCATGTCGGCTGTTCGCTCACGTGTCAAGGAAGAGAACGCGAAGCTCGAAGCAGCCGGCCAACCGACGATGCCGGAGGCATCGGTCGTCAAGATGGCCGAGGACATGCTGCCGAAGTTGCGCGTTGCCGAATGGCTCGACCGGGCCGAGGCCGCGCAGCGTCAGATGGAACATCTCGACTTGCGCGACCTGCGCAGCGTCGTCGCCGCCAGCGAGGATTCGAACGTCGCGCGTGACGAGTCGACCCGGGCGGTCGCCGAGGACCTCAAGCAGTCATTGGTGCGCAAACAGGAAGAAGAGCTCACGTTGTGGTTCGGCGACATCGACGCCGCCATCGGTGTGGGTCGGGTCATCCGGGCGCTGCGTCTGTCGTCGCAACCGCCCAAGGCGGGGGTCATGTTCCCCCCGGACCTGGCACGCCGCCTCGGCGAGGCCGCCACCGCAGCGCTCCAGCCCGAAGATCCGGCCGACCGCTGGATCGCGGTGCTCGAAGCAGCAGCATTCTCGCCGGTGCGCACCCTCGTGACGCCGACGACGGCCCCCGCCGTGCTGACCGACGATCTCAAGGCCACCACGCTTCGTCTCGGACCCGCCCTGCCACAGATCGCTGCCCTTCTCGGCGTCGAGATTCCGGCCGGTACGCCCAAGCCGAAGCCACTGCGCGCCGGCCCGCCGCGCAAGGACGCCCGCAAGGACGGCCGTGGCGACAACCGATCGGCCGGCAAGGGTGGACGAAGCGGAGATCGTTCGCGACCGCCGAAGCCGGCACCGACGGAATCGGCCGCCGCGTCGCCCGCGCCTGCTGCCGAGGTGGCGGAGACTCCGGTTGCCGAGGCCGTCGAGGCGCCGGTCGCCGAGGTCAAGGAGAC
>JAHENF010000014.1:14140-73772 GCA_024643255.1 Ilumatobacteraceae bacterium
GGAGACTCCGGTTGAAGAGGTCGTCGAGGCGCCGGTCGCCGAGGTCGTGGAGACCCCGGTTGCCGAAGCGCCTGCAGAGGTCGTCGAGGAATCCGCGGTCACGTCCGAAGCCTGAGCGGATTCCTCCCGCTCGCGCATCGACGCATACGATCTGCGGCCATGGCCGAGATCGTCACCTACGAAGCACGCGACCGCGTTGCGCTCATCACCCTGAACCGACCCGAAGCCCGCAACGCCGTCAACGGCGACGTCGCGCAGGCAATGGAAGCCGCCATCGACCAGATGGAGAACGACGACCAGATCTGGGTCGGCATCATCCAGGCCAACATCGAGGGCCAGGATCGCCCGGTCTTCTGTGCCGGCGCCGACCTGAAGGCGATCAATTCCGGTGCGGGCGGATCCCTGATGACGGAACGCGGTGGGTTCGCCGGATTCGCATACCGCGAGCGCAAGAAGCCCGTCATCGTCGCGGTCGACGGCCTCGCCACCGCCGGTGGCTGCGAGATCGTGCTCGCTGCTGATCTGGTGGTCGCGACGACACGCTCCGCCTTCGGCCTCGCCGAGGCCAAGCGCAATCTCGTGGCGGGCGCTGGGGGCCTGTTCCGGCTGCCTCGCGCGATCGGTCGGTCAGCAGCGATGGAGCTGATCCTCACGGGCGAGCCGTTGCCGGCCCAACGGGCTCACGAACTCGGGCTCGTCAACCGTTTGGTCGAGCCGGGCGAAGCCACCGAGGAAGCGCTGCGTCTCGCCGCCCAGATCACCGCGGCCGCCCCACTCGCGGTCTGGGAGAGTCGCAAAGTCGTGCTCGCTGCGGCGACCGAGGACGACGACACGCTCAAGCGGATGACCGACGCGGCGATGGGTGTGGTGATGCGCTCGGAGGACATCGGCGAGGGTCTCACCGCTTTCATCGAGAAGCGTGCTCCCCAGTGGAAGGGCCGCTGATCTCGCTCAGAGCCAACGGAACGTGGTGATCAGACGCGCCACGATTCCGGCTCGTTCGTACAGATTCTTGGTGTGGCGGTCGCCGGGCAGGGCCTGTCCCTCGACCGCGACAGCGCCACGTTCGCGAGCGGATGCGATCGCCGCTGCGAGCAGTTCGTCGCCGAAGCCCAGTTCGCGTGCCTCGGGCGTGACCCACACCTGATCGACGCGCACCACGAGATCGTCGCCGAGGTCGGCGACGAGGTAGCCGATCACCACGCCGTCGATGACCCCGACCCACACGTCAGCGCTCAGGCATCGCGTCGGCCAGTCGCCGGCCACCGTGGGATGCTCCGCCAACCATCGGTCTCCACCACGCTGGCCCACCAGTGCGGCCCGGGCCTCCTGCTCGAGTTCGGTCAGTGGCGTCAGGTCATCAGCGGGGTCGGCGCGACGGACCGTCGGGTCGATCACGGCGTCGTGCCACTCAGCTGCGTGAGCTTGCCGAGCACCGTACGCCGGTGACGGTTGCTGCGCTCGTAGGCCTCGATTGCATCTCGTTCGTCGGGCTCGAGTGTGTCGAGCTTGGAGACGATGTCGGCTGCCGGGAGATGGTCGTAGTCGGACAGCGCCAATGAGGTGACATCGATCCGTTGCCCGGGTGCCGGCGCCGCGGGAGCCGGCGAGTCGGTGCTCGAGGGCTCGACGACCACGGCATCCTCAGCGGCAGGTGAGAGGAGCGCCTCGATGCGCTGGCGCACCTCTCTGGCTCCCTGATCGACGGCCAGCTTGCCGATGAATCGGGCGAGCACGATCTCGCGTTGCACGCGACCGATCGCTGCGGGCACCTGGTCCAGCAACGTGGTCATGTCGAATGTCCGGAGTGATCAGGAGGCGAAGATCGGACAATCGTCGTCGCCGACAGGGCAGTTCGGCGCGCTGGAGCGCACCAGGAGGAAGCACGACGAGCAGAGCTGCTCGTCCTGTTGCTTGGGCTGCAGACGCTCGCCTCCCTCACCACGCACTTCCGGCTCGTCGTCCTCGTCGTCATCGTCGTCATCGTCGTCCGAGGCCACGAGACGGTCCTTCAGGATCTTGTCCAGATCCTCCTCGACGTCGTCATCCGCGATGAGTTCATCGTCGTCATCGTCGTCGTCATCGTCGGCCGCGCGCTTCTTGCGCTTGGTGCGGGGAGCCTCGGCTGCAGCGCTCTCATCGTCGTCATCGTCGTCGACGACGGCATCGTCGTCGTCGTCGTCCTCAGCAGGAACGTCGTCGTCATCGTCGTCGAGATCGAGGTCCTCGTCGTCGAGTTCGAGCTCGGCGTCGTCGGTCTCCTCCTCGTCGGTTTCCTCGTCGGTTTCGTTCTCTGTGATGTCGTCGTCAGCCATGTCGTCGTTTCGATCTCGTCGTACGGCGGGTCACCGAACGAATGGGCGCTTGCGGCGGGAGCATAGGCGTGACGGGTGAGTCGATCGGGAAGCCATCTTTGTGACACCCGTCACAGTGGCCCGACCCGCGAGCTTCAGGAGCCGCCGCGGCGGGCCTCGGCGCGGCGCTCGGCTTCGAGGCGTTCGAGCTCCGGGGCATGGGTGGTCATGTGATTCATCGTCGCGGCGATCGCGTGATGGCCAGCTTGCTCGCCGATCAGACGGTGCATCTCGAGCGCCACGCGTCGATACGACGGATGGCCCTGCGGCGACGACCTGAGCTCGAGCATGTGAATCGCCTCGCGGGCATTGAACTGCATCACATAGCGCATCCGGTACGCCATCGACACCGCATACGAGGCCTGATTCGGGTACTCGTCGTTGAGCGCGTCGTAGAGGGCGGCGGATCGGTGCATCGCTTCGTCGAAGTCGGCGCTCAACCCCGCCTCGTCGACCAGATCCGGTCGTGAATATCCGTGGTTCGGAGTGAGTCGCTGCCACTCGATCGTGAGCATGCGGTGCCGCTGCATGTCACGGAACGCTCCGTAGTCGCTCAACACGTCGAACCGGTAGAACGACCGCTCGAACGCCCGACCGGGTTTGTGGCGTCGATTCTCCCGTTCGCCCACGTAGGCCCGCAGCAGCGACACTCGCTCGTCGACCCCGAGACGCCGGACCCGCTCGATCAGCTGGTGCTCGGGAAGCGTCGAGTGGGAGTAGCAGATGGCGGCGAGCAGCTTGTCCTCGGCCTCTGGGTCGAAGTCGACGAGTTCGACCTCGGCGGCGGCATCGACGGGCGCTCCGCCGAAGAGTTCATCGACCAGCAACCGAGTGTCGTCGCGGGTGGCCGCGAGGTAGTCGCTCCAGCGTCCACCCCGCTCGGGGAGATCGACGCGACGCAGGAAGCTCGGGATCACCTTGCGCAGCTCGTGGAGCATCAGGTCGGCGTATTCGCGTGACTCGGGCAGTGGGTTGGCCCGCATCCGCAGCAGCAACGCCTCGAATGCCTGTCCGGTGCCGTAGATGCCGACATTGGACGTGGCGGCCGCCGGCAGGATCCCACGCACCGCGTCGAGGGCCTTCGCTCGAGTCGCCGTCCGGTAGACGAATTCGCTGTCGTCGGGTCCGCGCTCGACGGTCGAGCGCACGTGCTCGGTGACCAGATCGACGCTGCGGCTGTACGCATCGAAGATCCGGTCGAGGTCGCCGACGTATCGGGTGCCGAGGGGCCCTGCCAGCACGGCGGGGTCGCGGTAGTAGCGGTAACGACCCCCGAGGCGGGTGTCGTAGGAGATGTAGCGAGTGCTCTGTTCGAGGTAGCTCATCAGCCGACCCCATTCGAGGATCTTCGTGAGCAGGTTCGAGGCCTGTTCGCAGGCCAGGTGCACCCCGCCGAGCTGTGCAACCGAATCGTCCCCGTAGTCGAAGAACACGCGCTCGTAGAGTTCCTCGGCGCGATCGAGGCCGATCGTGGCGTCGACCGAATGGTCGCCGCTCACGTCGAGGTCGCCGACGAACTCGTCGAGAAAGAGACGACGGAGCGACTTGTGACTCCGGCTGTATCGGGCGAACAGTGCGCCCTTGACGACCTCGGGCAAATTGACCAGCGCAAAGACCGGCCCATCGAGGTTCGTGAAGTACCGCCGCAGCACATCGGCTTCGTCCGCGGTGAAGGTCTCGGGGACGTACACAGCCACGAGAGGTCACTCTAGAAGAGCGGGACCGGACCCCTCGGGATCCTCGGGTTCCGCTGACCTGGGCTGATCGGTGAATGTCAGGCGTGAAGCACCGCGGCGTCGGCGGCGACGACCACCTCGACCCGTGTTGCCCGCCTCGTGCGGCGACCGTCGACGGCGACGGCCATCGGTCGCCTGAACGTCCACGTCGACGAGCGGATCGATCGTGTCCCGATACCAGGATGCGGCACGTGCGTCCCGGTGCGCAGGCGCCGGCGGGCGGCCAAGCGTTGGCGAAGGCCGAACCCCGCACCGACTTCGAAGACCTCGACGCGACCGTCGTTGGGGTGGCCGCGAGGGGCGACGTCCCACTCGCCGATGTACTCGGCGTTCATCACGATCACCACTGTCCCTCGCCACCAACTCCCCCGCCACCACGGCGCTCGGATCACGACGTGGGCGCATGCGACGACCGCTTCGCCGTCGAGCGTGACGTCGAGCAGGTCGACGGGGAACTCGTTGAGCGTCGGTCGTTCGTCGACCGACGGGTCGCCGAAGGTTCGCGCGAGGTCGCCTCGGCGTCCGAAGACGGGCGGCCCGGGCCGTCCGCCACGAATCGCATCCAACCGTGTTGCCAGCGCCGGGTCACCGTCGACGACGACGAGATCCTCGGGACGCTCGACCGAGCGGCCCCACGGTTCACCCTGCTTGATCGTCATGAGCACTGGGGGCGGCCGCAGAACTATCGGCGACGACCCCGCGAAATGCCTGTTCAGCGGCCGTCGCTGCGGCCCGCCGTGTCCCGGGATCCGGGGCGACGATCGCGAGTTGGCGCAACAGGTCGATGAGTTGCTTCGTGGTCCGAACGAAGTCGCCGCCGGTGAGTTCCTCCTCGCCGACGACCTCCGCAAAGCCCTCGCCGGCCACCCAGGCATGAGCGATCGCCGCGAACGTCGGGTCGGGCGCTCGATGTTCGCCGAGTCCGACCGCGCGTTCGCTCGCGCGCAGGTCCTCGCTCACCGCCGAGAGGCGGCGGGCTCGACGCCGCACCTCGTCGGAGGAGAACCAAGGTGCCGGCGGAGTGTCGGAGCTGCGATGTTCGTAGACGAGCATCGAGACGAGGGCTGCGAGATCGGCGGGATCCAGGCCGTCGAGGAGTCCAGACCTGACGACCTCGGTCACGAGCAGGTCGGACTCGTGGAATGTCCGTGCGAGCATCTCGCCTGCCTCGGTCAGTGTCCAGGTCGGCCGATCGATGTACCCGTAGGTGGTGAGCACGTCGAGGACGCGATCGAATTCCTTCGCCAACGACAGGTTCTTGCCACTGACGCGTCGTTCGAGGTCCGCGATCTCATTCTCGATGCGGTCGGCCTTGGCTGCTGCGGCGAGCTTGGTGCGGAGGTCCGGATCGCGAGCGACCGGATGTTGGGCGGCTCCGGGCATGTCGGGATCGCGGCGGGTGCGTTTGGAGCTGGCTCCGGGCGACAGCTTCACGGCACGGAGCCGACGCGCCACGTCGTTGCGGTATTCCTTGCGGTTCGGCGCGCACTGCGCAGGAAGCGTCACCGTGCCGACCGGCAGCGGAGGATCGTCGAAGTCCTCGGCCGTTGCGTAGATGCTCTTGGCCGACTTGGTGATCAGCGTGGCGCGAAGCCCGGTCTTGCGGTGCGCCGTGGCGACCACCGCTGCCGCACCCCGATAGGTGCCCTTGGCGATGTGCACCACGACCCCGGGTCGAAGGGCGGCGAGCGCGTCGGTCACGGCTCGGCGACGGACATCGCGTCCGGCGGTGTGCTCGGCGTGTTCGTCGTCGCGGAGCCGTCGGTACTCGTCGATGTCGCCGAGTTCGCTGTGGGCCTGCTCACGCAGGTCGCCGAGTGCCGTACGTCGCCGTTCGAGCCTGGCTTCGAGGCGCACCACGTCCCGATCGGCTTGGTACTGCGCGAACGACAGGTTCAGCAGGTGGTGGGCCTCGTCGCTGCTGTACGTCCGGATGAGGTTGGCGGCCATGTTGTAGGTCGGATGGAACGCTGAACGCAGATGAAATGACGAGCTGCCGGCGAGTTCGGCGACCTCGTCGAAGCGGACCCAAGGCGACCAGAGCACCACGGCGGTGCCGAGTTCGTCGATCCCCCGCCGCCCGGCGCGCCCGGTCAGCTGCGTGTACTGGCCGGGCGTGAGACGTTCGTGATGCTCGCCGGTGAACTTGGTCAGCTTCTCGATGACCACGGTTCGAGCGGGCATGTTGATGCCCACTGCGAGCGTCTCGGTCGCGAACACCACCTTGATGAGACCCTCGACGAAACACGCCTCGACGACCTCCTTCATCGGCGGGACCATCCCGGCATGATGGGCCGCGATGCCGCTCTCGAGTTGCGTGACGAATTGGTGGTAGCCGAGGACCTGCAGGTCGGCGTCGTCGAGACCTCCGAGCCGGGCCTCGATGATGCTCGAGATCGCCGCCCGCTCGTCGCCTGTCGTCAGGTGCAGGCCGGCGTCGACGCAGGACTTGGCGGCGGCATCGCATTGGGCCCGGCTGAAGATGAAGAAGATCGCCGGCAGGAGGCCCCGCGACTCGAGGAGCTCGACGGTCTCGACGCGACTCGGTGGTGCGAGCACCTTGCGGCCCGACCCCTGGTCGCCGCCTCGCGTCCGGCGTCGGTCACGAGGGCCCCCGGTTCGTCCGCGCACACCAGACTCGTCGAGTTGGACCGCATCACGGTTCACGTGGCCGGACACGAAGACCGGCAGCATCCGCAGGCGACCGTTGGTCTTGTCGGCAACGAGGTATTCGTTGTCGAGGCGCACGGGCCGTTGCCGCTCGACGATCGAGGCGGTCGGGCCACGCACGGTCGAGATCCAGTCGGCGAGTTCGTCGACGTTGCTCACCGTTGCCGACAGGCACACGAGCCGCACGTGTTGTGGCAGATGGATCATGACCTCTTCCCACACAGGGCCGCGGTAGGAGTCCTGGAGGAAATGCACCTCGTCGAGGACGACGAGCCCGAGGTCGTGCAGCAGCCGCGACCGTCCGTAGATCATGTTGCGGAGCACCTCGGTGGTCATCACCACGATCGGAGCGTCTCCGTTGATCGAGTTGTCACCGGTGAGCAGACCGACCTCGTCGTCGCCGTAGATGGCCACGAGGTCGCGGAACTTCTGATTCGACAACGCCTTCACCGGCGCCGTGTAGAACGCCCGCTTGCCGGCGCGACGAGCTTGGTCGACGCCGTACTCGGCGACGACGGTCTTGCCGCTGCCGGTCGGCACCGCCACGACCACGTGCTCACCGCGGTCGAGCGCATCGAATGCCTCGGTCTGGAATCGATCGATCGGGAACGAGTACCGGGCGACGAATTCGGCCCGGCTCTGCGCGTCGGTCACTCCGCAGCCGGGCGCCGTCGCACGACCAGCCACCCGATGAACACCGCGAGGAAGTACAGGATCATCATCGGTACGCCGAGCATCGCCATGGTGATCGGGTCACCCGACGGTGTGATCACCGCCGCGATCACGGCGATGATGACCATCGCCATCCGCCAGCTGTTCATCAGGCGACGTGGCGACACCGCTCCGACGAGGATCAGGCCGACGACGAAGACGGGCAGGAGAAATCCGATGCCGAACGCGAAGATCATCAACCCGATGAGCGTGACGTAGCTGCTGACCGAGAAGATCTGGTTGACGTCGGATCCCGACCATGAGATCAGGAAGTTCAGTGCCTGCCCCACCGTGGTGTAGGCGAGCACTCCCCCGGCGGTGAACAGCACGATCGAGGAGACCACGAACGGGATCGCGTAACGCTTCTCCTTGGCGTGGAGGGCGGGAACGGTGAATCGCCAGACCTGCCAGAGCAGCACCGGGAGCGCCACGATGATCCCGCCGTACATGCCGATGCGCATTCGGGTGGCGAGACCTTCGGTCGGGCTGAAGGCATTGAGCGTGGGATCGCAGAAGTCGGCGGGCTTGCGCGCGCAGAGATCGGCGTAGGGCTGGATGAGGAAGTCGAGCACGTGGTCGTAGAACGCGACGATCAGCACCATG
The DNA here is from genome assembly GCA_024643255.1 of Ilumatobacteraceae bacterium. Classification (GTDB taxonomy): domain Bacteria; phylum Actinomycetota; class Acidimicrobiia; order Acidimicrobiales; family Ilumatobacteraceae; genus Sva-07. Next base: position 22,215 of record JAHENF010000014.1, read on the forward strand.
CCGATCGCGATGGCCAGCGCGCTGCGGATGATGCGGACTCGTAGCTCACCGAGGTGTTCGGTGAGCGTCATCGTGTCCGAGCCGGATTCCTCGACCTCTTCGTCAGTGCTCATGTTCGTGCGTTGTCATCCAGGGCGACGATGTCGCTGACCTGCTCGTTGGCGTCCGTCGTTGCCGTTGCCGTTGCCGTCGTCGTCGCTCGTGGAGGTGGTGGAGGCGGTGGTGGTGGTGGCGGCGGAGGAGGTGGCGGAGATGACTGCGACGACACCGGAGGCGCCGACACATCGTTGCCCGACACCTGATCCGCGGCGACGGGAGGCGGCAGCACCGGAGCGGGTGCCACGGCGGCGTCGGCGTCGTGGCGCAGGCGCTGCTCGGCGTCCGATTCCGCCATCAAGTTCGATGGATCAGCCGCATCGCGCACCATCTGGGCGGTGTCGCGAATCTCGCGCATGGGTTCGTCGAAGGCAGCCTTGATCTCGGATTGGAATCCGTTGCCCATCTTCTTGAGCTCGTGGTAGGTCTGCATGAACCGTCGCACGGCGTCGGGCAGGCGCTCGGGGCCGAGCACGACGAGCGCGATGAGCAAGATGACGATGATCTCGCTGCCCTGCAGATTGAACACGGGCGCAGTCTACGGGGCTGCCATCATGGTCAGGAGTGCAACAGCGACTCCCCTCCCTCATCGATCCTCCGATCACGTTCGCCCACCGTGGGGCGCGGGCGCATGCACCGGAGAACACGCTCGAGGCCTTCGCGCTCGGCCTGAAGCTCGGTGCGACCGGTTTGGAGAGCGACGTCTGGATGACCGCCGACGGCGTCGCGGTGCTCGATCACGACGGGGTGGTGAAGCGGGGGATCCGCAAGCGCCCGATCAACGAGTTCCGCCACGACGAGCTCCCGGCACACATCCCGACGCTCGAGGAACTGCTGCGCACATGCGGCAGCGACTACTCGATGTCGCTCGATCTCAAGGACCCCGACAGCGCTGCGCAGATCGTCGAGACGGTGCGCCGTATCGATGCCGACATGCTCGATCGCGTATGGCTCTGCGAGCCCAGCCTCAACCGGGTGCTGGAACTCCGAGTGCTGTTCGATCGCACGCCGATACGACTGCTGCAGACGACGCGACTCGAACGCATCAAGGGGACCCCCGAGCGCCGAGCCGAATATCTGGCACGACACGGCATCGACGGGATCAACCTGCATCGGACCGACTGGACCGGCGGGCTCGTCGCGCTCTTCCACCGCTTCGGTCTGGTGGCGTTCGGCTGGGACCTGCAGCACGAGCACGATCTTCGCCCCGCACTGCGAATGGGGCTGGATGCGGTCTACAGCGATCACGTCGACGTGATGATCGACGCGTTCGTGGCCGAGATCGGAGCTCCCTGAGATGGCCGGAAATCCCGAGGTCGACGCATACATCGCACGGTCGCAGAAATGGCCCACCGAGATCACCGCCCTGCGACCGGTCCTGCTCGGCAGCGCGCTCAGCGAGGAGATCAAATGGGGCAAGCCCTGCTACAGCCACGAGGGCAGGAACATCGTCATCGTCCAGGAGATGAAGGACTTCCTCGCGCTCATGTTCTTCAAGGGCGCGCTGCTGGACGATGCCGACGGGGTGCTCGAATCGCAGGGCCCCAACTCACGATCCGCTCGCCGGATGTGCTTCACCTCGGTCGCCGACGTCGACCGGCTCTCCGGCACGATCAGGGCCTATGTCGGCGAGGCGATCGAGGTCGAAGATGCCGGCCTCGAAATGGGCCCGGCGCCTGACCTCGTGCTGGTCGAGGAACTGCAGCGTCGCCTCGACGACGACCCGGCGCTCGAGGCGGCCTTCGATGCTCTGACCCCCGGCCGCCGACGGGAGTACAACCTCTACTTCTCGGATGCCAAGCAGGCGGCGACACGCCAGGCGCGAGTCGCCAAGTACGCCCAGAAGATCCTCGACGGCAAGGGCTTCCGCGACCGCTGATCGTCGGTACGGCGTTCCTCAGGATTCGAGATGCCAGAGACCGCGGTAATAGCGGATTCGCTCGTGATCCGGCTCCACCCCGTACGCATCGAAGAACTCCCGCTGGTGGCCGTCACCGAAGTTCCAGTCCAGGCTGAGCGACGCAACCGCGAGGTCGGCCCAGCGGTCGCCGACGCCGAGGTCGCCGAAGTCGACGTTGCCGGTCCACTCCCCCGACTCGTCGATCAGCGTGTTCGGCGCACAGGCATCTCCGTGCACGAGCACGGGACCGTCGATCGGCGGTCGGGGTCCGAGCGCTGATGGCGCCCGTCCGGCCCAGGCCTCCGCCTCCCAAGCCGTCGGGAAGTCCTCGATCGAGATGGCATGGATGGCACGCAATCCGGTGGCGATGGCCGCGATCGCGTCACTTCGCCGGGCTCGCCACATGTCTCCAACGGCGTGGCCACCGGGCACAGCCGCGGTCACCAGCCACTGCGCCTCCTCATCAGCGCCCCAGGCCCTGACGCGTGGCGCTGGATGTCGATCGGCGATCCAGTCGAGGCGAACACGTTCGCGCTCGAGATCGATGCCGGTACGTCGCGGGTTCCACTTGACGAATTCGTCGTCTACTCGGAAAGTGAGCCCGCCGAGATCGTTGCGCCACACCAACTCGGCGGTGCGGCCGTTGGCCAGTTCGGCGACCACGACGGGGAGCGGCTCGTCGTCGAGCGCGCTGGCGTCACCCGTCAGAGCCACTGCCAGTGGCGTTGGGGCCAGAACACGACGAACGCCCGACCGACGAGGTTGTGTTCGTCGATGGTCCCGATCACACGCGAGTCCTGCGAGCCACCGCGATTGTCGCCCATGACGAACACGTGGTTCGGCGGCACCGGGCCTTCGAGGCTGTAGTCGCCGCCGCAGTTGGTGGGCGTCACCACATTGGGGTCGAGATACGGCTCGTTCAGAAGTCGGCCGTCGATCAGCACGTTGCAGTTGCGGATCTCGACGGTCTCGCCCGGCAGGGCGATCACTCGCTTGATCAGGTCGCGCTCCGACGCCCCCGTGATCTGGTGGAGCACGACGACGTCACCTCGGTTGGGGTCGTGCAGACGGTACGACAGCTTGTTCACGAACACTCTGTCGCCGGTCTCCAACGTCGAGTACATCGAGGACCCCTCGACCACGAAATGGGCGAGTACGAACGTCCGCACGACGAACGCGACGAGCAGGGCCACGACGATCACGACGACCCAGTCGAAGAACGCCCGAGCAGTCGACGGCAGCTTTGCTGGAGCGACGACCTGGTCGTCGGGCTCCTCGGCTGGGCGTGGGATGGTGGTCTCCGTGGTCACGAAAGACCAACGGTAACCGCCGCTCGGGCAGGCGCATCGCCACCCCGCACAATCTCTGTGAGGGGCGCGCCGTCAGAGCGACTCGATCAGACGCTCCACGCGTTCGTCTCTGCTCTTGAACGGGTCCTTGCAGAGCACGGTGCGCTGTGCCTGGTCGTTGAGCTTCAGGTGCACCCAGTCGACGGTGTAATCGCGCTTGCGCTCCTTCGCCCGCTTGACGAAATCGCCTCGCAGCCGGGCGCGGGTCGTCTGGGGCGGGACGTCGACGGCTTGTGCGATGTCCTCATCGGTGCAGATGCGTTCGATGAGTCCGCGGTCCTGCAGCTTGTAGAACGGGCTCCGGGCGCGCGACACATCGTGGTATTGCAAGTCGAGGAGTTGGACGCGTGGGTGACCGAAAGGCAGGTCGTGGCGAGCCCGGAATGCTTCGAGCAGCTTGTACTTGATGACCCAGTCGACCTCCCGGTCGAGCAGCAGCGGGTCCTTCTCGATCGTGGTGATGCAGTGCTCCCACATGTCGAGCGCCTTCTGCTCGAGCGGCGGAAACCCTTGCGAGTCCGCATATCTCAGTGCTCGGTCGAGGTACTCACGCTGGATGTCGAGGGCCGAGACCTCACGTCCGTTGGCGAGACGAACGGTTCGACGACAGGTGATGTCGTGGCTGATCTCACGGATCGCTCGAATCGGGTTCTCCAGCGTCATGTCGCGCAACACCACGTTCGGATCCTCCAGCATGCGCAGCATGCACGCCGCCGCGCCGACCTTGAGGAACCCGGTGTACTCGCTCATGTTCGAATCGCCCACGATCACGTGGAGCCGGCGGTACTTCTCGGCATCGGCGTGGGGCTCGTCACGGGTGTTGATGATCGGACGGCTGCGGGTGGTCGCCGACGACACGCCCTCCCAGATGTGTTCGGCCCGTTGGGCGATCGAGTAGGTGGCCCCACGGGCGGTCTGGAGCACCTTGCCGGCACCGGTGTAGATCTGCCGGGACACGAGGAAGGGGATCAAGACCTCGGCGTAGTGCCCGAGGTCGTCGTCACGATTGGTGAGGTAGTTCTCGTGGCATCCGTAGGAGTTCCCGGCGGAGTCGGTGTTGTTCTTGAACAGGTAGATCGTCCCACGGATCGACTCCTCGGCCAGGCGTTGCTCGGCCGATTCGACCAGCTGCTCCAGGATCCGTTCCCCGGCCTTGTCGTGGACGATGAGCTCGTAGAGCGAATCGCATTCGGGGGTGGCGTATTCGGGATGAGAACCGACATCGAGGTACAGCCGCGCCCCGTTCTGCAGGAAGACGTTCGAACTGCGTCCCCACGACACCACCCGGCGGAACAGATATCGGGCAACCTCGTCGGGGCTGAGTCGCCGCTGACCTCGCAGCGTGCACGTCACGCCGTACTCGTTCTCGAGTCCGTAGATGCGCCGCTCCATCACCGGCAACCTAACCAGCTCGCCAGGCCCGCGTCTGCTCAGGCTGCGATGAACCGGAGGTTCGTTCCAGGTGGCGACTGGGCCACCGCGCCGAGGTCAGCCGGTTCGACGACGGCGACGACCGGATAGCCGCCGGTGGTCGGATGGTTGGCGAGCATGATGATCGGCTCGCCTGACGGGGTGATCTGCACCGCGCCCTCGACGAGGCCTTCGCTTGCGAGCCGGCGCTGCATTGCCCACGCGAACTCGCCCACCTCGAGTCGTACGCCGACGCGGCTCACCGCACCGGACACGGTCCACGACCGACCGAGGAGCGAATCCAGACCGTCGACGAGCCACTCCGCCCGGGGCCCGGTCCAGAGCCGAATCACCTCGGGTGGCCGGCGCAGCGGCACATGATCCACGGGGAGCGCGCTTGCCGGGTCGGGGCCGACCGGGAGTTCGGTACCGACCGTGAGCCGTGGCGGACCGATACCCGCCAGCGTGTCCTGACTTCGCGATCCCATCACCGGGTCGACGTCGATGCCACCGCGCACCGCCAGATAACTCCACATTCGCTCCCGACGCCCCTCGATGGTGAGGCGTTGGCCCGCGCCGAGTGTGTGCCGGAAGCCGTCGGCGGCGACGATCACCGGCCGGAGCGCCTCGACGATCAGTCCGCCGTTCGTCTCGATCGATGCCGCGTCCGCATCGTTGCCGACGAGTCGATTCATCAGGTCATGGGCCTCGCGATCGACGGCCCCGGCGCGCGGGACACCGAGATCGGCACGTCCGACCCGGCCGAGGTCCTGCAGTGTTGTCGATCGCCCGAGTTCGACGACACGCAGCGCCGGGTGTGTCACGGTCCGATCCGTCTGAAGCGGACAGGGCGGCCGGGCCACAGTGCGGCCGGCGGATCGGCCTCTGTGTCCCACAGCTCTGTGACGGTGGTGCCGATCAGGTGCCAACCGCCTGGTGACGCCGTGGGATACACCGCGCTGTACCCCGCGGCGATGGCGACGGCACCGGCCGGCACGATCGTGCGCGGGCTGCTGCGACGCGGGAGGTGCAGCAGCGGGTCGAGGCCGCGTAGGTATCCGAATCCGGGACTGAATCCGCAGAACGCCACCTGGTACAAGCAGGTCTCGTGGCGTTCGATGATCTCGTCGACGCCCAGGCCGGTCGCCACTGCGACTGCGTCGAGGTCGTCGCCGTCGTACACGACGTCGATCTCGAGCACGTCGGGGCTGTCGACGGATCGGGGCGCCGGTCCGATCGTGTCCAGCCGTTCGCCGATCGACGCCCATTCGGTGCGCCGACAGTGCACGAGCACGGTCGACTCGGCAGGGACGACCTCCTCGACACCCACGATCGACGCTGCGGCGATGCCGAGCGCCAGCGCAGCAGGTTCGTCGACCTCGTCGAGGAGCCAGGCGGTCGGCCCGAACGCGCGGCGCAGCATCGCAGCCTCAGTGCACGCGTGATTCGGGGAAGATCCGCAGGAAGTTGTCGGCGTAGAACATGTCGCGCACCGCGTCGGAGCGGCTTCCGAGAGAACTCTCGAACCGCCCGATCGGGTCTCTGCCCCCCTCGACGTGCGGATAGTCGCTGGAGAACAGGTACAGCTCGGGTGCCGACTGGTCGATCAGCCCGCCGACATCTTCGAACACGTAGGGAGTGAAGGCCATCTGCTCGCGCAGCGATTCCGACGGTGTGCGTTGTAGCTCGGCGAGATACTGATCGACCTTGCTCCACGACCGCACGACCCAGTCGAGACGAGTGAGCATCGAGGGCACCCAGCCGGCGCCCAGCTCGACGCATGCGCCGCGCAGCGCGGGGAACCGTTCGAACACACCGTCCATCACCATCACCGAGAGGAACGTCTCGGGACCCTGGTGGAGCACCGCCATGTCCTTGCTGCGAATGTTCTCGCCCCCGCCCATCCAGTCGCGGGCGGCCGGCCTGCCGGTGTTGGCCCATCGCGGGTCGAGCTGCAGCGGCGATCCGCCGACATGCAGCAGGAACGGTGTGCCCGACTCTGCGAGGCGACTCCAGAACGGCGCCAGGTCGACGTGTCCCGGGGACCGATCCCCTGCCGGATGGTGGGGAACCCAGATCGCCTCGAGGCCGGAGGCGAGCGCGAAGTCCAGCTCTGTCAGCGCCTCATGCGGATCGGCGAGCGGGACGATCCCGACTCCCATCAGACGATCGTCGTCGGCGCAGAATTCGCTCATGGCACGGTTGTGGGCGCGCGTCGCGCCGTATCGCACCTCGTTGCGGAGTTTGCTGCTCGGCGAGAACGGCGTGGCGACGCTGTGGGTCGCGAAGACGAGTTGTTTGCGGAACCCGAGCATGTCGAGGGCCACCGATCGATCGCCAGGTTCGAAGGCACCGAGCGCCTGGATCTCCTTCGAGGCGGCGATCAGCTGGTCACCGAGTGCGATCTGTGCCTCGACGTGCTCCGGCGTGTGGTGGCCCCCGTTGGCGACGATGACGTCGACCTCGGCGTCGGTGACGAGCGACGCGGCATAGCTGACCTGTGGGATCTGGTCTCGAATGCCCGGGTCGGCGTAGTCCCGAAGGAAGTCGGGCAACTCCATGATGTGGCTGTCGGCGTCGTAGAACGGCCGGTGCGCTGGCGCGTAGGTCATGTCCCCTTCGATCGTCACGCCCGGTGGCGCGACTCGTCGCTGAAACGGTAGACGCCCACACCAGCGGCGTCGAGCGCCGAGCGGATCGCCCGGGCGAGGGCAACCGCGCCGGGTGTGTCGCTGTGGACGCAGATCGATCGGGCCCGAACCTGCACGACGCTGCCGTCGATCGCCACGACTTCGTTGTGCACGGCGATGCGAACCGCGCGCGCCGCCACCTCGTCGGCGTCCACCAGGACGCTGCCCGCTTCTCGACGTGACACCAGCCCGCCGTCGGGGTGGTAGGCGCGGTCGGCGAACGCCTCCGGCACCGCATCGAGCCCGGCGCGGTCGGCGGCGATGAGCAACTCGGAGCCGGGGAGCCCCAGGATCGCCAGTGACGAGTCGTACTCGGCTGCAGCGTCCACGAGGGCGCGGGCGAGCGCGGGATCGTTCGCGGTGGCGTGATACAGCGCTCCGTGTGGCTTGACGTACTCGATTTCGGCGCCGCCGACCTGGGCGAACGCGTCGAGCGCTCCGAGTTGATAGAGCACCGCGTCGCGGAGCTCGCTCGGGGTCATGTCCAGATGGCGGCGACCGAACCCCATCAGGTCGGGGTACGAGACCTGCGCACCGATCGCGACCTCGCATTCCACCGCTCGGACGCAGGCCGCCCGCAGGACGCTGGGATCGCCCGCGTGGAAACCGCACGCCACATTGGCGCTGGTGACGACCTCCAACATCGCATTGTCGTCGCCCAGCTGCCACACGCCATAGGACTCGCCCAGGTCACTGTTGACGTCGATCGCAACCATCGCTCGATCGTACGTCACCCACACCCATCACGTTTGCGGTGCACATCTGTTGGGACGCCGCAACCGAACCGCGCCGCAAACGATGAAGAGCGTGTGGGGTCAGGTCAGATCGGACGTTGCGAGGCGGTGGAAGCAGCGCCGACCGTTGGAGCGTGACAGATCAGCGACTTCGAGATCGTCGAGCGGGATCTCACGGTCGGCACCTCCGAGTGCCTTCATGCCCACCGCAATCGCCGCCAGGCGATCGAGTCCGTCGGTCCAGGTCTCCTCGAGCCGCGCGATGATCGCCTCGGCATCGCCGCCGATCGCGGCATAGTCACGCTCGTCCATCACCGTGCCGTCGTACAGGATGTGGAACATCTGATCACCGGCAGGAACGAGCCCCACTTCCGCCACGAGGATCTCGACCTCCATCGGCTTCATCTCGTGGGTGAAGATCGTGCCGAGCATCTGCGCATAGCTGTTCGCGAGACTGCGGGCGTCGACATCGTCGCGGGAGTACTGGTAGCCCTTCAGATCAGCGGCTCGGACCCCAGCGACGCGCAGCTGATCGAATTCGTTGTACTTGCCGACGCCGGCGAAGGCGATCCGATCGTAGATCTCGCTGACCTTGCGCAGCGTCTCCGAGGCGTTCTCGGCGACGATCACGATCCCGTCGTTGTAGCGCACCGCCACCAGCGCCCGGCCCCGCGCGATGCCCTTGCGCGCGAAGTCGGCACGGTCCTTCATCATCTGTTCGGGGGCGACGTAGAACGGCATGCTCATCGCGAACGCACCTCCGACACGATCGCCGCGTACCGAGTGGCGAGATCCTCGTCGTCGACGCGTTGCCAACCGGCGGCATCGATCGTGGCGACGACCGGGTAGATCCCGCGGAGGATGTCGGGGCCGCCGGTCGCCGAATCGGCATCGGCGGCCTCCCACAGTGAACGCGCAGCAAGGTCCACGGCATCGTCACGGCTCATACCGGGTCGGAACCCGACCTTGATCACCGTGCCAGCGTGCAGGCTGCCCGAACCCGTCGCCACGTAGTCACGTTCTTCGTACCTGCCACCGGTGGCGTCGTAGTCCCACAGTCGGCCGCATTCCCGCCGCAGGTCGTAGCCACCGAAGATCGGGATCACGACCATGCCCATCATCGCCGCCTGCAGATTGGCCCGGACCATCATCGAGAGCTGGTTCGCCTTGCCCTCGAGACTGATCGACGAACCCTCGACCTTCTCGTAGTGCTCGAGCTGCAACTGGAACAGCCGCACCATCTCCATCGCCGGGCCGGCCGCGCCTGCGATCGCCACGCCACTGTGGCGGTCGGCCTCGACCACCTTCTCCATCGTCCGGTGCGAGATCAGGTTGCCCGACGTCGCCCGACGGTCGCCTGCCATGACCACTCCGTCGGCGTAGGTGAGCGCGACGCACGTCGTCGCGTGCGGCACCGCGAGGTGTAGGTCGCCCGACGTCCCGGTCAACGTCGAGGGGCCCAGTCCGACCCGCTTCAGCAGTTCGGGGAAACTCGACCCGGGATCGTCACCGGTGCTGAACAGCGGCATCGTCACGGATCACTGACCACCCTTTTGCACATACGACTTGACGAAGTCCTCGGCGTTGGTTTCCAGGACCTCGTCGATCTCGTCGAGGAGATCGTCGAGTTCGGCCTTGAGCTTCTCACCCGTCTCGGTGACCGCCGGTGCGGCCTCGGCCGTGGTCTCGGTGTCCCGGTTCGTCGTGGTCTTCGACTTCTGGGTGCGTTCTGCCATCAGTGCTTCCCTTCAGGTGTCGGATCGGAGGAGTTCGTCGTTCACTGGCCAAGACGTTCGAGGAGTTCCCGCGCCGTCTGGCTCTCGGCGATCAACGTACCAACGTGATCGGCGGTGCCGCGCAATGGTTCCATCATCGGCACTCGCCGCAACGGGTCCCGACCGATGTCGAACACGAGCGAGTCCCAGTTGGCCGCAACGACCTCATCGGGGAACTTCGCGAGGCATTTGCCGCGGAAGTAGGCACGCGTCGTGGTCGGCGGCTCGGTCATCGCGGCGGTGACCTCGTCGCTCGACACCATCGTGTCGAGCCCGGCCCGCAGGGCGAGGCACCGGTCAGCACGGAGGTCGTGGTACTGGAGGTCGATCGCCTTGAGGCGCGCCGACCCCGGCCGCAGGTCGTGGCGAGCGGCATAACCGTCGACCAGACGCTGCTTTGCGACCCAGTCGACCTGGCCGGCAACCGTCGTCGGGTCGGATTCCAGTGCGCCGAGCACCGCCTCCCAGCGGTCGAGGACATCGATCGCCACGTCGTCACCGACACAACCCAGCCCGTGTGACTGTTCATACTTCCGGGCCCGCTCGAGCAGCCCCCACTGCACCTCCAGCGCGGTCGCTCGCGAACCGTCGCGCAGCATGATCGTCTGGCGCAGAGTCGGGTCGTGGCTGACCTGGCGGATCGCAGCGACAGGATTGCCGAGCAACCAGTCGTCGCCGAGCGCGTCGTCCTCGATCATGGCCAGGACCACTGCGGTCGTCGCGACCTTCATGTACGTGGCGACCTCACTCATGTTCGCGTCGCCGACGATCACGTGGAGCCGTCGGTACTTCTGTGCATCGGCATGTGGCTCGTCGCGGGTGTTGACGATGGGCCGCTTCAGCGTCGTCTCGAGTCCGATCTCCTCTTCGAAGAAATCGGCACGTTGGCTCAGCTGATACGGCACGTGGTCGTCAGGCCGACCAGGGAGCTCACAACCCACCTTGCCGGCACCACAGAACACCTGTCGCGTCACGAAGTGGGCGGTGATCTGGCTCGCCAGCCGACCGAACGGCACCTCGCGCGCGATGAGGTAGTTCTCGTGACAGCCGTAGCTGTTGCCCTTGCCGTCGGAGTTGTTCTTGTGGACGATGATCTCCCCGCCGTCGGGGAGCAGCGTGCGCACGTGCTCCATCGACGCGCGGACGATCTCCTCGGCGGCACGGTCCCAGACGAGCGCCTCACGTGCGGTGGTGACCTCCGGCGTCGAGATCTCGGGGTGTGCATGGTCGACGTAGTAGCGGGCGCCGTTCGTGAGTACGGCGTTGACGAGCATCGTCTCGACCTCCGGAGCGAGCGAGTCGTCGAGAGAGAATCCACGGGCGTCGTTCGCCGGCTGTTCGTCCTCGAAGTCCCAGCCGATCCGACCGCGCTCACGATTGGTCGCTGCGACGTACGCGTTGATCAGCATCGACGACGCCGAGACGGGGTTGTTGTCGCCGCCGCGCACGACGATGCCGTACTCGGTCTCGATTCCGCAGACCTTGGTCAGCGCCATGACCTGAACCTATCGGAGCCACCACCCGTGGCGATGTTCACGCTCAGAGCACGTCGAAGCGAAGGCCGGCGCTGGCCTCGAGCCGTTCGATCAGCGCGTCGCCGAATGCGCTCGCCGGCGTCCAGAATCCGCCGCCCACACCGTCGAGATCGAGGAAGGCCGCCGCCGACTCCCCGAGCATCTTCGCGGTGGATCCGTACCCTGGGTCCTGGTCTCCGGTGACCTTGGTACGGATCGTTCGGCCCGTGGCGGTCCGGCCGACGAACCGGATGTCGAACCACCCTGCCTGCTGTGCTGCCGTGCCCGGACCCGACCCCGGCTTGGGCATGACCTTGCCGAGCAGTCGCCGGGTCGGCCCAAGGCTCGCAACGCCGGCGAATGCGGCGAGCCCAGCGGTCATCGCGTAGGCCTTGACCGCACCGGTCGGGCCATCGCCGGTCATCATCGTCTCGCCGTACGTGAAGTCTCGTCCCCACGGTTGTCCGAGCAGCGCGTGCGTGCGCAGCACGACGGCACTGTTCGTGGGCGCCATCACGAACGGCGCCACCCAGCTCTCGAAGCGGCTGTCGTGCGTGGGGCGTCCCATCCCTGGTTGGGTCGGTCCCGTGCGCAGATCCGTCGGCGCGAGCACGTACGGGTCCGAGATCACGCTGCGCAACTCCGGATCGGCGGCCAGCTCCTCGAACATGTTCATCCCGCTGGCCAGCGTGCCACCGCTGACGCCGCCGCGGGACCCGGCGACCGACATGCGCATCTCGGCGCAGGGTTCGCCGAAGTCCTCCAGCGCCCGCTGCTGGGTGAACCAGACGCCGAGATCGGAGGGGATCGAGTCGAATCCGCAGGCATGGACGACCCGGGCGCCGGTCTGGGCTGCACGCTCCTGGTGCTGGTCGATCATGCGACGCATCCACTGCACCTCGCCGGTGAGGTCGCAGTAGTCGACTCCTGCCTCGACGACCGATGCGACCAGCTCGGACCCGTAGAGCGAATACGGGCCGACGGTGGACACGACCACGCGCGTCGATGCGGTCAACGCGTCGAGCGCGCTCCGATCGGCGGCGTCGGCAACGATGCGGGGAACGTCGGCGCCGGTGCTGCGCGCCACGTCATCGAGTTTGGCGCGGTCACGGCCGGCGATCGCCCAACGCAACTTGCCGACCGCACCGTGGCGTCGCGCCAGATATCGGCAGAGGATCTGTCCGACGAAGCTCGTCGCTCCGTAGACCACGACATCGTGGTCGTGCCGCGCGGTCACAGGTACTGCCCGGTCTGCACCCGCTCGATCGCGCGTCCGCCGGCAACATCGGTCTCGGCCGTCTCCGAGACGAGCGTGCGGATGAAGACGATCCGCTCGCCCTTCTTGCCGGAGATCTTCGCCCAGTCGTCGGGGTTCGTCGTGTTGGGCAGGTCCTCGTGTTCCTTGTACTCCTGCTTGATCGAATCGAGCAGGTCCTGGGTGCTGACACCCTTGGTTCCCCCGCCGATCACCCGCTTGATGGCGAGCTTCTTCGCGCGCCTCACCACGTTCTCGATCATGGCGCCCGACGAGAAGTCCTTGTAGTAGAGGATCTCCTTGTCGCCGTTCTGGTACGTCACCTCGAGGAAGCGGTTGGCCTCGTCGTCGCGGTACATCTCGTCGACGGTGGCGTCGATCATGTCCGGGATCGACTCGTCGGGGGCGATCGGGATCTCGTCGGTGAGGTATCTCGCGAAGATCGCCGCCGCCGCAGCCGCGTTGGGACGTTCGATCTTGATCTTCACGTCGAGACGGCCTGGGCGCAGGATCGCCGGGTCGATCAGGTCCTCGCGGTTCGTGGCTCCGATGACGATCACGTTCTTCAGACCTTCGACGCCGTCGATCTCGGCCAACAGCTGTGGCACGATCGTCGACTCCATGTCAGAGCTGATCCCCGTGCCACGCGTCCGGAACATCGAATCCATCTCGTCGAAGAACACGATGACCGGCCAGCCTTCGTCGCTCTTCTCGCGGGCGCGCTGGAACACGAGACGGATCTGGCGCTCGGTCTCGCCCACGTACTTGTTCAGCAGCTCCGGACCCTTGATGTTGATGAAATAGCTGCGCCCCTTGCCCTCCCCGACACTGTCGGCGACCTTCTTGGCCAGGCTGTTCGCGACCGCCTTGGCGATCAGGGTCTTGCCGCAGCCCGGAGGCCCGTACAGCAGGATGCCCTTCGGTGCCGGCAGTTGATGCTCGGCGAAGAGGTCCTGGTGGAGGAACGGCAGTTCGACGGCGTCGGCGATCTGCTCGATCTGGTCGTCGAGCCCGCCGATGTCGGTGTAGGAGATATCGGGCACCTCCTCGAGCAACAGGTGCTCGACCTCGGGCCGCGGCAGCTTCTCGAGGAGCAGGTTCGAGCGCACGTCGAGGCGCAGGTGGTCACCGGCACGGATGTGTGTCCCTCTGATGGCGTCGGCCATCTCACAGACCCGCTCCTCGTCGGCACGACCGACCACGACGATTCGGATGCCGTCGTCCATGACCTCCTTCACCGTCACGACCTCGCCGGTGATCTCGGGCTGTCGCGCCATGACGACGTTGTAGCTTTCGTTGAGCACGACTTCGGACCCGCGGTCGAGGAGTTCGTGATCGATGTCGGGGTGGAGCGCGACGCGCATCTTTCGACCGCTCGTGAGAATGTCGACCGTGTCGTCGTCGTTCTTGCCGACGACCACGCCGTAGGCCGACGGCGGCTGCGACAGCTTGTCGACCTCGTCGCGCAGCGTGGCGATGTGCTCGCGCGCCTCGCGAAGCGTGTAGGAGAGCTTCTCGTTCTGACCGATGGCAGCCGCGAGCTGGCCCTTGGTCTCGAGCAGCCGCTCCTCGAGCGAATGCACGCGCTTGGGCGCATCGGCGAGGCGAGCGCGCAGGTGTGCAACCTCGTCGAGCAAGGCGACGAGCTGGACCTGCTCGTCGGTGTCGGCGGTCGAGTCGGCGGAGCGATCGTCACCTTCAGTTGCCATGAGCCGAATGTACACGCGGGCGCGGTGAACCTCTTTGCACGTACATGGCCGTGTAAACTTCAGTCCACCGACAAAACGTCCGATGGATGATTCACACGATCGCCCACCATTCCAACGAGGAGCCCCACTGACATGAAGGTCTGGATCGACCAGGATCTGTGCACCGGCGACGGCCTGTGCGAGGAGATCGCCCCCGACGTCTTCACCCTGCTCGACGACGGGCTTGCCTATGTCGTCGAGAGCGGGAAGATCTTCGCCGAGGCCAAGGGCAACCCGCAGGGTGCCGAGGGCCTCGCCGAGATCCCCGACAACCAGCTCGAAGCTGTGATCGAATCCGCCGAGGAGTGCCCCGGCGAGTGCATCTACATCGAACCCTGATCGTCGGTCCGAATCAGATTGCCATGAGGCCCCGGGCATTGCGTCCGGGGCCTCGTCGCGTTCCGGACCACCTCCCGGCCTGACGCGGGATCGTCATTCAGGGTTGCGGCCGAGGAACCGGGCGACGCTGAGAAACGCCGTGTGGGCGACCATCCGATGATCGGGTCGCACCGCCTGGCCCTCGATGTGCCAGCCGCGGTGCAGCACCTCGATCGTTCGAGCGTCGATCCACTTGCCCTTGAGCGCCTCACGCACCTGCACGGCCTGGGTGATCGACGGCGTGTAGGCCACGAGCAGACCACCCGCCTGCAGCACGGCTTCGGCTCGCGGGATCACCTGCCACGGTTCGGGCAGATCGAGCACGACGCGGTCGAACATCCCCAATTCGGGGTCGATGCCCTCGTAGCTGTCTGCGATGTGCACGTCGTAGCGATCGAGTGCCTCCTCGCCCAGAAAGCTCTGGACGTTCTTGCGCGCCCTGTTCGCGAAGTCCTCACGGATCTCGTAACCGACGATGTCGGCTCCATAGCGCAACATCGTCATCGAGAGCGCGCCGGAGCCGATGCCGGTCTCGAAGACCCGCACGCCCGGCCCGATGTCGGCAAGCATGCAGATCGGACCGAGGTCCTTCGGGTAGATCACCTGAGCGCCTCGGGGCATCTCGACCACGAAGTCCTCGAGGGTCGGTCGCAGGGCGATGTACTCCGACCCCTTCGTCGAGCGAACGACGACGCCTTCGCGCTGGCCGACGATGGCCGCGTGGGTCACGAACCCGTTGTGGCTGTGGAACTCGCCGGCATCCGCGAGTTCGATCAGGTAGCGACGCTTCTTCGAGTCCAGGAGCAACGCCTTCTCCCCTGCTGCGAACAGACCGGTCATCGTCGTCTCCCTCGGGTCAAGACCATCTCCACCGGCACGGGTTCGTGCGCTGCGGACTTCTCCACCAGCCGGCAGAACGCACAGATCTCGCCGGTCGTCGGCGAGCCGCACTGCGAGCACTCGTTCAGCTCGCCCGCCGCTGCTGCCGAGTGGCCGGCGAGCATCGGCGCCATGCGCTCGAGGAAGCCGAGATAGAACGACGCCTTCGCTCCGGGCGACTTCATCTCGATCGAGTTCAGGGTCTCCTTGTACGACAGGTGCTTGTTGCCCGCTGCGATCGGGCACTCCTCCACGACATAGTCGATGCCACGGACCAGACACCAGGCGGCCATCTCGCGCTCGGTCAGCCGGACCAGCGGCTTCGCCTTCTTCGGAAAGCCGTTCGTCGCCGGGAGCACCGGGAGTTGGCGGGCGAGGTAGTCGATGTCCCACCGCAGCGTGTTGCCGAACAGCACGGCCGCCTCGTCGTCGAGGTTGTGCCCGGTGACCACCACGTCGTAGCCGCCCTCGAGCGCGGCCTGGTCGAACAGCCGTCGCTTCGAGAGTCCGCATGCCGAGCAGGGCACGCGCCCGGTGGCTCTGGCCGCAGTCGGCACGTCGTAGCCGTAGTCGGTACGCAGATCGATCTCGCGCAGCGTCAGGCCCCGCTCAGCGGCGAACCGGCGGACGTAGCCGCCGCTGTCGGTCGAGTACTCGCCGATGCCGAGCCCGATGTAGAGCCCGTCGGCCTGATATCCGGCCTCGATCAGCATGTCCCAGACCGCGAGCGAGTCCTTGCCGCCGCTCACGGCCACCAGCAGGCGGTCGCTCGGGCTGAACATGTCGAAGTCCTCGATCGCCTTGGTCATCTGGCGACGGCACAGCTGCTGAAGGTGCTCGGCACAGAAGTGCGCATTGTGCCGGGGCAGGTCGATGACCGCCGGTTCCTTGCAGACCCGGCACTTGCTGCCGACCGCCGTCATCGCGCCGGCACAGTCATGCGGCACCGCCCGAGATGACCGGGCGAACCTCGATCACGTCGTCGTCGCCCAGGCGGGCGTCACCGGGCACGAGCGTGCCATTGCAGATGACCAGATGCGCTTCCCGACTGAGGCCCAGCTCGTCGAGCAGCCGATCGACCGATCGTGGTCCGTCGAACTCGACCTCGCGCCGCGGATTGCGCAGCAGCACCTTCACGATCGTTGCTTGGACGCGCTGACGCTCGCCAGTGCGTCGGCTTCGAGCCGTCCGAGTTCTGCTCGTCGCTGACGGCGACTGAGATCGAGCCGCGGTGCCGTGACGGCCACAGTCAGACGCCTCCCGACGCCGAGCCGGTCGCGGGCGAGACGCTCGGGTGGCTTCTGGAACACCTGCTTGCCGACCTCGCGGACGATGAGTACCCCGCCGAGTGCCCGCCAGTAGGGATTGCCCATGACGAGCCCGCGCCGGATCGCCTGCGCCCGCAGGAAGTCGCCGTGGCCGACCATGAGCATCGCGATCGGGCGCACCAGCGGGTTGGGATGGGTCACCCCGTGCCGGATCACGTAGCTGCGCAGGACGTAGCGCGGCCTGAGCGCGTAGGGAAGCAGCGACATCAGACTCGGCGGATCTCGACCACGGCGCTGCGCCGCTTGCCCGATCGGCGCCCGAGCAGGAAGAAGATGAACATCAACGCAACGGCGGTACCGCCGGCGACGGTGGCGATCGACGTCTTCTTCTCGTCGACGCGCCCCTGGATGTCGCCCTGGAGCGCCTTGAACTTGTTCTCGAGGTCCTGCGGCGTGATCTTGTCGGGGACGACGGGATCGGTGTGCTTGGCCATCGATTGCTCCTTACTTCGGTTCCTTGTACAGGGTCGCCTTCTTGATGCGCGAGATCGCCAGAGCGATCACGCCGCCGGCGACCACCAGCGTGATGAGGTACGCGAGCCAGGACAGCGATCCGCTGGCAGAGCGCACCCATTCGGTCTGCAGCATGCGCAGGAGGCCGACGAGGAGCAGGACGATGCCCAAGCTGACGAGGAGCGCCGCGATGGCACCGAAGCCCAACCATCTTCCTGCGCCCTTGAGTGGGCCGACCGTCTCCTGTTTGGCGTAGGCCTTGACGTAGTCGACGATGTCACCGACCGACGCGTCTGCTTCGGCCGCCTTGGCCTTGTCGGCTCGCCGAGCCAAGCGCTGTTCGAGATCGTTGGTGTCTGACACGGGAGTCGTTTCTATCACGAACAGCAGACATGAGCACGATGGGTGCGGCGCGCCCCGGGGACGCTGGCCGGCGCCGGCCTTGGGGCCGGCGCCGATCGCGTCGTACAGCCGTCTGCTACCTCGCTGTTCGGACCTGCAAGGTCGTCGACCAGGGCCCGACGCCGACGGCGTTGGTGGCGCGGATCCGGACGTAGTAGTTCTTGTTCCTCGTCAACCCGCTGATGTCCAGCGATGTCTGGTCGGCGTTCACGTCCGGGAACGATTGCACGATCGACGTGAACTGGCTGTTCGCCGCCACCTGGATCTCGAAGCCGTCAGGCTGGGCGAAGGGATACTCCCAGTCCAGGGTGAACCCGCTCCGGGTGACGTTGGCCGTCGTCAGGTTGACGGGGGCCGGCGGCAGTTTGACGTCCACAGTTGCCGGGTTCGAGTACGGAGACATGCCAGCGAGGTTCGTCGCGGCCACCCGGTACTCGTACGTGTTGCCACCGACCACCGTGAGATCGCTGTACACCACGGCAGGGGCCGCGAGCGTGCCAACGACGATGAAGGCACCACCGTTGTCCGACCGCTCAACGGTGTAGCCGGTCTCGTTGACGGCGTTGTCGGCCCAGGTCAGGATGACCTCGGCCGCCGACATCACGGTCGCCGCGAGGTTGCTCGGCGACGCCGGCACCGCCCCTGTCCAGTCCACCGTGGCCACGTTCGAATAGTTCGACATGACGCCGTTGTCCGCGGCCACTTGATACTCGTATGTGTTGCCGGGGGTCACCGACGTGTCCGTGTACGAGACGCTGTCGACTCCCGGGCTCGCGATCTGGACGAACGCGCCGCCGTTGACCGACCGCTCGACGACGTAGCCGGTCTCGTTGCTGGCGTTGTCGGTCCAGGCCAGGTTGATCTGCGGCAGCGCTGGGTACGGCGTGGCGGTGAGAGCGGTCGGTGCCGCAGGGGCCGAGACGCCCCCCACCACCACGATCTCGGAGACCGAGGTCACGGTGATGTGCGGGAAACCGGTGTCGGGGGCGATGATCTCGTTGATGTTCGGGTTGGCGTAGTCGAACGTGTCCCCGACGGTGTTCTCTGCCACGACGCGGTACTGGTTGCCGTCGGCAAAGCTCGTGAGCACGAAACTCATCGGGCCGGTCGAGTTCGGCCCAGGGGCGAGCGGAACGTCCATCCGTGCGACGTCGAACCAGTTGACTCCGTCGGTCGACACCTGCACGGCGTAGGCCGTCTCGGCGATCGAGTTGTCGTTCCACGCCAGCGTGGCCGTGCCGTCGAGGTTGTCGGTGAAGGTCAGTCCGCTCGGGGCGAAGGGCGGGTAGGCGACCGACTGTGGCTGCATCATGTCCATCTCCTCGTGGGACAGGATGTGGCAGTGGAACACGTACTCCCATCCGAAGTTCACGAGGTGGTTGACGATGTCGACCGGTTCGCCCTGGCCGTTGGACGGCGGGATGCCGATCGCGAGCACATCGGCCAGCGTGGCGCTGGCCAGCACTCCTTGGTCACCGATCTGCGGGTTGAGCGGATCCGCTCCATCGAAGAGCGGCATCATCGGGCTGAGCGCCCTGACGCTGTTCGGGATCTCCCACGGCAGCTTGGGGATGATCGGCCGGAGGGCGACGATCGTGTCCTCCAGCGGGCTCACCCGCACCGTGTCCTTCCAGCCCAGCTCGTTGGGGTCCGGCGGGATGATGATGTTGTCCCAGGTGACCCTGTTGAGCAGCTGCACGTCGTACAGGTGGAAGTGGATCGGGTGGGTGTCGACGCCGTTGTGCGTGATCCGCCAGATCTGGGTCCCGTCGTCGTTGGTCGCGATCGGCGTCACCCTGAAATCAGGGTCGTCCGGGTCGTTCTTGGGCAGGTTGGTGGCGTCGACGATCGCGTTCGTCGGGTACACGTAGGGCATCGGATTGAAGTTGGTCAGCCCCGGCGTGGGCGGGGTCGCCTCGATGCCGAGGTTCGCCTGCATTCGCCCGTACTCGTCGAACGTGGTCGCGTTCATCTCGTCGTGGATCGCCTTGGGTTCGATCATCACCTGCGGCTGGGAGTAACCGGTCGAGCCCATCCTCAGGCTGTCGAAGCGCAGCGGCTGGTTGCCGTACTGGTCGATCCGAAGGAAGCCGTCGCACTTGTTGGTGCCATTGAGGTCGGTGCAGTTGCCGCTGGAGGCGAAGTTGGTGCCGTAGGCGGAGTTGTAGGCGGCCTGTCCGACGATGATCGGGTGCTGGCCCGACTCGAACACGCCCGAGCCGTCGGCCTTGTGGTTGAACGCCGACTGCAGCTTGTCGAGGTCGAAGGCCGGAGCTGGGGTGCCTGCGATCTTCACCTGCATGATGGTCCGCGTGTTCGGGCCGTAGCCGGGCAGGATCGAGGACGGGCCGTTCGGCCACTGGTCCGGGTATCCGGTGAAGTAGTCGTAGCTCGGCACCCGGGCCGGGAAGGCGGCCGGGGCGTCGTTGTACAGGATCAGGGTCTGGCCGGCGAACTTCGAGAAGTCGACGATGACGTCGGCACGCTCGGCGGGTGAGATCAGCAATGAGTGCTGGTCGACGTTGCCCACGTCGAAGCGGGTCGGGTCGGTGATCCAGGTGGTCACCTGCTGGCCGTCGATGACCGCCGGCTTGGGCAGGAACCCGCCCTCGGTGCCGATCTGGATCCAGTCGGGCCCGGCCGGGCTCAGGTTCAGGTCGGGGGTCGGGAAGACGCCCGCCGGATCGAGCTGGGCGGCGGCCACCTCGTCGGCCTTGAGGGCCACCTCGGTCCCGCCGACGACCTCGCCGAGCCCGTTGAGACCAGTGCTCGCCGTGGTCGGGTCGGCCACGTACCACTGGAAGTTGAAGAACCGGTCGTTCGCTGCGTTGAGCATGCGGAACCGGTACGACTTCGGCTCGAGGGTCACCGTCGGGTACGCCGTACCGTTGACGATCGGGGTGTCGTTGAACTGCTCCATCCCGGCCGACAGCAGCGTGGTGCCGGGGATCTGGGGCGGTTCGCAGTACGGGTCGGTTTGGTACGTCCAGGTCGCCGGGTCGTCGAGGTTGCAGCCCGCGTCGTAGTACGGGTTGTCGATCGGGCCGTACTTGGTGTCGTTGGCCGGCGGCCAGAACCACGGCCCGTACATCCAGCGTCCGTAGGCGCTCATGCCGCTCGGGTCGTTGGGGTTCTGCGCCGGCATGTAGACGTGCTGGTACCAGAAGTTGCCCTCGGAGCCCCAGCGGGCCGGGTCCCAGGTCGGGTCCTGGAGGGCGAGCTGCGCTGCGTCCGGGACGAACGTGCGGTCCTGGATGACGAGCGGGATCTGGTCGGCGGGAATCGTGCCGCTGTCGACGAGCGCCTTCTCGGTGTCGTCCTGGATGATGTAGCCGGCGGCCTCGCCCGCGTACACGTTGAGGCGCGTGATGCCCCACGCATGGTCGTGGTAGAACATCAGCCGCGCCGACTGCTGGTTGGTGTAGTAGAAGCTCGAGCAGCCGTCGTCCGGCGTCGAGCAGTCGGGCACGCCGGCGTCGATCGCCGCCTGCCCGATCATGTCCGGGACGTCGGCGACGCTGACGCCCTGCGGGTACGGGGTGGTCTCGTCGGCGGGGGTGATCCACTGGTGCGGCGTGCCGTCGCTGATCCACGGCGTGATGCCGCCGTGCAGGTGCAGCGTGGCCCGGTTGTCCGTGTAGCAGCCAGCCGGCTTCGGGGACTGGTCGCACATCGGGTTGCGGATGTCATCCATCACGTCGCCACCGGTGGTGGGCGTCGGGTCGTAGCCGTCCATCATGGCGTCCGAGCCCATCCCGGAGCCCATGAACGTGGAGTCGACGGGCAGGAACAAGTCGCCGTCCGCCCCGGTGGGCAGCAGGTTGTAGAAGGTGATGCGGACCGCGCGGTCCTTCTGGGCGACGATGATCGGCCCCAGGAAGTGAGGATCGTCGACGCCCGTATGACCGGCAATCGTCTGCTGTGAACCATCGACCAGTTCGTTGACGAGCGGAACCCGCTTGCCGGGGACGACGCTGGTCGAGAGCTGGACGTACTCGCGCAGCAATGTCGGAGACAGATCCGAGTGCATCTGCTCACGATGCTGGACGAGGGCGATCTCGTAGTAGTCGGTGCCCGGGAAGGTGGTGGTGTCAGGCACCGCGACCGGCAGGTACTGACCCAGGTTGTTTTCCCCGGCATCAGTGAGGCCCGGAAGCGTGTCGACGAACTTGCGGATGCCCGGCGTCACGTAGCCGGAACCGGGCTTCTTGATCGTGATCGCCGAGATGATGCCGTTGTCGAGGACCGCGGTGGCGGTGGCACCCGCTCCCGTCGGATCGCTGATGGTGACGGTCGGAGCGTTCTTGTAACCGGCACCGAACGCATCCATCTCGACCGACTGCATGGTCAGCGTGGTGGTTGCCTGGGCCAAGGTGGCGCCGGCGATGGGATCGAAGACCGTTCCGTTGCGGACTGCCACACCCGGCGCGGTCGAGTAGCCCGAACCTGGGCTGTCGACGACGACGGCGGTGACGGTGCCGTTCGCATCCATCAGGGCATGACCCTTCGCCTGCACGCCGCCTGGGCCGTTCGGCAGGTCGAAGTCGACCACCGGCATGGTGTAGCCGCTGCCGCCGTTGGCCACGAAGACCCCTTCGACGCCGCCGTACGCGGTTGCCGCGGCGCC
Organism: Ilumatobacteraceae bacterium; assembly: GCA_024643255.1. Lineage (GTDB taxonomy): Bacteria > Actinomycetota > Acidimicrobiia > Acidimicrobiales > Ilumatobacteraceae > Sva-07. Next base: position 44,753 of record JAHENF010000014.1, read on the forward strand.
GCCGTTGCCGCTGAACGTCACGCTGGGATCGGTGTATCCCGTGCCCGGGCTGCCGACGGTCACGCCGACGACCGAGCCCTTCCTGACAATGGCCGCGTCAGCCATGGCTCCCGTGCCGGATCCGGTGATGTCGACCTTGGCGTTCGAGTAGCCGCTTCCGGGATTCGTCACCGTGATTGCCGTGATGGCGCCGTTGGCGCCGACCGTCGCCTCGGCGGTCGCTCCGCTGCCGTTGCCGGTGACCGTGACCGTCGCGTCGGCCGTCGTGAGCTGGCTGTTCGCCCAGTTCGGATACGGCCCGAAGTAGTGGGGCACTTTGGTTTCGTCGGTGGCTGAGCTCGGTGCCGCACCGAGCGGCGCCGGTGTGGGCGCCACCACCACCATCATCGCCGCCGTCGCGGCCACCGCCATGCTGAATGCCAGCTTGTGCTTCATGTGAGACCCTCCCATTCGGCTGGGTTGTCCCTCACGGACGGATCACATATGAACACTCTGCGTGATATTCCGCCCGAAACAACCACGTGGAGCGATCATGTCCCCGAAGTTCTGTCATCACAAAGGGCCAAAGGTCCTCTTCCTCGGGACCAGCGCTGTGAGCGTTGACGCTCAGCACTCTGCGTCGATCAGATCACGACAGGCGGAACTTCAGCATGGCCTCGACATCGTCGAGGATCTCATCGAGCAGATCGAGGCGGTGTGCGGGGCCATCGGCGCACAGCAGCCGGAACCGGTCTGCGGGACCGATCGGGGCAAGTGTTGCGAGGTGGTAGGTCGCCAGGAGCGGGTCGTCCACGAGCGCATCGCCGTCGAGGACCTCGCTCGGGGGCTGGTCGCCGAGCTGCGCGGCGAGCGCCACTGCGGCGCGCACACGCGCGAGGCTCGCTGCGACGTGGAGTTCGAGACCCGGTGCGTCGGGATCGGTGTCGGGCCAGTCGTCGACGTCAGCTCGCGGATAGGGGTCGTCGTCCAGCCAGGCGTTGACCCTGAGCCGACGCGTCCCGACCGCAATCAGGGCGTAACGGTGCTGGTCGATCGCGTCGATCTGCAGCATCCTGGCGACCGTCCCGACCATCGCCCGGTCATCGCCGCCGCCGGTCTCCCAGCCGTGCATGATGAGGGTCTGGCCGAATTCGGGTTCACCATCGGCGCGGAGGCAGTCGCGGATCATGTCGCGGTAGCGCGGTTCGAAGACGTGGAGCGGAAGCACCCCTCCGGGCAACAACACGGTCCCGAGCGGAAACATCGCCATGGCGGCCATGACGACGACGTTAGGCCTGGGAGCGTCGGCGCGCTCGTCGGAGTGACTCAGCGCGGACCGACGGTCGACGGATCGGGACCGTTCGGGTAGCTCGCGAGACGGTCGCCGAGTGCGCTCCAATACAGGCCGTAGAGGTCGGGATTCGAGATGTCGGGGGCGTTCAGGATCATGACGAATTCGATGATGCTGCCGTCCGCCGCGTCCAGATATCCCGCGAGACTCTTGACCGCAGGCGGATCGAGATCGGCAGGCGGGTTGCTGAGCGTGCCGGTCTTCGCGGTCAGGCGGCCATCCATCGCGGTCCCGACGAACTGATCGGCCAGCGTGCCCGTGCGACCGGCGACGGGCAGACCTGCCGCGACGGGTCCGCCCTCGACCCGTCGGAGCACGGCGAGCAGCGCCGCACAGGTGACTCGGTTGTCGGTGCTCAGCCCGGACGCGTCGACGAGACGCACTCCGTCCATGGGGATCCCCCATGCCCGCAGGTTGCGGTCGACCACGTCGAGTCCGGCGGCGACGGTCCCGATGCCGGCGTCGTTGAAGCCGATCTCCTTGAGCAGCATCTCGGCGGTGTCGTTGTCACTGGTGGTCAGCATCTCGGCGAGGACCGCGCTGAGTGGCTGCGACTCGATGGAGGCCAACACCGGAAGGCTCGGATCGGCAGCCCCGGTCGACCATCCTCCGCCCACGACGACGCCGCGATCGCGCAGCAGCCGAACGAATTCGCGTGCCGCGGCGTCGTTCGGGTCGCGTTGGCGCCCGTAACGCCCCAGCGCTCGGGCATCGTTCACGACGAGCGCGTCATAGGGGCCGGCATCGACGCCCGCGACGCCCGCGCCCCACGAGGGGATGAAGAACTCGTCGTCGTATCGGCTGCCGTCGCCGAGCACCGAGCCACCGATCGTGGTCACCCCGGCGGCGACGACCGCATCGGCAAGACCATCCAGCGACGTCGTGTTGAATTCCGGGTACGTGTCATCCGCGATCGGGTAGTCGTTGGTGACCAGCAGCGGATCCCCGCCGCCGACGAGATACAGATCTCCGTCGATCCGTCCGTCGACCACTGGCGACGCGGCGACCGAGGTGGTGAACACCCTGTCGGCGCCCAGCACCTCCGTGGCGACTGCGGCCACGAGCAGCTTGTGGACGCTCGCCGGAATCACGGCGACGTCGGCGTTGTGGGCGGTGACCGGCCGACCGTCGACCGACACCGACAGGCACGAACGTTCGTCGATGTAGAAGGCCAATTCGTCCATCACATCCGCGAGCCGATTGTCGTCACCGACCGTCGCCATCTCCGAGGGCATCCGGCGGTAGCTCAGCAGCGACGTGGTGAGCTCGGGTGCGGCCGCAGCGGGTGACACGCCGGGAGCGGTGACGCCGCCGGGCGTTGCTGCGAGTGCGGCCTCGTGCTCGTCTGCCTGGCCGTCGCTCCACGTGAGCAGGGCGGTCAGCGCGACGACCGGGACGAGCATGATCGCGACGAGGGCGACGAAGGGCGTGGCCGGATACCTGACCGGCCCGCTGACGATGTCGACGCGGTCATTGCTCATCGCGGTCCGAGGTCGGCAGGCGTCGGTCCCGCCGGGTAGGTGGCGAGCGTGTCGGCGAGTTGGTTCCAGATCGGGCGGTATTCACTCTGATCGCTGATCGTGGGCCCGTTGAGGATGAGCACGTACTCCACCTCTCCCCCACCGTCGACCGGGAGATAGCCCGACAGGGCCTTCACGGCCGGCGGATCGGTGTTGAACGGCGGGTTGTTCAGGGTTCCCGTCTTTCCGAGCAGCCGACCGGCGACCGCGTGGTCGACGAAGACGTCCGACAGCGTTCCGGTCTGGCCTGCCACCGGCAGCGCTCGCCCGATCGCCGAGTCGCTGTCGTATCGCTCGACCACCGCCGCGAGTGCGGCGCACGTGACCCGGTTGTCGAGGCTGAGTCCCGACCCGTCCGACAGCACGACAGGTGTCACGTCGACGCCCCAGTCGGCCAGCTCCTGGCGGATGACCGCGAGTCCGGCCTCCCGGGTACCGCCCGCCCCGCTGTCGACGCCGAGTTCCTTGACCACGAGTTCGGCGGTGTTGTTGTCGCTGTTGCCGAGCATCTCGGCAACCACCGACGAGAACGGTACCGACTCGACGGAAGCGAGCTCGGCCGCATCGGGCGGGGCGATCCCGGAGGACGGCCCTCCGTCGACGACGATGCCGCGCTCCTGGAGCAAACGGGTGAACTCACGGGCTGCACCGACGTTGGGGTCGTTCGCACGAAGATCGTCACCGAGGACGCGGGCGTCGTTCGCCATCAGGGCGTCATACGGACCGCCTTCGAGTCCGGCGACGCCGACGCCCCAGCCGGGTGCGAAGAACTCGTCGTCGTAACGCGAACCGTCGCCGACGACCCCACCGGCGACCCGAGTGACCCCGGCCGCGACGACACCGTCGGCGAGCGCATCGAGCGATGTCGGCGACGTCACCGGATAGCGCTCGAGATTCGAGTCGGGATACCAGTTCGACGACAACAGCGGGTCGCCACCGCCGACCAGGTAGAGATCGCCTTCGACGACCCCCTCCACCGGTGGCGCCGCCGCCTCGACCGTCGTGGTGTAGGTGAAGTCCGCACCGAGCCGCTCCAGTGCCACCGCGGCGACCAGGAGCTTCTGGTTGCTTGCCGGAATCACGGCGAGGTCGGCATTTCGTCCACCGACCTGTTCGCCGTCGACCGCGATCACAGCGCAGGAGCGGTCGTTGAGCGTCGCGAGGAATGGTGCGACTTCGGCCTCGAACGCCGCGCCGTTGACATCGCGCGAGACGATCGTGGGAAGACGCCGGAAGGTCATCATGGAAGTCGAGAGTGTGGGCGTCGGTGTGGGAACGGTCGCTGTCGGATCGATCGGCGGGGCAGAGGTGTCGGGGCCGCTGTGTGCCGCCGACCATCGGTGTACCGCGAGCAAGAGCACCGCGGGGACGAGCGCGACCAGACCGAGCACGATCCACGGACCGGGTCCGCGTCGGCGACGGCGCGGAGCGTTCACTCGCCGCGCGCCTCGCGGTGCTTGCGGTAGCGCACGAGATGTCCGAGAGCGGTCACCGCATCGCCGCCGCTGGCATAACAGAGCCGCCCGAGACGGCGAACGGTGGCAGGCCCGGCGTTGTCGGGATCGGCGACCGCCAGTTCGGTGGCGACGAGAATCGGCTTGCCGGTGCTGACGCTGAGATCGTGAGCGGCCTCGGCGAAGCGCTCGTCCTGGCGTTCGTGGTACGCGACGATCCGCTCGAGCCCGTGATCCGGATAGAACCGGCCGTCACGCATCATTCGCGCTTGATTGCTCTGGATCCCGAGTCCGAGGTAGATGATCGCGTCGACGGCGGGATGACGAGCGATCAGTTCCATCACCTCAGGAATCGTGTCGCGGGTTTCGCCTCCGGCGCAGTCGACGGGATTGTTCCGGCTCCAACGCGGCGGCAGCTTCTCGTCGATCGCCGCTTGCAGGTCGGCGGGCAGATCCATCAGAACGAGGTCGGAGTCCCGGGTGATCGCGTCGGCGGTCACCACGCCCCAGCCGCCCGCAGTGGTGAGCACGATCGTGTTCGGACCACTCGGCAGTGGCTGGGTGGCGAAGGTCGCTGCGGCCTCGAACGCCTCGGTGACCGTTGCCGCACGCGTGATCCCCGCCGCGCGGCACTCCCCGTCGAAGATCTTGTCGTTCGCCGCGAGCGCGCCGGTGTGACTCGCGGCGGCCTGTGCTCCGCCCTCGGTCGCCCCACCCTTGACGAGCACCAGCGGCTTGCGGGCTGCAGCCTCGGCGAGTCGGTCCATGAGCCCACGCCCGTCGACGATGCCCTCGACGTAGGCGAGACCGACGGCGGTCGCCTCGTCGTCGGCGTACCAGTCGAGGTAGTCGGCCACGGTGACCGCGGCGGCATTGCCGGCCGAGACCGCCCGGCTGATGCCGACACCGCTCGCCCGGGACATGTTCATGAAGCTCGAGACGAAGTTGCCACTCTGGCTGGCGACGCCGATCCGTCCGGCGGGCGGGTAGGGCGCCACGATCTGGGCACACAGGTCGACCGGCGTGCTCACCACGCCCTGGCCGTTGGGGCCGGCGAGCAGGATGCCGAGTTCGTCCGCCAGCGCGACCAGTTCGGCTTCCGCTGCGCGACCCTCGTCGCCCGCTTCGCCGTAGCCCGCCGAGGTCAGGAATGCCGCCGTGATGCCCTTGGCAGCGCAGGCGCGGAGCAGGTCGGGGTTGGCTGCGGCCGGGGTGCACACGAACACGAGGTCGATCGCGTCATCGGGAAGATCCGCGATGTCCGCAACGGTCTTCACCCCGAGCACCTCCTCCCCCTTCAGGTTCGTGCCGTAGACGCCGCCGGCGTACCCCGCCGCGAGCAGGTTGTGCAGCGACACGAATCCGAACTTGCCCGGATGCGTCGACGCCCCGGTGACGAGCACGCCGCGCGGGTCGAAGAGCGCCCGGAACTGCTCGGCGCTCGGGCGGGGCCGACTCGACGGTCGAGGGGCGTCGCCGTCGGCGCCGAGTTCGACCAGGCCGTCCACCGCCACGAGCCGTCCATCTGGTTGCACGATCAGCGGGTTGATGTCGACGCTGGCCACGTCGCTGCGCTCGTCGGCGAGGCGTCCGAGACCCACCAACAACGCGACGAGCTGGCTGCGGTCGACCTCGTCCTCGCCGCGGAACGCGCCGAGGAGCTTCTGTGTCGCCAGATCGCCGATCATCTCGGCAGCGGTGATCGCATCGAGCGGAGCCGGGCGGAAGACGACGTCGGCGACCGCTTCGGCGAGGATGCCGCCGATGCCGAGCATCACGGTCGGACCGAACTGCGGATCTCGGATCACCCCGGCGATCAGCTCCCGGTTCCCCGAGATCATGGGGGCGACCAGCACCGAGACGTCACCGTCGTCCCGTCGAGCGGCCGCGAGGAGGTCGGCGGCCGCCGCCTCGACACTGCGTCGGTCACCGAGCCGCAGACGGACCAACCCACGTTCGGTCTTGTGCGCGATCGCGTCGCCGTTGAGCTTCGCCACGACCGGGTAGCCCAGTTCGTCCGCTGCTGCGCCGGCAGCGGACGCATCATTCACCAACCGCTCGGCGGCGATCGGGACCCCGAATTCGGCGAGCAACGTCTTCGAGTCGCGCTCCGACAGCGTCGTGTGCGCGGTGGTTCCGGATGAGGTCACGTCTGCGGTCGCCATGCGGCGCCCACCGTACCTTCGCCACCCCGTCGCGGATGGTGCAGCTGCTGAGCATCCTCGGCTCCGGGCGTCTCACGTGACAGCATTCGTGGCCCCGACTGCAGGAGTGGTGCACATGGCGAAGAGGAACATGATCTGGTTGGCCGTCGTGATCGCGGCCGGCGTGCTCGGCTGGCTCGCCGTGAACATCGTCGTGGGTCTGATTGCCGCAGCGATCGCCCTCGTCGTCAGCGAAGTCGTGCAACGGCGAGCCCGGGCGCGCCGGCGAGCTGCCAGCGGCCGGGCCTGAGCGTTCGCCGAGCACATCACTTTGCGATGAGGTTCCGGCTCACTCGGTGCCCAGAAACCTCATCGCCGCATCACGTCGAGCGTGTGCGATGAGTTTCCGGACCGACAGTTGGGCCAGAACCTCATCGCGTCCGTGTGGCGCGATTCGATTCTCGCTGCGGTGGCGTGCGACGGACGAACTCAGGTGGGAATGAGCGCGGCGCGGAAGAACTCGATGATGTGCTCGCTGCGGCGGTCGAGGGCTTCGGGCGCGAGCGGGTCCTCGTCGAGGAGGCCTTCGAGGAACGGGGCGTCGGAGAAGTAACTCAGCAGCGCGCCGTATCCGGTGAGCAGCATCTGCTCCGGTACATGCGGGCGCAACGTCCCCGCATTCATCTCCCGACGGAGGTAGTCGGCCGCCTGGTCGAACATCGGGCGGAGCACCGCGGACAGGTCGATGCCCAGGTGGGATCCGCCGTCGATCGCCTCTCGGCGCATCAGCGTGACGTACGACGGGTTGTCGGCGAAGTAGCCGAACCCGGCGCGCAGGACCTGCTCGATCTTCGGCCACCCCGTGGCGGTCGACCCGATCGCTTCGACGAGCCTGGCGAACCAGTCCGACAGCAGGCGTTCGAAGACCTCGCCGTAGAGTGCCTCCTTCGAAGCAAAGTGGTGCAGCAGACTCGGGCGCCGGATTCCGACCTCGGCGGCGATGTCGTTCAGCGACGTGCCGCTGTAGCCGTTCTGGGCGAAACATGTGAGCGCCGCGTCGAGAATCTGGTCGCGAGTGGACCGACCCTCGACGGGCAGCTCGAGTTCGGGAGCGACGTCGACGTCCGACATGGTGTCGACGAACGCTAGTGCGCCGGCGGGGAGCCTCCTCCCCGACCGGCGCTGAGCGGGCTCAGGCAGGCGGGTAGACGCCCATCTGCTTGGCCTTGTCGGTCTGCCAGAAGATGGCAGCGATCTCGTCGATGTAGGCGACGAGCTGCTCGCCGACCGCGGGATCCATCGACTTCTTGGCCTCGCCGGCCTGGTGGATCGCCTTCCAGAACAGCTCATGCAGCTGCGGGAACGCGGCGAAGTGATCGGGAGCGAAGAAGTCGGCCCACAGCACCATCAAGTGGTGCTTGGTCTCCTCGGCACGGGCTTCCTTGATCGAGATGCAGCGGGCGCGGAACACCTCGTCGTCGGACTCGGCGTACTTCTTGGCGGTCTTGACGACCGACAGCGCCTCGATCTTGGCCTGGGCCGGGTCGTACACGCCGCAGTACAGGTCGCAGTGGGCGTGGGCAACGGTGGCCGATGCGAACAATTTGGCGAACATGGTTGGCTCCTCAGATATCGGGTGGGTGGGTTGTGTTGTGGTGCGCGGTACGAACGATTCCCGAAGGTCGTTCAGCCGAAACATACACTCCGCGCCAGTGAACGTGCCGAAGTCACCCTCGACGAATCGGTCCGGGTGGGCCCGCTGGCTGCCGCGACGCTTCGTCGTCGCGGATCGCTCGATGGAACCCGCACTGACCGCCGGTCAGGGGTTGATCACCGTGCGCTGGCCACATGCCGCGGTCGGCCAGATCAGGTGCGTCGAGCACCCCGAACGACCGGGGTTCTGGCTGGTCAAGCGAGTCGAGGCACTCCACGACGACGCCACGATGTCGGTCCTGTCGGACAACCGTGCGATCACGCGGGCCGACTCGCGCAGCTTCGGCCCGGTGCCGATCGAGGGCAGCTACCTGGTGGTGCTCCGCGTCCCGCGTCGCCTGATGTGAGTCACCCTGGTCGCACGGCCGCATAGGCGGTGGTCTCGAATTCGCCGAACAACTCCATCGCTCCGGGATCGGCGAACGGCAGGATCTGGCTCAGGAAGGCCCCGGCGATCCCGTTGGTCCTGTCGATCCAGTAGTAGCTGTTGGCGAGCCCGGCCCACATGAGCGTGCCTGCTGGCCGGCCGGTGAACCCGGGTTCCTCGGTGATCTGGAACGCCAGGCTCCACGTCTTGGCGACCCCGGGAAAGAACTCGGCGTCGTTCGTGAGCCCGGGTGCGGCACTGATCATCGGCTCGACGCGCAGATCGCCGATCTGGTTCCGTGACATCTCGGCCACCGAGTCGGGCTGTAGCACGCGCACCCCGTCGAGCTCTCCGTCGTTCAGGATCATTCGCAGGAAACGCCCGTAGTCGCCCACCGTGCCCTGCAGCCCTCCCCCGCCGGATTCGAAGGCCTCGGGCCCGGGCTCGGGCATGTCGATCGGCAGCAGTGAGCCGTCCTCGAGCCTGATGTGCATCGCGCTGCGTCGGTCGACCATCGAGGCGCCCAGCGTGAACGCTGTGTCGGGCATGCCCAACGGGCCGGTCACGTGTTCGGCAAGGTACTCCCCCAGCGTCGTCGACGTCACCGCCTCGACCATCACACCGGCCCAGTCGATGCCGATGCCGTACTGCCAGCGGGTCCCAGGGTCGGCGACGAGCGGCGCTGCGAGCGCAGCTCGCCCATCGGTCCCCATTGTCGGCACACCGGTCACCTCGTGCCACCGGGTGAGATCCGCATTCCACATGTCGTAGGCGAACCCCGAGGTGTGGGTCAGCAGCTGACGAAGCGTGATCGGCGACGCCGCAGGTCGGGTGACCGGCAGACCGTCGACGTCGAAGCCGCTCAGCACCTCGGGCCTGGCGAGTTCGGGACAGACCTCGCTCGCCGGGGCGTCGAGCGAGAGCAGCCCACGCTCGACCAGCTGCATCGCCGCCGTCGCGGTCAACGCCTTGGTCATCGAGAAGATCGCGCCGACGGTGTCGAACGACATGTCCGCCCCACTGCCCGAACGTCGCTCACCGGCGGAGCCTTCGTAGCGCACCCCATCGCGATCGACGACCACGGCCGCCACACCGGCGACCGCGCCACGCTCGACACCCGCCTCCAGCAGCGAATCGATCGACGGGTTCACCAGGCGCTCCTGCCGACGCCGCCGTCGACCACCAGGAGCTCGCCGGTCGTCAATCGTGAGCCGAGGAGGAACCCGAAGATCGCGTCCTTGATGTCGTCGGGCGTGCTGACAGCACCCAGCAGCGACCGCTTCACCACCGATTGTTTGATCGATTCGAATGCATCGCCGAATCCCTCCTGGAGCCACGAGCCGTCGATGAACCCCGGACAGACGGTGTTGACCTGCACCTCGGGACCGAGCACTCTGGCCAGGGTGACCGTCAGGTTGTTCAGCCCCGCCTTCGAGGCGCAATACGGGATCGAACTCCCGGTGCCATAGACACCGGCAACGCTGGAGACGTTGACGATCTGGCCGCCCCCGTCGTCCTTGAGCGCGGCGGCCGCTGCACGTGCCATCTGGAACGGCCCGATCAGGTTGACGCCCATGATCGCCTGCCAGGTCTCAGCGGTGACGGCGTCGAGGTCGTGGTGCGGGATGAAACTCGTGGTGCCTGCGTTGTTGACCAGCACGTCGAGACGTCCGAACGTGTCGAGGGCGACCTGCACGAGGCGCCGACAATCGTCGTCGTTCGCCACGTCGGCTTGCACCGCGATCGCTTCGACACCGTGGCTCGTCGCCTCCGCGGCGACGGCTTCCGCAGCGTCCTTGGAGCGGCTGTAGTTCACGGCGACCGAACATCCGGCCCGCGCCAGGGCGAGGGCCGTCGCCCGACCGACGCCCGTCCCTGCCCCTGTGACGATTGCGCCCTTGCCCGACAACTCCATGTCCGCTCCCCTGCGTGCTCGGTGGCCAGAACCCTGGGAGCCCGACCGTAGCCTGAGGCCCCATGCAGATCGTCGCCGCACTGTTCGTCGAGGAGTTCGAGATGCGTCAGGCGCCAGGCCCGTCGACGCGGATCGACATGACCGGCGTGATGTTCTCGATGGCCGCGCCCGAACCGGCACCGGTCACGATCACGCCCCACCTGGTCGGCCTGATCTTTTGCCCCGAGGGCGAGACCGGGAGCGGCGTCTTCGAGGTCGTGTTCCGGCGCGGTGTCGAAGAAGACAGCGAACAGGTCGCCCGCAACGTGAGCCCCTTCACGGTCGAGCCCGGAAAGTTCACCTACCGGCTGGTGCGCGGCGAACTCGAGTTCGCGGAGTACGGCCAGGTGTTCGCCCATTGCCGCGTCGATCACGGCCCGTGGCACCTGGTTCCGTTCACGCTCCTCCCGCCCGTCTGACGGTCATTGGGTTCGGTCGGCGATCGGTCGGGTACTGTCGCCGCCGTGTCGTTGACTGCAGAACAGGACCAACTCGCCGTCTCACTCGTCCGGGGGATGGCGATGGACGGCCCACTCGCCGCCAACAGCGGTCATCAGGGGACGGCGATGGCACTCGCTCCCCTCGGCCACGTCCTCTACAGCCGGGTGCTGCGTCACGACCCCGCCGACCCCGCCTGGCCCGACCGTGACCGCTTCATCCTGTCGAATGGTCACGCCTCGATTCTTCAGTACTCGTTGCTGTTCCTGTCGGGCTACGGCCTGGAACTCGACGACCTGAAGCAGTTCCGGCAGTGGGGTTCGGCGACTCCCGGCCATCCGGAAGCCGGCCACACCGCCGGCATCGAGGTCACCACGGGCCCGCTCGGCCAGGGCTTCGCCAATGCGGTCGGCATGGCGATCGCCGAAACCAACCTGCGGGCCCGCTTCGGCGCCGAAGCGCAGGCACACCACACGTTCGTGATCGCCGGCGACGGATGCCTGATGGAGGGCATCAGCCACGAGGCGGCGTCGCTCGCCGGCCACCTCGGCCTCGGCAAGTTGATCTGCGTGTTCGACGACAACCTGATCACGATCGACGGCCCGACGAGCATGTCGACCAATGACGACGTCGCGGCGCGATTCCGGGCGTACGACTGGGACGTCGTCGAACTCGGTGAGATGGCAGACGATCTCGACGGGCTCGAGGCGGCACTCAACGCCGCCAAGGAGACCGACAAGCCGTCGCTGTTGATCCTGCGCTCGCACATCGGCGAACCCTCACCCGATCATGTCGACACCAACGGCGCCCACGGCAATCCCTTCAGTGTCGCCGACGTCACCCGCACCAAGGCCGTGATGGGCATCCCGGACGAGCCGTTCTGGGCGCCAGACGAGCTCGTCGCTGCCTACCGGGCTCTCGTCGCTGCCCGGGGCACCGCCGCCCGGGACGCTTGGACCTCGGCGAGTGCGGCGGTCACCTCGACGCCCGAGTGGCAGGCCGCATGGGCACGCACTGGTACGTCGGGTTGGGATGCCGAACTCCCCGCCTACGCACTCGGCGAGTCGCTGGCGACCCGCAAGGCGATCCAGAAGGCGCTCGACGCGACGTATGACCAGCTCCCAGGCCTGATGTCGGGGTCCGCCGACCTCACCGGAAGCAACGGCACCGGCCTCGCACGGACCACCGCATTCACCGCCGACGACCCCACAGGGCGCTACCTCCATTACGGGATCCGTGAGCACGCGATGGGGAGCGCGCTCGTCGGCATGGCCCAGCACGGGGGAACACTCCCGATCGGCGGCACGTTCTTCGTCTTTGCCGACTACATGCGTCCACCGATCCGCCTGGCGGCGCTGTCGGGCGCGAAGTGCTGTTTCGTCTTCACCCACGACTCGGTCGGCGTCGGCGAGGACGGACCCACCCACCAGCCCGTCGAACACCTCGCCACACTTCGAGCGATGCCGAACCTCCACGTGATCCGCCCGGCCGATGGCAACGAGACCATCCATGCCTGGGCCGATGTCGTCCGCCACGACGGCCCCTCGGTGCTCGTGCTGAGTCGCCAGAACATTCGTGTGACCACCGACGGATCCGCGGTCGCCCGCGGCGCCGGCATCGTCACCGACTCCGACGGGCCGCCCAGAGTCGTACTCGTCGGCACCGGCAGCGAGGTCGAGGTCTGCGTCGACGCGGCCGCAGCGCTCAACGCCCGCGGCGTCGCCGCTCGTGCGGTGAGCCTGCCCAGCTGGAATCGCTTCGCGGAGCAGGGACCGTCGTTCCGCGACGAGATCCTGCCCCCAGGTGTGCCGGTCGTCTCGGTCGAGGCCGCGACGACATTCGGTTGGGAGCGCTATGCCGACGTCACCATCGGCATCGATCGCTTCGGCGCCAGCGCCCCTGGCGAGCTCGTGCTGGACAAGCTCGGCATCAACGTCGATCATGTCGTGCAGCGCGCGCTGGACATTCTCGCCTGACGTCTCTCCAACGAAGGAACCACCTCATGTCCGACAGCAATCGCATCGCCGCCCTCCACGACGAGCAAGGCCAGAGCGCCTGGCTCGACAACCTCAAGCGCGGGTACATCACCTCGGGTCAGCTCGTCGCGATCCGTGACGGCGGCGTGCGCGGCTTGACCTCGAACCCGTCGATCTTCCAGAAGGCGATCCAGGACTCGAGCGACTACGACGAGCAGTTCAACGCCCTGCGGTCGGAGGGGAACTCGATCGTCGAGGACTACTGGTCGCTCGTCATCCGTGACATCCACAGCGCCTGCGACGTCTTCTCCAAGGTGTACGACCACTCGGGTGGCGTCGATGGATACGTCAGCGTCGAGGTCGATCCCGGGTTGGCCCACGACGGACCCGGCACGGAAATCGCCGCCAGGCGGTTGCACGAGCGCATCAACCGCCGCAATCTGATGGTCAAGATCCCCGGCACCGAGGAAGGGCTCGCGCCGGTCGAGCAGATGATCGCCGAAGGGCGCTCCATCAACGTCACGTTGATCTTCAGCCTCGACCGCTACTCGAAGGTGATCGAGGCCTACCTCCGCGGTCTGGAACGGTTGGCCGCCGACCCCGACGCCGACCTCTCGAAGGTCGCGAGCGTGGCCAGCTTCTTCATCAGCCGAGTCGACTCCGAGGTCGACCGGCGCCTCGATGCGATCGGCTCCGACGAGGCGCTCGCCCTGCGGGGCAAGGCGGCCGTCGCGCAGGGCAAGCTGGCCTACCAGTTGTTCGTCGCGGCGTTCTCGGGTCCTCGCTGGAACGCCCTTGCGGCTCGCGGCGCCCATGTGCAGCGACCGTTGTGGGCGTCGACCTCGACCAAGAACCCGGCATATCCCGACACGCTCTACGTCGACGAGCTGATCGGCCCACACACGGTGAACACCCTGCCCGACAACACGTTGGAGGCGTTCGACGACCATGGCACGCTCGATCGGCGTGTCGATGCCGACGTCGACGCCGCCCGCGCCGTCTGGGAGGCGCTGCCCCGCGTCGGTGTCGACATGGACGAGGTGGCCGATCAACTCGAACGCGAAGGCGTCTCGAGCTTCCAGAAGTCGTTCGACGAGCTCCTCACCGCCCTCGAGACGAAAGCCGGCTGATCGAGACGGCTCGAATCAGGCGGGCTTCACGTTGACGCTGATCCGCGGGTAGCCCTGGGCTCCGTTGGGCGCGACCGGCGCGTACTCCTCGGTCTGGGGCACCCCGTCGGCATCGAAGGCGCGGGCCTCGATCGTGTGCTTGCCGGGCTCCGGTGACACTCGTGCGACCCATTGGACCCAGGTGTCGCTCGACGGGACACCGCCGAGTTCGGCGTCGACCCACTCACCGCTGTCGACTCGGACCTGCACCTTCGAGACGCCGCTGTGCACCGCCCAGGCCACGCCGCCCACCGCGATCTCACCGACCAGGTCGCGTTTGCGGGGCGTGTCGATCCGGGCCATCGTCTTGATCGGGCCGAGCTTCGACCAGCCACGCGGAATCCAGTACGCGTCGTAGTCCTCCCAGCGGGTCAGCTCGATCTCGCTCAGCCATTTCGTCGCCGAGACATAGCCGTACAGTCCAGGCACGACCATGCGCACCGGGTAGCCGTGCTGCGCCGGGAGCGGCTCACCGTTCATGGCGATCGCCAGCATGGCGTCACGACCGTCCATGATCACTTCGGTCGGCGTTCCCGCGGTCCACCCGTCGACCGATCGACTGACCACTTGCGTAGCGCCCGACTGCACGCCGGCTTCGTCGAGGATGTCCTTCAGCAGGACGCCTTGCCACAACGCGTTGCCGATATAGGGGCCGCCGACGGGGTTCGACACGCACGACAACGTGATGTACCGCTCGACCTGGGGCCTCGCGAGCAGATCGTCGAACGTGATCTCCATCGGTGTGTCGACCATGCCACCGATCTTCAGCGACCACGACTCCTTCGACACCTGGGGAACCACGAGTGCAGTGTCGATCCGGTAGAAGTCGTTGTTCGCGATCACGAACGGGGTCAGCCCGTCGACCGGCAAGGTCGAATCGGCAGGAAGCGCCCCGACCGGAGACTCGACCGGCGGGAGCGCGATCGAGCTGCGCTCGCTGCTCACCTCGAAGCGTTGCTGGAGCATCCGGCCGATGCCACCCACGAGAACCGCTGCCGAACCGATTCCGATCGCTCCACCGACGAAGCGACGGCGATCCACCCCCATCGGCTGCGCCGCCGGAACGACCATGGGCTGAGCGACTATCGGTGGAACGACTGCGGTGCCCCCGTCGCTCGTCGCCGGCGCCGGCGTTGATGCAGGTCGTGGCGCCAGGTACCAGAGCACCGCGATGGAGACACAGGTGCCGACGATGGTGGGCAGCAGCTTGTCGAGCGTCGGCTCCGGCCGGGTCAACACGGCGAATGCTCCGAGCATGCCGACGACACCCGTGAGGGCATAGGCCGTCGATCGTGCCCCGCGCATCGCGAGGACTCCCACCGCGATGCCGACGCCGAACACGACGATGAGCGCGCCGAACACGAGCACGGCCTTGTCGTTGGTACCGAAGGTCTCGACGGCCCAGTTCTTCAGCGACCGCGGGACCCGGTCGATGAACACCTGCCCGACCGGCACGACGGGCGACGACGACCCCTGCACGAGTCCGACGACGAGCTCGGCTGCTGCAAGGCCGGCTCCGGTGGCGAGCACGCCCAGAACGGGGCCCTGCCATTTCGGGCCGTACGATTGAGGATTCATGGACACAGATGTATCCGACGACAGGTCGTCCCGCGCCCGTTCCATCGTCGCCGAGCTCGGTGTTTCCGAGAATGTTCGACTCGCGGAAGAACTTGTTTCGGAAGCGCTCGGGCTCATTGCCGATCAGCCTGACACGCTCGATCTGAAGATCGCCACTGCAGCGCTCACCGAAATGCGCGATGCGTACGCGATGTTCGCCCCTTACAAGGACCGTCGGAAAGTGGCGATCTTCGGATCGGCGCGCACCAACGCCGACGACCCGCTGTACGGCCTCACCCGCCGGCTCGCCAAGACGCTCGCCGACCGGGGGTGGATGGCGGTCACCGGCGCCGGTCCGGGGATCATGCAGGCCGGCATGGAAGGTGCCGGGCGGGAGAACTCGATCGGCGTGTCGATTCGACTGCCGTTCGAGACCGGCGCGAACTCGATCATCGCCGGCGACGCCAAACACGTCAGCATGAAGTACTTCTTCACGCGCAAGCTGATGCTGATCAAGGAGTCCCAGGGTTTCGTCTGCCTGCCCGGAGGATTCGGCACGCTCGACGAGATGTTCGAACTGCTGACGCTCACCCAGACCGGCAAGGGCGTCCCGGTGCCGATCGTGTTGCTCGACGCTCCCGGTGACCCGTACTGGGAGGGCGTCGACACCTTCGTGCGCGAGCAGCTGATCGCCCGTGGGCTCGTGTCGGCGACCGACGTCGGTCTCTACACGATCACCAACTCGTGCGATGTCGCCGCACACATCATCGATGACTTCTACGCGAACTACGACTCGGTGCGCTACGTCGGCAACCACCTCGTCGTGCGCATGCGCCAGGGCCCCGACGCCACCCAACTCGCCGAGCTCAACGAGCGCTTCGGCCACCTGGTTGCTTCGGGCACCATCGAGCGCGCCGAGCCGTTCAAGATCGAGCGACGCGACGACGACCGGGTCGAACTCGACCGGATCTCGTTCGTCTTCGCCAAGCGCGGCTACAGCGATCTGGTCGCGATGATCCGCGTGATCAACGGCTACGTCTCGTCGAGCTGACGCAGCACGGCAGCGGCCTTCTCGATCGCCCGACGGGCCTGCATCAGCTTCTTGTCGTCTGGCGGGCGGGTGATCTCGCCGTCGGCGACTGCTTCACGCAGACGATCGAACGCCATCTCGTCGAGGTCGGCAGCGACGGACTCCAGGCGCTCGATCAGACCGCTGTACTCGCCCGTCACGGCCGCAGCGCCTCTGCGACGATGTCGACGGGATGGCGGACCGTGCAGTCGAGCACGGCGGAAAGGTGCATCGAACAGCCCGGGTTGGCGCTCGCGACGAGTTGTGCGCCGGACGCGCTCCGCGCCCGGTCGATCGATGCGACCTTGCGCGTTCTGATGTCGCCGGCCAGGGCCGGTTGCAGTGCCGAATAGGCACCGCCTGCTCCACAACACAGGCCCTCGTCGTCGAGTTCCACGATGTCGGCGACGTGGCCGAGCAGCGTGCGCACCGGCTCGTGGGCACGCTGGACGTGTCGGAGGTGGCACGGGTCCTGCACGATCACCGCCGACCGGGGCCCCGAGGGGGCCGGGAGGACGTCGATGCGCGCGGCGAGCCATTCGTTGATGTCGCGCACCCGGGCGCTGAACCGCAACGCGGCGTCGGTCCCGACGAGCTCGCCATAGTCCTTCATCGCCGCGCCGCACCCGGCGGAGTTCACGAGGATCGCCCCGTCACCCGGCATCGACGACATGACCCGCTCGGCGAGTGCGACTGCGGCGTCATGCAGTCCGGCATGGACATGCAACGCTCCGCAACAGGCGCCCTGTGAATCGGGGACGGCGAAGCTCGACCCGGCCAGCGAGATCAGCTCAGCGGTGCTGCGATGCGTCTGTCGCTGCCACGCGTCCATGACACATCCGGTGAACAACCACACGTCGGTGCCCGTCGACTCGAGGCGGGGAATTCGCCGAACCGCCAGTTCGGGAAGTCCGAGTCGTCGCGGAACGAGCCGGAGCCGCTGCGCAACCGCCAGCAACGACGACCCGACCAGCAGCGTCCGATGGTGTCCGAGCACTCGGAAACCGAGGCGCTGCCACCAGGGCGTGATCGCTCCGCTCGTCGCCAGTGCCCTGCGGGTCTCCTCCATCAACGCCCCGAAGTGCACCCCGCTCGGACACGCCGGTTCACATCCCCGACACTGCACGCAGGTCTCGATGAAGTCGACGAACGCATCGTCGACCGGCAGCGTGCCACTGTCGACGGCGCGCATGGCATCGATACGACCCCGCGGGGAGTACTTCTCCTCGCCGGTGACCCGGAACGTCGGGCAGTGCGGCAGACAGAGGCCACAGCTCACACACGTCGACAACAGCTCGGCGTCGAGCCCCAGGGGTGACCGATCGCGCGCCACGAGCTCTCCCATCGGGCCAACGTAGCGAGGGACCGGCCCGCGAGCGGAGCCCGGCAGCTGTCACGGCGTTCGTCGCGGCAGCGTCATCGCCCCGGCGACGAGCGCACACGCACCCATCGCCGACGTGACCAGCACGTCGACGAACAACGCGCCGCCGGGCTGTGCGTCACCGGCGACGATGCGCAGCGCGTCGTAGGCGTAGGTCATCGGCAGCACCGTCGAGGCCAGCTCGAGCGGACGAGCCATCGCCGAGCGGGCGACGAGGAGGCCGCACAGCAGCAACTGCGGGAGGATGAACGCTGGCATGAACTGGATCGCCTGGAACTCGGTCTGGGCGAACGCGCTGAAGAAGAGTCCCATCGACATGCCGAGCAACGCGTTGACGATGGCGACGACGACCGCCAACCAGAGCGGGCCGACGACGCGAAGCCCGAGCGGTCCGACGGCCACGGCCAGCACGCTCACCGCTTGCACCACGGCGACGACGCCGAACGCCGCGGCATACCCGATGAGGAGTCCCCCCTTCGACGTCGGCAATGCCATCAGTCGCTCCAGCGTTCCCGATCGTCGCTCGCGCAACATCGCGATCGACGCGACCAGGAACATCGACACCAAGGGGAAGATCCCGACGAGGGGCAGCCCGGTGCGCTGGAACACCTCGGGGTTGGCATCGAACGCGTAGCGGACCAGCACGAGCAGCACGATCGGGACCACGATCAGCAGGACGACGGTGCGCGGGTCGTGTCGGAGCTGGCGCAACACCCGTGCCGCCGTTGCGCGTGCCGTCGTGCGGATCACGACGGATCTCCACGACCCACGAGAGCGAGGAATGCCTCCTCCACCGTGTCGGTCGACGCGTCGTTCATCAGTTGGTCGGGTGGCCCGGATGCCAGCAACCGACCGCGTCGCATCAGGAGCAACCAGGCGCATCGTGCCGCTTCGTCCATGACATGGCTGGACACGAGCAGCGTCGTTCCGCCACCGGCCAGCGCCGCAAACAGGTCCCACAAGTCCCGCCGCAGCACCGGATCGAGACCGACGGTCGGTTCGTCGAGCACCAGGAGCGGAGGCTCGTCGAGCATGGCGACGACCAGGGAGACGCGCGCCTGCTGGCCTCCCGACAGCCTGCCGACGCGCTCGTCGACGACCGCACCCAACCGAACCGTGTCGATCAAGGCTCGGCCCTGGTCGGCGCCGACACCCAGCAGGGCCGAGAAGTACCGCACGTTCTCGACAACCGTGAGATCCTGGTAGAGCGAGAGGTCCTGCGATCGGTATCCGATCTGGCGTCGTAGGGATCCATCGCCGGCGGGGCGACCGAGCACGGTGACGTCCCCCTGGACGTTGGCCTGCACACCGACGATGCTGCGCAACAACGTCGTCTTGCCGCAACCGCTCGGGCCGAGGAGGCCGACGACCGTGCCGCTCGGAATCGTCGCCGTCAGGTCGTCGATCGCCAGGCGAGCGCCGCGCATCACTGTCACGTGGGACAAACTGACCGCCGGGCCCTCCGTCGTCATCCGACCTCCTCACGATGATTCGATGGCACACGACGCTTCGCCGCGAGGTTCACGATGCGCGCGAGGCGGTCGGCACACCAGGGCCGTTCGTCGGGATCGGTGCAGGGTTGCACCGATCGGCCTGACCGGGCCTACCTTGCGGGCCGTGCCCGAAGGCCACACCATCCACCGGTACGCCCGCGATCAGACCCAACTGCTCGCCGGCCGCGCCCTTCGCGTCTCGAGTCCCCAAGGGCGGTTCGCCGATGACGCCGACCGAGTGGACGGCGCAACGCTGGAATCGGTCATGGGCTATGGCAAGCACCTGTTCTACGAATGGTCGACCGGTGAAGTCGGCCATGTCCACCTCGGACTCTTCGGGAAGTATCGAGTGCAGGAGACCGACCGCTCACCCGAGCCGATCGGTGCGGTGCGGATGCGCCTGCAGACCGAGCCCGACGACAGCCGTGACACGTACGTCACCGTCGACCTCAGCGGGCCGACCGCCTGCTCGATCGATCCACCGTCGGTGCGTGCGGAGATCTTGGCGCGCCTCGGACCCGACCCGATACGGCGGGGGTCGAAACCTGACCGGATGATCGCAAGAGTCACCCGCAGCTCACGGGGCATCGGGGACCTGCTGATGGACCAATCGATCGTGTGCGGGGTCGGCAACGTCTACCGCGCCGAGGCGCTGTTCGTCACCGGCATTCATCCGCTCCGGCCGGGCACCGACTGCGACGTGGCCGAACTCGAGGCCCTGTGGGCCACGGTGCAGGGCATGCTCCGCCAGGGAGTCAAGCACGGCCGGATCATCACCGTCAGCCGAGAGGATCTCGGTGTTGCTCCCAACGTGCGGATTCCCCGCGGCGAGGCCACCTATGCGTACAAACGTGACCGGTGCCTGCGCTGTGGTGACGAGATCCGTCGAATCGAGATCGCGAACCGCACCTGCTACTACTGCCCCACCGATCAGCCGTTCTGACTCGTTCTCGTCGACGACGTAGCCTGACCGGATGACCGCCGTCGACCTGATTCCCGACATCGTCCGTGTTCTTCACGAAGGCTTCCGCTCCGGCGTCCTGCGCGACAATCAGCAGCGATCGGTGCAATTGCAGCGCCTGCGCGCGATGTTCGTCGAGCAGGAGGACCGGCTGATCGATGCGCTCGTCGCCGATGTCGGCAAGCCCCGCATCGAGGCCTACACGACCGAGATCGCCTTCACGATCAACGAGATCGACGACACGCTCAAGCATCTGGACTCGTGGACGAAGCCCGGCAAGGTCAAGGTGCCGATCACGTTCAAGCCCGGATCGGCGCACCTGCACCCCGAACCGCTCGGCACGGTGTGCATCATCGCCCCCTGGAACTATCCGGTGCAGTTGCTGTTCGCTCCGCTCGTGCCCGCACTGGCCGCGGGCAACACCGCCGTGCTCAAGCCGTCGGAGGTCACCCCCACGGTGGCTGCGCTCATCGAGGAACTCGTCCCGAAGTATTTCGACGCGAACACCGTCGCCGTGGTCACCGGCGCCGTCGACGAGACCACCGCACTGCTCGAGCAACGCTTCGACCACATCTTCTACACGGGCAACGGCAACGTCGGCCGTGTGGTGATGCGTGCGGCTGCCGAGCATCTCACGCCGGTGACCCTCGAACTGGGCGGCAAGAGCCCGGCGATCGTCGCTGCCGATGCCAACATCAAGGTGGCCGCGAGACGGATCGCGTGGGCGAAGTTCCTCAACGCCGGCCAGACCTGCGTCGCCCCCGACTACGTGCTCGCCGAGGATGGCATCGAGGACGACCTCGTGGCAGCGATCGCCGAGGCGGTCACGACGTTCTACGGCGCCGATCCCCGACAGTCGCCGGACTACGCCCGCATCGTCAACGAACGACACCACGACCGCCTCATGAAGCTGCTCGACGCCGGCGGCTACGACGCCACCGTCATCGGCGGCACGGGCGATCGCGCCAGCCGGTACCTGGCCCCGACGGTGCTCGCCGGCGTCAAGCCCGACGCGGCCGTGATGGACGACGAGATCTTCGGCCCGATCCTCCCCGTGCTCACCGTCGGCGACATCGACGAGGCCGTCCGGTTCGTCAACGATCGAGAGAAGCCCCTCGCGCTGTACGCGTTCAGCTCGAGCGACGACGTGCTCGACCATGTCGTCGCCAACACGTCCGCCGGAGGCGTCACACTCAACCATGCGGTGCTCCACCTGGCCATTCCCGAGCTGCCGTTCGGTGGTGTCGGTGCGAGCGGGATGGGCGCCTACCACGGCAAGGCCGGCTTCGACACCTTCACGCACTACAAGGCAGTGCTCGACAAGCCGACACGGCCCGACCCGTCGCTGATGTACCCGCCGTACACGAACACCAAACAGAAGATCCTGCGCAAGTTCCTCTGACGGTTCACTGGGCGGTCCACGGCGGCGCGTCGGGTTCGCCTCGCCAATACCGCAACCGCAACTGGGCCTCTGGCATCGCCGTGGGGTCGGCCACGGCGGCGACCAGGCGCATCAGCGTCGCGGCGACCAGGCGGAGTTCGGCGACCGCAACGGCGGCAGGGTCGTCGGCGAATGACCGGCCGTAACCGGCTGCGAACGCCGGATATTCGCCGCCGTCGCCACCCCAGCGACTCGCCCAGGTCAACATCGGGCCGTGATCCCAGCCGGGCGGCGCCCAGCACAGCAGGTCCCAGTCGATCAGCGTCGCCCCGGCGGCGGTCATCACCACATTGCCCGGGTGCACGTCGCCGTGGCACACCACCGGTGCACCCAGCATGTTCCATCCTCGATGGCGTTCGATCGTGGACGTGATGCCGGAACGGGCCGCATCGTCGAGCACGGCGGCCGTGCGCTCGAGCAATCCGTCGAAGTCCCACCACGGAAAGTTCGACGGTGTCGGCAGCGGCACAGCGGAGGGCAGCATCGACCGATCGATCGAGTGCACGACTCGGACCATCTCGCCGACCTCGGCCCAGTCGATCGGCGCGCCGACCGGCACGAGACGCACCCAGGAGGTGACGCTCAACTCGCCGAGCAACACGACCTCGTCGCGCGCCGGCGTGGGGACGCGAAGCCCGGCATCGGCGAGAAACGAGGCCAGCTCGAGTGAGACCGCGGCCGGAGCCGTCGGTGTGCTCACCCGCAGCACCTCAGCACCGCTGACGAAAATCGCGTTCATGCCGACGCGCAGCGCGGCGGGATCCGCCAGCCCCCACCTCCTGGCGGCTTCACGCGCCGCCGCGGTCGCCGCGGACGCGTCCGTGATCGGCCGATCGACGTAGGCCCGGACGTCGGTGCCCATCAGGTGACGGCGAGGACGTCGAGGCCCGGATTGAGACGTCCGGCGGGATCGAACTCGTCACGAATTCGGCGGTGCAGTTCGACCGTCTCGGGGTCCGGCTCGGCCGGCGGCGCAGGGCGTGAACGGTGCACGATCCCCACCCCGATCTCGGCGACGAAGGTTCCCGCGGGTTCGTCCCGCAGCTCTGTGAGTGTCGACGGCGCCACGGACCACCGATGAGGTGGCAAGTCCGGCGGCGTGTCGACGGCGACGAGTTCCGAGCCGGCGGCCTGGCCCCGCAGGTCGTCGGGGTGACCGTCGAGCAGCACCCAGCTCGTCGTCCCGTCCCAGAGCACCGAGGTGGGACGATAGAGCTCGCCCAACAGCGCCCAGGGGTCGCGCCTGCTCGAATACCACTGCTCATGTGTCGGTCGGGGTCGGGTGCGCAGGATGACGTCGGCGAGGAACCCGAGCGTTCCGCGCGAACCCACCATCAGCCGGCAGAGATCGAAGCCGCTGACGTTCTTCACGGTCGGGCCCCCGGCCTTGACCACCTCGCCGGCCGCCGACACGTACCTGAGCTGGAGCACCGTGTCGCGCACCGGCCCCCAGGAGAGCCGACGCACGTCGCTGTGCCCGACCGCCAGTGCCCCGCCGATCGTCCCGAAGTCGGCGATGACAACGCACTGGCCGTGCTCGGCCAGTGCGGCATCGACGTCGGCAACCGGCGTTCCGGCCCCGCACCGGATCGTCATCTCTGCCGGCTGGATCCACTCGATGCCCGACGGGGCCCTCACCGTGCGCACACCGACGACCGGGCCGCCGCGTGTGCCGAGACCGGTGATCGTGACCGGACCGTTCGGCCCGACCTGGGCGGCGAACGCCCCGATGGCGTCGTCGAGGCTCACACCCACGCTCCCTCGGGGATGCTGTGGATGTCACCGCAGCCCGCTGGGCTCGGGAGCACCTTGTCGGGGTTCGACAGGCAACGGGGATCGAACGCTCTCCTGAGGTCGGCCTGCGCGGCAAGGTCGATCTCGGAGAACATCAACGGCATCAGATCGCGCTTCTCGAGTCCGATGCCGTGCTCGCCACTCAGCACGCCGCCGGCCGCGACGGACACGCGCACGATCTCGTCACCAGCGGCGTGGACGCGTTCGACAACCCCCGGCTCACGGGCGTCGTACACGAGCAGTGGGTGCAGGTTTCCGTCGCCGGCGTGGAACACGTTGAGCACGAGGAGTTCGTGGCGAGCGGCGATCTCGTAGACCTGCTCGAGCACTTCGGGAAGCTTGTGCCTGGGTACGACGGTGTCGTGCAGGTAGTAGTTCGGCTTGATGCGGGCGATGGCGCCGAAGGCAGACTTGCGGCCCTTCCACAGGAGCGCTCGCTCCGCGTCGTCGGCCGCCACGCGGACACCTCCGACGTTGCGACGTCCGGCCAACTCGCCGATGCGTTCCACCTGGGCCGCCACTGCGGCGGGCAGCCCGACCACCTCGATCAGCAGTGCGGCGGCCTGTTCGACCGGCAGACCGGCGTGAATGAACGCCTCGACCGCACGCAGACAGAGCTGATCCATCATCTCGACCGCCGCGGGCACGATGCCGTCGGCGATGATGTCGCTGACCAGTTGGGCACCGTCGGCGACGTCAGCGAAGTCGAGCAGCATCGTCGCGACGCCCGGTGGGTTCGCCATGAGCTTCACGCACACCTTGGTCGCCACGCCGAACATGCCCTCGCTGCCCACGAACACTCCGCGCAGGTCGTAGCCGGCCGGCTCGGGCTCTTCTCCCCCGAGCACCGTGACCGACCCGTCGGGAAGCACCGCTTCCACGGCATGGATGTGGGCACTGGTCACGCCGTCGGCGAGACAGTGGGGGCCACCCGAGTTGTTCGCGACGTTGCCTCCGATCGAGCACGTCTGCTGACTGCTCGGGTCCGGGGCGAAATGCACACCGAGGTGGGCGATCTGCTTCGACAGGTCGAGATTGAGGACGCCGGGCTCCACCCAGGCCACGCGGTTGACGGGATCGACCGACAAGATGCGGTTCATCTTCGCCGTCGACACGACGATCGCACCGCCCATCGGCACCGCTCCCCCGGCGAGGCCGGTCCCCGATCCGCGAGCGACGAATGGCACGCCGAACTCGTTGGCCACCAACACGATGGCGCGAACGTCATCGGTCGACTCGGCGAAGCAGACCACGGACGCGTGGCCGACGAGATTCGATGCGTCGTGCCGGTACAGGTTGACCTCGGACACACCGTCGCGCACCTGGTCGGGTCGCAACACCGACCTGAGTCGTGCCACGAGTGGCGTCGTGCCGTGTGGCGCCGCGACGTGGGAGCGCGCGACGGCATCGACGGTCATCGTCGGGCCTTGCGCCCCTTGGGTTGGCGTTCGCGCATCACGATCACACGCCCGCTGTCGACGGGGACACCGTCGACGTACACCTGATCGCCGGGCGCCACGTGGTCGTCGAGCGAGACGAGGCGCCCCTCGCGGCGTGCGTGGAGCTCGTCCTCGGTGTTCCTCATCACCTGGCGCCCTTCGCGGACGGCATCGACGACCTCTCGCGACTTCGCCCGCACCGAATCGGCAGCCGAGCGCGCGACTTGGGCGGGGGCGATCTGCGCAGCAGTCTCCTTGACCTTCTTCTTCGCGTAGCCGGCAGTGGCCACGCCGGCAACGACACCGCCGGCGAACCAGGTCACACGCTTCATCATGCTCGTCGTCTCCGTCGTCGGTCGGTCGGGTGGGCGTCGCCTGCCTCGATGGCGTCGATGGCCACCGGGCCGATCGCGGGCGTCCTGGGCGCGCCCCGCAATCTGGCGATCGTTCGCGAGGTCCCGCGGGCGAAGCCTGCGGCTTTGATCATCGGCGCCGAGAACGATGTGCGAGCAACGGTGTTCCCGACGGCGTCACCGATCGCCTCGGCCGAGCCGAGCACACGATCGAAACGTTCCAGGTCGGCGCGGGCCTCGTTGACGGTGGCCCGGGCCTCGTCGGTGGTGTCCTGGAGCTCCTGGATCAAGGGCGTGGTCTCCGCCCGCAGGTCGTCGAGCTCCCGGCGCACGTCGCGCAAGGCGTCGAGTACCCGCATGAGCACGACGACGAGCGCGGCGAAGCCGATCGAGCACAGCACGCCGGCGACGACGAGCAGCAGTTCACCGGCGGTCATGTCAGATCGTCTCCGCGCTGCGTGCGCTCGTTGATGGTTCGTTCGTCGCCGTGGTCCGACGGCTCGTACCAGCGCCGCCCGACGAGCTGGTCGGGCAGGTACTGCTGTGCAACGGTGCCGGCGGCATGATCGTGAGGATACTCGTAGCCGGCTCCGTGCCCGAGCGTGGCTGCTCCTTGGTAGTGCGCGTCGCGAAGATGCGCGGGGACTTCGCCGACCGCCCCGTCGCGAACATCCTGGCGGGCGTTCCAGATCGCGAGCGCGGCACGGTTGCTCTTGGGGGCCGTGGCGAGGTAGATCGCCGCCTGGGCGAGATTGAGCTGGGCTTCGGGCAGCCCCACGTGTTCGAGCGCGTGCGCCGATGCGACGGCGATCTGCAGCGCGTTCGCGTCGGCGAGCCCCACGTCCTCGGACGCGAAGATCACCATGCGACGGGCAATGAAGCGAGCATCCTCGCCGGCTTCGAGCATCCGGGCCAGCCAGTAGACAGCGGCGTCGGGGTCCGAGCCGCGCATCGACTTGATGAACGCGCTCACGACGTCGTAGTGATCGTCTCGTCCGTAGCGGAGGGCCGTGGTACCGAGCGCGGCTTCGACGTGCTCGAGTTCGACGTGGCCATAACCCGACAGCGCGCACGAGACCTCGAGTGCGGTCAGCACCTGGCGACCGTCACCCCCGGCGCGGTCGACGAGCAGAGCAAGCGCGTCATCGTCGGCGGTGGCCCCTTCGGCTTCGAGGCCACGCCGCACGAGTGTCTCGATCGCCACGCGATCGAGCGGTTCGAGACGGAACAGCGTCGAGCGGCTCCGCAACGGAGCATTCACCTCGAAGAAGGGATTCTCCGTCGTGGCACCGATCAGTGTCAGCGTCCCGTCCTCGACGGCAGGGAGCAGAGCGTCCTGCTGCGACTTGGAGAAGCGATGGATCTCGTCGAGGAACAGAATCGTGCCCTGTCCGCGCTCACCGAGACGTTGGCGAGCGCGTTCGATGGTCTCGCGAACATCCTTCACTCCGGCCGAGACAGCCGAGAGCTGCTCGAATGCCCGATCGGTGCTGCCGGCGACCGCCAGCGCCAGCGTGGTCTTGCCCGTGCCGGGCGGACCCCAGAGCAGTGCAGAGGTCAGCCGATCGGTCTCGACCAGGCGGCGCAACGGCTTACCAGGTCCGACGAGATGATCCTGGCCGACGACGTCGTCGATCGTCCGCGGGCGGAGTCGAGCGGCGAGCGGCGCTCGCGATCGACGTTGTTCCTCCGCGGCGACGGCGAAGAGATCGTCGTTCATGACAGGAGCCGAGGGATCACGGCGTGGTAGGCGGCCGATCGGAACTCGACCACCTGATCGAGCAGCCAGGTGGGATCGACCCACATCCAGGCGACGAATTCGACCTCGTCCGGGGTCGCAACGACGTCGTCGTCACGGACACGGAACAGAAACCACCGCTGTGCCTGTCCCAGTCGCTTGCCCTCGCTGCGGATCCGGTCGGGGAACTCGTAGACCACCCACTCAGGGTGTTCATCGACCAACTCGACGTCGTCGGGCCCGAGTCCGGTCTCTTCGCCGAGCTCTCGCCACGCTGCGTCGACCGGTGACTCACCGACGTCGATGCCACCCTGCGGGAGCTGCCAAGATCCCCGAATGTCGCTGCGTTCGAACGCCAGGAGTTGACCGCGCGAGTTCGTCACCGCCGCCACCACACCGGCACGGAAGTTCGAACTGGCCATCGGCGCGAGGGTCCTCAGCGGCCGAGTCCGCGCAGGCGCGAACTCACGTCGGCGTAGTCGTCGTCGTAGTCGGCAACTGCGGCGAACCAACGGCGCGCGGCGATCGGGTCGCCGACGCGATCGTAGAGATCACCGAGGACGTACCACTGGCGTACATGGAACTCGCGCACCGCCTTGGGTCGCTTGGTCGCCGGCTCCATGAGATCGATGGCGCCGCGCAGGTCGCCCTGGTCCGCGAGCGCTCCCGCGACGACGATGCGCCCTTCGGCCATGATGTCCTGGCTCGGCGAGGCGGCCTTGAGCTCCTGCCACACCTGGTCGACAGCGGCCCACCGCCCTTGGGCTCGTTGGCAGTCCGCGATCACCGGCAGCAGGGCCGGATCGTCATGCAGATCCTGAGCTGCCTGCAGGGCGGCCACCGCCTGCTTGTACCGGCCGAGGCGATAGTTCGACAGCCCCACGATCTCGTGAGCGGCCGCCACGGTGGGGGCCTCCTTCGAAATCGCGAGCGCGATCCGCCGCGATTCCTGGAACCGCTCCCGATCGAGTGCCTCCGAGGCCTGGGCCAGGCGTTCCGACAACCGCGCACCGCGCTGCTGGCCGAGTGCTTCGACGAGCTCCGCCGACACTTCCGGATCGAGCGGCTTCGGAGCACGGCGGGTCGGGCTGTCACCGTCACCGACCGAGGCGGACGCGCGCCTGGTGGCGCCAGCCGCCGCCTTGCGAACCGAACCCTCGTCGATCCACTGCTCGGTGGTGCGCTCCTCGATCCGCTGACGTTCGAGGTCGGGATCGCGCGGTTCGCGCGGCAGACGCCGCGACTTCACCTCGAGCGATCGCCGTTCGGCCTCGGTCTGGGGGCGCGCGGGGCGTCCGTCACGACGGTAGCCCTCACGGCTGTCCGGGCGACCGCGCCCACCGCGAGTGTCCGGCCGACCACGTCCACCCCCGCTGCGCCCGCCACTGTTCGAATCGGACCGACCCGAACCGGAGGAACGACCCGATCCCGAGGACTTGCCAGAGGACCGGCCACCCGAGGGTCCGGCACTGCGCCCGGACGGGCGACGCGAGTCGTCGCGGCGCGGTGGACGGGATGACGAGCCGGAAGACATGGCTCGCCATGCTACGGCCAACCGGTGCCACACCGGGCCGAAAACGCGAAGAACGCACCGCCGGCATACCCGGACGGTGCGTTCCTCGATCGAAATCCGGCGACGTCCTACTCTCCCAGGGGATCACTCCCCAAGTACCATCGGCGCTGACAGGCTTAACTTCCGTGTTCGAGATGGGAACGGGTGTGACCCTGT
>JAHENF010000100.1 GCA_024643255.1 Ilumatobacteraceae bacterium
GAAACCAGTCAGCCCCATGTTCGATATGTAGAAGCCGGAAGATCTCTCGACCGACTCCGCTGACAACCTACTGGGCCGCCGGGTTGTTCCCGCCCTCGGGAGCGCTCGTCGCGCCAACCCGACGCCCGCCACTGATGAGTCTGAGCGCGGACGGGTCGCGCCGAGACTCATCGCTGCAGTCGGCCGCCCGCCACTGATGAGTCTGAGCGCGGACGGGTCGCGCCGAGACTCATCGCTGCAGCAGGCCGTCCGCCACTGATGAGTCTGAGCGCGGACTGGTCGCGCCGAGACTCATCGCTGCAGCAGGAACGTGTCGTTCAGCCGTCGGTCGGGGAGGGGGTCTCGTATTGCGCCATGGTCGCGGCGATGCGTTCGGCGAGGACAGGGATGTCGGAGAGCAGTGGGGCGAAGAGGCTCGCCTCGATCGAGCCGACGACGACGTCGGTCTTCGCGACGACCGTTGCGCTGCGTCGAACCTCGTCGAGCACGGCGAGCTCGCCGATGTAGGTGCCCGGTCCCTTCGTGGCGATGACGCGATCGCCGCGCCGTACCTCCATCTCGCCTTCGAGGACGAGCAGGAACTCGTGGCCCCACTGGCCTTCCTTGATGACGGTCTTGCCCTGCTTCACCCGTCGTTCGAGGATGTTGCCGGCGACATCCTCCACCTGGTGCGGTGCGAGCCCCGCGAACAACGGCATGTCGGCGAGTTCGGCTGCGAGCCGCGAGTAGGAGGGGGTGTCGTCCATGATCGCCGCATCGTACGCGAGCCGGCGGGCGAGCCTGGCCCTGGGCGACGGCTACCGGTCGTGGCCGTACTTGTTGGCCCGGTTGAATTCGGTCTGGATCTCGCGGTCGGCGTCGCGCTCGGCCATGTGCTGGCGCTTGTCGCCCTTCGTGCGGCCCTTCGCGAGGCCGAGTTCGATCTTGGCCCGGCCGTTCTTCCAGTAGAGGCGCAGCGGCACGATCGTGAGGCTGCCCTGCGCCACTCGCTGGTCGAGCTTGTCGATCTCGGCGCGGTTCATCAGCAGCTTGCGGGCCCGGTCGGGGTCGTGGGCGCCGAAGCCGATGGCGTTGGTGTACGGCGGGATGTGGATCCCGTCGAGCCAGACCTCGCCGCGCTGCACGCGGGCGTAGCCCTCGGCGATCTGGGCGTTGCCTTCGCGGAGGCTCTTCACCTCGCTGCCGGTCAGCACCATCCCTGCTTCGTAGGTGTCGAGGATGTCGTAGTCGCGGTAGGCGCGCTTGTAGGAGGCGATGAGCTGGGTGCCGTCGGCGCCACCGCCTTTGTCCTTCTTGGTCTTCTTGCCCTTCGCCATGACGTCCTCGATGCGCGTTCGGTGATCGCTGGTGCGCGGCATCAGACCCTACCGACGTAGGTGGGCAAGCTCGGCCGGGGATACCGTCGCGAACGTGCAGATCACGAACGACGGCCTCACGCTCCATCTCGCCGAGGACGGTGATCCGTCGCTCCCGCCGCTGCTGATGTTGCACGGCATCACCTCGTTCGCGGGCACGTGGAATTGGATCGTGCCCGAACTCGCCCAGCGGTATCGGGTGCTGCGCCTCGACTTCCGCGGTCATGGTGCGTCCGACCGGTCGCCCGGGGCCTATTCGTCGGAGGGGTACGTGAGCGATGCGATTGCCGTGTGCGAGCAGGTGATCGGTCAGCCGTGTGTCGTCGTCGGCCACTCGCTGGGTGGGGTGACCGCAGCGATCGTGATGCAGCGACGCCCCGACTTGATTCGCGCCGCGATCCTCGAGGATCCTCCACTCGGGATTCGTGCTGCATCGGCAGGGGAGGCGGGTGGGGCCCATGGCCTGCTCGACGCGTTCCGACTGATGCGCCAGTCGATCCCGGGTCTCCAGGCGGCGGGAATGTCGGCCGAGGCGGTCGCCGGGTTCCTGGCGGCGGTGCCCACGGCGACCGGAGCGACGATGGGCGACACGATCGAAGCCAATGGTCTGCTCTCGATGGCGGGATCGTTGCTCGCAGTCGACGCCGCTGTGCTCGACCCGGTGTTGGACGGCACGATCGATCTGCTCCTCGATGCCGACCGGGGGTTCGATCCGCCGACGCTGATCGTCACCGCCGATCCTGCGAAACCCGATGCCGTCGCCGATCCGGAGATCGCCCGGCATTTCGCGTCGATCTCGCCGGCGACCGAGGTGCTGACGGTCGCGGGTGCCGGGCACCTGATCCACGACGAGGTGGTGTCTCGTTCGGCGTTCCGGGAGGCAGTGCTGGAGTTCCTCGATCGGATCGGGTCGTGATCGAGATCTCGAGGGAGGCGTACGCCCAGTTGGTCGGCGCCGCGCTCGATGCGTACCCGTACGAGGCGTGTGGGTTGATCGCCGGGCCACCGGCGGCGGGTGGGGGAGCGGGCGACAAGGCTCCGATCTACTACCCGTGCACCAATGTCGCCGAGTCGGCCCGGGTGTACACGATCGACCCCAAGGATCATCTGCGCGCCGAGATGGACGCCGACGATCGTGACTTCGAGATCAACGGCGTGGTGCACAGCCACACCCATTCCGAGCCGTACCCGAGTCCGACCGACGTGGCCGCGGCGCCCGATCCGTCGTGGCATTACGTGATCGTCAGCCTCAAGCGCGAGGCGCCCGAGGTGCGCAGCTATCGCATCGTCGACGGCCACATCACCGAGGAACCCATCGCCATCGTCTGAGCGGGTTACGCCGGTGCCAGGCGCCGGCGTCACCGACGTCACCGGGGCTGGAGTGGACCGGAATCGGGTGCGCGGGTACAATTCCTGACTAGTCACATCGGATTAGTCGGAATGTCTCCGATGACCTCGGTGTTGGGAGAGTGGTGACGAACACCTTGAACCCGAACTTCACGATGCCGGGCCTGGTCAACGACAGTGTGCTCGACATGATCGGCAACACGCCGATGGTCGACGTGTCCGTGCTCTCTCCGAATCCTGATGTCCGCATCATCGGCAAGATGGAGATGCAGAACCCGTTCGGCTCGGTGAAGGATCGCATCGCCAAGTCGATGATCGAGACCGCCGAGAAGGAAGGCCGCCTCCTGCCGGGCCAGACCATTCTCGAGCCGTCATCCGGCAACACCGGCATCGCGCTGGCGGCGATCGCATCGATCAAGGGCTACCCGATCAAGATCATGATGCCGACGAGCGTGTCGATCGAGCGTCGCCAGATGCTCGAGGTGTTCGGCGCCGAACTGATCCTGACGCCGGGCGAGGAGGGCTCCAACGGCGCCGTCGCCCGAGCGATCGAACTCGCGGCCCGGCATCCCGAGTGGTACTTCCCGTATCAGTACGCGAACGATGCGAACCCCCGGGCGCACTACGAGGGCACCGGCCCGGAGATCCTGCGTGACGTTCCCGAGATGACCCATTTCGTCGCCGGCCTCGGCACGAGCGGCACGTTGATGGGCTGCGGTCGCTACTTCAAGGAGCAGAACCCCGACATTCAGATCGTCGCGGTCGAGCCGCCGCTCGGCGAGCGTGTCGAGGGCCTGCGCAACATCGGCGAGGGGTACATCCCGCCGGTGTTCGAGAACTGGAACGGTTTCGACATCCTCGACCGCAAGCGTGTGGTGCGGCCCCGCGAGTCGATCGAGTGGACCCGCCGTCTGGTCAAGGAGTGCGGTGTGTTCGCGGGCATCTCGGCGGGCGCTGCGCTCGCCGGCGCGGTGAAGGTCGCGAGCCAGATCGACACCGCGGTCGACGGGCCGGCCACGATCGTGTTCATCGTGTGCGATGGCGGCTGGAAGTACCTCTCGACCGGCGCGTACACCGACGATCTCGACGTCGCGGAAGCGAACGCCGAACAGATCATCTACTTCTGACCCCGCGTCTCATCTCAGAGGACGGATGCGGCGTCGATGTCGACCACGTGGTTCAAGATGCGCGTCGAGTACGCCTCGGCCATTGCGGCCCCGCGGTCGTTGCCCGCATCGAACGTGCCGATCAGCGACATGGCGCCCGACAGGTAGTACATCGCCGCTTCGCGGTAGTGGGTGACGGCGTCGTCGAACGAGTAGTTGTCGACTCCCAGGGCGCTGACCGCCTCATGCCACCTGCGCAGAAGTTGCTCCCAGTGTTCGCGGCCGAGTTCGTGGGGGAGGCTGGTGCCGATCAGGTAGGCGATGTCGGCGACCGCTCGGCCGCGCAGGGCGAGTTGGAAGTCGATGAACGCCAGGGCGTCGTCGGTTCTCGAGAAGAAGATGTTGTCGAGCCGGGTGTCGCCGTGGATCAGCGTGGCGGGCCCGCCGGCTGTCCGGTGCAGGAGTTCCTCGAATTTCGGGTCGACCGATCGCGCGACGTCGATCGCGCTCGGAGGAACGCGGTCGGCCCATTCGGTCTCGAGGACCGGCAGCCCGGCGCGGTAGATGTTCGGGACGGCGGCGACGTACTGCGGAGCGTTGGGCACCGGCAGCCAGTCCATCGCGTCGAGTTCCGGACGTTGCCACCAGTGCGCGTGCATCGCGGCGAGCGCGTCGATGGCGGCCTCGGCCTGCGGCAACGTGGCGCCGATCACCTGGTCGCCGACGTCGTAGCCGATCGACATGTTCTCCATCAGCAGGAGGAACTGTCCGTCGTCTTGTTGCACAGCGGCGTGACATACCGGTGTGGTGATCGGCGTCTCGTCGAGCACGTGTTCGAACATCTTGATCTCGCGGTCGTACAGTCCGAGCATCAGCGCGACTTCGAGGTTGGCGGGTTCGGTGCACGCCATCTTCGCCACGATCGAGGTGGGGGCGTTGCCGGCGTCGCCCTCGATGCCGAGCTCGAGTCGGGCGATCTGGCCGAAGATGCCGGTGCCTTCGCCGATGTCGCTCGCTCTGACCGTGGTGATGGTGCCGCCGTCGAGTGCGCCGACGAGGAGCTCGTTCAGCAGTGCTGGTGTCAACTCGGCCGGTGTTGCGGGAAGCTGGTCGGGCATTGCCACGTTGTAGCTCGCGGCGGCAGGCTGGCCGGTACCGGACGGTGTGGTGACGGATCAGCGTCAGTCGGCCATTCTTGACGTTTGCGGTGCAGTCTTGTTGGGACGGGTCAACCGAAGTGCACCGTAAACGGGTTTGGAGGGCGGAGATGCGGAACCGGGGTGTCAGTCGCGGACGAAGCGGGCGATGCTGGCCGCTGTCTGACGGCTGATGTCGGGCAGCACCGGCGTGAAGACGTCCATGCCGTGCGACGTGCCCATCACCATCCGACACTGTGCGGCCACTCCGGCGCGGAGCAGGAGCCGGTAGAAGTCGATGCCCTCGTCGCGCAACGGGTCGGCTTCGTTGACGCTGATGAACGTGGGCGGCAGGCCGGCGACGTCGGCTTCGGTGGCGAACGTCGGCCAGGCGAGCGGGTTGCCGTCTTCGAAGTGGTCGATGCCGTAGGCGACCGCACCGCGGTTGTGGTGCAGGTTCAGGAGGTAGCCCTCGTTCTCGATCGACGACGGGAATCGGTCCTGCGGCCACTTCCCGGCGATGTAGGGGCACAGCGCGTAGAGCCCCTTGACCAGGCCGATGTCGCCGTCGCGCAGCAGCATCATGCCGGTGGCGAGTGTGAGGTTGCCGCCGCCGCTCTCGCCGGCGACGACGATGCGCGCCGGATCGATGTGGAGGTCGGCGGCGTTCGACACCACCCATCGCAGGCCCGACACGCAGTCGTGCAGGCCGGCCGGGAACGGTTCGACATCGGGAGCCGATGACGGCGTGACCGCATTGCGGAAGTCGACCATCGCCACGGCGAGTCCTTCGGCCGCCAGCACTCTCGCCCAGATCCGGTACATCGCTTCGAACGCGCTGCCGTTCTGCATGCCGCCGCCGTGGATGTAGTACACGCACGGCACGACGTCGTTGCTGTCGGGGCGGACGTAGCGGATCTTGATGGTGTTGCCGTCGGGCGCCGAGGTGAACTCGTGCACCGTGACCGACAGCCCCGCCGACGAGGCGACCTCTTCGGTGTCGAGAGCGTCGTAGAGCGCGGTGGTCTTCTCGCGCAGCGCAATCGCTTTCGGGTGGTTGCTGATCTCGAGCAGCGTCTCGCGGCTGTCGACATCGGTCAGGTTGGTGACCGGGACGTTGCGCAACGCCCACTTCACCCGCGGGTCGAGCCGTGCGTCGTTCTCGAGGTCGGGCACGTCAGATGTCCTCGCCGCGGGCGGCGATGTTGAAGATCGCGTCGGCCATCTGCGGCCAGTAGAGCTTGGGCATGTCGTGGCCCATCCGGCCGAGTACGAGCAGCTCCGCGCCGGGGATCGCGGCCGCGGTGGCCTCGCCGCCCGACAGCGTGATCAGCGAGTCCTGGCGGCCGTGGATCACCAGCGTCGGCACGTCGAGTTGGCCGAGTGCTTCGGTGCGGTCACCCGACGCGGCGACGGCGACGAGGTGGAACGCGGTTCCGTTGGGGTGGAAGCAGCGGTCGTACGACTCGGCGGCGATCGAGCGCGACATCGCTTCGTCGAAGAGTTCGCCGGAGATCACCCGGGAGGTCTCGATGTTCTGGCGGATCGCGCCGTCGCGGTCGCTCGGTGCCGGCGTGAGCAACGCCATCATCGACTCCGGATCGGGTTGGCCGACTTCGAGGTGGCCGGTGGTCGACATGATGCTGGTGAGCGACAGCACCTTGTCGGGGTGGTCGATCGCCATCGTCTGGACGATCATGCCGCCCATCGACGCGCCGACGATGTGTGCCGCTGGGATGTCGAGTGCGTCGAGCAGCGCGGCGGCGTCGGAGGCCATCGTCGACAGGGTGTAGGGGGCTTCGATGGGCTGTCCGCTGAGGAATTGGGCGTAGAGGGCCATGACGTCGGGCGGGTCGCCGGCGGTCTTGGTCGACAGGCCGACGTCGCGGTTGTCGTAGCGGATGACGCGGAATCCGCGGTCGAGCAGTTCGCTGATGAACCCCGGCGACCACAGGGTCATCTGGGCGCCCAGGCCCATCACCAGCAGGAGTGGCGGGGCGTCGTCGGGGCCGAAGCTCTCGTAACAGATCTCGATGTCGTTGACGGCAATGGTGGGCACGATCGTCGATCTTGGCAGGTCGCACGACGCGCTGTTGAACCCGGCTGCGACCGTCAAGCAGTCGTCAAGATACGGACGTATCCGCCACGCAGCGTCGTCGTCCTGCGACAATGACAGGATGAGTGACATGGAACCGACGCTGCCTGACGCGCCCGGTGGCACGCCCCCACCCCCACCCCCACCGCCCCCGCCGATGGGCGAGCCGACGCTGCCGTCGGCGCCCCCCGCCGGCGACGCCGGTTCACCGATGGAACCCACCACGCAGATGCCGGCGACCGACCCGATGGCAGTCGATGGCGTGCCGCCGGTCGATCCACCCGATGCTCCGCTCGACCCCAACGAGGATCCCGGCGAGCCGAAGCCCTGGTACAAGAAGCCAGGTCCGGTCGCCGCGCTCGTCGTGGTGGTGCTCGCGATTCTCGGTCTGCTCGGCTGGCTGATCTTCGGTGGCAGTGACAGTGACGATGCCGCCACGGCGACGTCGAGCCTGCTGACCATCGAGGCAACCGATTCGACCGGAACCTCACTCGACATCGGGTTCGTCATCGATGTCGTCGGCCCCGCCGACTCGCCGACGTCGTTCGTGTGGCTCCGTCCGAGCGATGGCAAGCCGGGCGAATCCGCCGGCGACTCCACCGGTTCCGACGGCCGGGTGAACTTCGAGTGGGAGGCCGACGACACGGTCGCCGATCCCGCGAACTGGACGTCGACGGCGAGCATCGTGGCAAAGGTTCCGCCGGGTTGGACGCCGCCCGGTCCCATCGTCGATTGCGTGTTGAAGCCCATCGACGGCCAGGCGAGTGTCGTGTCGATGGGGGTCGAGCTCGATTCGCCCGACGCGACGATCGATCGCTTCGCGACGTTGACGTTCCCGAACTACTCGTTCTCGCCCGGTGACTCAGTGACGTGCAAGCTCTCGGCGACGGCTCCGGTCGACACGACGGTCGTCGAGACGACGGTGGTCGACACGACGGTGGTCGACACGACGGTGGTCGACACGACGACACCTGCGACGACCTCACCGCCCGAGACGACCGTGGCGCCGAGCACGACCGTTCCGGTGGTGACGGTGCCGCCGCAGCCGGGGGCCACCCTGTGGGATGTGATCGACAAGAGCCCTGACCTGTCCGAGCTGAAGGCGCTGATCCAGGTCGCGGGTCTCGAGTCGGTGCTGCAGGACCCGAACGCGACGATCACGTTGTTCGCTCCGAGCAACACGGCGATCGAGAATGCCGCCAACATCGTCCCTCGGCCGGATCTGACCGATCCGGCTGTGGTCACGCCGATCCTGCTCGCGCACATCGACGACACCCAGGTGTTGATGATCGCCGACGTGTGGGGTCTCACCGAAGTGGTCGTGCTCGAGGGTGGGCCGCAACCTGTCGACGGGACCGCCGAGACGATCGGTGGAGCGTCGGTGTTGGTGGCCGATGTCAAGGCGGCCAATGGTGTGCTGCACGTGATCGACATGGTGCTCCCGATCCAGCCGTGATCGAGCACTGACCGGCCTCTGGCCGGTCCGACGAATGACCTGAACGACAGAGGGCCGGCACCGCTGAGGTGCCGGCCCTCTGTCGTAGGCTGCCCGATGTGGA
Source organism: Ilumatobacteraceae bacterium (assembly GCA_024643255.1). Classification (GTDB taxonomy): domain Bacteria; phylum Actinomycetota; class Acidimicrobiia; order Acidimicrobiales; family Ilumatobacteraceae; genus Sva-07. Next base: position 8,599 of record JAHENF010000100.1, read on the forward strand.
TCGGCCGATCGGGATGTTCGACTCCGGATTCGGCGGATTGACGGTTGCCAGGGCGACGATCGATCTGCTTCCGGCGGAGGATCTCGTCTACATCGGTGACACCGGCCGCTATCCGTACGGATCGAAGCCGCTGGAGGATGTGCGCGAGTACGCGCACGAACTCGCGTGGAGCCTGGTTCGCGATTACGAGGCGAAAGCGGTGGTGGTTGCGTGCAACACGGCGACGGCGGCGGGTCTCGATGATCTGCGTCGTGAGCTGCCGGTGCCGATCATCGACGTGATCGCGCCCGGTGCGCGTGCGCTGGTGCAGACCACCCAGACCGGGCGGGTCGCGGTGATCGGCACGGTCGGGACGATGGCGTCGGGCGCGTATGTTCGCGCGGTGGTCGACACGGGGGCACCGGTGTCGCTGACGAGCGCGGCGTGCCCCGGCTTCGTGGAGTTCGTCGAGCGCGGTCAGACCAGCGGCGACGAGGTGATGGTGCTCGCCGAGCGTCTGCTCGCCCCGATCCGTGATGCCGATGTCGATGCGCTGCTGCTGGGTTGCACGCACTACCCGTTCCTCGCTCGAACGATCAGCGACGTGATGGGAGGTGACGTCACGCTCGTCAGCTCGGCCGACGAGACGGCCTTCGAGGTGATGCACCGTCTCGGCGAGCTCGGACTGTTGCGTGACGCCGATCGCATCGGTCGGCACCGGTTCGTGTCGAGCGGCGATGTCGAGGTGTTCCGCGAGCTCGGCGCCCAACTGCTCGGTCCCGAGCTCGACCACACCGAATCGTGGAGACCGCCGGCGGGCTGAGCGGTGTGGCACCCTGGGGCGACTCGAACACCCCTCGACGACATCTTGAACGGAGATCACCATGGCCCGCCCCGACGGACGCCGCGACGACGAACTGCGCCCGATCACATTCGAACGCGACTTCACCGAGATGGCGGACGGTTCGTGCCTCGTGTCGTTCGGCAAGACGCGTGTGCTGTGCACCGCCTCGATCGACGAGGACGTCCCGCGTTGGATGCGCAACTCCGGCAAGGGGTGGGTGACGGCGGAGTACTCGATGCTTCCCGGCGCGTCGCCCGAGCGGATCGATCGTGAAGCGGCGCGTGGCAAGCAGAGTGGTCGGACTGTGGAGATCCAGCGTCTGATCGGCCGGTCGCTCCGTGCGGCGTGTGACATGAAGGCGCTCGGTGAGCGTCAAGTCGTGGTCGATTGTGATGCGCTGCAGGCTGACGGTGGTACCCGCACCGCGAGCATCTGCGGTGGGTTCATCGCACTGCACGATGCGCTCGAGCGGGTGGTGCAGCGTGGCGATCTCGCCGCCAACCCGTTGCACTCGTTCTGCACGGCGATCAGTGTCGGCATCGTCGACGGGACGCCCGTGCTCGATCTTCCGTACGTCGAGGACAGCCGTGCGGAGGTCGACATGAACGTGGTGATGCTGCGGCCGATCGCCGGTGGCGATGCTCGGTTCGTCGAGGTGCAGGGCACCGCGGAGGGCATGGCGTTCTCGCGCGCTGAGCTCGATGCGCTCGTCGCGCTCGCCGAGGGTGGGCTCGTCGAGATCGCTGATCTCCAGGCCCGCACGATCGCAGAGCCTCCGTCGGCCCGCCCGGCTCGCTGACCGATGATGCAGCTCGTCTGTGCGTCGGCGAATCCCGACAAGGTGGTCGAGATCCAGCAGCTGCTCGCCGGTGTCGTCGAGTTGTTGCCCCGGCCGGCGGGTGTTCCCGATGTGGTCGAGGATGCCGACTCGCTGGTGGGCAATGCCCGGTTGAAGGCCGCTGCGCTGTGTGCGGCCACCGGGCTGCCGGCGGTGGCGGACGACACGGGCCTCGAGGTCGACGCGCTGGGCGGGGCCCCGGGCATCCACGCGGCGCGCTATGCGGGTGACGGCAGCAGCTATGCCGACAACCGTCGCAAGTTGCTGTCGGAACTTGCCGGCGTCGACGATCGGCGAGCGGCGTTCAAGACGGTGGCGATCGTGGTGTGGCCCGATGGATCGGAACTGCACGTCGAAGGCGTGTGCCCGGGTGTGATCACGACGGTCGAGCGCGGTGCGGTCGGCTTCGGGTACGACTCGGTGTTCCAGCCCGACGAGGGTGGTGGCGCGACGTTCGCGGAGATGGACGCGGCGGCGAAGCACGCGATCTCGCATCGGGGCCGGGCGTTCCGGGCGTTGCTCAGCGAGTTGGAGCGACGGTGACCACGAATCCCCGGTGATCGCTGCCGGGGATCTCGAAGTCGTCGATGTGGGTCGCGACGAGACCCTCGGTGGTCAGTGCGTGGTCGAGTCGGACGAATGCCGGCACGATCCGGTCGGTCGGCCACGACGTGGAGAATCCCTTGCCGTTCGCCGTGTGGGCGTCGACGAATCCGGCGTCGAGCAGTTCGCGGAAGTCGGGGTGCCAGTACGAGGAGTTGATGTCGCCGACGATCATCGTGGGTGACGTCGCTTCACGGCCGATGCGTGCGGCGGTGTGGAGGTCGCGTTGCCAGTTGTCGAAGCTGTCGAGCGGCGTCGGCATGTGTATGGCGAGGAGCCGGATGTCCGTGTCGGGTCCTTTGACGACGAGGTCGAGGCTGTAGTTGTAGGTGTCGGGGTGGTCGCCGACGATCACCGAGGGGCGGCTCCACACGGCGACGCCGCCGCCGCCGGAGCCGCTGCGGTCGATGCGGTAGGTGTAGGCGTCGGCGAGCGGGGAGTGCTGGAGTGCGGCTTGGTGTTCGGGCGTGTACTCGTTGAACACGATCACGTCGGGGGCCAGCGTCTCGAGCATGCGGGCGACGTCGTCGATGCGGTCGTTGGTGTAGAGCAGGTTCACCGAGGCGATCCGCAGCCCGACGGTGCCGGCGGCCGGGTCGGGTCGCGCATCGGGGAAGGCGAGCGGTGCGGCGAGCAGCAGTATGCCCAGCCCGATCGCCGCGCTGGTCGTGGCGAGTGTCAGGCGGTGGCGCCACAGCGCGATGAGCGCAATGGGGACGAGCAGCACCCCGATGTACGGCGTGAGTGCCTGCACGACGGCGATCGCGCGGGTGCCCGTCCAGCCGAGTGTCTGGGTGAGCGTGAGGAGCCCGACGAGCGCGACGGTGAGCCATCCGACGAGTTCGAGGTATCGGGGGAGCGTCCAGCGCGAGCCGCCTGCAGGCACCGCAGCAGGGTACGGCCGTGATCGAGATCTTCGACGGTCGACGTGAGGGCGCGAGGCGGATAGCGTCCCCACGTCGCCGACGTAGCCCAATTGGCAGAGGCACGGCGTTTAGGGCGCCGTCAGTGAGAGTTCGAGTCTCTCCGTCGGCACTGCCCGTCCGGGTTCACCGGGTGGGCGAGTCGAGCGTCAGGCGGCTGAGGCCGAGGACTTGCGGCGGTGCGAGACGATCAGGAAGACGCCGCCACCGACGAGCAGCAGCAGGCCGATCTGGAGGAACAACTCCGGTGCGTTCGAGCCCGTGGTCGGGATCGAGCCGGTCTGCGTCGGGGTCTGGCCGCGGGTGGGGGGCTGCACGCCAGGGGGGAGGCAGTCCGGGTTGTCGTCGGGGTACGCCACGAATGTGGTCGTGGTGGGGTTGACGTCGAAACGGACGTAGATGCCCTTGCGCCAGATCGTGGTGTTGTTGTCGACCTCGACCCAGATGCCGTTGATGTAGTCCCAACCGGCCCAGGTGACGGCATCACCGTTGCTGTCGAGCGTCGTGCCCGGGTACAGGAACGAGCCCTTCAGCGGCTGTCCGGGTACCGGGTCGCCGATCTGCTTCTTGTTGATGTCGAAGAGCGTGTACGTGACCGGGTCGGCCCCGGGGGTGAAGCCGGTCGGCGTGACCTCGTACGTCACCATCGGGATCCTGCCGGCGCATTCGACAGCGGTGCCGTTCGCATCGATCGAGGAGCCAGGTGGGTAGATGGCGGGGTCCTGTTCGCCTTCTGCGGCGTGCGCCAGGCTGGGCACGAGGCTCAGCGCGGCGATACCAAATGTGAGTGCGAGGCGCTTGATCATGATCAGTTCCCTTCGATCGTTCGGAACATTGCTGACGGTACCACTTGGGGGTGGAAGTCGTCACCGGTTGGGAGTGTTGCGAGCATGGAGAGTCCGCGGATGCTGCGCGGGGAGACGTCGTGTTCGGCACAGAGCCGGACGCAGTCGTCGATGTCGAGTGGTGGCACGGTCACGTGGTCGATCAACGGGTTGAACGGCCGGTCGGAGTGTTCTCCATCGCCGAGGAGCACTTCGTGCATCTTCTCGCCGGGTCGGAGGCCGGTGATCACGATGTCGACGTCGGTGCCGGACTGTTCGATGAGTTGCCTGGCGACGTCGATGACCTTGACCGGTTGACCCATGTCGAGGACGAGCACTTCGGAGGAACGCCCGATCGCGGCGGCTTGCATGGTGAGGCGGACGGCTTCGCGCACGGCCATGAAGTAGCGGGTGACGTCGGGGTCGGTGATGGTGACGGGCCCGCCTTCGGCGATCTGGCGTTCGAATGTTTCGAGGGCCGAGCCGCGGCTGCCGATGACGTTGCCGAAGCGGACCGACACGTAGGGCCGTCCGGTGCGGTGGGCGGCCGCGGCGGTGACGCGTTCGGCGAGGCGCTTGGTGTATCCGAGCACGTTGACCGGGCTCGCGGCCTTGTCGGTGCTGATGTTGACCAGGCGTGACACGTTGTGTCGTTCGGCGGCGGCGACGACGTTCGCCGTGCCCTGCACGTTGGTCTTCCAGCCTTCGCTCGGGGCCCCTTCGAGCGCCGGCACGTGCTTGAGTGCGGCGGCGTGGAACACGAGGTCGGGGGCGTGACGGCTGAAGACGTCGTCGAGGCGTTCGGCGTCGCGCACGTCGGCGAGTACCGGGATGCAACGGTCGCGTTCGGTGTGGGGCAGTGACGCCATGAGGTTGTGGAGCAACGAGTCGTCACGGTCGACGGCGACGACCTTGGCCGGCTGGAGGGCGACGAGCTGGCGGACGAGTTCCGAACCGATCGATCCGCCGGCGCCGGTGACCAGCACGGTGCGGTCGGCGACCAGTTCGCGTACTGCGGTCGGGTCGATCTCGACGATGTGGCGATCGAGGACGTCCTCGTCGGTGTAGCGGGTGAATTCGCGGGCGCTTCCCTTGCCGACGAGCCGCTGGACGGGCGGCATCACGAGGGTCTCGAATCCGGCTGCCTTCACCTTGAGGTGGAGGCGATGGATCTCGGGGCCCGTGGCCGAGGGGATGGCGAGCAGCACTTCGTGGGCGCCGTAGCGGCGGGCGATCTTCTCGAGGTCGTCGGAGGATCCCTCGACGCGGACGCCGCCCATGCGCCGCTGACGCTTGTGGGGGTCGTCGTCGATGAAGGCAACGGGTCGGTAGGGCCCGGCGTCGAGTGCCTGCATGGCGGTGACCGCTCGGTATCCGCCCTCGCCGGCGCCGTAGACGATCAGCGGGGTGCGGTTCCGGTTGGCCTTGGCGATGAGGTGTTGTGCGCGCACTCGGCGGAGGTAGCGGTGACCGAACATGATGCAGGCCGCCATCGAGGTCGACAGCACGAGGATCTGGCCGGTGCGCGAGCCGTTCCAGACGATCTGTTCGACGAGGATCGAGATGACTCCGACGATCCCGGCGGTGACGGCGACGGCGCCTGCCTCGTCGAAGCTGAATCGACGGAAGCGCCCCCGGTAGAGGCCGGTGGCCGTGCCGACGATCAGTTGTGACGCGAGCAGGATGACGAGGATGGTGGTGGTCGGCGTGCCGCGGACCTGGTGGGCGTAGAAGCTGTTCGCGGCAGCGATGGCGATGATCCAGGCGACGAGGTCGGCGGCGATGATCCAGCCGAGGCGCGGATCCGCGTCGGTTGCACCTGCCCAGCTCGACCTCAACCCTGTCGTGTTCACGTGCTCCGTCATGCCGCCTCGCATTTACCCTCAACCACGCTCGGTGGCGTGGCCTGTCCTGAACATAACCCCGCTGTGGCCGCCGTCGCCAGTGACGTTGGTCAATCTTGCGGTGTCCTTGACGAAATCCTGACGATTCGGTGATGAGAACCACGGTGAGGGGTGCTTCGGTACCACTACGGTGGTCGTCGATGAGTGATGAAGTCGCCTCTCGGGTCGTGATCTATGGCGCCGGCGGGCATGCGCGCGTGTGCCTCGATGTCCTCCTGGAGGCTCCCGGCACGGTCGTCGTCGCCGCGGTGACCGACGAGGGGACGGGCCGTGACGATCTCGGCGTGCCCGTGATGGAGATGTCAGCCCTCTCTGATCTCACGAATAGTGGTGATGAAACCACTATATGTGTGGCAGTCGGCGACAACCTGACTCGTCAACGAATCGTCAAGAATCTCACGCTGAGTGGTCATCTGGTGACCGGGGCAATCAGCCGGTTGGCGTGGCTCGCGCCGAGTGTCAGCCACGGCGCCGGGGTGCAGGTGCTGCCGGGAGCGATCGTGATGGCGGCGACGACGCTCGGCGACGGCGTGATCGTGAACACGAATGCGTCGATCGACCACGACTGCACCGTCGGCGACTACGTCCACGTCGCGCCGGGGGTGGCGATCGCCGGCGGCGTGACGATCGGTCAGCGCACGTTGATCGGCATCGGAGCGCGGGTCCTGCCCGGCGTGACGATCGGCGACGATGTCGTCGTCGGCGGGGGCGCAGTCGTGGTGCGCGATGTCGCCGACGGCATGACCGTGGTCGGCAATCCGGCGCGCCCGATCGAGCGACCGCGCGACGGAGACGACTCGTGACGACTCGAGCCGCCGACGCGGTCCGACGTGTGGTCGATGTGGTCGCGGCGGTCGTCGGCCTCGTGGTGCTCGCTCCGGTGATGGCGGTCATCGCGGTGGGTGTGGGGGTCACCATCGGTCGTCCGGTCATCTACCGCCAGCGACGACTGGGGCTCGGCGGGCAACCGTTCGAACTGCTCAAGTTCCGTTCGATGCGCCACCCCGCCCCGGGTCGTGAGCACCCCGAGTTCGACGCCGAACGGTTGACCCCGTTCGGGCGGGCGCTGCGCTCGCTCAGCCTCGACGAACTCCCGTCGCTGGTGAACCTCCTGCGCGGCGACGTCGGCCTCGTCGGTCCGCGACCGTTGCCGGTGCACTACTGGGATCGGTACCGGCGCGACGAGTACGAGCGGTTCACCGTGCGCCCGGGCATCACCGGCCTGGCGCAGATCAGCGGCCGCAATCTGCTCTCGTGGGACGAGCGCCTGGCGGTCGACGTCGAGTACGTCCGCGACCGGAGCCTGCTCGGCGACTTGCGGATCCTGGTCGGCACCGTTCCTGCCGTGCTCGGCTCGACCGGTGTCGACGCCGGCGAGGGCGTCACGATGACCGAGCTGCCCGCCGACCGGCCCTGAGCATCGACCGCGCGACACCGCGTCGCGGCACGTCGGTGCGGCGAGTCGTCAGCCGAGGAGTTCGTAGGCGGCGAGCGTGCGATCGATGACGCGCTGCTGGTCGAACTCCACGTGGGCCAGCCGGGTCGCGGCCGCACCCATCTCGGCTCGCCGTTGCGGGTCGGCGACGAGTGTGGTCACGGCGTCGACGATGCCGGCGGCAGCTCGTACCGGCACGAGCAGCCCGGTCTCGCCGTCGACCATCACCTGTCGGTTGCCGCGGATGTCGGTCGCCACCATCGGCAGGCCCATCGCTGCGGCCTCCATCGCCGCACGCGGCAATCCTTCGCGCCAGCTGGCGGTGACGAACACGTCGGATGCGGCGTAGCACTCGGCCATGTCGGATCGTTGGCCGAGGAGCACCACCCCGTCGTTCGCCGCGCGGTCGAGCATCGCCTGGTCGATCGCGTCCGATTTGTCGGGGTCGACGGGGCCGATGACGACGAACTTGGCGGCGACCCCGCGGCTCGACAGGACGTGGGCCGCCTCGAGCAGTTCGACGATGCCCTTCTCGCGCACGAGCCGGCCGACGATGCAGCACACGACGTCGTCGTCGCCGGCGCCCCACTCGTGCCGGAGCGATCGAACCGCGTCGGTCGGTACCGATGTGGGGTCGAAGCGCCTGAGGTCGACGCCGTTGCCGAGGAGGCGGACCTTGCGCCGCGGGATGTGCAGGGTCTGCGTCAAGGTGTCGACGTCTTCGATGTTCTGCACGAGTTCGACGTCGCCGAACGCGGAGGCGACGCGCTCGACGGCGTAGACCGGCCATCGGCGTTTCCAGGTGTCGGACGGTTGTGCGTACAGGCCGTGTTGGGTGTTGACGATCAGCGGCACGCGGGTGAGCCGTCCGGCGACGCGGCCGAGCACGCCGGGCTTGGGGTTGTGGGTGTGGAGGATGTCGGGCCGGAGGTCGCGCAGCAGCCCGACGAGTTGGCGGAACGCGCGGAGGTCTTGAACCGGGTCGTTCGATCTGGTGAACGCGGGGACGGGAACGTGGCGGACGCCCATCGCCTCGATCGCCTCGACGTGGGGGCCCGGAGCCGACATGCCGATGACGTCGTAGCCCGCCTCGCCGAACGCTCGCAGCTGCGGACCGAGCAGCCAGTCGAGGCTCATGTCGGTGGTGGTCAGGTGCACGAGCAGCGGCCGCGTGCGGTCCGGGCGGCGGGTCATTGCGCGGCACCTCGCGCCCGCGCTCGCACGACGAGGGCTCGCAGTTCGCCTTCGAGGCGCATCCCGCCGTCGGCCTTCGCGGCGAAGAACGCGTCGTCGTCGCTGCGTTGGATCGGTGTGCGTTGGAGGCGGTGGAGGTCGGTTCGGCCCGGGCGGTTGACGCGGCTTCCGGCGAGCGCGGCGGTGCGGAATCGGCGGCGGACCGCGATCTCCGCGGCCGGCGAACCGGGGATCGCCTTGGGGTATGCAAAGTGTGTCGGCGTGAGGCCGAGGTGGTCCTCGATCAGCTCGATCGACCGGTCGAGGTCGGCGTCGAGTTCGGCGGGATCGAGGCGGTCGAGCAGCCAGTGCGAGTGGGTGTGCGAACCGATGGTGACGAGGCCAGTGGCGACGGCGTCGCGGAGCGCCGACCAACTCGTCGGCGGGGCGTCCCACGGGAACGCGCACTGCTCGTCGATGAATCGGGTCGCGGCGTAGAGCGTGGCGGGCAGGTCGTGGCGCACGAGGGCGGGGACGACCACGTCGGTGAAGTCGTCGGTGCCGTCGTCGAAGGTGAGCACGACGGGCCGCGATGTCGACGGCGTGTGGCTGCGGGTGTCGACGGGGGTGCTCGCCGCCCAGCCGTCGACCTGCCCGGCGGTGAGTTCGGCGACGGCGTCGTCGAGGGTGATCACCCGGTGGTGTGCGGCGAGATGCTCGAGCTGGCGTTCGAAGACGTCGAGGTCGAGGTCGACGGCGCCACCCGACCCGCCGCCGACGCGGTGGTAGATCAGCACGGTGACACCGTCCGCGGGAGTGATCACGCGGTCGGCGAGCACGCTCGCCTGCTTCACCAGCCGGTTGGGGTCGATCATCGGGCTCCGATCGGGTCGGGTGTGAGCATCGTGGCCATGGTGCTCGTGAGGGTGTCGATCTGTTCGAAGCTCGCGCGCCAGACGGCGGGTGGCATCCCGGTCGGGTCGGCGATCTCGCCGATGTCGTCGGCGTCGAGGTAGTCGAGTTCGTTGGGGCGTCCGACGGAGATCTGCTCGAGCCAGCGGGCGACGTCGCCGTCGGGGCCGACATGGGTTCCCGCGCCGTGCATCACGAGTTCGGGCAGCGTCATCGTCTTGGAGAAGCTGCCGGGCCATCGGCCGGCGATCTCGACGACGTGCATTCGTTCGGCGGTGACGATGACGTCGGCGGCCCGGACGTCGTCGGGGGTGACACGCCGGCTCGTGTAGCCGGCCACGTCGATGCCGTGGGCGGCGAGGAGTTGCACCGTCTGCGAGGTCGGTGGGTTCCCCGGCTCCTGGAATCCGGCGGCGCGGACGGCGCCTGGGACGAGGGTGCGGTTCATGTGGTGGGTGAGGAGCGCTCCCATCAGGATCGAGCGCGTCCGATTGTGGGTGCAGACACTGAGCACTCGCACCGCCGCCATGGCACGAGTGTCGCTGCGTTGAGCGCGGTCGGCAACCTCATGTCGCTCCGGGCTCGCCAGCTGCCACACTGGGTGGGTGAGCGCGGGACAGACCTGGAGAGTGTTGTTGTCGCCCCCTGAGGTCGGTGACGTCGAGCGGGAGCTGCTGCTCGGCGCGTTCGACTCGAACTGGGTGGCGCCGGCGGGGCCGGACATCGACGCGTTCGAGGCCGAGCTCGCCGAGCTGACCGGCGCGGGTGCGGTCGCGGCGTTGTCGAGTGGTACCGCGGCGCTGCACTTGGCGTTGATGGCGGTCGGGGTCGGGGCCGGCGACGACGTGCTGGTGAGCACGCTGACGTTCGGGGCGAGCGCGTTCGCGATCACCTATCTCGGTGCTCGGCCGTGTTTCGTCGACTGTGATCCCGACACGTGGCACCTCGATCCGGATCTGCTCGACGAGGAGTTGACGCGTCGCGATCGGGCGGGCACGCGTCCGGCCGCTGTCGTGTCGGTCGACCTCTACGGGTCGGTCGCCGATGGCGAGCGGATCGCCGCGGTGTGCGCCGCCCACGATGTCGTGCTCGTGCAGGATGCTGCGGAGTCGATCGGTGCGTCGCGCAACGGGGTGGCGTCCGGGCGTCAGGGGCGGGTGTCGATCCTGTCGTTCAACGGCAACAAGATGGTGACGACCGGTGGCGGCGGGGCGATCATGAGCGACGACGTGTCGTTGGTGTCGCATGCTCGGTACCTGAGCACGCAGGCCCGTCAGCCGGTGCCGTGGTACGAGCACGCCGACATCGGGTTCAACTATCGGATGGGCAATCTCAATGCCGCGGTGGGGCGGGGGCAGCTGCGGACGCTCGACGAGCGGATCGCGGGTCGCCGCGCGGTGCGTGAGACGTACGAACGGGTGCTCGGCGCCGTCGAGGGGATCCGGTTCCAGCAGATCCCCGAGGGGTGCGCGCCGAATCACTGGCTCACCACGGTGATGTTCGATCCGGAACGGTTCGCCGGTCGGCCCGCCGCGGTCCTCGATGCGTTGCGGTCGGTCGGGATCGAGGCGCGTCACGCGTTCAAGCCGATGCACCTGCAGCCGGTGTTCGCCGGTGCGCCCGTGGTCGGTGGGGCGGTCGCGGCGGAGCATTTCGAGCGCGGGCTCAGCCTTCCGTCGGGGTCTCGTCTCGACCTCGAGGTCGTCGAGGAGATCGGCGAGCGGATCCTCGCCTGCGCGACGACCGAGACCCGATCGGCGTGATCGTCGGTTCCTGCTCACCCTCGTTGCGGTGAGTTTCGGCGCGACCTGTCCGCGCCCAGACTCATCGCTGCAACGCTCATCCTCGTTGCGATGAGTTTCGGCGCGACCTGTCCGCGCCCAGACTCATCGCTGCAACGCTCATCCTCGTTGCGATGAGTTTCGGCGCGACCTGTCCGCGCTCAGACTCATCGCTGGAGTGTTGCGGAGCCTGACGGTCAGGGTTGGGTGTCGGCTCGCCAGGCGGTGACGCCGGAGGCGTTGAGCAGGCTGCGCCGTTGGAGTTCGCCTTCGAACGTGAAGATCTCGTTGCCGCCCGAGGTGGTGGCGTGGATCGACAGTTGGTCGGTGTTCGGAAGCGCCTGCGGGCGGTAGGCGAGCTGGTAGGGGCCGGGTCCGATGTTGCCGCTGAGTTCGAGTTCGAGGACGGCGGTCGTGCCAGGGGGGATCGACAGGAGGGTTCGGTAGACGGTGTAGCCGAGCTCGGGGGCCATCGACACTTCGGTGTCGTCACCGTCGAGGCGGATCGCGTCGACGTCGAGCTTCGAGTACACGTCGACCAGCGTGCGGTTGGTGCCGACCGGGGCGTCGATGATGTTGCCGATCACGTAGTCGGGGTACCCCACGGTGGGGGCGGTGTTGGTCAGCTCGATCGTGAGCGTTGCCGTGGTCACGCCGGTGCTCTGGTCGACCACTGGGCGGTAGTCGATGGTGCGTTCGAGGAAGTTCTCGATCTTGTTGCCGCTCGCGTTGTTGTTGACGATGGCGAGTGCGTCGGTGCCCGATGTGGTGGTCACCGGCAGCAGGGCGTCCATGCCGACCAT
>JAHENF010000087.1 GCA_024643255.1 Ilumatobacteraceae bacterium
TCGACGACAGGGAGGTCGGGCAGCTCGCGCGACGACCCGCTCGACACCGGGTCAGCCGAGCGAGGGGGAGCCGCGGAACGGCCCCGGGTCACCGGGGCCGGGCACCGGGATCGATGTCCACCACGTGACCTCGGCGATCGCATCGGCGACTGCTTCCCACTCGTGCGGGTTCCACCCCTCGGCAGCCGCGGCGACGACGCCGTCGACGGTGGTGAACACGAACGCCGGGAGTTCGTCGAGGCCCATGGCCCTGACGGCGGCACGGTCGGGGTCGCAGAAGACGAGGAACCGTTCGGCGAGCGGACCGAGGAAGGCGCGAGCCTCGTTCGGGCCGGCCGTCACGATCAGGTTGATCCGTGCGTCGGAGCCGCGGAACTGCTCGAGCACGCGGCTGGCGGCGCGCAGGACCCACGAACTCTCGTTGGTGTACGGGTCGAGGACGACCGATGCGAGATGGAATGTCGTCAACCACTCCATGACCGGACGACCCTGACCCGCGCTGCCGTCGACGAGCGGCGTGAGCACCAGATCGGTCGGCAGCTTGTCGCCGACCTTCGACGGGACGGCGCGAGTGGTGTCGGAAGTCGTGTCGGCCACGGTGTGCGATCGTAGCGACTGGCCGGGTTGATCGGGGTATTCGTCCTCACCACGAGACGGCGTCGGCGGGGGCGGCTACGGTCGCGGACGTGCATCCGATCGAGCATCTCCGCTATGTCGCTCGGGCGCAGGGTGCCGATCCGACGTCGCTGGTCGAGGAGACCGCACACGCGCTCGGATCGTTGCGTTTCGATCCGTCCGGGCTGGTGGTGGCATGTCGACGCATCGTCGAACGGCACCCCTTCACCGGCCCGCTCTGGTGGCTCTGCGCGAGCGTGAGCACGTCGGCCGAGCCGTTCGACGCGGTCTGGGAACTGGCCGACGAGATCCGCAGTGATCCGACCGGTGCCGAGCTGGCCGCGGTGCTCGTCGATGACGCGGTCGTCGCGACGATCGGCGATCCGGACGTGATCGGCACCGGGCTGATTCGACGAGGCGACATCCGGGTGGTCGCGCTCGACGCCGGACACACCGCGACGTCGTTCGTGCGACGGTTGGAGCGTCACGACGTCGATGTCGAGCCAGTGGATTCAGGGGTGGCGGGTCGCGTCGTTCGTCATGCCGACGTGGTGCTGGTGGAGGCGATGGCAGTCGATTCCGCACGGGCGATCGTGCCGATCGGGTCGTCGACGATCGCGGCATCGGCCGCGGCGTGGGATACGCCGGTGTGGCTCGTGGCGGGGGTCGGACGCCGGCTGCCGACCGGATACATCGACGCGATGGTGGCCAAGATCGACTCCCTCGGCGACGATTGCGATCCGTGGGAACTCGACGTCGAGGTGCTCCCCACATCGATGTTCACCCACGTGGTCGGCCCGCACGGCATGGTCCCGATGGGCCCGCCCGCCATCGTTGCCGAGTGCCCCATGGCCTCCGAACTCCTCCGCCACAGCCCCATCTGAACTGAACAACCCCTCCAAACCCATGACGTTTGCGGTGCACTTCGGTTGACCCGCCCCAATGGTTCCGCGCCGCAAACGTGTGGTTGTCCTCCCACGACGTTTGTGGCGCGGTTTGGTTGACCCGCCCCAATGGTTTCGCGCCGCAAACGTGTGGTTGTCAGCCCACGACGTTTGTGGCGCGGTTTGGTTGACCCGCCCCAATGGTTCCGCGCCGCAAACGTGTGGTTCGGGGGTCAGGCGGAGGCGGGCATCGAGCGGAGCCGCGTCCGCAGCGTCTGGCGGACCCAGGCAGGACGCTTGGTCACGTCGTCCCACGTGTACTCGAACACCCGCAGACCGAGATCCTGCAGTTCGTTGCGACGCTGCGCGTCGCGCGCCCGCTCGCTCGGACTGGCGTGACCTTTCTGACCGGACACCTCCACGACGACACCGACCTCCTCGAAGAGGAAGTCCACTCGGGCGATGAACCGCTCGTCGGAGCCGAACACGACCTGGGTGCGGGGTCGGGGCATACCCGCCTCTCGAGCCAGTTCGAGAAAGCGACGTTCGAGCATCGTGTGGCCGCCGGAGTCGGTGATCATCTCCTCGACGAGACGGCAGCCCCATCGCCCCGAACCGCGCAACTCACCCAATCGCCGTGCCAGCACCTCAGGCGACGACAATTGCAGATGCACGGCACTGTCGATGGCGGCCTCGATTCGACGCGGATGCGCGCGGGCGAGCGCCAGATCGAAGATCGTGCGTGTCGCTGACATGACCCTGAATCCGTCGACCACGACATGGTCGATCGGTGCCAAGCGGCTGGTCGAGTGGACGACGAAGGGGACGACGCGCGGCCGTCGCGGCCGCTCCACGGTGAATTCGACTGCCGTCGACCTCGATCGGTCGAGACCGTGGAGCGCGGCGGCGGCCTCGTAGCTGATCCAACTCCGCTCGCCGAGGCACAGCAACCCGGCCCGGAGCCGTTGGCGATGGGTGTCGGGCGCCCCGCGCACGGCGTAGACACGGGGGGCGATCCGGCGCATCCAGCCGTCGGCGGCGAGCTTGTGTTGCAGCCAAGGTGTCACACCCGATGATCGGAGCTGCTCGACCGAGATCAGGCCGTCCTGGAGGGCCGCGAGTTCGTTCAGTTCGTCGTCGAGCTTCATGCCCCGCAGTGGGCCGCTGGCTGACCCGCAGGGAATTTGCCTCCCCCACGAGCGTTTGTGGTGCGGAGTCGTTGGGCCGGGTCAACCGAATCTCGCCGCAAACGGAATGGACGTGGGCGTCAGATCTGGCGGGTGGCGGGGGGATGGCCGAGGATGTCGGTGATGACCTCCCGCGCCTCGGCCTTGCGGTCCTCGGTGACGAAGATCCGCGCCATCGGCTCGCGGCTGGTCATCATCGGATTGAGGTTGTAGTCGTCGGTCGTCACCGCAGGAATCCCCTGGGCGTTGAGTTCGTCGACGATCATCGGGGCCATCCACTGCGGGATCCAGCCGGCCTCGACCGTGCGGTCGGGGTCGGGTGGCTTCGGCAGGTGTTTGCCGAACACCCAGTGCCAGGCGCTGCGAAACGTGGGCACCTATTGTCCACCCACCGCGGCGTCAGTAGTGTCGGGTCCCCCGCTCATGCGTTCACGCTAGGGCAGAAATGACGAGGTTTTCATGGCGAACATCATCACCGCAGCACTGCTCCAGACCGACTGGACGGGCGACAAGGAGTCGATGATCGTCAAGCACGAGGAGGCCGCACGCGAGGCGGCATCCAAGGGCGCCCAGATCATGTGCTTCCAGGAACTCTTCTACGGCCCGTACTTCTGCCAGGTGCAGGAGGCCGAGTACTACGACTACACCGAGTACATCCCCGACGGTCCCACCACCAAGCGGTTCCAGGCACTGGCGAAGGAACTGCACATGGTGATGGTGCTGCCGATGTACGAGATCGAGCAGCCCGGCGTCTACTACAACACCGCTGCGGTGATCGACGCCGACGGCACGTACCTCGGCAAGTTCCGCAAGCAGCACATCCCGCAGGTCAAGGGCTTCTGGGAGAAGTTCTACTTCCGGCCCGGCAACGGGGGCTACCCGGTGTTCGACACGGCGGTCGGCAAGGTCGGGGTCTACATCTGCTACGACCGCCACTTCCCCGAGGGCTGGCGGGCGCTCGGCCTCAACGGCGCCGAGATCGTCTTCAACCCGTCTGCCACCCACCGTGGACTCAGCGAATACCTGTGGTCGATCGAACAGCCGGCCGCCGCCGTCGCGAACATGTACTACGTCGGGGCGATCAACCGCGTCGGCATCGAGCCACTCGGCGACAACGACTTCTACGGCCAGAGCTACTTCGTCGATCCGCGGGGCCAGTACGTCGGCGACAAGGGCGACCCATACGAGCCCGAACTGATCATCCGCGAGCTCGACATGGACCGCATCAAGGAGGTCCGCGACGGCTGGGCGTTCTATCGCGACCGTCGCCCCGACGCGTACGGCGAACTGGTGGAGGGCTGACATGGCGACGACGTTGATCTCCGGCGGAACCGTCGTCTCCGCCGTCGGTCGTCGCCGCGCCGACGTGCTGATCGACGGCGAGAAGATCGTCGCGATCCTCGCGCCCGGTCAGGCCGCCTCGATGGGGGTCGTTGCCGACCGCACGATCGACGCAACCGACAAGTACGTGGTTCCCGGTGGCGTCGACGTGCACACGCACATGGAGCTGCCCTTCGGCGGTACCGAGGCGTCCGACACGTTCGAGACAGGCACTCGCGCCGCAGCGTGGGGTGGTGTCACCACGATCGTCGACTTCGCCGTACAGAACACCGGTTTCAGCGTTCACGATCAGCTCGCGGTGTGGCACGAGAAGGCCGCCGGCAACTGTGCGATCGACTACGGCTTCCACCAGATCATCGGCGGCGTCGACGACGAGTCGCTGAAGGCGATGACGTACCTCGTCGACAACGAGGGCATCACCAGCTTCAAGCTGTTCATGGCCTATCCCGGTGTCCTGTACTCCGACGACGGCCAGATCCTGCGGGCCATGCAGAACGCGTCCGAGTCAGGGGCGATGATCATGATGCACGCCGAGAACGGCATCGCGATCGATGTGCTCGTGGCCCAATCGATCGCCCGTGGCGACACCGATCCGAGGTTCCATTCGCTGACCCGTCCGGTCGAACTCGAATCGGAGGCGACCCATCGGGCGATCCAGCTCGCCAAGGTCGCCGGCAATGTCCCGCTGTACATCGTGCACATGTCGGCGTCCGAAGCACTCGAGGAGGTGGCGGCTGCTCAGCATGCCGGCCTCAACGTGTTCGCCGAGACGTGCCCGCAGTACCTGTACCTGACGCTCGAAGACCAGCTCGCGCAGCCGGGCTTCGAGGGCGCCAAGTGGGTGTGCTCCACGCCACTGCGCACCAAGCACGAGCATCATCAGGCCGACCTCTGGAAGGGCCTGCGGATGAACGAGCTCGCCGTCGTGTCCACCGATCACTGTCCGTTCTGCTTCAAGGACCAGAAGGAGCTGGGGTTGGGCGACTTCTCGAAGATTCCCAACGGCATCGGCGGCGTCGAGCATCGCATGGAGCTGATCTATCAGGGCGTCGTGCTCGGCGAGATCAGCCTCGAGCGTTGGGTCGAGACGTGTTGCACCACGCCGGCGCGCATGTTCGGCCTGGAACACAAGGGTGTCATCGAGCCCGGCGCCGACGCCGACGTGCTCGTGTGGGACCCGAATCGAACCACCAAGATCGGCATCGGCGACAAGCACCACATGAACATGGATCATTCCGCCTACGAGGGCTTCGAGATCGCCGGCAAGGTCGATAC
>JAHENF010000045.1 GCA_024643255.1 Ilumatobacteraceae bacterium
GGCTGGTTCGAGGCGATCGACGACTGGGCCGATCTCGCATGAATCTTCTGGAATTCGTCAAGGCCCCATCCCCGACCTCACCGCCCTCGGGGCAATACGATCGCCGTCGTGGACCTCTGGCGCATCGACGACTTCGCCGACGCGCTCACGTCGTTGTCCGACAACACCGTCGCCGCGTACACCTCCGATCTGCGTTCGTTCGCCGCATGGTGTGCCCGCAGCGAACTGCTCGACCCGGCCCAGATCAAACGCACCACGGTGCGTCGATACCTCGCTCACCTGACCACGCGTCAGTTCGCCCGTCGCACGATCGCCCGCAAGACCGCCGCGATTCGCCGCTACTACCGGTGGCTCGTCGCCTCCGGGTGCGCCGAGGTCGACCCGACGAGCGGCGTCTCCGTGCCCGCCGGGCCCGGCCGGCTGCCGCGGGTGCTCGATCAGCGCGAGCTGGCCGGTCTGCTCGACGGCGCGGTTCCCGACGGCGAGCCCGACTGGCGTCGGCGGCGCGACGATGCGGTGCTCGAACTGCTCTACGGATCCGGGCTGCGCGTCGGCGAGCTCTGCGGCTTGCAGGTGTCGTCGTTGTCGCTGTCGAGCGGCGCGGCCACCGTCTGGGGCAAAGGCGCCAAGGAACGCCGGGTCCCCGTGAGCGAACCCGCCGTGCGAGCGGTCAGCCGGTGGTTGGCGATCCGGGCCGAGGTCCTGCCGCCCGAAGCCGGCGACACGCTCTTCGGCAACGAACGCGGTCGGGCACTCACACCTCGCGACGTCCGGCGCATCATCGACCGCCGCTCGCCCACACCGACACATCCCCACGCACTCCGCCACACCTTCGCCACCCACCTGCTCGACGGGGGCGCCGACCTCCGTGCCGTGCAAGAGTTGCTCGGACACACCGACGTGGCGACCACCCAGCGTTACACCCACGTCAGCCGGGAACGTCTATCGGCTGCTTACCGCGAGGCCCACCCCAGAGCATGAGCATCGTTCCCGACAATCCCGACCTCCAGATGCAGTGGACGCGATGGTTGAACCGTCGCAACATGGCGGCGCGCGATCACCTGATCGTGCACTACTCGCCGTTGGTCAAGTTCGTCGCCGGCCGTGTCGGCGCCGGGCTTCCCTCGAGCGTCGACCCTGGTGATCTCGTCAGTTCAGGAGTGTTCGGCCTGATCGACGCCATCGAGCGCTTCGACCCCGAACGCGGCGTGAAGTTCGAGACGTTCGCCGTTCCCCGCATCCGCGGCGCGGTGTACGACGGGCTGCGCAAGCTCGACTGGGTTCCCCGGTCGATCCGCAGCCGTGCCCGAAGCGTCGAGAAGGCGATCTCCGAACTCGAACACAAGCTCGGACGCGGCCCCACCGATGACGAATTGTCGACCCACCTCGACATCTCCGCCGAGGAACTCACGCGGTGGCTGGCAGCCATTGCCAGCACCACCGTCGGTCCACTCGACCGGGCGATCGCTGCCGGTGCCGAACCGGCCGCCCTCGACGGCCCCGGTTCCGGCTCGCCGGCCGCCGTGGTCGAAGACCACGAACTCGGCGAGATCATGCGCGCCGAGATCCGCAAGCTGCCCGATCGCGAGAAGCTCGTGCTCTCGCTCTACTACGACGAAGGTCTGACCCTCGCCGAGATCGGCCAGGTCCTCGGTGTCACCGAGAGCCGGGTCTCCCAGATCCACACCAAGTCCGTGCTGCACCTGCGTTCGCGTCTGACCGCAGCCGGCGTCGGCTGACCAGCCCACTCGGTGCCCCTGGGGCGCCCATCGAGACCGGCCGCTCGCGCGGCCAGGCGATGGAGGGCTGTATGCGACGCACCGGATGGATGGCTGCATGGATGGTGGCAGGCGGTCTCGCCGCATCACTGATCTTCTCGACCGCCGCGGACGCGGCACCGTGCTGGCAACCACCGGTGACCGGCATCGTGGTCGACCCCTTCCGCGAACCGGCCTGCACCTGGTGCGCGGGCAACCGGGGGATCGAATACCGCGTGGCGCCGCACTCGCCGGTGCGCTCAGCCGCAACGGGCCGGGTCGGCTTCGTCGGGAAGGTCGCCGGCACGCGCTACGTCGTGGTCGAACTGCCCGGGCAACGGCGGCTCACGTACGGCCGGCTCGCGAGCAGCCGTGTGCGCGTCGGTGACGTCGTGGTCGCCGGCACCGAACTCGCCCGCACGACCACCGAGTTCTTCTTCGGTCTGCGCGTCGATGGCGTCTACGTCGACCCGGCGCCGTTCATCGGCCGCCTCGTCGGACGAGCCCGACTCGTCCCCGTCGACGGCTCGGAGGCCCGGCCGGCACCACCTGCACAGGCGAGGTGTCGGGTCGCCGCAGCCGGCCGATAGCATCGTGCGGGTCGATCCACCTGGATCGTCCGCTGTTCGCAGCGACGTCTCACAGTTCCGCTGGTCAACGAGCGGTCGCCCATGAAAAGGCGCCGACCACGGGATGCAACCGCACAAGGAGCACATCATGGCCGTCATCACCATGCGCCAAATGATCGAAGCCGGAGCCCACTTCGGGCACCAGACCCGCCGGTGGAACCCGAAGATGAAGCGTTTCATCTTCGGTGAGCGCAACGGCATCTACATCATCGACCTCGAGCAGACGCTCGGTCGGGTGGAAACCGCGTACGGCTACGTTCGCGACCTCGTCGCCGGTGGCGGCACGATTCTGTTCGTCGGCACCAAGAAGCAGGCCCAGGACCCCGTCAAGAGCTACGCCGACAAGTGCGGCATGCCGTACGTCAACGAGCGCTGGCTCGGCGGCATGCTCACCAACTTCGAGACGATGTCGAAGCGCGTCAACAAGATGCTCGAGTACGAGCGCATGCAGGCCTCCGGCGAATTCGACGCCATGATCAAGAAGGAAGCCCTCCTGCTCGACCGCGAGCTCACCAAGTTGCAGCGCAACCTCGGTGGACTGCGCAGCATGAAGAAGGCCCCTGACGCGATCTTCGTGCTCGACACGAAGAAGGAGCACATCGCGGTGACCGAGGCGAACAAGCTCGGCATCCCCGTGGTGGCCGTGGTCGACACCAACGTCGACCCCGAGGTCATCCAGTACCCGATCCCGGGCAACGACGATGCAATCCGTTCGAACAGCCTGTTCGCCCGGGTCATCGCCGACGCCGTCGAAGAGGGCCGCTTCATCGCCAACAAGCGCAACCCCGCGCCTGCGCCGGTCGCTGAGCGCTCGCCCGAGGAAGAGGCCGAGTTCGCCGCCGCCCAGGCCGCCGCCCGTGACGCCGCCGCCCAGGCCCAGGCCGACCGCGACGCCCGTCTCGCCGCTGCCAAGGCGTCGCCGGTCGTCGAAGAGGCCGCCGCCGACGCTGCCGCCGTCGCCGCGGACGCAGACGCCCCCGCCGACGTCGTTGCCGAGGTCGCCGAGGAAACCGCAGCCGAGGTGGCCGAGCAGGTCGCCGACGCAGCCACCGACACCACCACCGAATCAAGCACGGAGAGCTGAACATGTCATTCACCGCACAAGACGTCAAGGCGCTCCGCGACTCGTCCGGCGCCGGCATGATGGATTGCAAGAAGGCCCTGGAGGCGAACGATGGCGACATCGAAGCGTCCAAGACCTGGCTGCGTGAGAAGGGCCTCGCGGCCAGCGCCAAACGCGAAGACCGAGACGCCTCGCAGGGCGTCGTGAGCCTGCTGATCGACGGCGACGTCGGCGCCATCGTCGAACTCAAGAGCGAGACAGACTTCGTTGCCGGGTCCGAGCAGTTCAAGGCCGAGGCCGACGCACTGGTCGCGCTCGTCGTCGCCAAGGGAGTCGACGCCGTCGCCGAGCGCGCCGACGCGATCGAAGCACTCAAGGTGACGCTCAAGGAGAACATCGGCCTCGGCGAGGTCAAGCGCATCGAGGCCGCCCCCGGCAACCTCATCGGCAGCTACCAGCACATTCAGGGTGGCCGCGGCGTCAACGGCGTGCTCGTCGAGATCGCCAACGGCACCCCCGAGATCGCGCACGACGTGGCCGTCCACATCGCGTTCGCCCGCCCGACCTACCTGAGCCGCGACGACATCCCCGAAGACGTCGTCGCCGCCGAGCGTGCCACGCTCGAGACGATCAGCCGCAACGAGGGCAAGCCCGAAGCGGCGCTCCCGAAGATCGTCGAAGGCCGCATCAACGGCTTCTACAAGGACGTCGCGCTCCTCGATCAGCCGTACGCCAAGGACGACAAGCAGTCGGTGACGCAGTTCATCGGCTCGGCGTCCATCGTGAACTTCGCGCAGGTCGAGATCGGCTGACCCGAACCACCACGGCAATTCGCACGATCAGCGTCGGCCACGACACCGAGTTCGGGTGTCGGGGCCGACGCTGATGCGCGTCCGGGGTCATTTCCCGGCGTCGGCGGCGGTGGAGTACCGTCGTGGCGACATGGACGAATCGAAGGACCCTCGCGGTGGACCCCGCCCACCGTGGACACGCATCGTGTTCAAGCCCTCCGGTGAAGCACTCGCCGGCGCCTCCGGCAAGGGACTCGATGGCGCCACCCTCGACGCGACGGCTCGAGACATCGTCGACCTGCGACAGAACCTCGGCGTCGACGTGGCCGTGGTCGTCGGCGGCGGCAACTTCTGGCGAGGTCGAACCGGCTCGTTGAGCGGGATGGACGCCACCCAGTCCGACCACATCGGCATGCTCGGCACCGTGATGAACGCGCTCGCACTCCAGGACGCGCTCGAGCGCCTCGGCCAGGACACCAGGGTCCAATCGGCGATCGAGATGCCCCGCATCGCCGAGGCCTACATCCGCCGGCGAGCCGTGCGGCACCTCGAGAAGGGCCGCGTCGTCATCTTCGCCGCCGGCACGGGCAACCCGTTCTTCACGACCGACACGGCCGCCGCCCTGCGCGCCGCCGAGATCGAGGCCGACGTCGTCATCAAGGGCACCCACTCCGGTGTCGACGGGGTCTACACGGCCGATCCGAGGTTCGATGCCACGGCGACCAAGTACGACGAGGTCGGCTACCTCGAGGTGATGACCAAGAACCTCAAGGTGATGGACGCGACGGCGATCGCCTTCTGTCGCGACAACGGCATTCCCATCGTGGTGTTCGACATGTCGAAGCCGGGGTCGTTGCGCAGCATCGTGCAGGGTGGACGCGAGGGCACCCTCGTCCACGAGGTCTGAGATCGTTCGCACACCGCCCATGGTCTGCTCGCTGGGGCCGGTCTGGGTACGCTGGCTGCCGTGATTGACGAGACCCTGCTCGAAGCGATGGAGAAGATGGACAAGGCGGTGGAGCACACCCAGCACCAGTTCTCCACGGTGCGCACCGGACGGGCGACGCCGTCGCTGGTCGAGCGCATCACGGTGGAGTACTACGGCGCCCAGGTGCCACTCCAGCAGATCGCCTCGATCTCGGTGCCCGAAGCCCGCCAGCTGCTGATCAAGCCGCACGACCGTGGCTCACTCGACGCCGTCGAGAAGGCGATTCGCGACAGCGACCTCGGCGTGTCACCGAACAACGACGGCATCTCGATCCGCCTGTCGCTGCCGCAGCTCACCGAAGAGCGTCGACGCGAGTACGTCAAGGTCGTCAAGCACATGGCCGAGGAGGGTCGCATCGTCGTGCGCAGCGCCCGACGCGACGCCCGCAAGGCGATGGAGACCGCCGAGAAGGCCGGCGAGATCTCCGCCGACGATCTCGAACGCGCCGAGAAGGAACTCGAGAAGGTGACCCACGAGCACGTCGAACACATCGATGTCGCCGTGGGACGCAAAGAGCACGAATTGCTCGAAGTATGAGTGGCGCAGCAACCGCTCGAGGAACGAGCCCGGGGGAAGGGACCACACATGAGCGATGACCGCAGACATCCCGATGACCACGCCGACGATCGCCGTCGGCCCGGATCATTCGAGGCCGACATGGACTCCTTCGACCCGGAGGAGTTCGGAGGCCCACTGTTCGGTGCGACCACCGAGCAGCCGGTCACGTCCCTCGACGACGAACTGACTGCGGAGCGCATCAGCTTCGGTTCCGACGATTCGGGTGCGTTGCCCCACTGGACCGACCCGCCGACCGGCGAGGTGCCGAGGATCACGGTGCCCGAACAGACCGAGAGCCCGACCGACGACCTCGACGTATGGTCGTCGTTCGCGTCGGATTCGGCCTCCGGCGACTCGGTGGCAACGCCGGCCGACGTCCCGAAGGATCCCACCGGAGAACTCACCTGGCACGACGACGCGCCCACCGTCGAAGACGCGGTGCCGGCTCGCAACACCGGCCGCACCGATGTCGTCGCGCCGCGCGCCGAGGCGCCCGAGCCCGCCCGCCGTGAACCCGCCCGCATCACGATCGGCACCGACCCGTCAGGGATGCCGCGACGTCCCGATCCGAAGCGGCGCGGGGGCGCACCGCAACGCCCGCCGAGCGCCGGGGCCACCGCCCCCGCTCCCGACGGCCGCAACCTTCCCGTGGCCGTCGCCAGCGGTCTGGTGCTCGCCGCGGTGTTCCTCGGGCTGTCGATGTGGCGACCCGCAGGTGCCCTCGCATTCGTGACCGTCGCCCTGGGCCTCGCTGCCGTCGAATACTTCTCGCGCGTCGCCGAAAAGGGCTACCGCCCCGTGATCGCCGCCGGAGTCGCGGCCTGCGTCGCCGCTCCGCTGGCCGCCTACTGGGTCGGCGACAGCGCGTTGCCGCTCGTGATCGCCTTCGCGTTCTTCGCCGGCGCCATCGGGTTCATCGCCGCCGATTCCATCGATGCCGGCCCGATGCCCAACATGGCGATCACCATGCTCGGCGTCGTCTGGATCGGCATCCTGGGTTCGTATGCCGCACTGATCCTTCGGTGGTCGAACTTCGGTACCGGCACGCCGTGGGGCACCGACACGCTGGTGTTGATCGCCATTGGCGTCGTCGCCAACGACGTCGGCGCCTACTTCCTCGGCTCGGCGATCGGCAAGACGCCGCTGCGGCCGTGGATCAGCCCGAACAAGTCGCTCGAAGGCCTCCTCGGCGGCACGGCGCTGACATTGCTCGTGATGCTGATCATCGGCATGCAGGGTTGGAGCGACACGTGGTCGAGCACGAGCCATCTGCTGATGCTCGGCATCGTGATCTCGATCATGGCGCCACTCGGCGACCTGACCGAGTCGATGTTCAAGCGCAACCTCGACGTCAAGGACTTCGGCGCCATCATCCAGGGCCACGGCGGGGTGCTCGACCGTTTCGACGGGTTCCTGTTCGCGCTGCCCGCGGTCTACTACCTGATGCTCGTCATCGAGCCGTGGACCGCACTCTGACGATCGCCGCATCGTGACCGCCACCCGGGTTGCGATCGCCGGTTCGACCGGGTCGATCGGCACCCAGACGCTCGACGTCGTCCGCGCCGAGAACCTTCGCAACCCCGGCTCGTACACCGTCGTGGCACTCGCCGCGGGGAGTTCGACCGACCGGGTGATCGAACAGGCCCGCGAGTTCACACCCTCGATCGTGGCGATCGCCGACGAGTCGGCACGCCGGACCGTGGCCGCCGCACTCCCGGGCTGCGAAGTCGTCGGCCAACTCGCCGCCGTCGTCGGGCCGGCCGACGTCGTGGTCAACGGGGTCGTCGGATTCGCCGGCCTCGACATCACGATCGAGACGCTGCGCGCCGGCAAACGACTCGCGCTGGCCAACAAGGAGAGCCTGATCGCCGCCGGTCCGGTCGTGCAGCCCCTGCGGTCGACACCGGGCGCGGAGCTCGTGCCCGTCGACAGCGAACACTGTGCGCTGCACCAATGCCTGCGGTCGTCGTTCGACAGCGGCCGGGAGGTGTCGCGGCTCTTGCTCACCGCGAGCGGCGGGCCGTTCCGCGGCCGCTCCGCCGACGAGTTGGCTGCCGTCACGGTCGATGCCGCGCTGGCGCATCCGACGTGGAGCATGGGGCCGAAGATCACGGTCGATTCCAGCACCTTGATGAACAAGGGCCTCGAGGTCATCGAGGCCCACGAGCTCTACGGCACCCCCTACGACGACATCGACGTCGTCGTGCACCCGCAGTCGATCATCCACTCGATGGTCGAATTCACCGACGGCTCGACGATCGCCCAGCTCAGCCTGCCCGACATGCGCCTGCCGATCGGGTACGCACTCGGGTATCCCGCCCGGATCGGCAGCCCGTTCGGACGCATCGACTGGTCGACGCTGACCCGGCTCGATTTCGAGGAGCCGGATCGAGCGACGTTCCGGTGTCTCGACCTCGCCTACCAGGCCGGACGCGCCGGTGGGACCGCACCGGCGTGGCTGAGCGCGGCGAACGAGGTGGCGGTTGACGCATTCTTGGCAGGAACCTTGCGATGGAATGAGATCCCTGACGTGTGTGTTGGTGTACTTGCGATGCATGATGGTGCAACCCCCCACACCGTCGACGACGTGATCGAGGCCGACGCACAGGCTCGGCGGATCGCCCGTCAACTCCTGCCCAAGTGATGGTTCCAGAGCGATGACCGACCAACTCACCCCAACCGATCGATCCGCCGACGAGCCGTCGAACGCGTTCGCTCCGCCCAGCAGGGCCGACCGGGTGAAGAGCGAGATCATGGCCGGCGGGTCGGTGACCGAACTGAACGACGACGAACTCGCCAACGGCTGGACCGGATTCGTGGCGATGGCCGCCATCGCCGGGCTGTTCGTGTGGTTGGCGTTCGTCAACATCTGGATCTTCGTGTTCGTCGTCGGCGTGGTCATCTCGATCTTCCTGCACGAACTCGGCCACTTCGCCACCGCCAAGTGGACCGGCATGAAGGCCACACAGTTCTTCCTCTTCTTCGGGCCGCGCCTGTGGAGCTTCCGCCGTGGCGAGACCGAATACGGGGTGCGCGCCATCCCGCTCGGCGCCTTCGTGCGCATCATCGGCATGAACCGGATGGACGAGGTCGACCCCGCCGACGAGTCGCGCACCTACCGGCAGGCGACGTTCCCACGACGACTCCTCGTCATCAGCGCCGGCTCGATGATGCACATCATGATCGCGATCGTCCTGCTGTTCGCCGTCTACTCGACACAGGGCGAGATCACCGCCCAGGACGAGCCGATCGTCATGGTCGGCGCGGTCAGCCCCGGGCTGCCGGCGTCCGAGGCCGGCATCGTCGCCGACGACCAGATCGTGTCGGTCGGCGGCATCGCAGTCACCACGTCGATCGAACTCGGCGACACCGTGCGCACCTTCGAGCCCGGCGACATCGTCGACGTGGTCGTCATCCGTGACGGTGTCGAGCAGACCATCCCCGTCGGTCTCGGTTCCAACGGCGCCGTCCCTGCCGACGACCCGCTGTTCGGAACTGCCCTGCTCGGCGTGCGCAGCTACAGCCCGGCGCTCTACCAGGATCACGGCATCGTCGGCTCGGCCGTCAACTCCGTCACCGACATCGTGCCGGTCTCGTGGGAATCGATGAAGGGCATCGTCAAGGTCGTCAACCCGGTGAACATGATCGGCCACCTGACCGGAACGAACGACGACCTCTCCAGCCGTCCGACGACGCTGTACGGCGTCGCCACCGTGTCCGACGACGTCGGCAACTCGGGCGGGTTCGCCGGCGTGCTCTACCTGCTGGCGGTCCTCAACGTCTTCGTCGGCGTGTTCAACATGCTGCCGCTCCTACCGCTCGACGGCGGGCACGCTGCGATCGCCTGTTACGAGCGCTTCCGCGAATGGCGCAGCGGCACGAAGCAGCGGTACTTCGCCGACGTCGAACGACTGATGCCGTTCGCGATGGGCGTGATCGTCGTGCTGGCGATGTTGATGTTCAGCGGCCTGTACCTCGACATCACCCAACCGATCGGATAGTCCTGACCCGTGGACGTCTCCAGCTCACTCGTCGAGCGCAAACCAACCCGCCAGATCTCCGTCGGCAATGTGAAGGTCGGCGGCGACGCGCCGATCACGGTGCAGTCGATGACGATCACCAAGACCGCCGACGTCGAGGGCACCCTCCAGCAGATCTACGCCCTCGCCGCTGCCGGCGCCGACATCGTGCGCTGCACGTGCAACGAGACCGAGGCCGCTGAGGGGCTCGCGCAGATCGTGCCGCGCTCGCCGGTGCCGATCATCGCCGACATCCACCACCAGTACAAGATGGCCCTCGCGGCGATGGAGGCCGGCGTCCAGGGGCTGCGCCTCAACCCCGGCAACATCCGCAAGCCCGAGCACATCAGGGCCGTGGCCGCCGAAGCACGCGACCGTGGCATCCCGATCCGCATCGGGGTGAACGCCGGATCGCTCGACCCGTCGCTCTACGAGAAGTACGGCAGCGCCACCCCCGAGGCGATGGTCGAGTCGGCGCAGCAGGAGATCGCCTACTTCGACGAGGTCGGCTTCGACATGATCAAGATCTCGGTCAAGGCGTCGAGCGTGCCGCTGATGGTCGAGGCATACCGCCAGCTCTCCGAGGTCACCGACCATCCACTGCATCTCGGTGTCACCGAGGCCGGTCCGCCACCCGCAGGGTTGATCAAGGCCACCGCCGGCATCGCCACACTGTTGATGGAGGGCATCGGCGACACGATCCGCTACTCGCTCACCGCCGACCCCGTCGAAGAAGCACGCGCCGGCCGCCAGCTGCTCGAGGCGCTCGGCCTGCGCGAGCGCAAGAACGTCGACCTGATCGCCTGCCCGTCGTGCGGGCGCGCCGAGGTCGACGTGATCGACGTCGCCAACCGCGCGATGGCGGCATTCGCCGACCGCGAGATCCCGCTCCAGATCGCCGTGATGGGCTGCGTCGTCAACGGCCCCGGCGAGGCACGCGACGCCGACCTCGGGATCGCCGCCGGCAACAAGCGCGGCCACCTGTTCGTGAAGGGCCAGAACGTCGCGGTGGTCCCCGAGGACGAGATGGTCGACCAACTCGTCGAGTGGGCCGAGTTCATCAACGACCACGGCGTCGAGGCCGCACTGGCCCGCGTCGACCTCGTCAAAGCGGCGCGCGAAGCCGACAAGGACCGCGCCCGCCTGCTCGACGAGCAGGGCACCGACGCCAACCACGCGTCGGAGAAGATCGTCGAGATCCGCAAGACCACCCGCTGAACAGCGTCCCGCCGTCACACGGCCTCACACGGTGCCGGGTCAAACGTGACGTTTCGTGCCGTTCAGGTCAGCCGACGACCACGACGTACGAGGTGACGCTCGGGCTGAGCGTCGTACCCGGTGGCAGATAGAACGTCCGGCCGTCGAGCCCCACGGTCAGTTCGTGACCCGTCGACGTGTGGGTGGTGCCCGGCTCGACACGGATGAGCGTGCAGCCCGCCTCGGGAAGCGGATACCGGCCCGTACGTGATGCATTCGGCATCAGCGGCTGGACGAGCGGGGTGGGGTCGAGGATGCGGAGCAGTTCGTCGACATCGACGTGCTTGACCGTCAGACCCCCGCGCACGACGTTGTCACTCGCCCCCATCAGCTCGATGCCGGCTCCACCCAGGTAGGCATGCAGGTTGCCGGCAGTGAGGTGGATCGCCTCACCGGGCTGCAGCGTCACCCGGTTGAGCAGCAGCGTGACGATCGCGCTGGCATCGTCGGGATACCGGTTCGCCAGCGTGGTCACGAGCTGCGCTTCGACGCGGCCACTTCGGGCGCACGCCACGATCGTGGGATCCGGATCGAACCGTCCGTGGTAGATCGCCTCGATCGTGCCGAGCGCGCCGTCGGAGCGCAGCGCGTGGGCGAGCCCCTCGGCCCCGATCGAGCCGAGCAAGGTCAGCGTCGCACCGATCGGTCGGAGACCGCAGAGCGCATCGAAACGGGTCAGCGCGCACAGCAGCTCCGGTTTGGCCCGATCGTCGGGATAGACCCCGCGGGCGAAGCCGTCGGCGGCCTGAGCGCCGGTCGGGTGCACCTGTAGCGAGAGCGGTTCGGCCGCGGCGAGCACCTTCAACAGATACGGCAGCTGACCGGTCAGCTCGCTCAGCGGCTGTCCGTCGGACGTCGTGGTCGGTCCGCTCGGGTGTGTTCCCAGCCAGAGTTCGGCCCACGGCCGGCCGTCGGCGGTGCGACCCAACAGCTGCGGGATGAACGTCCGATCGCCCCATGCATAGTGCTGGACGACACCGTCGACCTCGATCGGCCGGCCCGACATCAGAGCCCGAGTTCCGCGGCTCGCGCCAGCACCCCGTCGCGCTCCGCACCGATCGTGGTGGAGTCGCCGTGACCGGTGTGTACCACCGTGTGGTCGGGCAATGCCAGTAGCTGGTCACGAATCGAGTGCAGGATCGTCGCCTCGTCGCTGAAGCTCCGCCCGGTGGCGCCCGGTCCGCCGCAGAACAGCGTGTCGCCGGTGAACACCGTGTCGGCGGCCGCGTCGTGAAAGCTGCAGCAGCCGGGAGAGTGGCCGGGCGTGTGGACGACGCTCAGTTCGTGGCCGCCGGCGCTCAACCGCTCGCCGGGACTCAACGCCCGATCCGGGGCCTCCGACGGCCACACGACGTCCCACAGCATCCGGTCGGAGGGGTGCAGGAGGATCGGCGCATCCACGGCGTCACGCAACGGGACGGCAGCGTTGATGTGATCGTTGTGGCCGTGGGTCAACACGATGGCGGCCACCCGTCGGCCGTTGATCGCCGACACGATCGCCTCGTGGTCGTGCGCGGCGTCGAACACGATCACCTCACGGTCGTCGCCGACGATCCAGATGTTGTTCGTGACCTGCCACTCCCCGCCGTCGAGGGCGAAGATGCCGTCGGTCGTGATCAATTCGACGCTCATGGCGGCGGTCAGAACACCACGACGCTGCGCAGGACCTCGCCGCGCTCCATCTTGTGGAACGCCTCCTCGACGCCGTCGAGACCGATCGTCTCCGACACGAAACCGTCGAGGTCGAGGCGACCCTGCAGATAGAGGTCGATCAGCATCGGGAAGTCGCGCGACGGCAGGCAGTCGCCGTACCACGACGACTTCAGCGCGCCGCCTCGGCCGAAGAGCTCGATGAACGGCAACTCCAACATCATCTCGGGATTCGGGACACCGACCAGCACGACCGTGCCGGCGAGGTCGCGGGCCTCGAACGCCTGCTTGTACACCGCCGGATGACCGATCGCCTCGATGCACACGTCGGCGCCGAAACCGCCGGTGACCGACCGGATGAACTCGACCGGGTCGGTCTCCGTTGAGTTGCACACATGGGTGGCGCCGAAACCCTTCGCCCACTCGAGCTTGCGGTCGTCGATGTCGACCCCGATGATCGTCGAGGCACCCGCGAGCCGGGCGCCCGCGATCGCTGCGTCGCCGACCCCGCCGCATCCGAACACCGCCACCGTCTGGCCACGCGTGACACCGGCGGTGTTGATGGCCGCGCCGAGACCCGCCATCACCCCGCACCCCAGCAGACCCGCCGCCGCGGGTGACGCGGCCGGATCGACCTTCGTGCACTGGCCGGCCGCTACGAGCGTCTTGTCGCAGAACGCGCCGATGCCGAGCGCCGGCGACAACACGGTGCCGTCGGTGAGCGTCATCTTCTGCGTGGCGTTGTGGGTGTCGAAGCAGTACTGCGGCTGACCCCGCCGGCAGGCCCGGCAATCACCGCACACCGCACGCCAGTTGAGGATCACGTAGTCGCCGGGAGCGACGTCGGTGACGCCCGTCCCGACCGACTCGACGATGCCGGCCGCCTCGTGCCCGAGCAGGAACGGGAACTCGTCGTTGATGCCGCCCTCGCGGTAGTGGAGGTCGGTGTGACACACACCGCACGCCTGGATCACGACGACGGCTTCGCCCGGACCGGGGTCGGGGATCACGATCGTCTCCATCGACACGGGCTCACCCTTCGCGCGGGCGATGATTCCACGAACCTGTTGACTCATGCGGGCGACCGTAGCGCGCAGAAATCGGAAGGGAGACGTGGAACCAGCACGATGGTCCGGACGTCCAACGACCATGACGACACGACTGCTCCCTGTGCTGGCCGCCATCGTCGGCCTGAGTGTGGCCGTCGCCGCGTGCGGCAGCGACGGCGCGGCGAACTCATCGCCGGGTTCCGACTCGACGCTCCCACCGGTGGCGACCGACGGACCGCCGCCGAGCGCGTACCCCCACCCGGAGGGAGCCGATGACGTCGTGATCTCGTACGCCGAGCTCAACGGGTTCACGCCGCGCGAGTTCGCGTTCCAGCAGACGCCGAACATCCTGGTCTCGGGCGACGGTCGGGTGTTCACCCCCGGTGCGCAGATCGAGATCTACCCCGGCCCGATGCTCCCCGCGATCCAGGTGCAGACGATCACCGAGGCCGGGATCCAGAAGATCCTGGCCGCGGCCGACGATGCCGGATTGCTGGCCGACCTCGACTTCACCGAAGACTCGCTGGTGGCCGATGCCAGCACCGCGACGGTGGTCATCAATGCCACCGGCCAGAGCTGGGTCCACGAGGCCTACGCGCTCGGCTTCCCCGGGCCCGACGGCGACCAGACCACGCCCGAGCGCCAGGCACTGAGCGACTTCCTCGCCCAACTGAGCGACCTGACCACCCTCGTCGGCGCGGAGAACCTCGGCGAGACGTCAGTGTTCGAGCCGGACGCCTACGCGATCCAGGCGATCCCGATCGACGACATCGCGGCGTACAGCACCGACGACATCGTGCCGACGGTCGAAGCATGGCCGGCGGACGTGTCGGTGCGTCTCGCCGATGCCGCCGACTGCACGACGCTCCCGGCGACGGAGATCGCCGACCTGCTCGCGTTGGCGAACCAACTGTCGTTCTTCTCCGAGGCCGGCGTGACCTACCAGCTCCTCGCCCGCCCCGTCCTCCCCGGCTCCACCTGCTGATGGTGACGCCGGAGTAACCGGTTCAGAAGAGGCGGAGCTCGTCGGGTTTCATGCCACGGAGTTCGTCGTAGTCGACCTCGACCCAACGGAAACCCCGTGACTCGGCGAGCACCTTCGCCTGGGGCTTGACGACCTGCGCGACGAACACCCCACGGATGTCGCCGAGCGACGAGTCGAGCTTCAGTCGCTCGATGTATCGGGTCAGCTGCTCGACGCCGTCGATCTCGCCTCGACGCTTCACCTCGACGGCGACCACCGTGTCGGACTCGTCGCGACACACGAGATCGATCGGGCCGATCGCTGTCGGGTACTCGCGCCGAACGAGCGTCAACCCCACCTCGATCGCATGCGGGCTCGCCGCCAGCAACTCCTGGAGATGGGCCTCGACGCCGTCCTTCTGCAGTCCCGGGTCGTCGCCGAGTTCCTCCGACACGTCACTCAACACCTCGTGCAGTGTGATCGTCAGCGTCTCCTGCTTCGGATTCGTCACCACCCACTGGTCGCCGTTGTCGACGAGCGTGTTCGGCGCGTTCATCCAGTTCAACGGCTTGTACGCGCCGCCGTCGGCATGGATCGCCACGCAGCCGTCGGCCTTCACCATGATCAGCCGGGTGGCCTCCGGGAGGTGGGCGTCGAGCCGACCGGAGTAGTCGACGGAACAGCGGGCAATGACCAGACGCACGGGTGGCGACGCTACCGCTTGAGCCGCGGGCGTTCGGCCTCGACGTGATCGCGCATCCGCCGCTGGATCAACTCACGACGCTGTTGCAGCTCACGGTACGTCAGCCGGTTCACGCTCGAGTCGAGGCCCATGCTGGCGCGCACGCCGTCCATGTCGAACTCGACCGACGACGGGTCGACGCCGAGTTCACGCCCGAGGCGTTCGCCGTGCTTCTGGGCGAACAGCATCGAGATGTTGGCCACCTCGGCGAGGATGTCGAGATCGGGTGCCAGCCGCGCGATGGCGCCGTCGAGGAACACCATGTTCTTCACGTACAACATCAGCTCCTTGGGGAGCTTGGCGCCGTAGCCGAGGAGCGCCTTGACCACCCGCTGGACCTCCTTGACCATCTCCTCGCCGGTCAGGGTGGTCGGATCGATCACCTCGTCGTCGAGTCGCAGGTCGCGGATCACGGCCTCGATGTCGGTGTCCATCGGCAGCGCGCCGAGATCGCGGAGCGCCGCCATCTGGCCGCGGGTGTCGTTCGTCGTCGCCCCGAGCATCAGGCGCAGGAACGCATTGCGTCGGGCACCGGTCAGGCGGCCGACGATGCCGTGGTCGAGCAGCGCGGTCCGGCCGTCGGCGAGCACGAACAGGTTGCCGCCGTGGAGATCGCCGTGGAAGATGCCCTCCACGATGGCGCCCTCCATGAAGGCGATCATCGCGGTCCGCACGACCTCCTCGGTGTCGATCCCGGCGTCCTGCATGCCGACGACGTCGTCGAAGTTGAAGCCGTAGACCCGCTCCATCACCAACACGCGGCGCGTCACCAGCGTCGGATGCGGCCGCGGGACGAGATAGCGGTCCTGGCCGAGATCATGCAGCATCGTCGCGATGTCGAGCATGTTGGCGGCTTCCATCCGGAAGTCGAGTTCCTCGACGATCGTCTCGCCGAACAACTCCACCAGGGTCGGCGGATTCGCCAGCGCCGCCACCGGGATGCGCCCGACGAGGTGCGGGGCCAACCAGGCCATGACCTTGAGGTCCTTGCGCACGAGCGACGCCACCGTCGTGCGCTGCACCTTGACGACGACCTGCTCGCCGGACAGCAGCGTCGCGGCATGGACCTGGGCGATCGACGCCGCGGCGAGCGGGCTCTCCTCGAAGTGGCCGAACACGTCCTCGAGGCGGGCGCCGAGATCCTGTTCGACGGTCAGGCGGACGACGTCGAACGGTTCCGGTGTCACCTGGTCGCGGCACTTCTTGAACTCGGAGACGAGCTCGGCGGGGAACAGACCGTCGCCCGCCGAGATGATCTGCCCCAGCTTGATGTAGGTGGGCCCGAGACGCTCGGCGGCGACCCGCAGGCGGTGTGAGATGTCGGCGCGGCTGGCCTCGGCATCAGCGAACTTCCCGCGTCGCTTCTTGAGCATCCAGGGAGCGACCGCCTTGCCGAGGTGGGCGACGACGGTGACGACGCGCGCCCCCGGCGGCAGTCGACGCGGGCCGGTGAGTTCAGGCACCTCCGCCTGCGCCTGGCGTCGCAGCGTCGCGGGAAGCCCCGACCAGTGGATGTGTTCACGGTCGAGGTCCCACGGGCCGTGTTCCGTGAACGAACCCCAGGCGAGATCCGACGGTCGGGCGGTCTCCGCGGGTGTCGTAGTCACCCCGCCATGATGCCGGATTCTCGGGAATTCGTCGCCGCGAGGCAACATCGCGTCATGACCGAACGACCATTCCGGGTGCTGGGGCTCCAACAGATCGCGATCGGCGGGCTCGACAAGGGTGCACTGACCGGCCTCTGGACCGGTCTGCTCGGCGTCGACAAGGTGGGCGACTACGTCAGCGAGTCCGAGAATGTCGACGAGGACATCCTGCGACTCGGCTCCGGTGCGCACGCCGTGGAGATCGACCTGATGCAGCCGCTCGACCCGGAGCGATCGCCGAAGGTGCACGTGCCGACGCTCAACCACGTCGGTGTGTGGATCGACGATCTGGCCGCCTGCGTCGACTGGCTCACGGAACAGGGGGTGCGATTCACGCCGGGCGGTATCCGCAAGGGCGCTGCCGGGCACGACGTGTGCTTCATCCACCCGAAGGGCAACGACGACACGCCCCGCAGCGGTGAAGGCGTGTTGATCGAACTGGTCCAGGCGCCGCCCGACGTGATCGCCGCACTGGGCTGATGGAAACCCCCGTCGATCCGACCTCCACGGGCCCACTCGCAGGGCTCACCGTCATCGAACTCGGCGTCTGGGTCGCCGGGCCGGCAGCCGGCGGGATCCTGGCCGACTGGGGAGCCGACGTCATCAAGGTCGAACCAGCTGCGGGCGATCCGCAACGCGGGGTGTTCGGGTCGGTCGGCCTCGACGGGTCGATGCCCGTCCCGCCGTTCGAGGTCGACAACCGCGGCAAGCGTTCGGTCGTCCTCGACCTGCGTGACTTCGACGACCATGCGGTGTTCGACCGACTGTTGTCGACCGCCGACGTGCTGATCACCAACATGCGACCGGGAGCGCTGGAGCGCCTCGAACTCGGCCCGGACCGGATCTGTGCGCGCCACCCGCACCTCGTCTACGGCGCGATCACCGGCTACGGCCTCGAAGGAGACGACCGCGACCGGGCCGGCTACGACGTCGGCGCCTTCTGGGCGCGGTCGGGGCTCGCCCACACGATGGCGCCGCCGGGGGAGATGCCGCCGGGCCTGCGCTCCGGCATGGGCGACCACCAGACGGCGATGACGCTCGTGGCCGGCGTGATGGCGAAGCTGCTCGAACGCGAACGGACCGGCCGCGGCGGCCTCGTGAGCACCAGTCTCCTGCGCACCGGGATGTACTCGATCGCCTGGGACTTCGGCATCCAACTGCGCTTCGACCGCCGGGAGTCGACCAGGTCGCGAGACAAGAGCCGAGCGCCGCTGATCAACAGCTACCGCGCCGGCGACGACCGGATCTTCTGGCTGATCTGTCTCGAAGCCGACCGCCACTGGCCCAAGGTCCTCGCCGCGCTCGATCGGCTCGACCTGGCCGACGACCCGCGCTTCGTCGACGTGGTGACGCGCCTGCGCCACTCCGCCGAGCTGATCGCCGAGTTCGACGCCGCCTTCGCGACACGCCCGTTGTCGGAGTGGGCCGAGCGGTTCGACGAGCACGACGTGTGGTGGGCGCCGGTGCAGTCGATCGTCGACGTCATCGCCGACCCGCAGGCACAGCCCGGCTTCGTCGACATGACACCCCGCGACGGCGACGAGCCGTTCCGGGCGGTCGCCACCCCGGTCGACTTCGACGGCCACACCATGACACCGGGTCCGGTGCCGTCGCTCGGCGAGCACACCGCCGAGGTCCTCGACCAGCTCCGCCGATCGACTCTCTGAGATCGACGCCGTGAGACCGATGTCTCATTGACCGTCAGCAGGGGTGTCACTACCGTCGCCGTCACTCGGCGGTGCGGGGGCACCGAGTCACCGAGCCGACGAAAGTGGGACCGGATGGGGAACGTGCCGTTGGTGACCGAGGATGCGTCGCCGGAGTTCGTGACGCGAGCACTGCGATCGACCGGCGTGATCGACGCCGACACCGAGGTCGCCGAGGTCGAACACGACCGGATCGGTGAGGGGGTCGGACTGTTGTGCAATTTGGCCCGACTGACGCTGCGTTACAAAGGGGCGGCGCACGGTGCGCCGTCGAGCGTGATCCTGAAGGTGCCATCGAATCTTCCCGAGAACCGTGGCGTCGGCGATCACTTCGGGTTCTACGAGCGTGAGGGCCGCTTCTACGCCGAGCTCGGCGAGTCGCTCCCCGTGCGGATTCCACGCTGCTACTTCAACCACATCGATCCCGAGGCGAACGAGTTCGCGCTCATGATCGAGGACTTCGGTGGGCGCACGATGGTGAGCCAGGTGGCCGGTATCGAATTCGAGCGGGCCGCCGAGTCGCTTCGTGCGCTCGCGCTCGTGCACGCCGAATGGTGGCAATCACCCGCGCTCGACACGCTGACGTGGCTCCCGCGTGGGACTGATCCCGTGATGCTGTCCGCCGGTGGCGAGTACCGCAAGGCGTTGCCGATGTTCTCCGAACTCTTCGGCTCCGATCTGCCCGACGGCGCTGTGCGACTGAGCGAGCAGGTCGGGAAATCGTACGAAGAGCTCGCCACGTCCTTGTCGGACGCTCCGAACACGGTCTGCCACGGGGACTTCCGTGCCGACAACCTGATGTTCGACGACAGCTCGTCCGGCCGTGAACACGTCGGCATCATCGACTGGCAGATCGCCATGCGCAACCCGGGCATCGGCGACGTCTGCTACTTCCTCACGCAGTCGATGACCATCGACGGCCGCCGGCAGTTCGAGCGCGACCTTCTCGACGTCTGGTATTCGAGCCTGTCGTCCGCGCTCGGTGCGCCACCGGACAGCTACTCCGTCGACACCGCCTGGGACGACTACCGGGCGGCGACCGGCATGATGACCGTCTACAGCGTCGTCGCCGGCGGCGGCATGGACCCGTCGAACGAGCGTGGCAAGCAGCTGGTCACGGAGATGGCGAACCGCTCCTTCACCGCCGCCCTCGACCTCGACGCCGCCGCGCTGATCCCCACCTGACCGATCCCACCCGATCCCATCACGAGCGATGAGGTTTCGGCGCGAGGGGTGGGCCTGATTCTCATCGTTGGGGTTGCGATGAGGTTTTGGCGCGAGGGGTGGGCCTGATTCTCATCGTTGGGGTTGCGATGAGGTTTTGGCGCGAGGGGTGGGCCGGAATCTCATGGTTGGGGTTGCGATGAGGTTTTGGCGCGAGGGGTGGGCTTGATTCTCATGGTTGGGGTTGCGATGAGGTTTCGGCGCGAGAGGTGGGCCGGAATCTCATCGCAACGATTGGGGTCAGAAGTTGGGTGGGCGCTTCTCGGTGAGGGCGGCGACACCTTCGCGATATTCGGCGGTGCCCATCGCCTGATCGAGCAGCCGCAGTGAATCGCCGACCGATGCGGCCGGATC
>JAHENF010000046.1 GCA_024643255.1 Ilumatobacteraceae bacterium
TTTCGAGATTTCTCGTCGGGGACCGGCCAACTGTGTCATACCCCCTTGTCATGCTTGGCGGTATGGATGCGGTTGGAGTTGCCGAGCGGGCGGGGCGCATCATCGCCGTGCGCGATGCGGCGTCAGCGTCCGATGATCTGGTCGAATCGGGGCTGATCGCGGTGCGCGAGATCCAGTCGTGGGTCGATGCGCAGCATGCGGCGTTGGTGGCGAAGTTGTCGTCGGACGGGTTCGCGGAGGCCCGTGTGGCGAACGCTGCGAAGACCTCGATCGGAGCGGCGGCGAAGTCCACCCAACGTTCACGCACGCTGGCATCGACGCCGAAGCTGGCCGAGACGTTGGGTGACGGTCAGACGACGTCTGGTCATGTGGATGCGGTGACCCGGGCGGCAGCGCAGTTGCCGGTGGCGCAACGGAGCGAATTGTTCGATCGTGTCGATGCGTTGGCCGATGTAGCGGCGTCGTCGACGGTGGAGCAGTTCGCCCGGCGGGTGGCGCTGGAGGCGAAACGGATCCAGACCGACGACGGCATGGACCGGTTGGCGCGTCAACGGCGGGCGGTTCGTGCCT
Source organism: Ilumatobacteraceae bacterium (assembly GCA_024643255.1). Classification (GTDB taxonomy): domain Bacteria; phylum Actinomycetota; class Acidimicrobiia; order Acidimicrobiales; family Ilumatobacteraceae; genus Sva-07. Next base: position 571 of record JAHENF010000046.1, read on the forward strand.
CGTCATGGGTCGATGCGGAAGGCATGTGGAATCTGCGCGGCCAGTTCGACCCGGTCACCGGCGTCCGCCTCGCCTCGAAACTGGCCACGACCGTCGAGGCACTGTTCGCCGAAGCCGTGCCGCAGGGCTGCCCGGATGATCCGGTCGAGAAGCAGAGGTTTCTCACCGGGCATGCACTGATCGCGTTGATCGACGGCACCGCCGGTGTCGCCCGTTCCGGGCGCTCCGAGTACGTCGTGGTCGTCGACGCCGACGCCGACCCTGCAACCCACGGGCCGGGACCGGTCGCGGAGTGGCCGATCCCCGTCGAGATTCCTGCTCGCGTGTTGGCCGAGTTGGCCGGTGACGCCGACGTCCATGCGGTGGTCGTGCGTAACGGCGTCGTGCTGCACGCACCGGGCGAACTGAACCTCGGACGCAGCACCCGTTTGGCCAACCGGCCGCAACGCCGGGCGTTGCGGGGGCTGTATCGAGGCTGTGCGATCCCGGGCTGCAGCATCGCCTACGACCGCTGCAAGCTCCATCACATCATCTGGTGGCGCAACGGCGGGGCGACCGATCTCGACAATCTGCTGCCGTTGTGCTCCAAGCATCACGGCAAGATCCACCACGACGGTTGGGTGATCGAACTCGGACCCCACCGCGAACTCACCCTCCGACTCCCCGACGGATCGATCCACAACACCGGACCACCAGGCCGTCGCACCGCCGCCTGAGCGGCGAGGCGCGCCTCGGGCCCGGGGGCGCGAACCGACGACGACTACCGTTCGACGGAGCAGATCCGGGAGGAATGTCGATGCCGCTCGAACCAGGACCGATGACCGTTGTCCACGGTGCGTTCTCCACCAAGGAGGAGGTGCTCGCCGACATCGCACGCCTCGATCTCTGGCCGACGACGTACGTCTCGGAGCGGATGGAGGAATTGCCGCTCCATTGGCACGACGTCGACAACTGCGGGTACGTGCTCGAAGGATCGAGCTACGTCCTCGACGAGCACGGCAACCGCCTCGAGCTCGGACCCGGCGACAAGTTGATCCTGCCGGCCGGTGCGGTCCATGCGGAGGGCAGGGTCGCCGAGCGCATGGTGTACATCGTCGGCATCTCGAAGCCCGAGAACCTGTTGGACGCGCTCCTCCCCCTGCGCGAACCCGCAACCAGTCCGCTGCGGCGGTGAGCCGCACGACGATGGTGCGGGTCCTGCGGGTGTGGGCCCAGGACGCCGCAGCGCTCGCGAGCGTGCTCGCCCGCCAGGATCCGTCGTGGGGAGCAGAATCGTTTCCTCTGGCCGGTGGATACGTGGTGCTGTGCGGCGCAGGGATGTACGTCAATCGGGCCATCGCCGTCGGGTTGGACGGGCCGTTGTCGCCCGCCGACTGGGCTCAGTTCGAAGCACGTTGCGCCGCGGTCGGCGTGGCTCCCTGCTTCGAAACGAGTCCCGCAACCGATGCCCGCGCACTCACGCAGGTCGCCGCACGCGGCTATCGAGCCGACGGGACGAAGTCGGCGTTGTTCATCGAACTCGGCCCCGACATGGTGTTGCCCGAGAGCGATCCAACGTTCGTGATCGAGCCGGCGAACAACGCCCTGTTGTCGGTGTGGCAGGCGACCTCGGCAGCAGGTTGGGGACATGTGACGCCGACCGCGGTGATGGTGAGCGATGCGTTCGCCGCAGCCGCGGCCGAGGTCGACGGCGAACGCTTCGTCGTGGCCGGCGATCGGGCGACGGGTCGGCCGGTCGGATGCGCGAGCCTGACAGTCCGCGAGGGCGTGGCAACCCTGGGTGCGATGTCGACGATGCCCGCCGAGCGCGGACGAGGCGTGCAATCGGCGCTGATCGTCCATCGCCTGCGCACGGCGATCGAACTCGGCTGCGACATCGCCACCACTACCGCCGTTCCCGGTGGCGACTCCGAGCGCAACCTCCTCCGGCACGGCTTCGAACCGTGGTTCGCTCTCGACAGCCACACGCTCGTCGATCACCGCGCACGCGCCAGCGATCTAACGTGACGGGCGTGGCGCCGACCGACCGACTCCTGTCACTCGCAGCCGGCGTCTGCCCGGAGACGGGGCCGGCCGAGTTCGTGGCGGCGTGTGCCGACGCGGGCTGGCCGGCCTGCGGCATCTGGTTCGACGCCGCATCGTGGACCGACGCCATCGCCGCCGAGGTTCGTCGGCGCCTGGACGACACCGGACTGATCGCGCTCGACATGGAGCCGATCTTCGTGACCCCCGACGGCGACCACGGCGAGCGGATGATCGAAGCTGCGGCCACCGTCGGCGCACGGAACCTGCTCGTCGTGTCACGTGGGGTCGACGACGAGCGGTTCGCCGAACGCTTCGCGGAGCTGTGCGACCTCTCCGCACCGCTGGGCATCGGCTGCAGCCTCGAGTTCATGGCGTTCATGTCGATCCGCGACCTTCCGCAGAGTCTCGCCGTTCTCGACGCCGTCGACCGGCCCAATGCAGCAGTGCTGATCGACAACCTGCATCTCGACCGCACGGGCGGCACGATCGCCGCCGTCGCCGCGATCGAGCCGAACCGACTCCCCTACGCCCAACTCTGCGATGCACCGGCGATCGCGCCCGAGGTGCTCTACACCGAAGCGCTCGACGGCCGCACGCTCCTCGGCGATGGCGGCCTCCCGATCCTCGACCTCGTGGCCGTCCTCCCCGAGCACACTGCGCTCTCGATGGAGATCCGCTCCGCTGCACTTCGCGCCGGCTTCCCCGACCCGACCGACCGGGCCCGGAAGGTGCTGGAGACGTCGCGTCAGTTGCTCGGCTGACGCACGGTCCAACGGATCGGCAAGGTCGTCAGGCCGCGCAGTACGAACGGATCGTTCACCGCGACCGGTCCGACGAGCTCGACCGTCTCGAACCGCTCGACCATCCAGCCGAGCGCGAGCTGGCCTTCTCGACGCGCCAGCACGTTGCCGATGCAGTGATGAACGCCCCAGCCGAAGGCAAGATGCGGCTTCGATCCCGGACCGAACCGATCGAGTCGGATCGTGTCGGGATCGTCCCATGCCTCGGGGTCGCGGTTGGCCGATGCGAACAGGGCCTGCAATCGGGTCCCGGCCGCAATCTCCTCGCCGGCCACGACTGCCGGCTCGGGGTTGACCCGGAACAAGCCCTGCACCGGCGAGTCGTACCGAAGGAACTCCTCGACGGCCGAGGGGATCAGACCGGGGTCGGCGCGCAGCTGCTCGATCAACTCGGGCTGCTCGATCAACCGGTACAGCATCAGCGAGATCAGACTGGCGGTCGTCTCGTGTCCTGCCACCAGCAGCTGCTGGCTGAGCTGGCGAACCTCTCGCCGACTCAGCCCGCCGTCGAGTTCGGCGAGGGCCATCACCGACAGCACGTCATCGGGCAACTCCGCGCCGATCGCATGCTGAGCGATCCGTTCGTCGACCAGTTCGTCGACCAACGCGAAGATCTGCCGGTTCGCCGCCTCGGCGAGCGAATGATCGGCACCACCGAGACTGTTGACGATGTCGTCGGACCACCGCCCGAAGTCGTCGCGGCGATCGCGGGGCACCCCGAGCAGCGCGGCGATGACGATCGCCGGGAACGGGAACGAGAAGAGCGCAACGAAGTCACCCTCGCCGCTGTCGCCGAAGGCGTCACTCCAGAGCGTCTCGCCGATCTCCGCCACTTCGTCGTCGAGGCGGGCCAGTGCGGCCGGACGGAACGTGTCCTGCAGGATCCGCCGCTGACGCCGGTGGTCGGGGTCGTCGGTGGTACCGAGTACTCCGCCGGGCGACGGGTTCACGCCGACGCCGAACCCGTTGCGCCACTCGCCAGGACGCATGATGACGTCGAAGACCTCCGCATGGCGGCCGACGACGAGAAACGGCGGGTCGTGCGCATCCTCGACGTGTATCGGGCATCGTTCGCGCAAGATGGCGTGCCCGGCGGACGGTTCGAGGTCGTTCGCGTGCGCGAGGTGTGAGTATTCGGCGGGTTCCACCGGCGTGATCATCCACTCACCTCGTCACGTCATCGCATCGTCAGTACGGCATCGTCCCGCCGTCGACCGGGAACATGCAGCCCGTGATGTTCTTGGCCGCGTCGGATGCGAGCAGCACGGCGACCGCGGCGACCTCCTCGACGGTGTTCGGTCGCTTGATCGCCGACTCCGAGCTGAACGCCTCGATCAGGTTCTCGTAACTCCCGAGCCCCATCGCGACTGCGGAATCAGGTCCGGTGGCACGGACGATGTCGGTCTCGATCAGGCCCGGCAGGATCGCGTTGATCGTGATGCCGAGCGTGCCGTTCTCGTGAGCAGCCGCCTTGACGAGGCCGTTGACGGCATGCTTCGTGGCGGCATAACCGGGGATGCCGGGTTTGCCGAGCTTGCCCTCGACCGATGAGGTCACGATCACCCGTCCGGACTCACGCGGGATCATGTGCTGCAGCGCGCGGCGCATGCCCCAGAAGACGTGGTTGAGGTTCCAGTCGACCTCGAGCTGCCATTCTTCGTCGCTCATCTGCGCGACCGGTGCGGTGTTGAGCACCCCGCCGGAGTTCAGGCAGCAGATGTCGAGCTGGCCGTAGCGCTCGATCGTGAAGTCGATCAGGCCTTCGACCGCATCCTGTTTGGAGGCGTCACCGGCGAAGAACGCCGCGTTGTCGCCCGCGTTCATCTCGTCGAGACACGCCTGGCCCTTCGCTTCGTCGCGACCGTTGACGACGACCTTGCCGCCTTCGGCAAGGAAGGCATCGGCCATTGCACGTCCGATGCTGCGGGTGCCGCCCGTGATACAGGCGACCTTTCCGTCGAGCTTTCCCATGATGGTTCCTTTCGTGTGGCCCGGGCTCAGTAGGGAGCCGTGCCGCCGTCGATCGAGATGAGTGATCCGGTGATGCCGGCGCCGGCATCCGAGGCGAGCAGTGTTGCCACCGCGGCGCAGTCTTCGACGTCGTTGAGCCGCTTGATCGCGGACTCCTGCGCGAACATGTCGAGCAGACCGTCGTACGACAGTCCCATCGACTCGGCCGCTGGCGGGCCTTGCTCCATCATCGTGTCGGTCTCGATCGCCCCGGGACAGAGCGCATTGACCGTGATACCGAGCGTGCCCACCTCATGCGCGGCGGACTTCGTCAGCCCGTTGATCGCGTGCTTGGAGACGACGTAGATCGAGAGGCCGGGCTTGCCGACCTTGCCCTCGACCGAACTGATGTTGATCACCCGTCCCCACTGCTGCGGGATCATGTAGTGGAAGGCACGGCGCATCGTCCAGAACGTGTGCCAGAAGTTCCAGACCAGCGCATCCTGCATCGCCTCGTCGGTCAGATCGGCGACCGGCGCATTGCCCGAAGATCCGCCGGCATTGGGAACGAGGATGTCGATCCGGCCGAAACGCTCGACGGTGCCATCGACGATGGCCTCGCAGACTTCGCGCTTCTTGACGTCGCCGGGAATGTAGGCGACCTGGTCACCGGCACCGAGTTCTGCAAGTGTGCGCTCCGCCTTGCTCTCGTCACGCCCGTTGACGACCACCCTCGCACCTTCCTCGAGGAAGCTCTTGGCGATTGCCAAGCCGATCCCCCGCGTGCCACCGGTGATGCAGGCCACTCGCCCGTCGAGTACTCCCATGCGAACCCTCCTTGTTGTCTCGGCTGCGCACGGTACAACGTGGCACTGATCGAGCTGGAGTCGAAGGTCGCAAGCCGAACACTCAGGCGTCGGTGGGCGTCAGCATCTGCCCGCGAAGGACCATCTTGATCGAGCTGATCGCTCGCTGGTGGCGCTCCGAGTCGTCCGACACTCCATCGGTCAGACCGATCAGGATCGTCGTGACGAACTCGATCATGTACGGACGATGGTCCGGTTGGATCTCGCCCGCGTCGATGCCCGCGTCGACGAGCCGGACGAAGAACCGCTCACGCCGCTGCGCGTGCTGGGACAGTTCTGCCGCGATGTCGGGGTGGCGACGCATGTCCGACCGGACGACGCCGAGGAACGCCGCGAGCGTCGGGTCCTGCTCGTTGAGTTCGTGTGCCATGTCGAGCACGGCATCGAACTTCGCGAGGAATCCGTCGGCCGCCTCGGCCACCGCGTTGAACTGTCCGTAGACCCGCTCCTGGACGTCGTCGTGAACGGCGAGATAGAGGTCGAGCTTGGAACCGAAGTAGTGATAGAGGGCGCCGGCGGTGATGCCAACCCCGGCTGCGAGTTCGCGATTGGTCGACGTGTCGTAGCCTCCGCTCGCGAATGCCGCTCGCGCGGTGTCGATGATGCGCTCGCGCGTCTCAGCCGAATCGGTGGCCGGGGGACGCCCGAGGCGCTTGGTACGCGTGCGCGTGCTCCCTGCCATCACGCCAGTATCGCGCGGTGGTGTGCCACAACCGTCGGTCAGGGCGCCCCGTCTGTACGAGGGCGATAGTCGTGCGAGCGTTGGGTTCTGCCGCCGGCGACGAGAATCAGCTGTCCGGTCACCCACGACGCCGCATCCGACGCGAGGTACAGCACGGCGCCGGCGATGTCATCGGGCTCGCCCATGCGACCCAACGGGATCGTCGCCGCGATCGCCTCGAGTTGACCGCCCGTGTTGAGCACCTCGTCGAACGCTTCGGTGGCGACGGGTCCCGGTGCGACGGTGTTCACCCGGATGTCGGGGGCCAGTTCGAGCGCGAGCGTCTGGCTGAGGTTGTTCATGCCGGCCTTGGCTGCTGCATAGGGTCCCGTGAACGGCGAACCCCTCATGCCGGCGCCGGAGCTGATGTTGACGATCGAGCTGCCCGGCTTCATCCGCTTCGCGGCGGCCTTGCAGCCCTGGAACGCCGAGGTCAGGTTGAGCTCGAGCTGCGAGCGGAAGATGTCGTCGGGTGTGTCGACGAGCATGCGCGTCGTCTTCTCGTCGGACCCACCGACGTTGTTGACCCAGATGTCGATGCGCCCGAACGTCGCCATCGCCTCGTCGGCCAACGACTCCGACAGGTCCCGGATGTCGCCGGGCACGATCAACGCGCGATGCCCCCGCTCCTCGACCCCGCGTGCGGTCTCCTCGAGGTCGGGGATCCGGCGGGCGTTGAGCACGACGTCGCAGCCGGCGTCGGCGAGACCCCAGGCAATCGCGCGGCCGATGCCCTGCCCCGAACCGGTGACGACCGCGACGCGGCCGGAGAGATCGAAACTGTCCATCAGGCTCATGGCCTCACCATTGCAAACGCGAAGCAGCCCGGCCGACCCCGAGCGACCGCGGTCGATCAGTCGGCGAGCGGGCGCGGGCGGAACTGGCCGGTGTTGGCGGTGACGCCGCCATCGACCGGCACGATCGCCCCGGTGATGAACGACGCGTCGGCCGACGTCAGGAACGCGATGACGGCGGCGATCTCCTCGGGGCGCCCCCACCGTTGGAGCGGGATCGTGCGGCGCAACTCCTCGTGCAGCACTGGGAGTGACTGCAGCCTCGAGGTCATCGCCGTCTCGGTGGGCCCGGGACAGACTGCGTTCACGGTGATGCCGTCGGCGCCGAGGTCGACCGCGGCGGCCCGCACCAGGTTGACGACGGCTCCCTTCGCCGTGTTGTACGCCCACAGGTTCGGGTCGCCACCGAGGCCCGACGTCGACGCGGTCACCACGATGCGTCCCTGACCGCCGGCGCGCAGCGCCGGCACCACCGAGCGGATGCCGAGCGCGACGGCGCGCACGTTCACCGCGATCGTCCGGTCGAACTCTTCCATCGGGAGCTCCAGCAGGTCACCGCTCATCGACACGCCGGCGTTGAACACCGCTGCATCGAGACGGCCGAACCGTTCGAGCGCGCGAGCGACCGCGTTCGCATTGGTTTCGGCCGACGTGACATCGCCGACGACGGTGTCCACGCGCGCTCCCGGGCCGAGTTCGTCGACCCACGCGAGCGCCGCAGCCTCACGGTCGACGGCCACCACCGCTCCCCCGCCGTCGAGCAGTCGTTCGGTCGCGGCGCGCCCGATGCCGGACGCTGCCCCGGTGACGATGACGACACGACCGGTGATCGGCTCGCTCATGGGTTCATGTAGTCCTTGTAGTAGGTGAGCCGGCCATCGCGGACTCGATACACGCCCACCCCGTGGCGAATGCCCTTGTTGGTGCGGGCCTCCCACTGCGCCCACGCCGTCTCGTCGTCGCCGGCGAGTTCGACCAGACTGAAGCTGGCGCCCGCCTTGGCCATCTCGGAGTTCATCATCGTGAAGAACCCGGCGATCGCCTCACCGCCGACGAACGTGCCGTACACCGGGTCGACCACCTCGGCGTCGTCGGCGAACAGCGGCGCGAGCGCTGCATAGTCGCCCTCGTCCTGGATCTCCCAGAATCGTTTGATGGTGTCGTAGGCATCGCCGGGCATGGAGGCACCGTATGCGTCCGCTCGACGTCCGAGCGATGCGGACCGGCCCCGTCCGACTGCTGATACCGAATGAGCATTCGGTTAAGTTGCGGCCCGAACCGGACGCCGTCGGACGACGGCACGCCTCGAAGAACATCGACGACAGGAGAACAACCATGGACCTCGGACTCAGCGGCAAGAAGGCACTCGTCACGGGAGCCACCAAGGGGCTCGGACGAGCGATCGCGGAGACGCTGCTCGCCGAGGGCGCCTCGGTGTCCATCTGCGCCCGCAACGCCGAGGGCGTCGATGCCGCGGTCGCGGAGATGTCGAGTCTCGGCACCGTGATCGGCAGCGCAGTGGATGCCGCCGATGGCGACGCGCTCGCCGCGTGGGTCGCATCGTCGGCCGAACAGCTCGGCGGGATCGACGTCTATGTCCACAACACCTCGGGCAAGCCGGCCCGGAGCACCGACAAGTGGATCAACAACTTCAACATCGACCTGATGTCGCTGGTGCTCGGGGTCGGTGCGGCCGCCGATGCCCTCGCCGACGGCGGAGGCTCCGTGATCAGCATCGGCACCACGGCAGTCGCCGAACACTTCGCCTCCGGGTCCGGCAGCTACAGCGCGTTCAAAGCCGCCGTCACCAACTGGACGCTCGGGCAGGCCCAGGTACTCGGTGCCCGGGGCGTGCGGTGCAATGTCGTGTCGCCCGGACCGATCTTCGTCGAGGGCGGCGACTGGAACATGATCAAGGACAACATGGCGGCGTTCTACGAGGCGACCCAGAAGAACCATCCCGGCGGCGAGCTCGGAACCCCGCAGGATGTCGCCGACGTCGTCACGTTCCTCGCCAGCGATCGGGCCCGGCACGTCAACGGTGTCAACGTCACCGTCGACGGTGGATTCCTCAAGCGCGTCGACTACTGATCTTGCGATGAGCAACGACAACGACGCACCCGGCAGTCGGATCGACGTCACGTTGGTCGCAGGCGGGATGTACCACGACGTCGACTTCGCCCGCCTGGAGCTGCTGAAGCTGCTGGGCGAGCACGAGGAGTTCCGGGTGCGGGTCCAGCCCGACTACGAGGACACGGCCGGCATCGTCGCCGGATCGATCCTCGTCAGCTACACCTGCAACATCCGTCCGAGCCTGGAGGCCCAGCAACAGATCCGCGACTGGGTGATCGCCGGCGGGCGTTGGCTGGCCCTGCACGGCACCAACTCGGCGCTCGACGTCGGCACACCGAACGGTGTCGACTCACCCCGGGTCTTCCCGTTGTGGGCCGACACGCTCGGCTCACAGTTCGTGGCTCATCCGCCGATCATGCCGTATCTGGTCGAGCGCTCGACCGACGATCACTGGCTCGTCGCCGGCATCGAGCCGTTCGAGACCGATGACGAGCTCTACCTGTCCGAGCACGCCGACCGTGGTGCGTTGGTCGCGCTCCTGCAGACCACATGGTCGGGGACGGCGCGCGGATTCGTGGAATCCGACTGGACGACGGGATCTGACGAACACCTGGTGATGTACCTGCGCGAGCTCGGCGACGGAGCGGTGCTCTACAACACACTCGGTCATTGCCGCGGGCATTACGACATGGTGCCCGTGGTCGACTACTACCCGAACATCGAGCGTGGTTCGTGGGAACAACCCGCCTACGCCGAACTGTTGCGCCGGTCGTTGCGCTGGGCACGCGGCGGCTCCGCCTGAATGATGCTCCGTGCCGACGATGAGTGACCCCGACGCGCCGTCGGGACGCATCGGTCGGCCACCGAAGGTCGACGAACACGGCACCCCGACGCGTGAACGTCTGCTGCGCGCCGCCGTCGACGCCTGCGTCGAGTTCGGCTACGACGGCGCCACCCTCGCTGACATCGCCCGCCGCGCCGACGTGTCGACCCCGGCGGTGTACAGCCACTTCAGCGGCAAGGCCGCACTGCTGGTCGAGGCGATCAAGCACGAACTGCAGGCGATCACGATGAATCGACTGCCCGGAGAGGCCGGGATCCGCGAGATCGCCCGGTACTGGCTGCAACCCGACTTCGCGCCGACCCGGGTCCTGGTCGCCGAACTCCACTGCGCCGCGATCCGCCAACCCGAGGTCGCCGAACTGCTCGGGGAATGGCAGCGTGAGAACGCCGTGCGGCTGGAGCAGCAGGCCGGACTGTCGCCGAGCCAGGTCAAGATGTACTACCTGCTCCTGTTGGGTCTGTCGCACGCCGACGAGGTCAACTCGTTGGGCGTGGGCGAAGGGGATGTGGAGCGTCAACTCGATGCGCTGATCGACGGTTGGTTCAGCCCTGACCGGGCCTGACCACTCCCGAATTGCGTGCCTCGCGGCGCTGCGTTCGCTGCGAGACGGACAACGCCCGACTGCTAGTCTGCGTTCCTTAACGATCATTCAGTTAGCACCGCGCGAGGATCTCGACGCCCTCGGCGCGACGGGACCCAGCCCGACGATGACCCGACCCTGACCCGACCCCTGACGAGGAACCCCATGACCACGAATGTCGCTGTCGCCGATGGCATCTTCACGATCGACAACGGCCGGCCGAAGCTGCTCGGCAGCCGCTGCACGAACTGTGACAACCACATGTTCCCGCGCCAGAGCGGCTGTCCCAAGTGCATGTTCAACGAACAAGAGGACATCGAACTCGCGACCACCGGCACGCTGTGGACCTGGACGGTCCAGGCATTCCCGCCGAAGGCGCCGCCGTACCTCGGCCCCACCGGCGACGACTTCGTCCCTTACGGCGTCGGCTACGTCGAACTGCCCGGACAAGTCCGCGTCGAGGCCCGATTGACCGTGTCCGATCCGGAGCAACTGATCATCGGGATGGAGATGGAGTTGGTCCTCGACCCACTCTGCATCGACGAGGACGGCAACCAGGTCGTCACCTACGCATTCGCACCAACGCAATCGTCGACCTCGGGAGGAGACGCATCATGAGCAACGTCGCAATCGTCGGAATCGGCATGCACGAGTTCGGCCGCACCGACGGCGTCTCGGGCATGGACCAGGGCGTCATCGCCGTGCGGCGGGCGCTCGCCGACTGCGGCAAGCAGTGGTCCGACATGCAGTTCGCCGTCGGCGGCTCGATGGACGGTGGCGCGGCCGACACGATGGTGAGCCGCATCGGGCTGACCGGGCTGCCCTTCACCAACGTCGTCAACGGATGCGCCACCGGCGGCACCGCACTGGCGCAGGCGGTCAACACGATCGAGTCGGGTGCCGCAGACGTCGGCATGGCGATCGGCTTCGACAAGCACGAGCCCGGCGCATTCCGGATCCGGGGGCCGCGCGGCAAGGACTGGTACGGCGGCTCGGGACTCGCGCTCACCACGCAGTTCTTCGGCATGAAGATCACCCGGTACATGCACGAGTACGGCATCTCGCAGGCCAGCCTGGCGCGCGTCGCCTCCAAAGCGTTCCGCAACGGTTCGATCAACCCGATGGCATGGCGACGCAAGCCGCTGAGCGAACAGGAGGTCCTCGACTCCCTGATGCTCTCCTACCCGCTCACGCAGTACATGTTCTGCTCGCCCGGGGAGGGCGGCGTTGCGATGGTGCTCTGCCGCGCCGACAAGGCCAAGGACTACACCGACCGTCCGATCTACCTCCAGGCTGCTGCGGTGCGGACACGCAAGTTCGGCTCGTTCGAGGTGCTGGCACCGTCGATCGCGCTCGAGCGCGACGCCGGTCCGACGGCGGCTGCCTCCAAGGCGGCCTTCGAGATGGCCGGCATCGGCCCCGAAGACATCGACGTCGCCCAACTCCAGGACACCGAGGCCGGCGCCGAGATCATGCACATGGCCGAGAACGGGTTCTGCGAGCACGGCGAACAGGAACAGATGCTCGCCAACGGCGACACCGAGATCAACGGACGCCTCCCGGTCAACACCGACGGCGGATGCCTCGCCAACGGCGAGCCGATCGGCGCCTCCGGGCTTCGCCAGGTGTACGAGAACGTGCTCCAATTGCGTGGCGACGCCGGCGAACGCCAGGTCCCCAACGATCCGAAGGTGGCCTACACCCACGTGTACGGCGCCCCCGGCATCAGTGGCGTCACGATCCTCAGCCGCTGAGCCCCGTCCGACACTCGCCCACTCAGCCACACGCCCAGCAGACAGGAGCCACATGGAACTCTCGACCGAGGTGCAGATGGATCTGCACCGCCGCATGGTCCGCATCCGACTGTTCGAAGAAGCAGCCGGCAAGCTCGCGGAGGCGGCGAAACTTCCGGGATTCCTGCACCTCTACGTCGGCCAGGAAGCCGTCGCATCCGGTGTGTGCGCGGCGCTGACCGACGCCGACCAGATCACCTCGACCCACCGAGGGCACGGCCACCTCGTTGCCAAGGGCGGCCAGTTCAACGAGATGATGGCCGAACTGATGGCCAAGTCGACCGGCTACAACAAGGGCAAGGGCGGCTCGATGCACATCTCGAACCTCGAGGTCGGCATGCTCGGAGCGAACGGCATCGTCGGCGCGGGAGCACCGATCGCGGTCGGCGCCGGTTTCGCCGACAAGTACCGCGGCGAAGGCAACGTGGCCGTTGCCTTCTTCGGTGACGGCTCGACCAACATCGGCGCCTTCCACGAAGCCGCCAACATGGCGTGCGCACTCAAGCTGCCCGTCGTCTTCGCCTGCGAGAACAACGAGTACGGCGAGTTCACCGCACGCGAGAAGACGATGGCGATCACCGACATCATCGACCGCGCCGCGGGCTACGGCATGCCTGGCGTCATCGTCGACGGAATGGACGTGGTCGCTGTTCACGAGGCCGCGACCGAAGCGGTCGCCCGGGCCCGTCGCGGCGACGGGCCGTCGTTGATCGAGGCCAAGACCTACCGCTACTACAACCACCACGGCGTGCAGAACCTGGGACTCAAGTACCGCACCGACGACGAGGTCGCGGAGTGGCGAGAACGCGATCCGATCTTCACCTTCGAAGAGCATCTGATCGCCAACGGCACCGCATCGCGCGCCGACATCGATGCGATCTGGGCCGAACTGCGCGCCGACATCGCGACCGCCATCGAGTTCGCCGAGGCGAGCCCGGTGCCGACCGCCGATCAGTTGCTGGTCGACGTGTACACCGAGATGGCGCCCACCGCGGCGGAGGTTCCGGCATGACCCGCAAGCTCACCTACGGCCAGGCGTTCAACGAAGCCGTCCGCCAGGCGATGGCCGCCGACGACGACATCTTCTGTGCCGGCGAGGACATCGGTGCCTTCGGCGGCGTGTTCCAGACCTATGCCGGTCTGCAGGCCGAGTTCGGCGAGCGTCGCGTCGTGGACACGCCGATCAGCGAGCAGGCGATCATCGGGCTCGGCGTGGGGGCGGCAGCCAGCGGTCTGCGCCCGATCGTCGACATCATGTTCATGGACTTCCTCTGCGTCGCCTTCGACCAGATCGTCAACCAGGCAGCCAAGATCAAATACATGTTCGGCGGCGCGGCCACGATTCCGCTGACGATCACGACCGGCGGCGGCGCCGGGTTGTCTGCCGCAGCGCAGCACAGCCAGTCGCTCGAAGCGCTGCTGTGCCACATCCCCGGGCTCAAGGTCGTCCAACCGTCGAATCCCTACGATGCCAAGGGGTTGATGACGGCCTGCATCCGCGAGGACAACCCGACGATCATGGTCCTGCACAAGCGCCTGCTCGGCATGCAGGGCGAGGTGCCAGAGGATGCGTACGAGATCCCGCTCGGCAAGGCGAACATCTTGCGCGAGGGAGCCGACGTCACCGTGGTGGGCTGGGGGCGCATGGCCAACGAAGCGTTGGACGCCGCCGAGAAGCTGGCCGCCGACGGCATCGACGTCGAAGTGATCGACCCGCGCACGCTTCAGCCGTTCGACACCGCAACCGTCGTCGAGTCGGTCCGCAAGACGAACCGCGTCGTCGTCGTCCACGAGGCCGTCAGGTTCGGTGGGCTCGGCGGCGAGATCGCCGCGCAGATCCAGGAGGAGGCGTTCGACTATCTCGACGCTCCGGTGGCCCGCATCGCCGCGCCGTTCTCGCCCGTTCCGTTCAGTCCTGTGCTCGAGCAGATCTACCTGCCGTCGGCCGACGACATCGAAGCCGGTATCCGAGGCGTCCTCGCCCGCCCGGGGGTCTGAATGCCCTCACCGGGCGCCTCGTCGGTCGGCATCATCGTCAACCCACACGCGGGCAAGGACATCCGACGGCTCACGTCGGCGTCGGGCCAGACCTCCGATGCCGTCAAGATCGGCATCATGCGCCGAATCGCTGCAGGTGCCGTGGAGATGGGGGCCGAGCGAGTGCTGTTCAGCACCGACACCCATCGTCTGGCGCAGCGTGCCGTCGAAGGCCTCGATGGCCACTTCGAGTTTCTCGAGAGCCCGCTCACCGGTGCCGGCTTCGACACGATCGCGGCCGCGCAGTCGATGTGCAAGGAGCAGGTCGGCGCCGTGGTCGTCCTCGGAGGCGACGGAACGTGCCGTGACGTCGCCACCGGATGGCCCGATGTGTCATTGATCGCGATCTCGACCGGCACGAACAACGTCTTCCCGTCAACCGTCGACGGCACGACGGCCGGCGTTGCCGCGGCCCTCGTGGCAACCGGCGCCGTGGCAGTCGATGCTGTCGCTCACCAGGCCAAACGGGTCTCGTTGCGCATCGACGATCCCGCTCGCGATGCCGTGGTCCACGAACACGCCCTCGTCGAAGCGGCACTCATCGGCACCGCATTCGTCGGTGCCCGGGCGGTCACCGATCCGGCGACGATCCGCTGGGTGGTCGCGTGCATCGCCAATCCGGCGAGCACCGGCCTGGCGAGCATCGCCGGCCGGGTCCATCCGGTCGACCGGAACGCTCCCGACGGTGTGCTCATCGAGCTCGGTCCCGGCGGCCGCAACGTCCGAGTGCCACTCGCTCCCGGAACGTTCGCCACACTGCATGTCGCCTCTGTCGAGACGCTCCGACCGTCCGAAACGATCGAGCTCACGGGTGGCGGCGTCGTCGCCTACGACGGCGAACGGACCACACCTGTCTCGGCGGACACGACGATCACCGTCTCGATCGAGCAGTCTGGACCGCGTCTGATCGACGTGGACCAGACCCTCGCACTCGCTGCGCACGATCAACTCTTCGACGAACCATCACCACGAAAGGAAACCCATGGCGACTGAGTTCATCATGCCGAAGCTCGGGCTCACGATGGAGGAGGGCACCATCACCGAGTGGTTCGCCGACGACGGTGACACGGTCACGGCCGGTGCAGCCGTCATGCGGATCGAAACCGACAAGACCGAGACCGACGTCGAGGCCGCCGCATCCGGCCGCCTCCACCGACTCGGCCAGGTCGGCGACACCTTCGCATGCGGCGAACTGATCGGCTGGTTCCTCGCCGACGGTGAAGATGCCCCGGGAGCAGCAGCTCCGGCCGCGGCCGTCGCCGCCCCGGCAGCCGCGACACCGACCGCCACGACGGCGCCTACGGCGGCACCGGCGATCGCGACCGTCGGACGGATCGTCGCTTCGCCGATGGCGAAGCGACTCGCTACGGAGCGCAACATCGACCTGCGCCTCGTCCGCGGCACCGGCCCAGGAGGCCGCATCGTGTCGGAGGACCTCGAGGGCGTCACCGCGACGCCGGCACCAGCGCCCGCCGCGGCGCGTCCGACGGTCGCTCCCGGTGTCGGCGTCCCCGCCACCGCAGCGGCCCGTCAGCTCGCCGATCTCCTCGGTGTCGACCTGAACCAGGTCTCGCCCGACCCCGCCGAGTTGCGGGTCACCAAGGAAGCGGTGGCGCTCCACGTTCGTCGCTTGCTCGGCGGCGCGGCCGAGGGTGCAGCGCTCGAGCCAACCACATCACCGGCGTCACCGGTGTTGCTGCCCGCGACGCAGGAACCGACGTCGGTCGTGCGCATGACCGGGATCCGCGGCACGATCGCTCGCCGCATGCACGAGTCGCTCGCCCAGATGGCACAGCTCACGCTGTTCATGGATGCCGACCTCGACGCGGTCGTCGCCGATCGCGACGCTCGCAAGCGCGTCGGACCGGCGCCGAGCTACACCGACTACATCATCGCTGCGGCCGCTCGCGCACTGCGTGAGCACCCGTTGGTCAACTCCCAGATCACCGACGAAGGGGTTGCGCTCCTCCCGACCGTGCACGTCGGCATGGCGGTGGCGCTCGACAACGGGCTCATCGTTCCCGTGATCCGTGACACCACCGGCCTCGACCTCAACGCGCTGAGTGTCGAGACGAGCCGTCTCGCCGGCGCCGCACGCAGCGGTTCGTTGGAGCTCCCCGATCTGGAGGGTGGGACGTTCTCGGTCAGCACGCTCGGGATGTTCGGCGTCGACGGATTCACACCGGTGATCAACCCGCCGAACACCGCGATCCTCGGTGTCGGCCGCCTGCGCGACGACGTCGTCGTGGGCAAGAAGGACAAGGCGTCCACCACGAAGCGACTGACGCTGAGCCTGACCTGGGACCATCGCGCATTCGACGGTGCCCCTGCGGCGGCGTTCTGCCAGACGATCGTCGCCCTCCTCGGCGATCCCGACACGCTCGACGCAACGAACTGAGCCTCCGATGATCGACTACTCCGACCTGTTCCATCTCGGCGTTCGCGTCCCCGACCTCGACGCCGCCATGGCCGAACTCGGCGACAGTCTGGGCGTCACGTGGTCAGAGGCGCGCGACAACCCGGCGCAGACGCTGTGGACGCCGACCGAGGGGTTGCAGGAGATCCATCTCCGCTACACCTACTCCGCCGACGGCCCGCAGCACATCGAACTGCTCCAGGGCACACCCGGTTCGTTCTGGGACGGGACGGTGCACCCCGGCGCTCACCATCAAGGCGTGTGGGCCGACGACGTGACCGGCGAGACCGACCGGCTCATCGAGATGGGCTGGACGCTCGTCGGCGCGCAACACGATCCTCAGGCCGGCAACGGCTACGGCATGTTCACCTATCTGCAGCCGCCTGGTGGATTGATCATCGAACTCGTCGACCGAGCCGTACTCCCCTACTTCGAACAGTGGTGGGGCGCCGCACTCGCCTGATCGGCGCTCGGGCCGTCACTGCTCAGGACAGCGCCTGCTCCTTCGCCCAGCGGTAGTCGGCCTTGCCATTCGGTGCTCGATAGACCTCGTCGACGAACACGACGCGTCGTGGCGCCTTGTAGTCGGCGATCGACTGTTTCACGGTCGCGATGATCTCCTCGGCAGTGGTCGGCGCCGACACCGAACACACCAGGACCACGGTCTCTCCGAATCGCTCGTGCGGGACGCCGACCGCATTCGCGTCGATCACGTTGGGGTGCTTGCGCGCCGCGACCTCGACCTCTTCGGGGTAGATCTTCTCGCCGCCGGAGTTGATGCACACCGAGCCCCGCCCGAGCAGGTTCACCGTGCCGTCCTCGGCGATCGTTGCGAAGTCTCCCGGGACGGTGTAGCGCACGCCGTCGACCGTCCGGAACGTGTTGGCGGTCTTGGCGGGATCGTTCCAGTACCCGGTCGGCATCGGCCCGGAAGCCGCGAGCATCCCGGGCTCGACGCTCCCACGGGGCAGCACCTTGCCGCTCAGCGGATCGATCGTGACGACGTTGGGTGGCGCAGTGAAGACCGCCGTCTCGGGCGGCGCCTGGCCGGGCATCGTCATCGACATCGCGTAGGGGCCGCCCTCCGAGGCGCCGATCATGTCGAGGATCACCGCATTGGGCAGACGTTGTTGGAAGGCGCGCTTCTGATCGACCGAGAGCGTCGCCCCAGTCGACACGATCCGGGTCACCGACGTGAGGTCGTGGATCACACCGCCCTCCTCGGCCACAGCGAGGGCATCGTTGAGCGGACGCGCGAAGGCGTCGCCGACCAGCGAGATCTGGGTCACATGATGTCGTTGGACGAGATCCCACAGTTCGTCGGCGTCGAACGAACGGCCGCCCAACAGCACCACCGAGCCGCCCATCACGAACGCACCGATCGCCAGGAACAGCGCCGTGCCGTGCATGAGCGGCGGTGCACAGAGCATGATCGGGCTGCGACCGCCGGCCTGCAGTTCCGCCGCGATCCGGCCCACGTCCTCGACGGTCGTCGGCACCTCGATTCCGGCGGACATGTAGGCGGTGAACGCGAGCGCACCGAAGAGGTCGACGTGACGCCACACCACCCCCTTCGGGTTGCCGGTCGTCCCACCGGTGTAGAGCATCAACGTGTCCTCGCCCGATCGTTCGATCCGAGCAGCGGGCGCCGCCGACGCCACGACCTCGTGGTACCACTCGGCCCCGCTGATCAGCGGGGCGCCGTCGTCGACCTGCAGCAGGATGCGAACCGTGGGCATCGAGGCCACCGCCTCGGCGACTCGATCGCCGAGCGAGCCGTGGAAGACGAGGACCTCCGCACCGGCGTTGTCGCAGATGTAGGCGATCTCCGGCGCCTTGTACCGGTAGTTGACGTTGACCGGCGTGGCGCGCAGCTTGAACGCCGCGTACGCGGACTCGAGGTATTCGGGGCAGTTGAACATCAACTGAGCGATACGGGTA
Organism: Ilumatobacteraceae bacterium; assembly: GCA_024643255.1. GTDB lineage: Bacteria > Actinomycetota > Acidimicrobiia > Acidimicrobiales > Ilumatobacteraceae > Sva-07. Next base: position 19,411 of record JAHENF010000046.1, read on the forward strand.
CCGACACCGACACCGCGAGCACCGAGGGCGCCCGCCAGCCGTGCGGCGCCCTCGTCGAGTGCTGCCCACGTCACGGACTGTTCGCCGACGACCACCGCCACCTGGTCGGGCTGCGCGTCGGCGAACGCCTCCCACAGCGTGGCCCAGTTCTCGCTCAATCCCGTGCCACCGTCGGCCATCGGTCCCCCTCCGCTCGGCATGTGTTGGCGCCAACCGTACTCGTCGCCCCCTCGCCGACATCCACCCGAGCGGGCCCGCGGCGCGGGGTGGCGGGCGGTTCAGCCGAGCGTCTGGCTCCTGGAGATCATCGTGGTCGGAGTGAGCTCGAAGCTCGCCCACACCCTGCCGGCGGCGAGCGCTCGCTCGATCTGCGCGATGAACGCCGCCGACTCGGCCCCCAGGTAATGACG
>JAHENF010000047.1 GCA_024643255.1 Ilumatobacteraceae bacterium
CGCTCCGACAACGTCTTCGAAATCGCCGCCGTCAACGTCGTCTTCCCATGGTCAATATGACCCATCGTGCCAATATTCACATGCGGCTTGTTGCGCTCGAACTTCTGCTTGCTCATTGCTGCGACTCCAATGTCGTTTCTTGTTGTGAGAGGTGGGTTGTCAAAGAACTCATGTGGATTTCGGGGAGGAGATCAGCGGCGATCACTCGCCACGGACCCGCTTCACGATTTCCTGGGCGATGGCTTCGGGTACCTGTGAGTACTCCGAGAACTGCATCGTGTAGGTCGCTCGCCCCTGGGTGCGAGAACGAAGGTCGGTACTGTAGCCGAACATTTCCGACAGCGGCACGGTGGCGTTGACGACCTGGGTGTTGCCCCGGGCCTCCATGCTGCCGATGCGCCCACGACGGCTGGACAGGTCGCCCATCACGTCGCCCATGTACTCCTCCGGGGTCACGACCTCGACGGCCATGATCGGCTCCATGAGGACGGGGCGCGCCATCTCGGCGGCCTTGCGGAACGCCATCTGTCCGGCGATCTTGAACGCCATTTCCGAGGAGTCGACGTCGTGGTACTGGCCGTCGACGAGGCGAACCTTGACGTCGACCGTCGGGTAACCGGCGAGGACACCGTTGTCGAGCGAGCTCTGCAGACCCTGGTTGGTCGGGTTGATGTACTCACGAGGGATCTTGCCGCCGGAGATGGCGTCTTCGAACTCGTAGCCCTTGCCGGGGTTCGGCTCCATGTCGATCTTCACCACGGCGAACTGGCCGGAACCGCCGGACTGCTTGATGTGGCGGTACTCGACGTTCTTGACTTCCTTGGTGATCGTCTCGCGGTAGGCGACCTGCGGCTTGCCGACGGTGGCCTCCACGCCGAACTCGCGCTGCATGCGGTCGACGAGCACCTCGAGGTGCAGTTCGCCCATGCCCGAGATGACCGTCTGGCCGGTCTCCTCGTCGGAGCGGATGCGGAAGGTGGGATCCTCGTCGGACAGCGACTTGAGCGCCTTGCCCAGCTTCTCCTGGTCGGACTTCGTCTTCGGCTCGATCGCAACGTGGATGACCGGCTCGGGGAACTCCATCCGTTCGAGGATGATCGGATTGTCGCGGTCGCACAGCGTGTCACCGGTGGTGACGTTCTTGAAGCCGAGGCCGGCGACGATGTCACCGGCCATCGCGACGTCGAGGTCTTCACGCTGGTTGGCGTGCATCAGCAGGATGCGGCCGAGGCGCTCGCGGTCTTCCTTCACCGAGTTGTAGACCTCTTCGCCCTTGCCGATCTCACCGGAGTAGACGCGGAAGTAGGTCAGCTTGCCGAACGGGTCGGCGACGATCTTGAACGCCAGCGCTGCGAACTCCTTGTCCTCGGGACCGCGGTAGGCGTCGATCTCCTCGCCGCCCTTCATCACGATGCCGTGAGCCGGCGGGATGTCGAGCGGCGACGGCAGGAAGTCGACGACAGCGTCGAGCATCGGCTGGACACCCTTGTTCTTGAACGCCGAACCACACAGGATCGGCACGAAGTCGAACGCGAGCGTGCCCTTGCGGATGGCCTTCTTGATGTCGGCCTCGGAGATCTCCCCACCCTCGAGGTACGCGTCCATCAGCGCCTCGTCCTGGGTGGCGATGGTCTCCATCATCGCTTCGCGGTACTCGTTGGCCTGGTCGACCATGTCGGCAGGAATGTCGACCTCGTCCCACTTGGCGCCGAGCTCCTCGTCGAGCCAGATGAGCGCCTTCATCTTCACGATGTCGATGAGGCCGGCAAACGGCTTGACCGCTTCGGGCCCACCGGCGCCGACGGGCAGCTGGATCACGAGCGGCACTGCCTGCAGGCGGTCGCGCACCATGTCGACGGTGCGGTAGAAGTCGGCGCCGATGCGGTCCATCTTGTTGACGAAGCACATGCGCGGCACCTTGTAGGTGTTGGCCTGACGCCACACGGTTTCGGTCTGCGGCTCGACGCCGGCGACCGAGTCGAACACGGTGACCGCACCGTCGAGCACTCGCAGCGACCGCTCGACTTCGATCGTGAAGTCGACGTGGCCCGGTGTGTCGATGATGTTGATGCGGTTGTTGTTCCAGACACAGGTGGTGGCAGCGGAGGTGATGGTGATGCCGCGCTCCTGCTCCTGGGCCATGTGGTCCATGGTCGCCGCGCCGTCGTGGACTTCACCGATCTTGTAGCTCTTGCCGGTGTAGTAGAGGATGCGCTCGGTGGTGGTGGTCTTGCCGGCGTCGATGTGCGCCATGATCCCGATGTTCCGGGTGCGCTCCAGGGGGAACTCTCGCTTGGCCATCTGCTACTTCACTTCCGTGTCAAGGGGCGACTGGGGGTTGCCGTACTGCGCACTTCGGCGCAGGCACGAGGTTCGAGTGTATCGGCGGAATTGCCGCCCCCACATGATGTGACCCCTGCTTCGGGGCAGCCGTCAGCGAGCCTGGATGTAGTCGTGCAGCTGATCGTTCTCGATCTCGAGCTGCCCGACCCTCGCCTTCACCACATCACCGATCGAGATGATCCCGGCCATCTTCCCCTCGTCGTCGACGACGGGAAGGTGCCGAATCCGGCGTTCGGTCATCATCCCCATGATCTGGTCGACGGTGTCGCCGCCGTGGCACGTGGCGACCGCGGTCGACATGGCCGACGCCACGTCACGACCCAGCGTCGAACTGCCGTGCGCCGCCAGGGCGCGCACCACGTCACGTTCCGACACGATGCCCTCGATCGTCCGACCGTCGCGGCTCACGACGAGCGCACCGACGCCGTGATCGCGCAGCGATGCCGTGGCATCGGCGAGCGACGCCTCCGGGCTGATCACCGCAACGGCCGTCCCCTTGACCTTCAAGATGTTCTGGACGTGCATCGAGTTCCCCTCTCGATCGTGCGGCCGACTACCCCTGCCGCGTCGTTCGTCCTCCCCTCCAGGGCACGTTAGTGCATTCGTGAAGAAAGCGAAAACGGAGGCCGGGAACGACGGAACCCGGGGCGAGGCCCCGGGTTCCGTTACACGTTGTTCGATTCGCCGGCATGCCGGCAGGTGGTCACCAGCGGTAGTGGGCGAACGCCTTGTTCGATTCGGCCATCTTCTGGATGTCGTCGCGCTTCTTCATTGCGGCGCCGAGTCCGTTGGCGGCGTCCATCAGTTCGTTGGCGAGGCACTCGGCCATCGTCTTCTCACGACGGTTGCGGGCGTAGTCGACCGTCCAGCGGATCGCCAGGGTGGTCGCGCGCCGGGGACGAACCTCGACCGGCACCTGGTATGTGGCACCACCGACGCGGCGGCTGCGCACCTCGAGCGGTGGCTTGACGTTCTCGATGGCGCGCTTGACGGTGTCGATCGCCATGTCGTCGCCGTCGAGGCGGGACTGGATGATCTCCATCGCGTCGTACACGATCTTCTCGGCAACGGTGCGCTTGCCGTGCAACATCACCTTGTTGGTGATCTGTGTGACCAGCTGCGACTTGTGGATGGGATCCGCGACGAGTTCGCGGCGGGGAGCAGGACCTTTACGTGGCATGTCAGGTCACTTCTCCTTCTTGGCGCCGTAACGGCTGCGCGACTGCTTGCGGTTCTTCACTCCGACAGCGTCGAGCGCTCCGCGGATGATCTTGTAACGGACACCGGGGAGGTCGCGGACGCGGCCTCCACGCACGAGCACGATCGAGTGCTCCTGCAGGTTGTGGCCCTCGCCCGGGATGTAGGCGGTGACTTCGATACCGGAGTTCAGGCGGACACGAGCGACCTTGCGAAGCGCCGAGTTCGGCTTCTTCGGGGTCGTGGTGTACACGCGGGTGCAGACGCCGCGGCGCTGGGGCGAACCCTTGAGCGCAGGCGTCTTGCTCTTGGTGACTTTCGAGCTCCGACCTTGACGGACGAGCTGCTGAATGGTTGGCACTGATTGAACCTCGTTCGTTCAGGTCGTTTCGGCGGCGGACGCCATCGAAATGTGGTGGGTTGGACGAATCACGGGTTGCGACCCGCCCGCCGTACACCGGAACCGTTGCTCGAACGGACCCGATGAGAGGACCCTGCAAGGCTATGGGCGCCCATCCGATCGCGCAACCGCCCGCCGGGTGCTAGAACCGGAGGCGTGGGAGTGCTCACCTCTGATCCGCTCCTCGTGTTGTTCATGGTCGTCGCGCTCGGCGCGGCGCTTGCGAGAGTCCGGATCAAGGGCGTCGGGTTGGGCCCCGCCGCCGCGCTGTTCGCCGGCCTCGCCGTCTCGGCGATCAATCCCGACCTGGCCGAACTGCCCGCCATCATCCCGCTGTTCGGGTTGGCGCTGTTCATCTACACGGTCGGGCTGGCATCGGGTCCGGCGTTCTTCGGCGGGCTGCGGCAGGACGGCGTGCGAGTGAGCATCGCCGTCGTGGCGCTGCTCGCGGCGATCGGGGTGACCGTCGGTGGCGTGAGCGCACTGTTCGGCTTCGACGCGGGCGCCAGAGCTGGGTTGTTCGCCGGGTCGCAGACGAACACACCTGCACTGTCGGCAGCCCTCGGGCAGCTGGCACCGCGGATCGTCACGGGAGAGGTCACCGACCCTGTCGTCGGCTACTCGCTCGCGTATCCGCTCGGCGTCGTCGCGATGATCATCGCGTCGGGGTGGTCGCTTCGCCGGGTTCGACATCCGGGTCGGCACGCCGACACGACACAGGAAGCCGCCACCCCTCGCCAGCGCAATGCCACGAGCGCCACCGTGATCGTCACCCGCGAAGATCTTCCGAGCCTCGGGGAACTGCGCTCCTGGCAGGGCGAGCGACTCACGTTCTCGCGAGTGGAACACGACGGGCGTGTCGACCTCGCCACCAACGACGTCGTGCTGGCGGCCGGTGACCTGTGCACCGTCATCGGCACGCCGGACACGGTCGATCGCTTCGTCGAGTGGGCCGGTCACCGCAGCGAACGACATCTTGCGCTCGACCGCAAGAAGCTCGACTTCCGCCGTGTGTCGGTCTCCAAGCGCGAGTTGGCCGGTGTGCGACTGCGTGAAGTCGATCTCGAGGGACGCTTCGGTGCGATGGCGACGCGGGTCCGACGCGGCGACGCCGACCTCATCGTCGACCGTGACTTCGTGCTGCGTCTCGGCGACCGGGTGCGGGTGGTGGGCCCGACCGACAAGATGGCCGAGATCGCCGCGGCGCTCGGCGATTCCGACCGGGGTCTCAGCGAGGTCGATGCCCTGGGGTTCGCCACCGGCCTCACGCTCGGTCTGCTCCTCGCGCAGCTGACGATCCCGATCCCCGGTGGCGGCGAGATCGAACTCGGCGTCGGCGGCGGGCCGTTGATCGTCGCGCTCGTCCTGGGCACGCTCGGTCGGACCGGTCCGTTCACATGGCAGATTCCGTACGCCGCGAATCTGACGATCCGCCAGCTCGGCGTCTCATTGTTCCTCGGCGGTGTGGGCATCCGCTCGGGAGCCACCTTTGCCGAGTCGGTCGGCACCGGGGTGGGGCTGCGACTCGCCGTGGCGGGTGTGATCGTCACGGCGGCGACGGCGGCGTTGGCGACACTCATGATCCGGCTGCTACGCCGTGACCCGGTCGACGGTGCCGGCATGATCGCCGGCATTCAGACGCAACCGGCCGTGCTGGCATTCGCTGCCGAACGTGCGGACGGCGACGAACGTGTCGACACCGGCTACGCGCTCGTGTTCCCGCTGGCGATGATCCTCAAGCTGATCATCGTTCAACTCCTGATCTGACCGCACCGCCCCCCAACCCCATTCACGTTTGCGGCGCGATCCGGTTGACCCGCTCCAATCAAAGCGCGCCACAAACGTCGGAATGATCGACGAGCGCGGCGGGGATCACGCCGTGACGCGCTCGTGGATCTCGAGAATGAGACCGCGGATCTCCTCGATCGATCGCTCTGCATGCACGTTGGTCTCGAAGTCGTGGCGGGCGAGTTCACTGTTGATCTGGTCCTCGCGTTTGGCGGCGATCAACAAGATGGCACCCTGCATCGCAGCGAGACACGACAGCATCAGATTCAGCAGGATGAACGGGTAGGGGTCGAAGCCGACGTTGCGGTTGCCGATCATCCACCCGAGCAGGAAGAGCATCGCGGCGAACACGAATCCCCACGAACCCATCCCATTGCGCAGCCGGTCGGCGGCGCGTTCACCGAGCGTGAGTTGCTCCGGGTCGCGCACAGCGGGGTGGCCGCGCCAGTTGGGTCGGCGGATACGGAGACGGTCGAAGCGTGACATCTCCCCAGTCTCGCCCACTCCCATTCACGTCTGTGGCGCGATTCGGTCGAGCCGGCTCAACCGAAATACACCGCAAACGAAAAGAAGCGGCCCCGGTCCGAAGACCAGGGCCGCTCTCTCAGAAATTCGGAGTCAGGCTTGCGCTGAGCGCAAGGTCGACTCCGAATTTCGGGTGTTGATGTTCAGCCGATGGGCTCGGCGGTTGCCGCTTCGGCGTCGTACGTGCCGCTGAGGCCGGCGAGGAACGCTGCCGGATCCTCTTCTTCGCCGTCGCTCGAGTAGAACGACATCGGCTCGTAGTCCGGCGCCTCGATGCCGAACTCGCGGTACTTCATCATGCCGGTACCAGCCGGGATGAGCTTGCCGATGATGATGTTCTCCTTGAGGCCGATCAGGTTGTCGCCGCGGCCGTCGATGGCGGCCTCGGTGAGCACCCGGGTGGTCTCCTGGAACGACGCGGCCGACAGCCACGACTCGGTGGCCAACGATGCCTTGGTGATGCCCATCAGTTCCGGGCGACCCTCGGCCGGGCGAGCGCCCTCTTCGACCATGCGACGGTTCGTGTCACGGAAGCGCTTCGAGTCGACACGCTCACCGGGCAGGAACACGGTGCCACCAGGCTCCTGCACGCCGACCCGCCGGGTCATCTGGCGAACGATCAGCTCGATGTGCTTGTCGTGGATCGACACGCCCTGGTCGCGGTAGACACGCTGCACTTCTTCGACCAAGTACAGCTGCGTTTCGCGGATGCCCTTGATCTCCATGATCTCCTTCGGGTCGAAGGGACCATCGGTCAGCGGGTCGCCGGCCTTGACGTCCTGGCCGTCCTCGACGATCGGACGAGCACCGAGCGGCAGCACGACCTCGTGCTCCTCGCCGGCATCGTCGACGACGACGACCGGGATGCCCTTGCCCTCGTCCTCGCGCAAACGCAGCACACCGCTGGCCTTGGCGAGGCGGGCAGACCCCTTCGGGGTACGAGCCTCGAACAGTTCGACGACGCGAGGCAGCCCGCCGGCGATGTCCTTACCGGCCACACCACCGGTGTGGAAGGTACGCATCGTCAACTGCGTGCCGGGCTCGCCGATCGACTGGGCGGCGATGACTCCGACGGCCTCGCCGAGCTCGATCATCTTGCCGGTGGCGAGCGAACGGCCGTAGCACATCGCACACACGCCGAGCTCGGCGTCGCAGGTGAGCACGGAACGCACTCGCAGACGCTCGATCTTCGGATCGTCGCGCAACGCCTCCATCTCCTCGTCGCCGACGATCGTGTTGCGCGGCAGCATCGAGATCTCTTCGCCGTCCTTCACCATCGGCGAGGCGAGCTCTGTGTCCTGCAGGAGCGCACGACCGTAGAGCTTGGTCTCGAGGTACGAGCGACGGTTCGCCGTGTCGGGCGAGACGTTCTCGATCCAGACGCCGAGCGTCGAGCCACAGTCGGGCTCGCGCACGATGAGTTCCTGGGCGACGTCGACGAGTCGACGGGTCAGGTAGCCGGAGTCCGCGGTACGCAGCGCCGTGTCGACGAGGCCCTTGCGGGCGCCCGGCGTGGCGATGAAGTACTCGAGGGTCTCGAGGCCCTCACGGAAGTTCGACTTGATCGGGCGAGGAATCATGTCACCACGTGGGTTGGCCACCAGGCCGCGCATGGCGCCGATCTGACGCATCTGGGTCATGTTGCCTCGGGCACCCGAGTCGACCATCATCTGGATCGGGTTGAAGCGCTGCTCCTCGAACTCGGCGACCATGGCCGCCTGCACCTGTGCGGTGGCGTCGGTCCAGATGCGCACCTCCTGCTGGCGGCGCTCACCATCGGTGATGATGCCTCGGCGGAACTGCTTCTCGACCTTGTCGGCCTGCTCCTCGTAATCGTCGAGCAGCGCCCGCTTCGCCTTCGGGGTCCTGACGTCGTCGATCGAGACGGTCAGGCCCGACTGCGTGGCGAACCGGTAGCAGAGGTTCTTCAGCCGGTCGAGCGAATCGGCGACGACCGACTTGTCGTAGTTGTCGGAGAGGCGTTCGACGATGACGCCCATCTCCTTCTTCTTGACCGTCTCGTTGAAGTGACCGAACTGGTCCGTGTAGTCGACGGGCAGCGCCTCTTCGAACAGCACCCGGCCGACCGTGGTCGGGAACGGCTCCCCGCCGGGAGGCCGCATCGTGATCTTGGCGTGGAGCTCCAGCGAGCCCTCGTCGTATGCGCGCAACGCCTCCCAGAGGTGGCGGAACGTGCGGCCATCACCCTTGCCGTCGTCAACCGACTCGGTCAGGTAGTAGCCACCGATGATCAGGTCCTGCGACGGGGTCACGATCGGGCGACCGGACGCCGGCGACAGGATGTTGTTCGCGCTGAGCATGAGGACGCGGGCTTCAGCCTGGGCCTCGGCCGACAGCGGCACGTGGATGGCCATCTGGTCGCCGTCGAAGTCGGCGTTGAACGCCGTGCAGACGAGCGGATGGATCTGCAGTGCCTTGCCCTCGACGAGCACCGGCTCGAAGGCCTGGATGCCGAGGCGGTGCAGCGTCGGTGCACGGTTGAGGAGCACCGGATGCTCCTTGATGACGTCTTCGAGGACGTCCCACACCTGCGGGCGGCGACGCTCGACCATGCGCTTGGCGGTCTTGATGTTCTGCGCGAGCTCGAGGTCGACGAGACGCTTCATCACGAACGGCTTGAACAGCTCGAGCGCCATCAGCTTCGGCAGACCACACTGGTGCAGGCGCAGCGTCGGGCCGGCCACGATGACCGAACGACCCGAGTAGTCGACGCGCTTGCCGAGCAGGTTCTGGCGGAAGCGGCCCTGCTTGCCCTTGAGCATGTCGGACAGCGACTTGAGCGGACGGTTGCCCGGCCCGGTGACCGGCCGGCCACGGCGACCGTTGTCGAACAGTGCGTCGACGGCCTCCTGCAACATGCGCTTTTCGTTGTTGATGATGATCTCCGGCGCACCGAGGTTGAGCAGACGCTCGAGTCGGTTGTTGCGGTTGATCACGCGTCGGTAGAGGTCGTTGAGGTCGGAGGTGGCGAAGCGGCCACCGTCGAGCTGCACCATCGGGCGCAGCTCCGGCGGGATCACCGGCACGACATCGAGGATCATGGCCTTCGGGTCGTTGGTGCGGCGACCGTGCTCGTCGCGGTTGTTGAACGACGCAACGATCTTGAGGCGCTTGATCGCCTTCTGCTTGCGCTGGGCGCTGAGCGGCTTCTGGCCCTCCTGCGGATCGATCGCGTTGCGGAGCTTGATCTCCTCCTCGTCGAAGTCGATGCGGTCGATCAGCGACTTGATCGCCTCGGCGCCGGTGCCGCCTTCGAAGTACTCGCCGTACTTGTCGCGCATCTCGCGCCACAACATCTCGTCTTCGATGATCTTGCGGGCGTGGAGGCTCTTGAACTCGTCCCATGTGCGGGCGATGAGGTCGAGCTCGATCTCGTAGCGCTCGCGGATGCCTTCGACTTCCTTGTCGGCTTCCTTCTGGATCTTCTTCAGATCGGCAGCCTTGGCGTCTTCCTTCTCGGCCTCGGCGGCGGTCTCCTCGAGCTCCTTGAAACGACGATCGATGGCGAGTTCCATCTCCTTCTGGATGGCGTCACGCTCTTCGAGGTACTCGGCTTCGAGGCTCGAGAGGTTCTCGTGGCGGCCCTCTTCGTCGACCCAGCTCACGAGGTGGGCGGCGAAGTAGATGACCTTCTCGAGCATCTTGGCCTTGAGCTCTTCCTTCGGCTCGATGCCGGCGAGGAGGTAGGCGAGCCACGACCGGGTCCCGCGCAAGTACCAGATGTGGACGGCCGGAGCGGCCAGCTCGATGTGGCCCATGCGGTCGCGACGCACCTTCGAGCGGGTGACTTCGACGCCACAGCGCTCGCAGATGATGCCCTTGAACCGGACGCGCTTGTACTTGCCGCAGTAGCACTCCCAGTCGCGGGTCGGTCCGAAGATCTTCTCGCAGAACAGGCCGTCCTTCTCGGGACGCAGCGTGCGGTAGTTGATCGTCTCGGGCTTCTTCACCTCACCGTGTGACCAGGTGCGGATCTGGTCCGCCGTGGCCAGGCGGATCTTCAGTTGGTCGAACATGTTGACGTCGAGCATGTGGTTCCTCGTTGTTCGGGTCGTGCGTTGTGGTGTCAGTCATCGGTTGTGCTCGGTGCGGCGAGGGAAGCGCCAGCGACGAGCTGCAGGGAGGGAGCGGTCAAAGCGGAGCGGAGACCGGTCCCTCCCCACTAGTAGGCGGTGCGCTCGCGCTTCTCGCGTTCGCGGCGGGCATCGTCTTCGTCGGTGCCGCGCTCGGGGCGGGAGATGTCGATGCCGAGTTCCTCGGCCGCGCGGTAGACCTCGTCGTCCAGGTCGCGCATCTCGATCTCGTGGCCGTCCTCGGTGAGCACTTCGACGTTGATGCAGAGTGCCTGCATCTCCTTCATCAGCACCTTGAAGCTCTCGGGCACACCCGGTTCGGGGATGTTGTCGCCCTTCACGATCGCCTCGTACACCCGGACTCGGCCGAGCACGTCGTCGGACTTGATGGTGAGCAGCTCCTGCAAGCAGTACGCCGCGCCGTAGGCCTCGAGGGCCCACACTTCCATCTCACCGAAGCGCTGGCCGCCGAACTGCGCCTTGCCGCCGAGCGGCTGCTGCGTGATCATCGAGTACGGACCGGTGGAACGTGCGTGGATCTTGTCGTCGACCAGGTGGGCCAGCTTCAAGATGTACATGTAGCCACAGGTGATCTGGTTGTCGTACTTCTCACCGGTCCGGCCGTTGAAGAGGTCGAGCTTGCCGTTCGTGCCGACGAGACGATCGCCGTTGGCGGCCTCGGGGTTCAACTGTTCGAGGATCTCCTGGATCGTCGGGTGGTCGATCGACTTCTCCTTCTCGTCCCAGTTGGCACCGTCGAACACCGGCGTCGCCACGAAGGTGGCGGGCTTGGTGTTCGGGCGCGTCTTGGTCTCGGTACCACGGATCGGCACATCGCCGATCTTGGTGCCGTCAGGATTGGTCCATCCCCACCGAGCGCAGTAGCCGAGGTGCGCTTCGAGCACCTGCCCCACGTTCATGCGGCTCGGCACGCCGAGCGGGTTGAGGATGATGTCGACGGGCTGCCCGTCGGCGGTGTACGGCATGTCCTCGATCGGCAGGATCCGCGAGATGACACCCTTGTTGCCGTGGCGTCCGGCGAGCTTGTCGCCGACGCTGATCTTGCGCTTCTGGGCGACGTAGACCCGCACGAGCTGGTTGACGCCCGGCGGCAGTTCGTCGCCGTCGTCACGGTTGAACACCTTGACGTCGATGACCTTGCCGACCTCGCCGTGCGGCACCTTCAGGCTGGTGTCGCGGACTTCGCGGGCCTTCTCACCGAAGATGGCGCGCAGCAGGCGCTCCTCGGGGGTCAGCTCGGTCTCACCCTTCGGGGTGACCTTGCCGACGAGGACGTCACCGGGACCGACTTCGGCGCCGACGCGGATGATGCCGCGGTCGTCGAGGTCGGCGAGGATGTCGTCGCTCAGGTTCGGGATGTCGCGGGAGATCTCCTCCGGGCCGAGCTTGGTGTCGCGGGCGTCGACCTCGTGCTCCTTGATGTGGATCGACGTCAGCACGTCGTCCTTCACCAGGCGCTCGGACAGGATGATCGCGTCCTCGAAGTTGTAGCCCTCCCATGGCATGAATGCGACGAGCAGATTCTTGCCGAGTGCGAGCTCACCGTGGTCGGTCGACGGCCCGTCGGCGAGGATCGTGCCCTTGGTCACCTTGTCGCCTTCGACGACTCGGGGGCGCTGGTTGATGCAGGTGTCCTGGTTGGAGCGACGGAACTTGGCGAGTCGGTAGACCTTCTTGCCTTCGTTCTTGTACTGCACGCTGATCAGGTCGCCGGTGACTTCGATGACCTCACCGTCGTCGATCGCCTGGATCAGGTCGGCGGCATCGCGGGCCGCACGGTTCTCGATGCCGGTACCGATGTACGGCGCCTCGGCGCGGATCAACGGCACGGCCTGGCGCTGCATGTTCGCGCCCATCAGAGCGCGGTTGGCGTCGTCGTGCTCGAGGAACGGAATCAGCGCCGTGGCGACCGAGACGATCTGCTTCGGCGACACGTCGATGAAGTCGACTTCCTCAGGCGGCACGTAGCCGATGTCGGTGGTGGCGCCGAAGAAGCTCTCGGCTTCGAGCATCTTGCGAAGATCCTCGAGGCTGGCGGCCTGCGGCGAACGGCGAACGAGCGTGCGCGCATCGCGGATGGTGCCGTCGTCGTTCAGGGGTGTGTTGGCCTGGGCGACGACGTAGTTCTCTTCCTCGTCGGCGGCCATGTAGATGATCTTGCCGGTGACCTTGCCGTCCTTGACCTCACGGTACGGGCTCTCGATGAACCCGAACTCGTTGACGCGGGCGTAGGTCGACAGCCCGCCGATCAGGCCGATGTTCGGGCCCTCCGGCGTCTCGATCGGGCACATGCGTCCGTAGTGGCTGAAGTGCACGTCGCGCACTTCGAAGCCGGCACGTTCACGCGACAGACCACCCGGGCCGAGAGCCGACAGGCGGCGACGGTGGGTGAGGCCCGACAGCGGGTTGACCTGGTCCATGAACTGCGACAGCTGGGAGGTGCCGAAGAACTCCTTGATCGCGGCGACGACGGGACGGATGTTGATCAGCGTCTGCGGTGTGATCGCCTCGACGTCCTGGGTGGTCATGCGCTCACGCACGACGCGCTCCATGCGACTCAGGCCGATGCGCACCTGGTTCTGGATGAGCTCGCCGACCGAGCGGATGCGCCGGTTGGCGAAGTGGTCCTGATCGTCGAGGCGGTAGCCGGGCTCCTGCTTGACGAGGTGCAGCATGTACGTGATCGACGCGAGCACCTCACAGCGGCTGAGCACGTTCTGGTTCTCGTCGGGGTAGTCGAGCAGCGGCTCGCCCTCGGAGTTGACGGCGCCCTCGAGACCGAAGAGTGCGCCGAGCTGGGAGACCTCGTTGCCGAGCTTGCGGTTCAGCTTGTAGCGACCGACGCGGCTGAGGTCGTAGCGACGGCTCTCGAAGAACGCGTTGCGGAAGTACGCCTTGGCCGACTCGACCGTGGGCGGCTCGCCCGGACGGGCGCGCTTGTAGATCTCGACGAGCGCCTCGTCCTGGGTCGGCGCGATGTCGCGCTCCTTGTCCCACTGGCCTTCGAGGAAGTCGAAATGGTTGACGAAACGATCGAGGAAGCCGGGGGCGTTCTCCTCGTCGTAGCCGAGCGCGCGGAGCATCGTGAAGATGCCGAGGCGACGCTTGCGGGCGACGCGCGTGCCGGCGGTGACGTCCTTGCCGGGCTTGTGCTCGACGTCGAACTCCATCCACTCACCGCGGTAGGGGTGGATGGTTCCCTTGACGAGCTGGTGCTTGGTCAGGTTGCGGAGACGGAAGCGCTCGCCGGGCTCGAAGATGACACCGGGGCTGCGCACGAGCTGCGACACCACGACGCGCTCGGTGCCGTTCACGATGAACGTGCCCTTCTCGGTCATGATCGGGAAGTCGCCCATGAAGACGGTCTGTTCCTTGATCTCACCGGTGTTGCGGTTCATGAACCGGGCGCGCACGAACACGGGCGCGCTGTAGGTCATGTCCTTTTCCTTGCACTCCTCCACCGTGAACTTCGGCGGCGGGCGCAGGTCCTCGTCGAACGGGTCGAACTCCAGCTCGAGCTGCAGCGACTCGGAGAAGTCCTTGATCGGGCTGATGTCGCGGAAGGTGTTCGCCAGGCCCTCGTTGAGGAACCATTCGAAACTTTCCCGCTGGATCGCGATCAGGTCGGGGAGTTCGAGCGGCTCCTTGAGGTTGCCGAACGAATAGCGTTCACGGGACACGGGACGAGTCGCCACGGATCACTCTCCAGAAAATCGAGGGTGGACGACGCAGAATGCTGCGACGTGACGCCGGACGCGCTTGACCGAACCGAAAGGACAGTAGGGGGACAGCAAACGCACGGCAACGAGCGAGCCTATCCACGTGGGACGCACAACGTCAACCGCTGTCGGCGCGTAAATCGCCGAGCGGGATTGGGGCAACCGCTGAATTGCGGGACAACGTAAAGAAGTCGGTCGGGAAAGTCAAGCATCGTCGGAGAACTGACATCTTGTCTTGAGGACTTCTTGCGATCGGTTCCGCGTACCGCTCACGGGTCCTGTGGTTCCGCTCACGGGTCCTGTCACCGGCACACTCCCGGGCGTGCGGCCTCCGGCCGGTCCCGGAAGTGCCCCGGCGCCACCCCCTCGCTGTCATGCAACATGAAGAGCCCCGGGGATCGACCCCGGGGCTCTTCGACTTCGTTGTTCGGTTGGCGCGGCGTGTGCCGCTCCCGATCACTTGAGGGTGATGGTGGCGCCCACTTCTTCGAGCTTGGCCTTGGCGGCTTCGGCGTCGGCCTTGCTGGCCTTCTCCATCAGCGCCTTCGGGGCGGCATCGACGAGGTCCTTGGCGTCCTTCAAGCCCACGGCGAGGAGGTCCTTGACGACCTTCACGACCTGGATCTTCTGCGCACCGGCGCTCTCGAGGACGACATCGAACTCGTCCTTCTCCTCTTCGGCGCCGCCGGCGTCGCCGCCACCGGCCGGGGCCGCAGCAGCAACTGCCATCGGGGCAGCAGCGGTCACGTCGAACTTCTCTTCGAACGCGTCGAGCAGTTCCTTGAGCTCGATGACGGTCATGTTGCTGATCGCGTCGAGTACTTCTTCCTTCGTTGCCATGTCGGCGTCTCCTTGGTTCAGATGTGGTTCAGATCCGAAATTCGGAGTCAGGGTTGCGCTCAGCGCAACATTCGCTCCGAATTTCGGGGTGAGTGTTCGGTTGTGTGTGGTGTTCGGGTCAGGCGGCCTCGGCGGCTGCCTTTTGGTCGATCAGTGCGGACAGGCCGTAGGCGAAGTTGCGCGGGAGCGCCTGGAGCAGACCAGCGGTCTTGACCAGTGGCGCCTGGAACGCGCCGGCCAACTGGGCCAGCAGTACTTCGCGCGACGGCAGACTCGCCAGCGCCTTGACGTCATCGGCGGTCATCGGCGTGTCGCCGAGGACACCGCCCTTGATGACGAGCAGTGGATTCGTCTTGGACTGGTCGAGCAGCGCCTTCGCAGCCGCCACCGAATCACCGGTGACGAACGTGAGTGCGGTCGGGCCGAGCAGATACTCGCTGAGGCTCTCGTAGCCCGCGTTGTTGGCTGCCAGACGGGCCAGGGTGTTCTTGTACACCTTGTGCTCGGCTCCGGCGGCCCGAAGCGGGGTGCGCAGGTTGGCCAGCTGGCCAACCGACATCCCGCGGTACTCGGACACGAACACCGCCACGCTCTCGTTGAGCTTGCCGGTGATCTCCTCGACGATTGCGACCTTGTCGGGTCGGGGTGTGGTCGTCGTTGTCATGTGTGCATACCTCCTTTCGCTGCAACTCGTGGTGCTCGCATCAGATGCGAACACCGACGAGGAGCGCACCTGTTCGACACGTCGAGCAGGTGGTTCTTCGGCGATATGCACCTCGGTTGGCGGGCGAACCCATTACCCCCGGTCGGGGACCAACGGTCTCAGGCGAGCGACCGTTCAGATATTTGAGAGCTCAGGCTACGGCTGCGCGCCGCGGCTTCCTCATTCGGGCTTGAGGCGACCGGTGTCGACGTGGACGCCGGGGCCCATCGTGGACGACACGGTGATCTTCCTCAGGTACTTGCCCTTGGCCGAAGCCGGCTTCGCCCGCTGGATCTCGTCGATGACGGCACGGAAGTTCTGCTCGAGGGCGGCCGGCTCGAAGCTGACCTTGCCGAGTGGAACGTGCACATTGCCGTACCGATCGGTGCGGTATTCGACCTTGCCGCCCTTGAAGTCCTCGACCGCCTTGCCGACGTCGGGGGTGACCGTGCCGGTCTTGGGGTTCGGCATCAAGCCACGGGGTCCGAGCACCCGGCCGAGACGACCCACGACGGGCATCATGTCGGGGGTGGCGATGACGAGGTCGAAGTCCATCTTGCCGCTCTCGACCTCTGCCGCGAGATCGTCGGCACCGACGATGTCGGCACCGGCCGCGCGGGCTTCGTCCGCAGCCTCACCCGTGGCGAACACAGCGACGCGAACGTCCTTGCCGGTACCTGCGGGCAACGCAACCGTGCCACGGACCATCTGGTCGGCCTTACGGGGGTCGACGCCGAGACGAATCGAGACGTCGACGCCCTCGTCGAACTTCGCGGAGGCCATCGTCTTGACGATGCCGACCGCTTCGTTCGGACCGTAGAACTGATCCCGATCGAACTTCTTCAACGCGTCTGCGTACTTCTTGCCTGACATTGTCTGTCTCCCTCAGTGGTGAGCCCGCCGGTCGAGGTGGATCCGGTCGAAGCTGTTTGGTTGAACTTGTTGCTGAAACTTCTGAATTGTGCGGTCGTGGTCCGGAGGACCACCCCGGCGTCAGCCGGGAGAAGCATTGCCCTCGGCGGCTTCGCCGTCGAGGTGCGACGCCTTCGGCGTCGCAGGTCGTCTGAGGCTCCGCCTCAGACGACCTCAATGCCCATGGACCTCGCGGTGCCACGGACCTGGAGCTTGGCAGCTTCCATGTCGTAGGCGTTGAGGTCGGGCATCTTGATGGTGGCGATCTCCTCGAGCTGCGCCTCGGAGATCGAACCGGCCACTTCGGCACCCGGGTTGTTCGCGGCCTTCGCAAGGCCGGCCTTCTCGCGGATCAGCACCGCGGTCGGCGGCGTCTTGAGCACGAAGTCGAACGTGCGATCTTCGTAGATGGTGATCTCGGTCGGGATGACCGTGCCGGCCTGCGCCTCGGTCTGCGCGTTGTAGGCCTTCACGAAGTCCATGATCGCGATGCCGTGCGGGCCGAGCGCCGTACCGACGGGCGGTGCGGGGCTGGCCTTTCCTGCTTCGATCTGGATCTTGACGACCGTGAGGATCTTCTTCTTCGCCATGGTGATGTTCCTTTGTTGTTGTCCGTCGCCAGTGGCGAATCAGAGTTTGGCGACCTGGCTGAAGTCCATCTCCACCAGGGTCTCGCGACCGAAGATGTTGACGAGGACCTTCAGCTTCATGTGGTCTGCATTGATCTCGGCGATCTGGCCGGTGAAGTCGGCGAATGGGCCTTCCTTCACGCGAACGCTCTCGCCTTCTTCGTAGTCGAGCTTCGCCTTGCGACGAGGAGCGGCATCGACACCTTCGGTCTTCGGTGTCAGGAACGTCTTGACCTCACGACGCGACAGCGGCGTGGGCTTCTGACCCTGACGGCTCTGGCCGACGAAGCCGGTGATGCCGGGCGTGTTGCGCACGCAATACCAGGACTCGTCATCCATGATGCAGCGGACGAGCAGGTAGCCAGGGAAGACCTTGCGCTGCACGGTCTGCTTCTTGCCGTTCTTGAATTCGTCGACCTCTTCCATGGGGATGACGATCTCGTAGATCTTGTCCTCCATGTTCATCGACTGGATGCGGGCTTCGAGGTTGGCCGTGACCTTCTTCTCGTAGCCCGACTGGGTGTGCACGACGTACCACTGGCCCGGACGCATCGTCGGATCGTCCGTAATGCTTTCGGGTTCGTCGTCCGCTTCGCTTCCTCCTCGCGCCTCGTCCGCCTCGTCGCTGGCGCTTCCCTCGGCGGCCGCGTCCACGTCGGTGTCGGCGGCTACGTCACCGTCGGTGTCGGCGGCTGCGTCGTCGGGCGCGGATGCTTCCGCGGCCTCGTCATCGGCGGGTGCCTCGACATGCATGGCTTCGACCTCTTCGGCAACGTCGGTGCCGTGGTCGGTGTCGTCGTCGGTCTCGGATGCTTCGGCGAGAACGTCGGTGTCGCCGACGGGGAGCAGGTCGAGCGGGTTCGTGGTCTCTGATGTCGTGTCGTTGTCGGTCATGTCGCTCGTCGTCTCGGTGTCGTCGGTCATGTCAGGTGGAGTAGAACCACTGGGCGAGTTCTGCGAAGAGGAAGTCGAGCCCGCCGACGAGCGCCGTGTAGACCACGACGGTGATGATCACGATGATCGAGTACCGCTTGACCTCGGGGCGGTCGGGCCATGCGACCTTGCGCATCTCGTCGCGAACTTCGCGCAGGTACTGACGCACGCCGACCCGATCGCTCTTCTTCTTCGGGGTCGGCTGGGCGCGCGTCGGCTTGCCCTTCTCGTCGAGGGCACCCATCTTGCGAAGCTGTCGCTTCTGCTCGCGGTTCAGATCGTCCAGTGACATGATTTCTCGTTCGGTGGTGGGCAGGGCAGGAGGGACTCGAACCCCCGACCGTCGGTTTTGGAGACCGATGCTCTACCAGCTGAGCTACTGCCCTCGGGGCGGGACGCGCCGAGTACCCGTCGAGGGTACCAGCGCATCCGCGAAGGCTGACTGCGGTCGTCGACCGCACTCGCTGCCCGGTCAGCGCCTCGACGTCAGCGGGTCTCCTTGTGGAGCGTGTGCTGACGCTCGTTGGCGCAGTACTTCTTCATTTCGAGGCGCTCACGGTCGTTGACCTTCGACTTCATCGTGATGTAGTTGCGCCGCTTGCACTCGGTGCACTCGAGGGTCACCTTGACCCGCTTGTCACTCTTGGCCATGTCGGTTCTCTTCTCTGTTCAATACTTCGAACGATTACAGGACGTCGAGTGACGTCACTTGATGATCTTGGTGACGCGGCCGGCACCCACGGTACGGCCACCCTCACGAATCGCGAACCGCAAACCCTCGTCCATCGCGATCGGCTTACCCAACTCCACCGTGATCTCGACATTGTCACCAGGC
>JAHENF010000048.1 GCA_024643255.1 Ilumatobacteraceae bacterium
CTGCCCCGAGCACGTTGGCGTTCCACACCCCGAGCATCGCCATCAGTACCGGAGCGTTGCGCTCGAGCGGCGCGGTGCGGAAGTGGTCGTCGACACGCCGGAATCCGTCGAGGAACTCGCGAAACCCGTCGGGTCCGATGGCGATCATCAACGAGAGGCCGACCGCGGAGTCGACCGAATAGCGCCCGCCGACCCAGTCCCAGAATCCGAACATGTTCGCGGTGTCGATGCCGAACTCGCTCACCCGCTCGGCATTCGTCGACACCGCCACGAAGTGGTCGGCGACCGCATCTTCTCCCAATGCCTCGACCAGCCAAGCTCGCGCCGTGCGCGCATTGGTGAGCGTCTCGATGGTGCCGAACGTCTTGGACGCGATGATGAACAACGTCGACGCCGGATCGCTGCCGGCGAGCACCCCGGCGATGTCCGCACCGTCGACGTTCGAGACGAACGAGCAGCGCAGACGCTCATGGCGGTACGCGTCGAGGGCCCGGCACGACATCGCTGGTCCGAGGTCGGACCCTCCGATGCCGATGTTGACGATGTGCGCGATGCGCTCGTCGGAACGGATCCGGTCGGCGAACTCGCTCATCGCATCGAGCACGGCATGGACCTCGGGCACCACGTCGACGCCGTCGACGACCATCGCCGCGCCCTTCGGGGCGCGCAGCGCGACGTGCATCACCGCGCGGTCCTCGGTGACGTTGATGTGCTCGCCGGCAAACATCGCGTCACGACGAGCTTGCACCCCAGCCGTCACCGCGAGGTCGATCAGCCCGGCGACCACCGTGTCGTCGACGCATTGCTTCGAGTAGTCGATGCGGAGGTCGGCGACCTCGACGACGAACCGCCGAGCGCGATCCGGATCGGCGGTGAACAGATCGCGGAGGTGGGCAGGGCGGGTGAGGTCGGCGAGAGCCGAGCACGGGTCGACGGCATCCATCGAGGCCGAACCTACCGCGCCGGCATCGCGGTCGCCGTCAGGCCGGGAGGCCGGCCGCGGCTGAGGGGTCCAGGAACACCCAGGTGGCGCTCCGGCGAACCCGATCGATCGGCAGCTCGGGGTCCCGCAACATCCAACGCACGACCATGTCCGCCTTGGAGCTGCCGAGGGTGAGCACCATTCGCGAGCGCGCCGCGTTGACGACGCGCGGGGTCAGCGTCATGCGTCGGTATCCGTTGAACGCATCGACGACCTCGCAGTCTCGGGTGCTGTCGACGACAGGATCGTGCGGCGGCCACGACGCGGTGTGCCCGTCGTCGCCGAGCCCCAGATGGACCACATCGAATCGCGGAGGAAGCGCAGCTGCGTAGCGACGCGCTCCGGCACGAAGGTCCGACACCGTGACCGGCATCGGACGGACGCGCACCGGAAGCGTGTCGAGTTGCCCGGCGTTGCGCGCAGTGTCGCCGTCGGGCGTCACGCGTTCGTCGACCTGCCAGATGGTCGTGCGACCCCAGGGCACGTCGTGGCCCACGAGCGCGTCGAAGAGTCCAGGAGCCGTCGAGCCACCGCTCACCGCGATCACTGCCTCGCCTCGACGCCGGACCGCATCGCGAAGTCGTCCCGCCAGCCATGCGGCCGCAGCGCTCGCCGGTTCGTCGCTCACTCGAACGTCCACGACGATCACCGTAGGTGGCGCACCACCGGGAACAGAACCGCCTGCGGCAGTTCCGACGCCGCTCCGTAGTCTACGGAGCGATGTCAGAGCAGCCAGGGCCATCTCCCACGTCGCTCAGCGACGCCGGCCCCGACGCTCCTCCCACCACGGAGCGCACCGTGCGTCGCGGCGTGCAACTCGGCGTCGCGGCCTACCTGATGTGGGGGTTCCTGACCATCTACTGGAAGCAGCTGCGAGGATTCGACGCGTTCGAGCTGATCGCCTGGCGGATGGCCTGCGCGGGCGTCGTGATGGCGATCATCGTCACGGTCAGGGGTACGTGGCCGACGATCGTCGCCGCCCTCCTGGACCCCGGCATTGCTCGACGACTCGTCTTCGCGTCGCTGCTGCTCACGGTCAACTGGGGAAGCTACGTCTGGGCGGTCACGCACGACCGGGTGGTCGAGACCGCGCTCGGCTACTTCATCGCTCCGCTCGCCACGATGGCGATCGGCGTGTTCGTCCTGAAGGAACGCCCGACCACCGCGCAGCGGACGGCCTTCGTGCTCGCCGCGATCGCGGTGGTGGTCCTCACGGCCTCGTACGGGCGTCCGCCGTGGATCGCCCTGCTGATCGCGGCGTCATGGAGTCTCTACGGGCTGGCGAAGCGGCGCGTGCCGCTCGGTGCGGTCGACAGCCTCGCCGGCGAGACCTTCGTGCTGTTCGTCCCGGCGGTGATCGCTGTCATCGTGTTCTCGATGCAGGACGCCAGCGTCGCACAGGCCGCCACGCCTCACGAGTGGGCGTTCGTCCTCTGCTCCGGGCTGGTCACCGCCGTCCCGCTGATGCTGTTCGCCGCTGCGGCGAAATCGGTGCCGTTCACGCTGCTCGGCCCGCTCAACCTGTTGGTCCCGGTGATCAACTTCGGGCTCGGCTGGCTGATCTACGACGAGGCGATGCCCGCCGAACGGCTGGTCGGTTTCACCTTCGTCTGGATCGCGCTCGGCGTGGTGATGTGGGATCGCGTCGTCACCTACCGTCGTGCCACGACGGTGGCGTCACTCGCCTGAAGTACGGTCGCCGCATGCGTCAGGTCGTGACCACCGCTCGCCGGCCGGCCCTCGTCCTGCTCGCTGCGATCTCGTTGGGCGCCTGCTTCACGTCCACGGCCGACTACCGCAAGGAGGCCGAGGCATACATCGTGGAGAACGCACGTGTTGCCGACGAACTCGGCGTCGCGCTCGTGTCGGCCACCTGCGCCGAGCCCGCCGACCAGAAGGTCGGCACCGAGTTCACCTGCACGGCGATCGACGAGAACGGTGCAACGTGGAGCTTCGATGTCGTGATCGCAGCGTCGCGGCGCATCGACGTGAGCGTGTCCGACCGCCCCTGACCGGAACTCGGCACCCCTGAGACGCGACGAAGCGCCGATCACCCCAGAGGTCGAACCTCCGGGGCGACCGGCGCTGTCACGGATTCTCAGGGGGTGTAAGTCCCGAGCGAACCGTTGTAGTCCTGCACGTCACCGGCCGGAGCGAAGCTCTTCGTCTCGTCAGACCACTGGACGAGCTGCGTTCCTTCGGCGTAGTAGCCGTCGTCCGCGTTCATCTGACCGACGACGCCATCGATGACCAGCGGCGAGACGTAGTCGATGTTGCGCGCCGCGTTGATGATGCCGGCCCGGCTGTAGTCGCCGGCCGCGACAGCCTGTTCGGCCACGTGGACCGCAAGCGCCATCGAGAGCCATCCGGCGAGCCCGACCAGGTCGGCGGAGTTCGTGTCGGGGGCATACTTGGCCATCGCTGCGACGTACGCCTGGACGTCAGGATCGTCGGCGTACTCCGGGCTGTCGACGAACTTCACGTTGGTCGACGTGTAGACGCCGTTCGCTCCGCCGTTGGACGTTGCGTTGAAGAACAACGGGTTCGCGCAGGTCGCCGTCTGGTAGACGGCCGGATTGAAGTCTGCGTTGGCAGCCTTGGCATTGCCCAGCTCCGTCATGAACGCGATGCACTGGGCGCCGAGTGGCACCGCAAGGATCGCGTCGGGATTGGCCTGCACGAGGTTGGTCATCTGTCCGCTCGGGGCACCCGAATCGGATGGTTCGATGGTCTCCTCGGCGACGACGTCGATGCCGTTCTCGCTGGCGATCGCGTTGAAGGCGTCGGCGTAGGCCTGACCGAATTCGTTGTTGACGTAGAACAGCGCGGCCGTCGATCCTGCACCGAGATCGGACGCAATGAAGTCGGCCCAGACTCGTGACTCGATGGCGTAGGGCACCAGCAGGCCGGTGGTCCACGGGTACTGCTCGACATTGCCCCAGTCCGGCGCGCCGGTCGACGCCCACAGCTGCGGGATGCACTGCGCGTTCATGTCGGCCTGGATCGCCAGGTTGTTCGGCGAGCCGATGATGCCCGACAGAAGGGTCACCTGATCGTCGAAGATCAGCCCGTCGACGTTGGCCTTCGTGAGGGCGGCGTCGTACTGGTCGTCCTTGATCACCAGCTCGACGGGTGTGCCCTCGATGCCACCGGTCTCGGCGTTGTAGTTGTCGATGAACGCCTGCGCTCCGGCGCCGAACGGCGCAAAGACCACCGCGGGGCCACCCGACAGGGGAATCGACGTACCGATCTTGAGCGTCTCGATCGGCGCGGTCGCGGCGGCGGGATCGTCGCACAACTCGGTGTCGACCGCGTACTCGGCACCGGACCCGGCGGCCTCGGTGGTCTCAGTGGCGTCGGTCGACGCCGGTGCGTCCGTGCCGGCAGGTGCGTCGGTGCCGGCAGGTGCGTCGGTGCCGGCAGGCGCCTCGGTCGCGGTCGAACTGGAACTGTCGCTTCCGCACGCTGCGAGCACCAGTGCTCCGGCAGCAGCCAGCGCGACCAGCTTGTTGGTTCTGATCATGATCAGAATCTCCCCTCTCGGTGATGAAGGCCGTGACGGAGGGTCACGGCACGATGTTCGTCAAGATGGCGAATCGGGCCGGTCGGGATCGATCGGTCCGGGGCTCTCGACCGCACCAATGCTACTGGGCGTCGAGTCGACGCTCCCAGAGCCTTCCTCCCCTAGCGGCCCAGAAGATCGGCTGTCGACCACGCCGGCGACTGCCGGTACCCGCGGGACCACCTGGACGAGCTTCGAGCGCCACATACGCATCGTCCCGACCGCCCCGAACGGCACGAAACGGGCGAAGAGGATGAGCAGCACACCGAACGTGACACCGCCCAAACCGTTGATCTTGGTACCCGAATCGACGAACCAACCGAGGATGACCGCGTCGGACGGTGCCTCGCCCACACCGCGGGCGAAGTCGTTGACGAACACGTAGAACATCGCGCCGACGAAGGGGCCCCAGTTCTGTGCGGCACCGCCGACGACCAGCGCGACGAGCAGCGTGACCGATCCGAACAGGCCGAAGATCGGGATGTCGGCGTCGACCAGCGTCAATTTCAGGGCGTAGAGGCTGCCGGCCACGCCCGCGATCGCCCCGGAGAGCCCGAACACGAGCGTCTTGATCGAGAACAGGTTGACGCCCATCACCGCCGCAGCGGTCTCGTTGTCGCGTACCGCCACCATCGCCCGTCCGATCCGGCTGCGCAGCAGCCCGGCCGAGAGGATCGACACGACGACGAGGATCGCGAGCGACAGCCAGAAGAACCACTTGACCAGGTCGGAGCGACCGTCGAGACCCGTCCACGACGGAGGCAGGTACCCGAACCCCTTGATCCCGGTCGCACCGCCCGTCACACCCTCGAATTCCCCGTACTTGAACAGCGCGCGCACGGCCTCGGTGAACACGAGGGTCACGAGCGCGAGGTAGATCCCCTTGAGCCGCAGCGCGGGGATGCCGACCACCATCCCGATCAGGAAACACACGACCGCGGCCACCGGCATGGTCCATCCCGGCGTCCAGATGTTGTCGGTGAAGAATGGGCTCCACACCTTGCCGGTGACGAGCATCGCCGAGGTGAACGCCCCGATCGCGAAGAACGCGGCGTGACCGAGCGACAGTTGGCCGGTGTATCCCGTGATCAGGTTCAAGCCGGTCACCGCGATCGCGATGATCAACGCGTCGGTCAACAGCCCGAGCCCGGATCGGCTCCACTCGTTCATCGCACGGAACATGAAGAGTCCCACGCCGCCGAACAGCACGACCCGACCGAGCCAGTTCTGCCAACTTCCCTTCACGACACGGACGGGGAGGTTCATCACACGCGCTCCACTCGCTCGGAACCGAACAGGCCCGATGGTCGCAGCAGCAACACCACGAGCAGGATCACGAGCATCACCGGGAAGAGCATGTCGGCGCCGAGGAAGTCGACGTAGCCGACCATGAAGGCCTCGGTGAGCCCGATGATCAGCCCACCGACGACGGCGCCGACCGGCGAGTCGAGGCCACCGAGGACGGCCGCGACCGACGCGAGCAGGAACGGGCCCAGCATCAAGGTGCCGGTCAGCCCGGCCGACGGCGCCAGCAACGCGGCGGCCAGCACACCGATCGCTCCGGCGAGTCCCCATCCGACCACCAGGATCGTTCCGACGCGGATCCCGACGAGGTTCGACGACTCCTGGTTGTTGGCGACCGCCCGCATCGCCAGGCCGATCTTGGTCTTGTTGAACATCAGCCAGAGCAGGAGCAGCACGACGATCAAGACGCCGATCACACCGAGCCTCGCGATTCTGACCGGCGCGCCGAGAATCGTGACGAAGTCGTCGGCCTGGTCGGGGAACACGTTCGGCAGCCCGCGGGCGTCGACACCCCAGAACATCGCCACCAGCTGATTCACCGCGAGGAACACGCCGATGAGCGCGACGATGACCGCGCCCGGGTTGCGGTGCTCGATCGGCCGGACGACGACACGCTCGACACCTGCCGAGATCACGAACCCGACGAACATCGCGAGCAGGATCGACAGCCAGACGGGCAACCCCGAGAGTGTGAGCGTGGAGACCACGAACGCACCGAGCGTGCCGATCTCGCCCTGAGCGAAGTTGAGCTGGCCGGTGGAACGGAACACCACGACGAGCGCCAAGGCCAGCAGCGCATAGATCGAGCCGTCCGCCAGCCCGTTGACGAGGCGTTCGATGAACAACGACATCAGTTCACCACTCCCAGGTAGGCCTCTTTGATCGTGTCGTCGGCGAGCAGTTCGTCGCCGGTGCCCGTCGCGACGATCGACCCGGTCTCGAGGACGTAGGCACGGTCGGCCAGCGCCAGTGACATGCCGGCGTTCTGCTCGACGATCAGCAGCGACATGCCGTGCTCGTCCCGAAGGTTTCCGAGCACCTTGAACAGTTCCTTGGTGATCAGGGGCGCGAGACCGAGGCTCGGTTCGTCACAGAGCAGCAGTTTCGGCCGGCTCATCATGGCCCTCGCGACCGCGAGCATCTGCTGCTCACCACCCGACAGCGAACCCGCCTTCTGGTCACGGCGCTCGGCGAGCCGGGGGAACACGCCGTACCAGCGCTCGAGATCCTCCGCGATCGAACCCTTCACGGTGTACCCACCGCATTCGAGGTTGTCCTCGACCGTCAGGTCGGTGAACGTGCCACGGCCCTGCGGCACCTGCGAGACCCCGGCGCGCACGATCGCATCCGGTTTGGCGCCGGAGATGTCGACACCGCCGAATTCGACCGTGCCGTGGCGCGGGATCATTCCCGAGACGGCCCGCATCGTGGTGGTCTTGCCGGCACCGTTGGCGCCGAGGATCACCACGATCTCACCTTCGCCGACGGTGAAATCGAGCCCGTGCAACACTTCGACCGGGCCGTAGCCGGCGGTCAGGCCCGTCACCGCGAGCAGCGCGTCGCCGCTCATGCCGGCGTTCCCAGGTAGGCCTCGATGACGCGTGGGTCGCGCTGCACTTCGTGCGGCAAGCCTTCGGAGATCTTGCGGCCGAACTCCATCGCCACCACTCGATCGGAGATGCCCATCACCATGCCCATGTGGTGCTCGACGAGCAGGACCGAGAGATCGTACTCGTCGCGGACACGACGGATCGTCTGGCCGAGCTCGTCGACCTCGTGATGGGTGAGGCCCGCCGCCGGTTCATCGAGCAGCAGCAGCTTCGGGTGCGAGGCGATCGCCCGTGCGAGCTCGAGGCGCTTGAGGGTGCCGAAGGGAAGTCCGGCAGCCGGGTGGAACGCGAGATCGGCGAGGTCGAGCGAACGGAGGATCTGATAGGCATCGGCGGCCATCGCTCGTTCCTCCTTGGCCGCCCCGAGACGTGACATCGCCCGGAGGAAACCGACCTTGCCGAGATGGTGGGCGCCGGTCATCGTGTTCTGGAGCAGCGTCATCGTCGGGAACAACGCGAGGTTCTGGAAGGTCCGCGAGATCCCCAGGCCTGCGATGCCGTGGGCGTGGACGGCGAGCAGGTCGTGACCGTCGAATCGCACCCGCCCGCGGGTCGGGTCGTAGATGCGACTGACGACGTTGAACATCGTGGTCTTGCCGGCGCCGTTCGGCCCGATCAGGCCGAGAATCTGTCCGTCCTCGATGTCGAAGGAGAGCCCGTCGAGGGCGATGATGCCCCCGAACGAAACAGAGATGTCGTCGACTTCGAGCAGTGCCACGGTGTCCTCCCCTCGTTGTTCGGCCGCGTGCGCCCCCGACCGTAGCAGCGCGTGCCCGACCGACGAAGTTCCCCGAGCCGACCCGCCGGCGAGGCGCCGTTGGCCGGCACGTCCGGCGCTCTAGCATGAGGTCAATGGCCCTGCGTCGCGTCGTCGCTCTCGTCGCCGGCGGCGCCGCACTGCTCGCGGCCTGCGGGGCAGACGTCGCGGTGACCGCAGACCGCGCCGACACGATCGGCTTCGTCGCCGGCGCCGGCCAGCCCCCGTCGTCCACGCTCCCGAGCCCGTCGGACCCGACGACGCCGGATGCGTCGACACCGGACGCGACCTCGGCCCCGACACCGACGAGCAGCGTGCCTGCCGATCCGGCGGCCATCGACTTCGGTCCGTCCAAACCGGCGAAGGACTACGACGGCTTCCTGCTCGGCGTCATGACCGACCTCCAGACCTGGTGGGCCGAGGAGTACCCGGCGATCTACGGCCAGCCCTACCGTCGCCTCGAAGGCGCCGTCTACGCCGCGTACCCTGATCGACCCGACGACATCCCGGGATGCGGGTCGCCGTCGACGACCTACGAAGAGGTCCAGCAGTACGTCGCGTTCTACTGCGGCGTCGGCGACTTCATGGTGTACGACGACAGCGACGCCGGCCTGCTCGCCGAACTCGCACGCGACTCCGGTCCCGGCACGATCGGAACGGTGTTCGCCCACGAGTTCGGCCACGCCATTCAGCTGCGATCAGGTGCGCTCGATCGGTCGCTCGCGACGATCCTGACCGAACAGCAGTCCGACTGTTTTGCCGGGGCCTGGACCGGCCGGGTCGCACGCGGCGAGTCCCCGACGATCCGCTACAGCGACGCCGACGTGCGCGCTGGTCTCATCGCGATGACCAAGGTCAGCGACCCGGTCGGGGTCGACCAGTTCGTCGAGGGCAGCCATGGCTCGGGATTCGATCGTGTCGGCGCATTCCAGGTCGGCTTCACCGAAGGACCGGCACGATGCGCCGACCTCCTGGACAACCCGCTGCCGCTCGTGCCGAACCGCTACGCGACCATCGGCGAACAGAACTCCCTCGGCAATGCCCCGTTCGGGTACGGCAGCAAGGATCTGCTCGGGTTCCTCCCCCGCGACCTCAACCTCTACTGGGACACACAACTCGCCGCCGAGGTCCCCGCCCTGGGCCCCTTGCGGTTGACGGTCGTCCGCTCACCTGCCGAGGTGACCTGCACCGATCTGCGCGGCGATCTCGCGCGAGGTGCTGCGCTGTGCCCTGCGACCGGTGAGGTATTGCTCGACGAGCAGGCCGCGCTCGATCTGTACCAGTCGCACGGTGACTTCGCGGTGGGCTACCAGATCGGTCTCGCATGGAGCGAGGCGGTCCAGGAGGCATTGGGATCGACGTTGACCGGCGAAACCCGAGCCCTGGTCAACGACTGCCTCACCGGTGGCTGGGTCCAGACCGTGATCCTCGTCGACACGCCGGCAGGCCTCGATCTGCCGCGCCCGCGCGCCGAGGGGCGCACCACGTCGGCGTCGGCCGGCGATCTCGACGAGGCGATTCAGGCCGTGCTGCTCGTGGCCGACGTCGGCGAGCGAGACGACGTGGTCGGCAGTGCCTTCGAGAAGATCGCCGCCCTGCGCACCGGCGTCATCCAGGGCACCGACGCCTGTCTCGCCCAGATCTGAGCACTGCGGTTCACCGCTGGGAGAGCCAGTGGTCGAGCAGGCCCGCGAGCTCGACCGGGCGATCGCCCTGCACGCTGTGGCCGGCCCCGTCGACGACCTCCACGAGGAGGTCGGGCTGGCGGCGGAGCGCCTCGGCGACATCGTCGTCGTCCACGACCGGCGACAGCGAGCCCCGCACCAGCATCATCGGGCAGGCGATCGCGCCGAAGTGGTCCCACAGCGGAGAGAGCGCAGCATCATCGGCGGCGATCGGCGTCGCTCCGCCCGACCGAGAGCGGCTCCCGCGGTCGTAGCGCCACGCCCACGATCCATCCGGGAGTTGACGGGCGTTGTGGAGAATTCCCCGCCGCAGCGACGACTCCGAACGGGTCGGATTGAACTCCATCGTCCGAGCGAGGAGGTCGTCGAAGCGGGCGAACGACTGCGGTCCATCGACGAAGTCGATCACCGCCTTGGTCTTGGCGGCGTTCACCCCGGGCGTGATGTCGACCATCACGAGCGATGCGACCAACGACGGATGACGAACGGCGAGCTCCATCGAGGTCATCCCACCGAGCGACATGCCGACGACCGTCTGCGCAGCCGGCGCGAGCTCGGCGATCACGATGGCCAGATCATCGGCCATGTTCTCCGGGCTGTACGCGCCGTCGGCCCGCCAGTCCGAGTGTCCATGGCCCGGCAGATCGACCGCGAGCGCAGGACGGTCGAGGCAGAGCGCCACGGTGTCCCAGGTGTGCGCGTTCTGCGCTCCACCGTGCACGAACACAACCTCGGGCGTGGTGTCACCCCACCGCAGTGCGCTGACGAGTCGTTCCTCGTCGGGGCCGGCGGACACCGCGACCTCGACCCGCTCGACCGCCGGGAGGGCCGAAACGTTCAGATCGAACTCGTCGATGTTCTCGTCGAACAGCCCGAACTCGTCATATTCGATCACGACGTCACGTTGTCACGTCGCAGCATGATCGGCCAACGCAGAGCGGTGCTCTGCCACGCAACCGGCCGTGGGTCAGGGAGTTGGTGACGCTGCGCCCAACGGCGACGGCGCGATCGTGGTCGTGGTCGTCGGCGCCGCCGTCGTGGTGGCTGCGGGCGGCGCCGTGGTGGGCGCCGCCGTGGTCGGCGGCGCGATCGTCGTGGTCGTCGTCGTGGTCGTCGACGACGTGGTGGTCGAATAGTCGGGATCGATCCGGTTGAAGTAGGGCTTCTGGGCTCCGTACTCCTCGGGTTGCTTCACGCCGTCGAAGACGAAGACCTGGTCGCCGACACTCACGAGGTCCTGGAAGCTGGGCGACAACGAGAGCGGGATCCGGATGCAGCCGTGCGAGGCCGGTTGCAGCGGCACGTTGAGCGCACCGTGCACGGCGATGCCGTAGTTGAAGTACACCGGGTCCCACATGCCTCCGAGCGAACCCTGCCGGACTCCTTCGACCATCCGGGTGAAGTTGTACACGCCGCCGGGCGTGATCGACTTGCCGCATTCGCCCCGCACGAGCGGCTCGTCGCTCGGGTTGTTGAACTCGCCCGGGCTGATCGTGACTTCCTCGCACCAATCCTCGTTGTCGCCGCTCGACATGTGGCTGATCATGACCGGTGCGTCACCCTCGAAGACCGCGATGACCTGTTCGGGCAGGTAGATCTCGGTGTGGTTCGGCGTCGAGTTCGGTCGTCGCGGTGCGATGACGAACGGGTCCTGCATGTCGGTCCACATGTCCGGCGTGACCTGGCCGGTCGGATCGTCGAACGGCACACCGAGCACGAGCTTCTCGTAGGCCCAGACCGAACGCCGCGTCTCGTCACCGAAGTAGCCGTCGATCGGTCCCGGCCAGAACCCGAGGTCGGTCAGGCGCTGTTGGACCTGAGCCACGTCGTCGCCGGCCATCCCCTTCGCCAATGTGCGCGCGAGCACCGTCTTCGTCAGCGGCGCCGTCGTTGCGACCGTCGCGATCACGGCAACCGACTCGGGAATCGTGCCCTCGAGGGCGACCGACGCAGCCGTGAACGCTGGTGCGGACTCGTCGCCACCTCCACCGAGGGCCACGCCAGCGACGACGACCACGCCGAGCAGGCCTGCAGCAGCGGCCGCAGGCATCCACTTTCGTGCTTCGGGAGAGAGTCGGGGTCGGTCGTTCACGTTTCGGCGCGGTGTCAAAGGGGGGCCGACCGGCAGCGGCAACGATCAAGCTACCAACGCTGTCGGCCGACTTCAGCGCGGGTGAGGCAGTGTTCGCAACTGTTCACCGCTCCCGCGGATCAGCGGCGCTCGATCACCGGTTCGATGTTCTGGAGATCTCCGCGCAACTCCCACATCTCCCTCAGGATCGTGGTGATCACCGAGGGCGAACTCAGCGTGGACTCCCCACGGGTGCGCGGGAAGTAGTCGACGCCGAACTGGAGCATCTCGTAGCCGAGCCGGGTCGCCCGGATCACGAGTTCGGCATCGATGAACGACCCCTCGCTGCGCAACTCGACGTGTTCGAACACCCGTGCCCGACACAGTTTGAACGCAAAGTTGATGTCGCGGGCCTTCACGTCGAACAACGTGCGGATCAACAGGTTGTAGACGAACGTGTACACCGAGCGCAGGTATCCCTCGCCGGTCCGGTCGAAGCGATATGCGCTCACGATGTCTGCGTCGTACTCGCGCAGGAGCCTCACCGCACGGGGCAGTTCCGACATGTCGAACGGCAGGTCGGCGTCGGTGTACAGGATCAGATCACCCGTTGCCGAGGCGAAACCCGTCTTCATCGCTCCGCCGAGTTTGCGATTGACCTCGTGGTGCACGACTCGCACCCGAGGGTCCTCGCCGGCGAGCCGATCGGCGATGGCACCGGTGGAATCGGTCGAGGCATCGTCGACGACGATCAGCTCCCAGTCGCGAATGTCGCCGGACTCGACCAGGCGCTCACATGCACGGCGGCCGGCGATCAATGCACGCTCGACGTACTCCTCCTCGTTCCACATCGGATAGAAGATCGAGAGCTTGTCGAATGGCTCACCGAGCGTGTCGCTGACAGACATTGCGCCGCAGGGTAGCTGGCAACAACCGCGCCACGGTCTCGCAACGGCCTGCGACGCGACTTCCCCGCCGTGCACGTAGTGTTCATCCTCGTGTCGGACGTGGAACCGCCCATGGAATTGGCTCCCCCTCCCGCGCCGGTCGCCGCGTCTGGGGCTGCCATGACGTCGCCCCCGCAGGGCCCGCCGAGCGCGACGGTTCCGACCAGCCGTCCGCCCCGACCCGGCGAGCTCACCCCTGCTTGGCGTCTTGCGATGATCCTGACGTGGGTCGGTGTGTTCCT
The DNA here is from genome assembly GCA_024643255.1 of Ilumatobacteraceae bacterium. Lineage (GTDB taxonomy): Bacteria > Actinomycetota > Acidimicrobiia > Acidimicrobiales > Ilumatobacteraceae > Sva-07. Next base: position 13,162 of record JAHENF010000048.1, read on the forward strand.
CGCCTACCTCGCGGTCTGGAAGGCGAGTGAGGAGATCGGGATCGCGACATGGTGGCTCGGCCCACGCTCGAACCCCCAGCCGGTGTTCATCCGGGTCGTGCCGTTCGCCGTGACCGCCGTCTTCGGCATTCTCGCCGGCTCCAACGTCAAGAAACTGCCGTGGATCAGCCTCGGCGGTGCCGGGCTACTGGCGCTGATCGCGCTCCCCGATCTGTCGCGTTCGCCCGGTCTCGCAGCGATCGAGTTCGCCATCGCGGGCGCGGTCGCACTGGTCTCACTCGGATCGTTCACGGGCATGTACCGGGCTGCGGCAACCGACGGCGACCGGTAGCGTCGTCGCCCATGCCTGACACGTCCAGCGCCACCAGTGGATCCCCCTCCAACGCGAAGGTCCTGATGTCACTGCCGGTCGGCGAGCGCGTCGGCATTGCGTTCTCCGGCGGCCTCGACACCTCCGCCGCCGTGGCATGGATGCGCGACCGGGGGGCGATCCCCTACACGTACACCGCCGACCTCGGCCAGTACGACGAGCCCGAACTCGACACCGTTCCAGACCGCGCCAAGGTGTACGGCGCCGAAGTTGCCCGCCTCGTCGACTGCCGCGACGAACTCGTCCGCGAGGGACTCATCGCGTTGCAGTGCGGTGCGTTCCACATCACCACCGCCGGCAAGACGTACTTCAACACCACGCCGCTCGGACGCGCGGTGACCGGCACCCTGCTCGTTCGGGCCATGCAGGACGACGGCGTCGACGTGTGGGGCGATGGGTCGACCTACAAGGGCAACGACATCGAGCGTTTCTACCGTTACGGGCTGCTCGTCAACCCGAATCTGCGAATCTACAAGCCGTGGCTCGATCCCACGTTCGTCGACGAACTCGGCGGCCGCCAGGGCATGAGCGAATTTCTCGTGGCACACGGGCTGCCCTACCGCGACTCCGTCGAGAAGGCCTACTCCACCGACGCCAACATCTGGGGCGCCACCCACGAGGCCAAGTCGCTCGAGGAGCTCGGCACGAGCATGGAGATCGTGTCACCGATCATGGGGGTCGCCCACTGGGACCCGGACGTCGAGGTCGCGACAGAGGACGTGACCGTGCGCTTCGAGGAGGGCTGGCCGGTCGCCATCAACGGCGAGATCTTTGCGTCACCCGTCGAACTCGTCATGGAGGCCAACTCGATCGGTGGGCGCCACGGTCTCGGGATGAGCGATCAGATCGAGAACCGCATCATCGAGGCCAAGAGTCGCGGCATCTACGAGGGACCGGCGCTGGCGCTGCTCCACATCTGTTACGAGCGCCTCGTGACCGGCATCCACAACGAGAACACCATCGAGAACTACCGCACGATGGGTCGCCGCCTCGGCCGTCTGCTGTACGAGGGTCGCTGGTTCGATCCGCAGAGCCTGATGCTGCGCGAACCATTGCTGCGTTGGGTCGGCTCGGCGATCACGGGCGAGGTGACCGTGCGGCTGCGGCGCGGCGACGACTACTCGATCCTGAACACCGTCAGCGAGAACCTCACGTACGAACCGGACCGTCTGTCGATGGAGCGCGTCGAGGACGCTGCGTTCGGCCCGCTCGACCGCATCGGCCAGCTGACGATGCGCAACCTCGACATCACCGACACCCGCAACAAGCTCGACGTGTACCGGCGCGTCGGCTCGCTCGGCCCCGGCGACGTCACGCCCGCGTTGGATCGCTCTCGCGACTGATCCGGATCGCCCTCCCGTCACACCACCACCGATGAGGTTCCGGCCCACACCTCGCCCCACAACCTCATCACACCACCACCGATGAGGTTCCAGCTCACACCTCGCCCCACAACCTCATCACACCACCACCGATGAGGTTCCGGCCCACACCTTGAATCGCCCCGGGATCGGTGACTGCTCCAACTCTTGAGAGGATGGAGCAATGACAGGAAGCACACGTGGCGGGAAGTACCCCGACGAGCTTCGGCAGCGTGGGGTGCGGATGGTGTTCGAGCACCAGGACGAGTACCCGTCGCAGTGGAAGGCGATCGAGTCGATCTCCACGAAGCTGGGCGTGAATCACGAGACGTTGCGCAAGTGGGTCCGTGCCGCCGAGGTCGATGGCGGCATCCGGCCTGGCGTGACCACGGAGGAACGGTCTCGGATCAAAGAGCTCGAGCGTGAGAATCGTGAGCTGCGCCGGGCGAACGAGATCTTGAAAGCGGCGTCGGCTTTCTTCGGGGCGGAGCTCGACCGCCAGTCATGGAGATAGTCGCGTTCATCGACGAACACCGCGACCGCTTCGGGGTCGAGCCGATCTGCAGGGTGCTCACCGAGCACGGCTGCAAGATTGCCCCGAACACGTATTGGGTTGCCCGCAAGCGGCCGCCGTCGGCACGCGCCGGGCGCGACGCGGAGCTGGTCGTGGAAATCCGACGCGTCTACGAGGAGAACTTGTTCGTCTACGGCGCCGACAAGATCTGGACACAACTCAACCGCGAGAACATCACGGTCGGTCGAGGCCGAGTGGAACGACTGATGCGCCAAGAGGGCCTGTCCGGGGTCAGACGCGGTAAGGCGTTCAAGGTCACCACCACCTCCGACGACCGTCTGCGCCGACCGGCTGATCTCGTGGCCCGCGACTTCAAGGCGCCAGCACCTGACCGATTGTGGGTGGCTGATCTGACCTACGTGAAGACGCACACCGGCTGGGTGTACGTGGCGTTCATCATCGACGTCTACTCGCGGTTCACCGTCGGTTGGCAAGCGTCGCGGTCGCTGCGCTCGGACCTCGCGATCGACGCGTTGGAGATGGCCATCTTCAACCGTCGACGCACCGGCGCGGACCTCTCTGCGCTGGTCCATCACTCCGATCGTGGAGTTCAGTATTTGTCGATTCGTTACTCCGAACGACTCGCCGACAACGCCATCGTCGCGTCGGTCGGGTCCAAGGGCGACAGCTACGACAACGCGCTGGCCGAGTCGTTCAACGGGCTCTACAAATGGGAGATGATCTACCGGCAAGGACCATGGCGCGGACTCGATGACGTCGAGTTCGCGACCATGACCTACGTCGACTGGTTCAACCACCAACGCCTCCACGGTGAGATCACCGACGACGCCAGCTACACGACACCGGCAGAATTCGAAGCCCTCTACTACCGTCAGAACCGGCCGGCCCTCGAGGCCGCCACCCACTAAACCGAGCAGTCATCAAACCCGGGGCGATTCACCTCGCCCCACAACCTCATCACACCACCACCGATGAGATTCAGGCCCACCCCTCGCCCCACAACCTCATCGCTGATCGCAGATCAGCTCGACGAGGCCGGCGATCAGCGCCGCTCGTTCGGGCATCGTGTCGACGAGCACGTGCTCATGGTCGGCGTGAGCGCCGCCGCCGACCGCTCCGAGACCGTCGAGCGTCGGCACGCCGATCGCCGCGGTGAAGTTGCCGTCGCTGCCACCACCGACGGCGAGACCGCGCAGCTCCGGCGCCACCGATGCGACCAACGGCATCAACGTCGCCGACGCCGACTCCGGCATCGGGGGGCGATTGACGCCGCCGGTGACCGAGATCGTCGCCGACGGGTCGACGGCCGACAGCGCAGCCATCGCCGATTCGACACGCTCCTTCTCCTTCGCCGACTCCACGCGCACATCGACCTTGAGACGGCCGAGCGCAGGGACGACGTTGTCGGCCGTGCCGACGTTGGCCACCGTCGGCGTCACCGTCGTGCCGAGTTCGGGGCGTCCGATCGCGTTGATCGCAAGGACCTGATGGGCCACTTCGACGAGCGCATTCACGCCCTTCTCGGGCTCCAACCCAGCATGCGATGCCCGGCCGTGGACGGTGACGTCGAAGGTGCCGCATCCCTTGCGGCCGGTCTTCAACACGCCGCCGTCGGCCGACGGCTCGAGGACGAGTACCGCGCCGCATGCCAGCGCCCGCTCCTCGATCAGCTCCCGTGACGCCAACGAGCCCACTTCCTCATCGGCGCTGAACAGCAACTCGACACCGGACAGGTCGTCGAGCGATGCCAGGCCGTGCAGCGCCTGGACGATTCCGGCGAGCATGTCGAACACGCCCGGACCGGTCGCTCGTCCGTCGGCGACGGTGAATGGTCTCGCGGCGAGCGCGCCGATCGGGAACACGGTGTCGTGGTGACCGAGCAGCAGCACCTTGGGATCGCCGCCACCGGACCAGTGGACGTGCGGACCCGCCGGACTCTCGACGATGACTGCCGGGCTCCCGAGATGACGTTCGATCATCGCGGCCAACGCCTCGGCCGAGGCCGCCAGGGCAGGGAGGTCGAGCGACGGGGACTCGATCTCGACCAGCATGCGCAGGTCGTCGAGCATCGCGTCCGGCGAGAACGTGTCGAGGCTGGTGCTCACCACACCCACCGTATTGGCTCCGAGGTCCCGATGCAGTGACGAATGTTGCTTGACTGTCCGACATGGCCAACGGCTCCGATCACCGCAAGGAACTCGCCGAGTTCCTCCGGTCGCGGCGCGAGGCCACCCGACCCGAACAGGTCGGTCTGCCGAGCGGCCGCGGACGCCGTACGCCCGGACTCCGACGCGAGGAGGTCGCGATGCTCGCAGGCGTGTCGCTCACCTGGTACACCTGGCTCGAGCAGGGCCGCCGGATCAACGCCTCCCACGACGTCTTGCTGGCGATCGGCCGCGCGATGCGCCTCGATGAGGCAGGGCTCGAGCACCTGTTGTCGCTCACCGAGCCGGGAACGGCCACGATCGCCGCTCCAGCCGAGGCCCCGAGCGCCGTCGTGCGCCTGCTCGAGGCGCTGATGCCCGCTCCGGCGTACGTCCTGGGGCCGATCTGGGAGTTCGTCGGATGGAACACCGCCCAGGCCCGGCTGTACCCGAGGATCATCGAACTCGAGGCGCCACGGCGGAATCTGATGTGGGTGCTGTTCGCCGATCCGTCGACACGGGAGCTGATCGTCGACTGGGACATCCACGCCCGGCAGGCGCTGGCCGAGTTCCGATCGGCGACCTCGTCCGTGCGCCATGACCCTGCGATGGTCGAGTTGGTCGAGCTGTTGTGTGACGAGAGCGCCGAGTTCGCCGACTGGTGGCGCGAGCACGACGTGTCCGGCTTCGAAACCAGGCTGCGGCGGTTCCGTCACCCGGCCGCCGGCGAACTCACCTTCGAATACCAGCAGCTCACTCCGGCCGAGTGGCCGTCGCTGCGCATCGTCGCCCAGCTCCCCGTGCCCGGCGACGACTCCGCCGAACGGCTCGCCGTGCGCCACTACCTCGTCTGAATGGGGCGCGGGGTCTG
>JAHENF010000015.1:0-12826 GCA_024643255.1 Ilumatobacteraceae bacterium
ATAGCCGGCTTCGGCGAGCACCTTGCCCGTCGGGTCCGGGTTCGCGGCAATCCATTCGCGAACCGTTCTCCGGGTCGGGTGATCCTCGGATGGCAGGTCGAAGTCCATGTCGTCACTCTTGCCGGTCGAGGGCGCCTGTTCCGATTCGAGCGGGGCGCTGCTACACCGCGGCGACCGCCTCGGTCACCGACGACGTCTCGGCCGGCGACTTCTTGCTCGGCGACTTCTTGCTCGGTGACTTCTTGCTCGGCGACTTCTTGGCAGTCGACTTCTTGCTCAGCGACTTCTTCGCGGGCGACCGCTTCGCTGACGTCTTCCTCGCCGGCGACTTCTTGGCAGTCGACTTCTTCGCGGGCGACTTCTTCGCGATCGTTTGCCTCGTCGCCTTCTTGCGCTGGACCGTCGCCGGCGTACCACGACGCATCGACGGCGGCTTCTGACGCTCGAACCACTCTGCGCCTGTCGCCTCGAAGAGCCGCTCGATCTCCTCGATGTGCAGGTCGACGAGATCCCACAGGTCGGGCACGAGTTCGCGGTCGGCGATCAGGCCGAAGTCGAGCCGGTCGAGGTAGCTGTGGACCGTGATGTTCAGACCCATGTCGTCGGCGATCGTCGAGACGGGGATGTAGTTGCCCATCTTCGCCCCGGCGAAGTACAGGGCCTGACGAGGCCCGGGCACGTTGGAGATCACCACGTTCACCGGCAGGTTCACACGGTCGGCGAGTCGCAGCCGCGACTGCAATCGCATCGCCGCCGTCGCCGCCAGCGGCGGGGCCACCTGGGCGAGCGCGGCGATGTCCTCTGCGGGCAGGACGTCCATCTGCCGCTTCGCCTCGTTCATGGCCTCATGGCACCGATGGAGACGTTCGAGCGGGTCCGCGCAGTTCGTCGGGAGCTCGGCGATGATGCCCCCGACCCGGTTCGTCCACGGGTCGGCTTCGTCGCCGGTCCGGATCGACACCGGCACCATCGCCCGCAACGGCTCCTCGGGCAGTGCGTCGTGGCGGATCAGGTATTCGCGCAGCGCTCCGGCGCAGATCGCCATGACCACGTCGTTGACCGTGCAGCCGCTGGCATCCTTGAGCGCCTTGATGTTGCCGAGCGCTGTCGAACGCATCGCGAAGCGACGGTGAGGCGAGATCGGCTTGTTGAACGGCGTCGGCGGGGCCGGCGACAGCGGAATCCGAACCCGGTGGCTCGGCTCCGGTGTGTCGACCGCACCGCCGACCGCCATCGACTTGAGGAGGTCGCGCGCCTGTCCGGCGATGGCGGAGACGCTGTCGATGCCGGCGACCTCGGCGAAGTTGCGGATCATGCGCAACGACAGGCGCATCCCCTTGACCGGATTGATCGCGAGATTGCGCATCGTGCGTTCGAGCAGATCGCGGTCGCTCGGAATGGCCTCACCGACCCAGTCGGTGTGCTCTGGCCACGGAGCGTCCGGCGACGGGTCGGTCAACATGTTGAGCAGGATCACTCCCGACGCACCGTCGATGGTTGCGTGGTGCGTCTTGGTCAGCATCGCCCAGCGCCCGTCGGCGAGACCCTCGATGACGTACGCCTCCCACAGGGGACGGGTCCGGTCCATGTGCCGCCCGACGATGCGCGAGACCTGCTCGGCGAGCTGATCGGCGCCGCCGGGAGGAGCGAGCCCGATGTGGCGGACGTGATAGTTCAGGTCGAAGTCCGGATCGTCGATCCAGTACGGATGGTCGAGCCGGAACGGCACTTCCACGAGCCGCCTGCGCATCGGTTCGAGGCGACCGATCAACGCGTCGAACCGATCGAACGCCGCCTGATACGGGTCGAAGTCGTCCGACGGCCGGTCGTAGATCGCCAGGCCGTTGACATGGCCGTAGGTGTTGGGCGTCTCCATGTACAGGAAACTGGCATCGAGTCCGGACAGCTGCTTCACGGAGCAAGTCTCGCGCATCCGCCTGCCGGCGACATCCCGGGGCCGGGCGGCGTGTACGTTCGCGATCGGAGGCGTGTGTGAGCGAGTTGCAGTACGACGAGTGGATGAGCGAGAGCGATTCGGTGCTCTGGCACATCGAACGCGATCCGCTGCTGCGCTCCACGATCACCAGCGTCTGGTTTCTCGACGCGGTCCCCGACCGGCATCGGATGGACGCGGTCGTGGCGCGGATGGTCGACCGGATCCCCCGGCTTCGCCAACACGTCGTCGACCAGCAGCCCGGCATGGCACCGCCGCGTTGGACGACCGATCCGAACTTCGATCTCGACTACCACTACAGCTGGGTTCGGCTGCCAGGGCGGCGCATCACCAGGCGCGCCGTCCTCGACCATGCGCAGCGGTTCGCCGGCCGATCGTTCGACAAGGACCGGCCGCTGTGGGAGTTGTGCGTCGTCGAGGGCCTCCCGGGGCGGCGGGCCGCGTTCGTGATGAAGGTGCACCACGCCATCGCCGACGGCCTCGGCATGGTGCAGCTCCTCGCGCAGATGGTCGACCTCGAAGCCGACCCGGCCAACGAACCGGCCGAGACGCTCGACGAGTCGGCGGTGCCCGAGGCCCACCGCATCGTGTCACCGCTGTGGTCGATCCCCGGTGCCCGATCGCTCACTCACCGGATCGCGAGCGAGGCGCGCACCGGCGCTCGAATCGGCCGGGCCTCGCTGCGCACCGCCGGTGACCTGTTGCGCGATCCGCTGGGCACGATCGAGCAACTCGGACGCACCTCGGGATCGATCGCGCGCGTCGTCAAGCCCGCCACGACGCCGCTGAGCACCCTGATGACCGGTCGATCGCTGAACACCCGGTTCGACGCGGTCGCCGTACCATTCGACGAGTTCAAGTCCGCGGCCGGGTCGGCCGGCGGCACGCTCAACGACGCGTTCGTCGCCACCACACTCGATGCGCTCCGGCGGTACCACGAGGCGATGGGCACACCCTGTTCACAGGTCCGCATGAACATGCCGGTCAGCGTGCGCGGTGGGGAGACCTCGAATCGCTTCGACAATCAGTTCGTGCCCGCTCGACTCGTCCTGCCGATCACGGACGCCGACGCCCAGACACGTCTCGTCGAGGTCCGCGAACTGCTCCGAGCCGTACGCGCCGAACCCGCGCTTCCACACGTCAACGACATTTCGGGAGTGATCTCCCGGCTGGGTCCGGCCGCATCGGTCTCAGTCCTCGGTGCGATGCTCAAGGGTGTCGACATCACCACGTCGAACGTCCCTGGTCCACCGTTTCCCATGTTCATGGCCGGGGCCGAGGTCGAAGAGTTCTACGCATTCGGTCCGTTGGCGGGCGCGGCGATCAACATCACGTTGTTCAGCTATGCCGGCACCATCCACCTCGGCGTCAACAGCGACCGGGCCGCGGTCGTCGATCAGGCACTGTTCGTCCGCTGTCTGCAGGACGCGGCCGACGAGACACTGACGCTGGCAAGCTGACCGCGCTCCTCGGTCGCGGCCTCGCAGCTCGCTAGCCTGTGGCGACGTGACGACCTTCCTCGACGCCGGGCACGCGGACGCACCGTACCTCGACGCGCCGAGCGCTTGGTCGCCGGACGACGACGGGTATGACCCTATGCACGACGACCGCCGCCGCCGCCTGGCCCTCGGCATCGCCATCGCCTCGGTCCTCGGGATTGCCGCCATCGGCGCGGTCGCCACGGCCGAACCCGGCGGCTCGCTCCGCACGGCTGCCGGCGATGAGGTCGCCCTCGCAGAAGCACCTCCGACCACCGTGGCCGCCGCGATCCCCGACCTCGAGGGAAACCTCGGCCAGAACGGGGTCGAGCCCACCGCTCCCGTGAAGTCCGACCGAGCCGATGGCGGCTGCACGATCGCGGCACTCTCGGTCCGGCTCGGTTCGACCGGTGATGGCGTGGCGTGTCTGCAGCAAGCGCTCATCGACGCCGGGTACTTCGCCGGCACCGCCACGGGCGACTTCGACGATGCGACGCTCAACGCGGTCATGACCTACCAGGAGGATGCGGGGCTGTTCGTCGACGGTGTCGTCGGTCGCGAGAGCGCGATCGAACTCGACATCTGGCCCGACGAGGCATCCCTCGTGGTCCACACCCCTCCCCCACCGGACGGCGCGATGGACTCGATGGGCTTCTTACTCTCGCCGGTCGCGTCCACGGGTGCCGACGCCCCGCCGCTGCCCGCCAACTCCGGCTCGGGTCGCCGAGTCGTGTACGACCGTGCCGGGCAGCGGGCGTGGGCCGTCGACGCCAACGAGCAGATCATCCGTTCGTGGCTGGTGACCGGCAGCAAGTACAGCAACGAGCAGCCGGGTGTCCACACCGTCTACAGCCGCTCGGAGCGTTCGACCGCCTGGAACGGCAAGGCCTGGCTGCCCCAGATGATCCGCTACCAGCAGACCGAGATCGGGCACATCGGATTCCACGCGATCCCGCTGCACGTCTCCGACAACACGCCCTACCAGACCACTGCCGAGTTGGGCACACGACTCTCGGGTGGCTGCCAGCGCCAGCACAATCTCGACGCCGCCTTCATGTGGGAGTTCGCCCAGATCGGCACGACGGTCGTCGTCACCTGATCTGGTGACGCCGGTGCCTGGCACCGGCGTCACCGGGCTCAGAGCAGGGAGTGCAGGCGGGTGGCCTGCTCGGCGGCCTTGGCCCGGATCTCGGCGGAGTCGACCCGCACGGACCGACCCTGACGCAGAGCGGGTTCCCCGCCGATGTCGACGTCGATCGGGTGCACACCGGGCGTGTAGGCCAGATGCCAGGGCTCGATCGGTTCGTAGGACCACGTGACGCGGTCGTCGAGCGCATCGGGGAACAGCGTCCACCCGTGTTCGAGCCAGTCCCAGGCCCTTTCCGGGCTCGTCGTGACGTCGGCCGCGCGCGCCGCGACGAATGCCAACTGGAACTCGGAGAGGATGTCCGCGCCGATCCCGTCGGTGCCGAGCGCGACCGCGTTGACGAATCGAGTCGGGCGCGAATAACCGACCGCGTTGTTCATGTTCGAACGCGGGTTGTGCACGATGGTGCCACGCAGCCCGTGATCGTCGGGGAGGTGGACGCCGTGGATGAGGAGCCAGTCGTCGTCGGCGAGTTGGGCGAGCCGTTCGACCGCCCCGTCGTCGTCCGGTCCCTCGGCGACGTGGATGTGGACGCCCACCCCATGGCGACGAGCAAGGTCGGCTGCGGCCTCCAGGGTGTCGTCGCGGCAGGTGAACGCGGCGTGCACGCCGACCATCCCCCTGCCGCCCTCGCCGAGAAACCGATCGTTCTCCGCGAGCCCCCGACGCGCGCCGTCGGCACCATGACGGTCGGTCACGCCGTAACAGGTGCTGACACGCACGCCCACTTCGGCACAGGCGTCAGCGATCACGGTCAACGACCCCTCGATTGCGTTCGGCGACTCGTGGTGGTCGATGATCGCCGTGCATCCGGCCTCGAGCGCCTCGAGCGCGCCCAGCTTCGCCGACCACTCGAGCATCTCGAGGTCCAACGCAACGTCGAGTCGCCACCAGACCTGCTCGAGGATCTCGAGAAACGTCGTCGGAGTACGCGATGGCGCAGGCATCCCGCGAGCCAATGCCGAGTAGAGGTGATGGTGCGCGCAAACGAGCCCGGGCGACTGGGATCGATCGAGGGAAGCCACCACCGTGTTCACCGACCGCTGACAGTAGTGTGCGCTCCGTGACCGAGAGCCAGGCGGAGACCTCCAGGGCGCGGCCCCACGCCCGTCGCGGCGGAGTGTCGATCGCCACCAGGCTGGCCGCCGCCGTCCTCGTGGTCAGCCTCGTCGCTCTGGTGGTCGCCACGATGGTCGGAGTGCGCTCCGGGTTCGAGCTGGGGCGCGACATCTACGCGGCACGACTCACCTCCGATCGGGAGTCCGGGGCATTCGACGTCGCCGCCGAGCTCCAATCGACTCGGGCAGCCACGCAAAGCGTGGCGGTGAGCCCTGCGGCCGCCGACGCCGTCGCCCGGTTCAGCGACGCATTCGACACACTCAGCGACACGGTCGATCTCACGGGCGCCTCGGCGGGCGCCGACCTCGTCGCCGCCTACGAGGACACCTACCTCGCCTCGACAGGACCGGACGGAGCGCCCCTCCCGATCGGTGACATCGTCGCCGCCGACCCCGCGGCGATCTACTTGCAATCCCGCTATTCCCTCGAGACCGTCGACGTGGACACCGGGCGGGTGGTCACCGGCACACCGACCGACGGTCAGAACGTCGAGACGCGCATCGTGGCGGATCCCGGCCGCCTCGACGATGCCGGTGACGGCAGCGAGTGGTCGACTGTTCATGCGCTCTACCACCCCACGTATCGCCGTGCGGTCGAGCAGCTCGGTCTGCTCGACCTGTACCTCGTGGAACCCATCGATGCGCGTGTCGTGTATTCGGTCGAGAAAGGCCCGGACGTCGGAACGAGCCTCGTGACGGGGCCGTACGGCGGAACGGTGCTGGCCAACACCGTGAAACAGGTGATCGACGACCCCGCGGGTGGCACGGTCGTGAGCGATCTCGCCTTCTATCCTGCGGCACCCGGTCACACCGTCGGGATCATGGCGACGCCGATCATGCGGGGCGCCGAACTGACCGGCGTCGTCGCCTCCATGTATGACGGCGCATTGTTCGACGAGATGCTCACCGCCGATCGCGCCGCCGCTGACGACACCGAACAACTGAGCGATGTCTACCTGATCAGCGCGGACGGCACCTTGCGGAGCAACCCGAAGGGCTTCCTCGACAATCCCCAGGCGTTCCTCGACGCCAGCGAAGCAAGCGGTCTGCTCTCGAGCGCGGAACGTGACGAGATCGACCGGACCGACACCACGGTGCTGACCCAGCCCGCTGTCGGCGCCACCGCGCAGGCCGGGGAGGCAGGTGACGAATCCGTCAGGCGAGGGGTGTCGATGACCGGGATGGACGTGTTCACGACGGTCGGACCGGTCCCCTTCGATTCGGTCGATTGGTACGTCGCCTCCGAAGCGACGACCGACGCAGCCGAAGCGACGTTCGGCTCGTTCCGCGACATCCTGATCGTCGGCGCATCGCTCTTCGTGATCGCGATCGCCTTCTTCGCCGTCGGGTGGGCGAACAGGATCATGCGACCGGTGCGGACCATCAGCGAACGCCTCGGAGCGGTGGACCAATTCGAGCAGTCACTGACCATCCCCGAACAGAGCCCGGTCGAGATGCACCACCTCGTGGCGAGTTTCGACTCGATGTCGGCGACGCTCGACGCGCAGCGCCGCGCCCTCGCACTGGCGCGCGAGGACCGTCTCGGCATGCTTCGACGAATGCTGCCCGCGGCGATCGCCGAACGCCTTGCCGCCGACGAAGTCGATGCGCTCGAACAGGTCCCGCAAGCGACCGTCGTGGTGATCGTCATTCGAGGACTCGGGCAGTCCCTCACCGGTCGCCGCACGGCCGACCGTGACGTCGTCGATCGGCTCCACGCCGAACTGGACGTGTTGGCCGAGCAACACGGCCTCGATCGCATCAAGATCGTCGGTGACGCCTACTTCGCCGCCTGCGGCCACGACCGACCGTTCATCGATCATGCGCCCCGGGTCGTGACGTTTGCCACCGACGCTCGCGATGCGATCAGAAGTCTCGGATCCGCAGCACACCGTGACCTCGACGTCGCCGTCGGCATCGACACCGGGCCGGTGAATGTCGGCATGACCGGCGGCATGAAGCTCGTCTACGACGTCTGGGGCGAAGCAGTCGGCATCGCGGACCACCTCGCGCGTAGTGCGCCACCCGGGGTCGTATTGATCTCCGATGCCACACACGCCCTGCTGCCCGACGAGGTCCCGAGCACCTCCACCGAGCTCGCCGGGGCAACCGTTTGGACGGTCGCCGAGTCGGCGATGGGCGGCATGGGATGAGGGGGCGAACGTGATCAACGCATCCGTTGTCTGGACGATCGTCGTGATCGTCGTCGTGCCATTGCTCGTGATCGGCGCAGCCGAACTCGACGAGCAGCTGCGTCAACGAGACTCGCCACTGCGTGGTGCGGTCATCATCGTGCGGAACTGGGCGCTTCCGGCCTTCGCTGTGTGGGCCGTGCTGCGCCCCGTACTCGGGCGCGCGGAGGACTCGTTGTCCGTGCAACTCGTGGCGACCGTGCTCATCGTGGCGCTGGGTGCGGCGGCGCTGCACATCCTGCGGATCTTCGCCACCGGGCTCGCGAATCGCCCGCGGCGTGACGGGTCCGGGCCGGTGCCCCAACTCCTGCTCGCGCTCCCGCGCATCCTGGTGCTCCTCGTCGCCGCCTGGTTGCTCATCGCCGGAGTCTGGGGTGTCAACCTGTCCGGGTTGTTGACGGCCCTCGGCGTGACGTCCCTCGTCGTGTCGTTCGCACTCCAGGACACGCTCAGCGGGCTGGCGTCCGGGTTCCTCCTGCTCAGCGACCAGCCGTTCAGCCCCGGCGACTGGATCTCCAGCGGCGACACCGAGGGCGTGGTCGTCGACCTCAACTGGCGAACGACGCGGATCCGCACCCGCAACGGCGACATGTTGATCGTGCCCAACAGCCTGCTCGCCAAGGCCAACATCCTGAACTACACCGCTCCCGAACCACTCCACCGCGTCGTCGTGCCGCTCCAGGTGGCGTTCTCGAATCCGCCGACACTCGCCAAGGAGATGCTGCTCGACGCCGCTCGCGGAACCGCCGGGGTACTCGAGGATCCGCCGCCGAACGTGCGGGTTGTCGCCATCGACGACCCGCTGATGGGGTACGAGGTCGACATGTGGGTGAGCGACTACTCGGTGGTGCCGCGGGTGCGGAGCGATTTCGGATCGCTCGTCTGGTATCAGTCGCATCGCCACGGCGTCCCACTGCCGAGCCCCGCACAGGACCTGTACCTGCACGACTCGGCTGCGGAGACAGAGGCCGCCAGGCCGACGCCGATGTCGATCCGAGCGGGTCTGCAACACTCCCCGCTGTTCGCAATGCTCGACGATGCCGACATCGACCGGATCGTCCCCGCCACTCGTCCTGCGCGCTACGCGGCGGGTGAGTTGATGGTCGAATCGAACTCGTCCGTACGCGATCTCATGGTGCTGACCGCAGGTCGTGCACTGCTCGTCCTGATCCAGCCCGGTCACGAGGAGGCCATCGTCGGCGACATCGCCGATGGCGACACCGTCGGAATCCTCGAGGGGCTGCGGGGTGAGGGTTCACTCGCCGTCCGAGCGGTCACGGACTGCGAGGTCCTGATCATCGAGGCTTCGGCGGCGGGTGACATCACGAGCCGCAACGCCGATCTCGCCGCAGCGTTCAACCGCCTTCGCGCGATCCGGTCGCGACGCGTCGACCGACTGCTCGCCGCCCGGGCACAGCTCGCCGCCACGACCGAGGCACCGAATGAGGCGCCGAACGACGAACCCGATCGGCTCGATGAGCCGCCCGATGACGATCGGTCGGTGGCCACGTGACGATACCGATCGACGAGGATGAGTTCACCGCGGACCTCCGACATCGCACCGAGTCGTTGCCGTTCTGGCGACGACCGCGTCGGCTACGACGCCAGATCACCACCACCTTGGTACTCACCGCGCTCGTCGCCCTGTCGCTGTTCGGGGCGATCAACTACTTCGCCGCCGACAAACTGCTGCTCGACGGTACGACCGCCCAACTGGCAAACGAGGCCCAGTCCAGGGCATCGAGCACCGAGCAGGGGGTCGCACGTGCGCTGAGACGGGTTTCCGCCATCGCTGCAGACCGCGGGGTGGCCGCCGCGCTCGGCAACTTCACGGAGGGCTACGCCTCCCTCGACAACACGCGCCTGAGCCCGCAACAGCTTGCCGAACTGGACCGTTTCTACGAGGACAACGTGGTCGCTCCGCTCATGGCGCTCGACATCGTCGAGGTCACGCTCGACGATGTCCTTCCTCGAACTGACGCTGGTCGGTGGGTTCAGTACCACTACACGCTCCCCGCCAAGGCGCCCGGGTCGGTGACGATGCCCGCCGGCACGTCCACGGACTACGACGCCGCGATGTCGGCCAATGACGACTTCCTGACTGAACTGTCGCTCGCCTTCGGTGGCGGCGATCTCCTGCTGATCGACACCGCCGGACAGATCGTCTACTCCACCGACATGAGCATCGACCTCGGCACCAGCCTGGTCGACGGTCCGTATGCCGAATCCAATCTCGCCACGCTCGTGAGCGACGACCTCGAGCGCACCCGCGCCGGTCAGGCAGCCCTGACCGATTTCAGCGTCTACATCCCTGCCGGAGGCAAGCCGGTGCTGTTCGCTGCGGCCGCGATCCGTGACGGGAACAAGATCGTGGGAACCTTGGCCGTCGAGATCCCGCTGGAACGTCTCGACGACATCACCGCTCCCGCGGGGGCCGCCGGCGGTGCGGGCCTCGACGATGTCGACACCTACATCGTGTCGTCCGACCTGCTGCTGCAGAGCACGCCGCAATCGTGGATCACGGATCCGAGCAAGTACCTCGAGGGCATCGGCGATGCCGAGGTGCGGCGCATCACCGAAGCGCTGGGGTCACCGGTGGGGGTCCAGACCATCGACACCGCGCCAGTCCGCGCCGCGTTCGAGGGCGAACCGTTCGTCGGCACCACACGCAATGCACTGAACCGCCGCACCTACAGTTCATCGACGTTGATCGACGCTCCCGGAGTGAACTGGGCGGTCGTCACCGAGATTCCGCTCACCGTCGCCCGCCGACCACTCTTCGGTTATCTGCTGCGGATGGGCATCGTCGCCGCGATCCTGCTGCCGCTCGCGGCATTGGCCGGATTCTTCCTGGCCCGACGCCTCACCCGCCCCATCCCGATCGCGGTCGAAGCCGCGCGCGACGTCGCCAACGGCAGACGCCACCTCGACCTGCCCCAGCTCGGCAACAACGAGTACGGGGATCTCGGCCGACGGCTGACGCGGATGGCCGGCACCCTCGAGCAGCAGGAACGGGCGCTTGCGGACGAGTTCGAACGCAAACGTGACCTGCTCTTGAGCGTCCTGCCCGCAGATCTCGTGCGCAGCGATGGGGTCGTCACGGGGACCGGCGAACGCGTCGAGGAGGCCACGGTCATCGCCGTCGAGTTCGACGCGAACCGGACCGAACTCGACGACGTCGAACTCGGCGAGGCGCTGGCGACCGCCACCACCATCGCCGAACGGCTGGCGGCGGAGCGGCACATCGATCGCATCCGGGTCGCGGCCGATCGATCGCTGTTCGTCGCCGGCTTCGGTCCTGACGGCGACGGCGCCGACGAGGCCCTCGACTTCGCGTCGGCCCTCGCCGGCGAGCTGCACTCGGTCGCCCACGCAGGTGATCTGTCCTTCACCCTGCACGTCGGCCTCTCGACCGGCCCCGTCGCCGCCGGCCTGCTCGAACACGGCAGCCTGACCTTCGCCGCGTGGGGAGAACCCGTTCGGCGGGCGCTCGCGATCAGTGCGCTGTCGAGCGCCGACGAGATCCTCGTCGATCTGTCGACCTTGGAAGCGGCATCCGGCGACTGGGCGACCGGAGCGGCCGACGCCGTCGTCGACCTCGAAGATCAACCGATCGCGGTGCGCAGGCTGACGACCGTACCGCCGAGCGAGGCCGACGACGCGCCGTCGTGATCCGTGGTGTCGACCCGAGGTCGCAGCGGCTCAGGCCTGCTGTTGCTTCGCGGCGTACCAGCGCCAGATCGCGGTGATGATGACCGCACCGACGACCGAGCCGATCAGACCGCTCGGCTTCAGCGCCAGCCCATCGCGGCTCAGCAAGCTGAACAGCAGCCCGCCCACGAACGAGCCACCGAGTCCGGCGACCAACCCGATCGTCCAGTCGATACGGCCGCCGTCGCGTCCGAGGATGAACTGTGCGAGTGCACCGACGAGGATGCCGAAACCGAGGATTGCGAGAATGAGCACCGGCGCACCATATCGCGCTGACTACATTTTCTGATGAGGCCGTCGACCACGACGCCCACGAGGAAATGGGGACATCATGATCAAAGGGCTCCTCGGACTGCTCATCGTCTTTCTGATCGCCACCTTCCCGGCGACGTGGTTGCTGATGCTCTTCCTGGGCAACGTCGGCTTGGGACTCAGCTACTGGGGCACGTTGCCGCTCGGCATTCTCGTCTCGGTGCTGATCGGCGGCGTGACCGCGCCGGCAGTCGTCATCCGCAATTGACGCTCGACTCGCGACCACGACACGCCACGACGAAAGGTGAAACGCAATGATGATTGCCGCTGAATGGGGTTCCGGCCAGGTGCTCTGGTCGATGCTCTGGCTCTTCGTGTTCGTGATCTGGATCTGGATGATCATCGTGATCTTCAGCGACATCCTCACCAGCGACGACCTGTCGGGCTGGGGCAAGGCGATCTGGTCGATCTTCATCATCTTCCTGCCGTTCCTCGGCATCTTCGCCTATCTCATCGCACGGGGCGGCCAGATGTCCGAGCGGTCTGCCAAGGCATCTCAGCAGGCCAACGAAGCCACGCAGGCCTACATCCGCGACGCTGCAGGGGTCTCGACGGATGCCGATCAGCTCGCGAGGCTCGCCGACCTGCACACCGCCGGCAAGATGAGCGACGCCGAGTACGCCGCCGCCAAGGCCAAGGTCATCGGCTGATCACGGACATTCAGACCAAGGTGGCGGCCGCGGCGACGCTGATCGCCGCGACATTCGCCATCTCCGGCCCGATCTCGGCAGAGCCGGCCGGCACCGTGTCGGCCGGCTCGGCCGCCATCGAGACCTCGGCGGTGTCCAATCCGGACACCGTCCCCGACACCGTCCCCGACGCTGCGACGAACACGAGCGAGGCGTCGGGTTCGACCGTCGACGAACCCGACGACGACAACCGGTCCGTCTCGATCGGATGGTGGATCGGCGGTG
>JAHENF010000015.1:12926-66825 GCA_024643255.1 Ilumatobacteraceae bacterium
GACACCGTCCCCGACACCGTCCCCGACGCTGCGACGAACACGAGCGAGGCGTCGGGTTCGACCGTCGACGAACCCGACGACGACAACCGGTCCGTCTCGATCGGATGGTGGATCGGCGGTGTGGTGGTCGCCGCCGCGGCCGCATACGGCATCGCCTACAGCCTTCGGCGTCGCACTGGCACCGAGGAGTGGGCGCGGCAGGCATCCGTCGCCTGCGACATCGGTCGGGCGGCGTCACTCACGCTGATCGCGCAGCTCGACGAGCCGGTCTGGTCGCATCCGGCTCGATACGCCGAGCAGCAGCAGCGCTTCAGCCGCCATCTGGCCGAACTGCACGGTTCGGTCCCCGACCATGACTTCCCCGAGCTCCTCGATGCAGTCACCGCCGCCGCCGGCCGGCTGCACACCGCTGTCGAGGAACTCCCCGAGGGTGCGTCGATCTCCGTGGCCCGCTCCGAGGTCGAGCCGGCGATCGACGATCTGGCGATCGCGCTCGACGCGCTCGAGCACGAAGCGTCGATCACCGTCTTCGGTGCCACGCTGCCCTCGAGCCGCACGACCGGTTGAACCTGGCGCGTCAGTCGGACGCGGAGCGGAGGTGACGCGACCTCAACGGCACCCGGACATCGACCGTTGTGGGCGCATTCTCGGCGAGTGACTCGCGATCGGGGTGGGCCGCGACCACGTCCGCGTACTTGTTGGAGCCCCACCACGCCGTCATGCCGTGTGCCAGCACGCTCAGCCCGACGGTGAACAGCGCCGCATCGGCGATCGTCGAGGCATGGTCGAGTCCACTGCCGTCGATGATCTCGATGGTCAGGATGATCGTGGCCAGCCCTCGAGGGCCGAACCAGCCGATGTAGAGCACCGTCGATCGCCGCATGTCGCGCCCGAGGAGCGAGACGGCGACGGAAAACAGACGGATCGCGGTGAGGCTGAGCACGGCGTACAGCGCGATCTGCCAGGTCACTGCTGCCAGCACCGGACCGAGGTAGATCCCGAGCACGAAGAAGCTGAGCATCGTGAGGAGATCACCGGTCGTCTCTGCGTACACGGCGAGCGACTCGTCGACCTCTGGCACCGCTCGATTCGTCCGACCGAACATCAATCCTGCAACCCAGGCGGCGATGAACCCGGACCCACCGAGAGGCACCGCAACGGCGTACGCCACGACGGCGAGCGCAAGCAGCCCGACCTGCAGTGCATACCGGTCGGCCCACCCGGAGGTGCGACCCCATCGGATCGCCCGCGCGCCGAGCGCTCCCACGAGTACTCCGACCACCACTGCGAGACCGACCTGCTGGATCAGTTCCGCAAGGAGGCGGCCGACCTGCCGCGACGTTTCAGCCGCACGTGCGGTCTCGAGGAAGACGAGGAACAGCGGAATGGTGATGCCGTCGTTGAGCCCGCTCTCGATGTTGAGCGACTGCCGGATCCGGGCGGGAACCCGCGGGTTCGACACCACTGCCTTGCCCAACGCGGCATCGGTCGGAGCGAGCATCGCTCCGAGCACGGCGGCCTCCCACAGCTCGAGGTCGCCAAGTACGACAAGTGCGGCGACCCAGCCGAGCAGGATCGCCAGCGGCAATCCGATCCCCAGCAGCCGCGCTGGGATGACGTCATCGTGCCAACTCGATGCATTGATCGCGCTGGCATCGGTGAACAGCACCACGACCAGCGCACCCGTCAGCACGAGCGAGACGAACTCGGGCTGGCCGAACAGTCCACTGAAGTCGACGAGGTCGAAGCCCTGCGGACCGACGGCCAGACCGACAGCGGTGAACGCCATCGTGCCAGTGACGACGGATCGTCCGAGACGCTTCGAGACGACCGCGAACCCGGTGACGGCGACGGCGATGATCGCCGGGAGATATTCGGTCACCGCCGCCCGACCAGGAACTCGAGGTCGACGGCGATGACGTCGCTCACGCGAGCAGCTTGGCTTTGGCTGCCGCGAACTCCTCGTCGCTGAGCACGCCGGCGGCCTTGAGGTCGGCGAGCTTGCTCAGCTGCGCCATCAGGTCGTCGCCGGCGGGCGCGGCAGCCGGTGCCGCTGCGACAGGCGCAGCAGGGGGTGGCGGCGGTGCCTGCTGGGCCTGCATCGCGTTCAGCTGTGCCTGCATGTCGGCCACCTGGGCCTGCGACTCGAAGGCGGCCTGCTGCGCTGCCTGCGCCTCGGCCGCCGACTGCTGCTTGGCCATCTGCTTGCTCTGTGAGTGCCCGACCACCGCGCTGGCGGTGCCGGCGACGACGGCTGTGCGGGCCATCGTTCCGACGAGCCCCGGTCGTCCTCTGCGTCCTCGTGGCATGTTGGTGTCTCCTCGTTCGTTGTTGTCGGTCGATGGGTTCGCGGGTGGTACGGGTCAGGATTCTTCGAGCTCGGCGAGCTCGGCGAGCAGTTCGTCGACCACGGCGCCCGGCACGCGGAAGTTGTTCGCCAGTACGCCACCGGAGTTGACGATCGCATCGCGCAGCGGGCGAGCCCAGGTGTGTTCGAACACGAGGATTGCCTCGGAGCTGTTCGGCTCGAGGGTGGCGGCGAATTCCATGATGTCCTCGTCGGAGATCAACGACTCGAGCTGGTTCATCACGTTGGCGAGCGCCATGGCGTCAGCGTTGGCGCCCATCTCCTCGAACTCGGTGAACGTGACGTCGCCGTTCTCGTCCTTGCGCACGAGGATCCCGTCGACGATCGAGATCGTGTCGTTGTCGACGAGGCGCTCCAGCTCGGGGATGATCTCACCGGAGAACTGGTTCCCCGGGAAGTTGATGACGAGCACCTCGATGGGGGCGAGTGACATGTTGTTCTCCAGTGTGAGCTTGGCGTCAGTCGGGATGACCGATGAGATCGTACAACGTGAGTCGACGGTGGTTGATATCGATCGGCCGTTCGGACAAGATGTGCTCGCTCGGAACATGGTTGTTCCGATGACACGACTGACAGAAAGGTCAGACAATTGCTTTTCGCAGCTCAATTCGGCACCGGCCAGGTGCTCTGGTCCATCCTCTGGTTCTTCCTCTTCTTCGTGTGGATCATGCTGATCTTCACGATCTTCGGTGACATCATCCGCAGTCACGACATGGGCGGATGGGCCAAGGCCATCTGGTCGGTCTTCATCATCTTCCTGCCGTTCCTCGGCATCTTCACCTACCTCATCGTCCGCGGTGGCGGCATGGGCGAGCGCCAGCTCGCAGCCGCCAAGAAGCAGAACGAGGCCATGCAGGCCTACATCCAGTCCGCAGCGTCGTCCGGCAGCGCCACGAGCGCGGCCGACCAGCTGGCCAAGCTCGCCGATCTCCACAGCAGTGGCAAGATCGACGATGCCGAGTACGCCACGGCGAAGGCGAAGGTCATCGGCTCCTGAGCCGACCCACGAACCTCGCACTCAGCACGTCATGACGGCGTCACGTCCGGCTCTTCGCCGGACGTGACGCCGTCGTCGTTTTCCACCGTCGTCACGGGAGCGTGCCGCTCGAGCCAGAGCTCGCCGGCATCGATCGCCCGGTTGGTCGATTCGCCGATCACCTCGGTCGCCTCGAAGACATCGATGGCAGCGGCGACTCGGGGCGTGGCAGTTCGTTCGACCCTGGCCAGGAGCGGGCTCTGCACGCCGCTGAGGATCAGGTGACCACCCGCGCGGTCGATGCGTTCCACGTAGTCGGCGATCACCGCGGCAAAGGTGGCGCCCAGCGACATACGGCCCCGCAGACGCAGCACGACGACCGGCTGGGTCGCACCCGACGGGTCGGGCAGACGATTCTGGAGCGTCCGGGCGCCGGCGTAGAGCAGGCTGCCGTATGCGTCGACGACGAGCACTTGACGATCGGGCGTGACCGGGGGCGCAGCGCGTTCCTCGAACGAACCGTCGTCACGGCGCCGGAGTTCGACCACGCGCAGATCGGCAAGGCCCTGGTTGAGTTGGAGCAGCAACGACACGACGACACCCAGTCCGACCGCCGCGGCGATCGGCAGGAAGAGGGTCGCGGTGAAGGTGCTGACGAGAGCGACCTGTGCATTGACCCCCGACCGCCAGACGACCAGGATCTGCGGAACTCGGATCGAACGCAGGGCGGCGTAGATGAGCACGGCGGCGAGGCACGCCATCACGACCTCGCCGACGGCCCCGGAGAACGCCACGAGGATCACGAGCATCCAGACGCCGGAGAACACCGCTGCCCAGCGCGTGCGCGCGCCGGCGCTGGTGTTGAGCGCCGTCTGGCCGACCGAACCGCCGACGGGTTGCCCCTGGAACAAGCCCGCCGCGATGTTGCCGGCCCCCTGCGCGATGAAGTCACGACTCGGATCGGAGCGGGATCCGTCGAGGTTCGGCGACGATTCACTGACCCCCGACCCCTGGACGAGCACGATCGCGGCGACGGCGAGCGCCCCGGTGATGACCGAGAACGACAGATCACCGAACCGCGGAAGCTGCGGCAGTGGGACGCCCGTCGGGATGTCACCAACATCGTTGACCGTCGTCACGCCGGAGGTCCCGACGGCGAGCAGCACGAGGGTCGGCACGATCAACGCGAGGAGTGCGGCGTACGAACCGAACTTGGTCGGGCTCAACCAAGCGACGATCGCAAGCGCCCCCAACCCGAGCACGAGCGTCGGCAGATACCACTCCCCCGGGTTCAGCAGGACGTTGACCGCCCGTTCGATGGCGATGCTGCCCTCGCTGGGGCTTCCGGTGAGGTCGACGAGCTGGCCGAGCACGATGTTGACGGCGACCCCGGTCAGGAAGCCGGTCATCACCGACTGCGAGACGAATCGCGTGTAGCGCCCGAGCCGGAAGATGCCGGCGAGCAGCATCGCCACACCGGCGACGATCGTCAGCAGGAACAGCGCCCCGGGCCGGTCGGCAGGCGCCATCCCCGCCAGCGCTGAGCCGGCGGCGAGCGCCGCCGCACTGGTGGTGGTGACGACCATCAGCTGCGTGCTGCTCGACAGCCCACCGACGAGTGGGCCGGCGAACGATGCGTAGAGGCCGTACACCGGGTTCACCCCCGCGAGCACGCTTGCCGCCATGCCGTCGGGCACGCTGCCGATCGCTCCGGGAATGCCCGCCACGACTTCGGTGCGCAGCTCCGCTGCATCGGCCGGCCTGATGCCGGTCCACCACGACTGCACCGGTCGAGTCACCGATGAAACACGGCTCATGCCGGCGCCATTCAGAACACCGTCGACCAGTCGTCGCGCATGCTCGCGATCGTGATGCCGAGCCCCGCGGCCAGCTCCGTGAACGAACCGTCGGTCTCGAACGTCCCGGCCACGCCCTCGTATTCGTACTCCCGGTCGGCGTCATCGTGGTTCACGAGCAACGCCATCGTCGGACCGTCCGCCGCCAATGCGTACTCGAGCATTTCGGCGTCACCCGGCGAATTGCCGGCCGCGAAGATCGGTCGGCGGCCGAGTTGCAGCTGGATGTTCGAGACCTTCGGGGCGCCCTCGTTGACCTCCCCGAACAACTGGGTCGTGCGCAGGAGTACCGGGCGACCAGCGTCATCGCGTGCGAACTCGTAGCCAACCAACGATCCGACCACGGCGTCCGGCGACACCGCGTAGAAGGGCCGGCTGATGGCACGGACGAATTCAGCTCCACCACCGGTGACGATGAACACGTCGAATTCATGGGATCGGAGCTCGTCGAGGAGTTCGAGCATCGGTCGATACCGCAGCTCGATATACGTGACCTGGCGGTCAGGATGTCGGCTGCGCTCGAAGAACGACGCCACCCGGGCGTCGAACTCATCCGGCCCGATGCCCGCGCACAATTCGAGCAGCGCGTCGGCGATTCGTTCCAGTCCGATCTCGGCCTGCGCGGCACTGTCGTGGTCGATCAGCGCCCGATACTCTTCACGCTCGGCGAGCGATGGATCGTCGCCGACGGCCCGGCGGAGTTCGTCGAGCATGAACAGCATCTGTGGATAGGCCGGCTTCTCACACCACAGGGTGCCGTCGTTGTCGAACACCGCGACACGGTCCTCGACCGGCAGTTCGTCGGCCGCGTCGATGAAGTCGAGCAGCGCGCTCCGCGTGCGTCCCTGGTTCCACGACGGCAGTCGCATGTCACGCTCCATGATCTCCAACTTCCTCGACTCGTTTGATGGTCCTGATGCCGATGTGGCTCATTCCGGTGTCGATCATCTGGGGGCGGCGGGCGGCGGGCCGATACCGCTGACAGTAGTTGTCGGCACAGAGGAACGAGCCGCCTTTGATCACCTTGCGGGGAACGCGGAACTGTGGTTGCTCGGGGTCGTAGCTCGACTCGATGCCGGGACCGCGCGGGTTGCTCGGGACGCAGCAGGCCTTGTCGGCGTCGGCCTCGTGGTGCGTCGAGTACCAGTCCGTGGTCCACTCCCACACGTTGCCGGCCATGTCGTGGAGCCCGAACCCGTTCGGCGGGAACGACCCGACGGGCGCGGTGGCTGCGTACCCATCGGCCCGGGAGTTCCGCCAGGGAAAGTCGCCCTGCCAGAAGTTCGCCAGGTATCGACCGTCGGGGACGGCCTCGTCACCCCACGTGAACGCCCGGCCATCGCTGCCGCCGCGGGCCGCATACTCCCACTCGGCCTCGGTCGGCAGCTCCTCGCGGGCCCACGCGGCGTAGGCCTCGGCATCCTCGAACGCGACATGCACGACCGGGTGATCGAGCCGCCCGTCGATCGAGCTGCGTCGGCCCTCGGGGTGCCGCCACGATGCCCCTGGGGTCCACGTCCACCACTGACTGAGGTGGCGCAAGTCCACCGGGCCTTGTGTCATGGTGAACACGAGCGAACCGGGAACCAGGTTCTCCGCCGGCGCACCCGGGTAGTCGGCCGGATCGAGTGGACGTTCGGCGACGGTGGCGTACCCGGTCGAGTCGACGAACGCCGCGAACTGTTCGTTCGTGACGGTCGTCGGGCTGATCGAGAACGCGTCGACGCTCACCTGGTGTGCCGGCGCCTCCTCCGGATAGTGGTCGTCGGAGCCCATGCGGAACGTGCCCGCCGGGATCTCGATCACGCGCTGCTGACCCCTGCCTGCAGCTTGGCGAGCACCCTCTCGATGTTGAAGCTGGCTGGTTCCTGGCGGGGTGGGAACTCGGCCAGCGTGCCGAGCATCCGCGCCACGTACGCCTGGGCGGGGATGAGCACCCAGGCCCGATCGAGCAGCCAGTCGTAGTAGGTGTTCGACGTGATGTCGGCACGCTCGTACGGGTCGGTGCGCAGGTTGAAGATCTTGGGGACACGCAGTTCGGTGTACGGCTCCGCCCACACCTGCAATGTGCCGGCCGCGCGCTGCTCGAGGAACACGACCTTCCAGTTGTCGTAGCGCAGCGCGGTGAGGTCGCCGTCGTCGGAGACGTAGAAGAAGTGTTGGCGCGGGCTTTCGTCGACCGCACCGGTGATGTAGTCGAGCTGGTCGTGGCCGTCGAGGTGCACCTTGAACGTCGTGCCGTTCAGGTCGCACCCTGCCGCGAGTTCGCTCTGGATGTCGGGATCACCGGCTGCAGCCAGCAGGGTGACGAACCAGTCGTTGTGGCTGACGATGCCGTTCAGTACCTCGCCGGCCGGGATCCGGCCGGGCCACCGGACCATCGCCGGGACGCGATACGCGCCTTCCCAGTTCGAGTTCTTCTCGTTGCGGAACGGGGTCATCCCGCCGTCGGGCCAGGTGTTCATGTGCGGCCC
This sequence comes from Ilumatobacteraceae bacterium, assembly GCA_024643255.1. Lineage (GTDB taxonomy): Bacteria > Actinomycetota > Acidimicrobiia > Acidimicrobiales > Ilumatobacteraceae > Sva-07. The sequence goes on from JAHENF010000015.1 coordinate 20,601, forward strand.
GTTGTCGGTCGAGTACATCACGATCGTGTCGTCGGCGAGGCCGTTGGCGTCGAGGTAGTCGAGGATCTGGCCGACGAGTTCGTCGTGGTCGCACATCACGTCGTGGTACTCGGACTGCCAGCGGCCCGCCTTGCCGCGGCTGCCGTCCTTGATGTGGGTGCGGAAGTGCATGTGGGTGGTGTTGAACCACACGAAGAACGGCGTGTCGTCGGACTTCGCATCGCTCATGAAGCGCAGCGCCTCGGGGAGGATCTCCTCGTCGACGGTCTTCATCCGTTCCTTCGTCAGCGGCCCGGTGTCCTCCACGCGTTGGGTGCCGTCGCCGTTGGCCCACGAGTGGATCACACCGCGCGGGCCGAAGTTCTTGCGGAAGTTCGGGAACTCTTCCTCGCTCGGGTAGTCCGCCTGCTCGGGCTCCTCCTCGGCGTTGAGGTGATAGAGGTTTCCGAAGAATTCGTCGAAGCCGTGCATCGTCGGCAGGAACTCGTCCTTGTCACCGAGGTGGTTCTTGCCGAACTGGCCGGTGGCGTACCCCTGCGCCTTGAGCGCTGTGGCAATCGTCGGGTCCGGAGCCTGCAATCCGATGTCGGCACCTGGCATGCCGACCTTGCTGAGGCCGGTGCGGTACGGGTTCTGACCGGTGATGAACGCCGCTCGACCCGCGGTGCAGCTCTGCTCGCCGTAGTAATCGGTGAATCGCACGCCCTCGGCTGCGATCCGATCGATGTTGGGGGTGCGGTACCCCATCAGGCCGTCGCTGTAACAGCTGAGGTTGGAGATCCCGATGTCGTCTCCCCAGATGATCAGGATGTTGGGCTTGCCGTTCGGCACCGATGCCTCCTCGAAGTTGCGTGCGGAGTGACGAATCTACTCGCGGGCCCGAACCCGGCGTCAGTCCTGCGACTGCTGCACCAGGACGGGACAGACCGCGTGTCGAACGACGTGATCCGACGTCGAGCCCATCACGGCGCGGCGCAAGCCGCTGCGGCCGTGAGTGCCCAGCACGACCACGCTGGCCGGGAGCGACGCCGCCACCTCACAGATCACGTGCCCGGCGTCGCCGTACTTGACCAGCGTCTCGGCGTCGGCCAGACCGAGTTCGTTCACGGTGGCGTCGAGCGTGGCCTGCGCATTCACCCGTTGGGCCTCGACCAGCTCGTTCTTCTCCTCGAACGACATCACGCCGCCGGCGAACCCCGTCCCGGTCACCAGCGTCGGATCGATCGGCGGCGCCACCGTGAGCAGTACCGTCCGACCCGGCGTCGCGAGCAGCGCGAGGCCCTGGCGGATCGCGTCGAGCGACAACGGTGATCCGTCGGTGCACAGCAACACGGTGAGGGGTTCCGCAGGCGGGATGGAGGTCATGGTCCCGAGTCTCGCGCCGCGAGCATTCCGCCGCCACAACTCGACAACGTCGCGATCCCGACATCGCCGCTCTGCAAGAGTGGGACCATGAACGACATCGTCGTCGGCCTGATCGCAATCCTCACCGGGGCCGTCTTCTGCTTCCGTGGCTATCTCGCGATGCGGATCATCATCCCGCTGTGGGGTGCGTTCGCCGGCTTCATGCTCGGCGCGGGCATCGTGTCGGGCTCCGATGGGTTCCTCGGCTCGGCACTCGGATGGATCGTCGGCATCGCGGTGGCCGTCGTCTTCGGACTGCTCGCGTACCTCTACTACGAAGTGGCCGTGATCATCGGCATGCTGGCGATCGGCTTCGCGCTCGGCACCTCGCTGATGGTCGCCCTCGGGGTCACCTGGTCGTGGGTGATCGTGCTCGCCGGCGTGGCACTCGCCGTCGCCCTGGCGTTCGTCGCGCTCGTCGCCGACCTGCCCATGGCGTTGTTGACGGTTCTGACGGGCATGGCAGGGGCGTCGGCGATCGTCGCTGGGCTGATGCTGCTCTTCGGGGTCACCGACGTCGGTGACTTCGACTCCGCACAGACCACCAAGGCACTCGCCGACGACTGGTGGTGGTATGCGATCTACCTCGCGTTGGCCATCAGCGGCATGATCGCCCAGTTCCTCGACGTCGAGCGCCGACGTGAAACGCTCCGCGCCGCCTGGTCGACCGGCATCGGCTCGACGACGTCGATCTGACCCGTCCGGCCATGGCGGGCACTGCTGACTGCGAAGTTCGCGACGACTGGTTCCTCGAACAGGACGTCAACGCCTGGAGTTCCCTCGCCTACCTCGTGGCCGGGGCCGCGTTGTTGGTCCAGGTGTCGCGCCATCGGCTGCCCACTGCCGCCTACGGGCTGGCGGCGGTCGTCGCCGCCGAGGGTCTGGGCAGCCTGCTCTATCACGGTGCGGCCGGCGATCTGTCGCAGTTTCTCCACGATGTTCCGCTGATCGGCGCGCTCGGTTTCGTCGCCGGATGGCATGCGGGTCGCCTCGTCGACGCCGCGGATCGAGGTTCGGTCATCGGGCTCGTCGCCGGGCTGCTGGCGGCGAGCGCGCTGTGGGCGGTGGCCCCCGGAGCCACCAATGCCACGGTGGCGGTGGCGATCGTCGTGATCGTCGCGACATCGGTTGCCGCGCGGCGTCGGAGCCTTGCGGCGGTGTGGTCGCCGGCCCTGCTCACCCTCGGGCTCGTCGCCGTCGCGGCATGGGCGGCAGGCTCGCGCGGCAGCCCGCTGTGCAGCGCGGAGTCACCGCTCCAACCGCACGCGCTCTGGCATGTACTCACCGCCGTGCTCGCACTCGCCTGGGTCGACAGCGCATACGCAGCTGCCGATCCCGACCACGCTCCGAGGATGTTCCGACGCTTCACCGACCGCACGATCGGCGTGCTCGCAAGCGGGCTCGTGCTCGGTTTCCATCGATCGGTCGACGTTGCGTGGCGCGAGCGGTGCCCGTCCGACCGACCGGTACTGGTGGTGGCGAACCACGGCAACGGCTTCGTCGACCCGGTGGTGATCGCCGGTGTGCTCGGGCGGCTGCCGCGATTTCTCGCCAAGGCGGCGCTGTGGAAGGTGGTGATCGCTCGACCGTTCCTCGGTCTGGCCGGCGTCCTTCCCGTGTATCGAAGCGGCGATGGCGACACGGCGAGCAACAACGCGTCGGTGTTCGAGGCCTGTCATCGAGAGCTGGCGCAGGGCGCGATCGTGGCGATCTTTCCCGAGGGAACCACGGGCGACCGCGCCGGCCTCGACCGGGTGAAGTCGGGCGCCGCGCGCATCGCGCTCGGCGCGCTCCCGACGGCGCCAGACACGGTGATCGTGCCGATCGGCATGGCGTACGAGAGCAAGGTCGAGACGCGCAGCCGCGTCGCGGTGATGTTCGGCGAACCGATCGCGGTCGCCGACTTCGCCGGACGCGGGCTCGGCCCCGACGGCGAGCCGCACCACGACGACGCCGGGGCGCTGACCGCCCGAATCACGGCGTCGCTGCAGGCGGTGTCCCCGGACTTCGCCGATGTCGAGGAACGCGAGATCCTGCGCGCGTCGGCGCGCATGGTGCAGTCAGATGCCGGCAACCCGTCGTTCGCCGACACCGAGGTCGTCGCCCGCCGGCTCGCCACGGCGCCCACCGAGGAGCGACGGGCGATCGTCGAGGCGTATCGCACCTTCGCGGCGCGATTGCAGCTGATCGGTATCGCAGGCGACCAGCTCCGTCCGGAGCGCGTGTCACCCTTGCGGGTGGTGCTGTCGGTGTTGGCGCTGTTCCTCGGCGGATCGGTCGTCGTCACGGCGACGCTGATCCACCTGCCGGCGATCCTCGTCGTGACGGTCGGAACCGGACTCGTGCGTTCGACCGCCACGAAAGGAACCGTCAGGCTGCTGCTCGGTCTCGTCACGATGCTGCTGACGTGGACCATCGCCGGGATGTGGCTCGGCGACGGCTGGTCGGCCGTCGTGTCCGGCGCCGTCGTGGCCATCGGCGGAGTGGTCGCGCTCGTCGTGTGGACACCGCTACTTCGCCAGTTCCGGGCGCTGGCCGGCATGGTTCGAGCACGCGATCGCGCCGGCCTCCTCGGCCCCGTGCTCGAGGCACGATCACGCGTCACCACACTCGTGCAAGCCAAGATCGGTGACAGCCATGACTGATGCCGAACGCGCAGCGACCCCCGATCCCGCAGCGGCCCCCGACGGTGACCCGCCGCCGGCGGTGCCAGCGCGCAGCATCCGCAAGATCGTCATCCGGGTCGTCTTCGTCGTCGGTGCGCTCGTGCTGTCGTTCTGGATCCTGGCGAGGACCTTCGACGACCTGGACTTCGCCGAGATTCGCGCCGCGGTGGCATCACTGAACGACGCCGAACGGCTCTCGATCGGCAGCATGTGGCTGCTGTGGATCGGTGCACAGGGATTGCTCACGGCGTCGCTCGTGCCTGGGTTGGCGGTGCGACACGGTGTGGTCGCCTTCCTCGGGCCAGCCGCGATCACCTCGGTCGTCCCCGGACCCAGCGACCTGCCGATCCGCTACCAGATGCTGACGTCGTGGGGCCGCAATCCGGGCGAGGCCACCCTGTCGGTCGCGGCGGGCGGCATCTTCAGCATCGGTGTCAAGCTGGTGTTGCCGATCATCGCGGCGATCGGACTCGTGCTGTCCGACGCACCGATCAGCGGCACCCTGCGCACGGTGGTCGTGATCTGCCTGCTCGTCGGGCTCGGCGTGGCGGTGCTCTCGGTGGTCCTCGGCTCGGAGAAGCGCACCGAACAGGCCGGCCGGTTGATCGAACCGGTGTGGGCACGGGTGCTGAGGATGTTGCGCAAACCCGAACCGGCCGACCTGACCGCCCGGATGGTCGCCGCCCGCGCCGGCGCGGTGCAGACCCTGCACGACCGATGGCTCGTGGCGAGTTGGGCGACGATGCTGACCGCGTCCACGAAGTTTGCCTTGCTGCTGATGGCGCTGCGCTTCGTCGGCGTGAACGACGACGTGCTGCCGTGGACACAGGTGTTCGTCGTGTACGCACTGGTGCAGGGATTGACCGTGTTCCCGATCACGGCCGGCGATGCAGGGGTGAGCGAGATCGCCTACATCGGCATGTTGACGGCGGCCGCCGGGCCGGAGTGGGTCAACCAGATCACGGCGGCGGTGCTCATCTTCCGGATCATCACGTGGCTGCTCTTGATCCCGGTCGGCCTTGGCGTGCTGGGATTCTGGCGCCATCAGCTCCGGCGGAATCCCCACCAGATCGCGTCGAGAGCCGACGGTTCACCAACCACGTCGCCGCGGCGATTGCACGTCAGAACTCGAACTGCACCGCGACCCGATCGGACACCCGACCCGTGATGTGGGCGGCGATGAACCGCTGGTGTTCGGGGTGATCGCGATACACGAGGTAGTCATCGACTGACTCGAAGTCGCCGACCACCGTGTAGTCGGCGTTCGTGGGAGCCAATCGCAGGTCGGGCCCGTGCCGGTACGCAGCGATCTCGGGGATCACCGGGGCGAGCGCATCGAGGGCAGCTCCGGTGGCGGCGATGTCGGCATCGGTGACGGTGTCGTTCCAACGGAACACGACGACGTGGCGAATCATGACCACTTCCTACACGACGTCGGCGGCCCGGCTCGGTCCCGCGGGTCGATCGGCCGGTTCAGCGCAGACGGGTCAGGGGGTCGAACTCGATCACGTCGGGGGCCTGGAGTTCGGGATTTCGGGGGCGGCCGGGACCGCGAGGGGGTCGCGTCGGTCGATCGAGCCAGCGGCGCCATCGTGGCTGGGTGTTCGCCGTGGGCTCGTGGCGACGGGCGAGGGCGGCACGCACATCGCCCAGAGCCTCGGGGCCGGCCATCCGGAGTGTCACGAGCAGCGCGACGTGCATCGCCGTGATGCGGCCTTCGCAGGTGATGATGTTGCCCACCTCGACGATGCGTTCACGCGACATCGTCGATCCGTACGATTCGAGCATCGACGAGGCCAGCCAGTGTGTCGCCGCTTCGTGGTCGCCGAGCAGTCCCGCCGCGGCGACCACGACCGTCCCGGTCGAACTGGCCGCCATCCAGTGACAGCCTGGCGCGACGGCCCGCAGCCACGCCAGGAGCGGCTCGTCGGCGGCACTCCGGGCGCACCCGAGGCCGCCGGGCACCAGCACGACGTCGGGGTTCGACACGTCCTCGAAAAGGGCGTCGACGTGATGGCCGCCGCCGGGTCCGTCGACGTGGCCGAGCCGCGCACCAACGCCGACCAGTTGGACGTCGGCGAGCTGTTCGAACACGAGCGTGAACGCCTCACACTCGTCGGCGGAGACCCCCGGCGACAACGCGATTGCGACCTGCACTCCAGCAGCCTCCCACACCATCGTGCACCGGGGGGTCAGGCGTCGGAGGCCGAGCTGTGGCGGATGCCGTCGAGCATCAGATCCGTCAGGCGTCGCACGCGATCCGACGTCGTCGACGGAGGTCGCCCGGTTCGAGCTTCGATCAACTCGAGCTTCGGCCCCAGGACGACCAGCCCCTGCACTGTCGCCCAGCACAACTCCGACGCGACGTCGGGATCGGCGTCGAGACCTTCTGACGCGATCAGCTCGGCGACGACGCCATGGAGCACGCCGTACGCTCGCATTCCGGCGATACTCAGGTCTGCGTCGTCGGGGTCGACGACGTCGGTGCGGAACATGACCTGACAGTGCGCGGGATACTCGGTCGCGAGCGACACGTAGGCCTGGCCCATCACCGTGAGTCGTTCGGCCGGATCGGTTTCGCCGGCGATCGCCGCGGTGGTCACGTCGTACAGCGTGTCGAATCCCTGCGTGGCCAGCGAGGTCAGCAGGCCCTGGACATCGCCGAAGTGATGCGCTGGAGCGGTGTGCGATACGCCGGCGCGACGGGCGACCTCGCGGAGGCTGAAGTGACCGAGCCCCTGCTCGGTGATGACGTCGACCGCTGCGCTGCGCAACGCGTTCGGCAGATCGCCGTGGTGGTACCGGTCTGTCACACATGTCACTCTAGCCGCGTGTTGACATTGGAAAGATTCGTCTTTACGGTGACAACTTGTCACTGTCAAGACCACTCGATCACCGGAGCAGCCATGACCATCACCGCCCCCGCCCCATTGTCGCTCGACGACGGACTCCACCGCCGTCGGTGGATGATCCTCGCCGTCGTCAGCCTCGCCGTGTTCGTGACCGTCCTCGACGGCACGATCGTCAACGTCGCGATTCCGACGCTCGCCGTCGACCTTGATGCGACGACCCGACAACTGCAGTGGATCGTCGATGCCTACCTGTTGGTGTTCACCGGGCTGCTCCTGACCGGCGGCGCGCTCGGCGACCGATACGGGCGCAAGAAGCTCCTCGTCGCCGGCCTCGCCGTCTTCGGCATCACCTCGGCGCTCGCTGGCTCGGTGGGCTCGGCGAGCGGGCTGATCCTCGGGCGGGCGCTCATGGGGATCGGGGCGGCGTTGATCTTCCCCGCCACGCTGGCGATCATCACCAACGTCTTTCGCGATCCGGTCGAGCGGGCCAAGGCCATCGGCATCTGGAGCGCGGTGACCGGCATCGCCGTCGCCGCGGGTCCAGTCAGCGGTGGCTGGCTCCTCGAACACTTCTGGTGGGGCTCGATCTTCTTCGTCAACGTGCCGGTCGTGATCGGCGCGCTGGTGGCGACCGTGCTGATCGTGCCCGAGTCGAAGGAAGCAGGCGCCCCCCGCCTCGACCTCGGCGGGATCGTGCTGTCGATCGCCGCGATCACCACCCTCGTCTACAGCATCATCGAGGCGCCGGAGTGGGGCTGGCTCGACCCCAAGACGCTCGCCGGGTTCGCGATGGCAGCCGGGCTCCTGGTGCTGTTCGTGGTGTGGGAGCTGCGGCGCGACCATCCGATGCTCCCGGTGGCGATCTTCCGCAACCTGCGATTCAGCGCGGCAAGCGTGTCGGTCACCTCCGCGTTCTTCGCGCTCTTCGGGTTCATCTTCCTGATCACCCAGTACTTCCAGCTCGTCAAGTCGTACACGCCGCTCCAGGCCGGGATTCGCACGCTGCCGGTTGCAGCGGCCATCGCGGTGGCATCGATCGTCGCGCCCCGGGTCGTCGAACGCATCGGCACCGCCAGGGTCGTGGCAACAGGGCTCGCGTTGATGGCGGTCGGGTTCATGTGGATCGGATTGTCGGCCGACGTCGACACGAGCTACCTCGTGATCGCAGGCCAGATGGTCGTGCTCGGCACAGGGCTCGGCATGACCACTGCGCCCGCGACCGAGTCGATCATGGGGTCGTTGTCGCCCGACAAGGCCGGCATCGGCTCGGCGGTCAACGACACGACGCGTGAACTGGGCGGAACGCTCGGCGTGGCGATCGTGGGCAGTGTGTTCAGCTCGCTCTACATCCGGTCGCTCGATTCGGCCGGCGGCGTGTTCGCTTCCCTGCCGCCCGACCTGCAGGACATCACGTCGGAGTCGGTCGGCGCCGCCAGGGTGATCGCCGGGCGACTCGGCGCCGACGCCCCAGCCTTCCTGAGCCAGGTGAACGAGGCGTTCCTGTCCGGCCTGCACGTCGGTTGCTTCGTGTGTGCTGCCGTGGCCGCGACTGGTGCGGTCTTCGCCCTTCGCTTCATCCCCGCCCGCGCCACCTGAGCATGGCGATCGGGGTCAGACCCCAATCGCGATCGTGGTGCTTGCATCAGGGATCTGACCCCCGATGCAAGACTTTGTACGGTACAACCATGACAGGAATCGATGCCGACGGCCTCCGGGCGAGATACCGGGCGGAACGCGACAAGCGGTTGCGCGCCGACGGCAGCGAGCAGTACATCGAGCCGGTCGGCCAGTTCGCTCACTACCTGGACGACCCCTACGTGGTCCCGACACCTCGCGAACCGCTCTTCGACGAAGTGACCGTCGCCTTCATCGGTGGCGGCTTCGCAGGGCTCGTCACCGGCGCCCGCCTGAAGCAAGCGGGCATCGAGAGCGTCCGGATCATCGAGAAGGGCGGCGACTTCGGGGGCACCTGGTACTGGAACCGCTACCCCGGCGCCCAGTGCGACACCGCCGCGTTCGTCTATCTCCCCTTGCTCGAGGAGACGGGCCACATGCCGAGCGAGAAGTACACGCATGCGCCCGAGATCCTCGACCACTGCCGCCGGATCGCCGACCATTTCGACCTGTACGAGAACGCCTGCCTGTCGACGGAGGTGACCGGGCTCGACTGGGACGACGACACCAAGCGCTGGATCATCCGCACGAACCGCGGCGACGAGATGCGCGCCCAGTTCGTGGCGATGGGCACGGGACCGCTCCACCGCCCCAAGCTGCCCGGCATTCCCGGCATCGAGAGCTACGAGGGCCACAGCTTCCACACCAGCCGATGGGACTACGAGTACACCGGCGGCAACCCGGCAGGGGCACCGCTCGACCAGCTCGGCGACAAGCGTGTCGGCATCATCGGCACCGGCGCCACGGCGGTGCAGTGCATTCCCCACCTCGCGCCCGCGTGCGCTGAGCTGTTCGTGTTCCAACGCACGCCGTCATCGATCGACGTGCGCAACAACCATCCGATCGATCCCGACTGGTTCGAAACGCTCGAACCGGGCTGGCAGGCCGAGTGGCTGATGAACTTCACGACACTGCAGACCGGCGGGTTCACCGATGAGGACCTCGTGATGGACGGCTGGACCGACATCAGCAAGCGCATCCGCGACAAGGTGCTGTCGAGCGGTGGCGAGTTCACCCGCGAGACGTTCATCAAGGCGTACGAGGATTCCGACGACGAGAAGATGACCGAGATCCGCGCCCGCGTCGATGCGCTGGTGACCGATCGGCAGACCGCCGAGGCGCTCAAGCCGTGGTACCGCCAGCTGTGCAAGCGGCCGTGCTTCCACGACGAGTACCTCGACGCCTACAACGAACCGGGCACCCACCTGGTCGACACCGACGGCAAGGGCGTCGAGCGCATCGACGCCACCGGGGTGTGGGCCAACGGCGAGCACTTCGAGCTCGATTGTCTGATCTATGCGTCAGGCTTCGAGGTCGGCACCGACTACGCGCGCCGGGCGGGTTTCGATGCGGTGGGGCGCGACGGCGAACACCTGTCGCAGCATTGGGCCGACGGGATGCAGTCGCTGCATGGCATCCACGTGCACGGGTTCCCGAACCTCTTCGTCGTCGGGTTCACACAAGGGGCGAACCTCATCTCGAACGTTCCGCACAACCTGACCGAAGCGGGCCGGACGATCGCGATGATCGTCGACCACGCACTCGACGTCGGTGCTGCCGAGGTCGAGGTGACCGAAGCCGCCGAGCAGGCCTGGGTCGAGCGGCTCGAAGCGGGGGCCGTCGCACGGATGACGAACTCGCCGGACTGCACGCCCGGTTATTACAACAACGAGGGCCAGTCGACCGGCCGCCGCGGGACGCTCAACTCGATGGGCTACCCAGAAGGGCCGGTGGCCTACTTCCAGTACATCGACGCGTGGCGCAACTCGGGCGAGTTCGAGGGCCTCGACTTCCGCTGAACGCCGAAATTCTCCCCTCGGTGCGCGCTGAGCGCGCACCGGGAGGAGAATTTCCGAGGTGTTGCTTGGGGAAGGGTGACGTCAGGTCGGCTTCTTGCCGAGGGTGACGGTGATCTCAGAGGTCTGCCCGTTGCGATCGACGGTGACGGTGATCTCGTCGCCCGGCTGACGCCTGGCGATCGCCGCGCCCAGCGCCGTCGGATTGTCGATCTGCTCGCCGTCGATGGCCGTCACGATGTCGCCGACTCGCAGGTCACTGTCGGCAGCGCCGGAACTGGGGGCGATTTCCACGATCTCGGCGCCCTGACGATCGGTCGCCGGTTGCGTCGACACGCCCATGAGCGCCCGATCGGGCACCGTGCCCGACTGCAGCGAGCCGATGACGTCCATCACCGGGGTGATCGCGATGGCGAAGCCGATGTTCTGGGCCTGTCCCGCGATCGCGGTGTTGATACCGACGACCTCGCCACGCATGTTCAGCAGCGGGCCACCCGAGTTGCCCGGGTTGATTGCCGTGTCGGTCTGGAGCAGGTTGACGAGCTGCTCACCGTTCTCCTCGGTGATCGTGCGCTCCTTGGCCGACAGGATCCCGGCGGTCACCGACGGCTCGCCGTTGAGGTCGAGCGCGTAGCCGACGGCCACGAGTTGGTCACCCACACCGAGTTCGTCGGAGTTGCCGATCGCGAGCGGCTGCAGATCGGTCCGATCGACCTTGAGCACGGCGAGGTCACGCGTGGGATCGGCGGCGACGATCGTCGCTGACTCCTCGGAGCCGTCGGCGAACGTGATCGTGGTGTTGTCACCCTCGGCGACGACGTGGTTGTTCGTGACGATGTAGCCATCGGCACTCAGGACAAAACCAGTGCCCGCTGCGGTGCCCTGCAGCTGTCCGCCGGTCGGGCTCGACTGGGTCACGGTCTGGTGGACCGACACGATCGACGGGCGCGCGGCGTGCACCAGCTCGCCGATCGAGCCGCTCTCGGTCGCCACGGTCTGCGCGGCGACGCCTGGTGCGGACACAGCGGCGGAGCTGTCGCCGTTGTCCTGCCCGGCGACGTACCCACCGAGCGCGGCTGCGGTCACCGCTGCGCCGACGACGAGGCCGGCACCGAAGCGCGCACGTCCCCGCGGTCGCGAGGGTCCACTTGCGACCTGCGGGGACGGCGGCGACCAGCTGTTCACAGCAGGTTCGGCGAAGGGAGGTTCGACGACGCTGTACTCAGCGGTGGGGGGAACGGCGAGGGGCGGACCGACTGGCGGAGTCGAGGGGGTGTCGAGCGGAGTATCCATTGGCACGAGCGTGCTCCCGCAGGGTCAGAATCAGGTGAGAACCAGGTGATCGACGGGAAAGAACCCGCTGCATGGAAGGCTGGAGACGTGTACACCGAGATCGAGTACGAGTTGATCGACCAGGTCGGGATCATCACGATCGACCGACCCGAGGCGCGCAACGCCCTCACGTTCACCACCTACGACGAGTTGAGCGACGCCGTCGCCCACACCACCGCTCGCTGCCTGGTGATCACCGGCCGAGACCCAGCTTTCTGTTCGGGCGATGACGTCAAGCAGGTGATGGTCGCCGCCGGCGACGAGCTGTCGAGCAGCGACCGCACACCACGGCTCACGCCCGCCGCCGGCGTGTTGCTGCGCACCGATGTGCCGGTGATCGCCGCGGTCAACGGGGCGGCGGTCGGCTGGGGCATGGAGCTCGCCCTGATGGCCGACATCCGGGTGGCCTCCGAGCGGGCCAGGTTCGGTGAACTGTTCGTCAAGCGGGGCCTGTGCTGTGACGTGGCCGGCCTGGCGCGCCTGGTCGAACTCGTCGGCCGCGAACACGCCGCCGAACTGCTGTTCACGGGCCGGATCATCGACGCCGACGAAGCGCTCCGTCTCCGGCTGGTCTCGCGGGTGGTCCCGCACGAACAACTGCTGGCGAGCGCCACCGAGTTGGCCGCGACGATCGCGGCAAATCCACCTCTTGCGGTCCAGGCGCTCAAGCGGGGCCTGCGCGAGGCGCTCGACCCGGAATGGGACGAGCTCGGCCGTTGGGTCAGCTCGACGCTGACCGAACTCTTTCGCACCGCCGACCACCGCGAAGGGGTCCAGGCGTTTCTCGAGAAGCGACCGGCGAACTTCACCGGCCACTGAGCGCGATCCGCGGCCGCGCTCGCCCTGGGAACGAGGACCGCGACGAGGTACTAACGTCGCCCGGAGCGGCCGTGCCGCAGAACGGGGGGATGTCATGAAGGATCTACGGGGAACGACGGCGGTCGTGACGGGAGCGTCACGAGGCATCGGGGTGTACATCGCTCGGGCACTGGCCCAGGAGGGGGCGAACCTGTCGCTCGCGGCGCGGTCGCAGGGTGACCTCGAGCAGGTGCGTGCCGAGATCGAAGCGCTCGGCGTCACCTCGATCGCCACGGTCTGCGATGTGGCCGACGCCGCCGACCGGGCGCGCCTGTTGGCGCGGACCGAGGCCGAGCTCGGGCCGATCGACATCCTGATCAACAACGCAGGGATCGAACGGGTCCGTCGGTTCGAGGATTCGACCGAAGCGGACTTCACCGACACCCTCGCCATCAATCTCGAAGCCCCGATCCTGCTGACCCACGCGGTGGTGCCAGGCATGCTCGCGCGGCGAAGAGGTCATGTGGTCAACATCGCGTCGGGCGCGGGCAAGGTCGGCGTCGCGTACGGCACGTCCTACTGCGCGAGTAAACATGGCCTCGTCGGCTTCACCAACGCATTGCGCGCCGAGTACGAGAAGTCACCGGTCGGCTTCTCGGTGGTGTGTCCGGGCTTCGTCACCGACGCCGGGATGTACGACCGCTGGGAAGAGAAGGGTGTGCACGCGCCTCGTCTCGCAGGGAGTTCCAAGCCGGAGAAGGTCGCGTCGGTCACGATCGACTGCATCAAGAGGAACCGGTCCGAGGTCACCGTCAACACTCCACCCGTGCGCCCGTTGATCGTGCTTGCGAACGCGTTCCCGGCGATCACGCCGTTCCTGCTGCGCAAGTTTGGCTACACGAAGTCGTTCGAGCAGGTCATCGCCGCCGGCATCGACTGACAGAACACCTCCAAACACCTCAAAATCCCGAACACCCCCGAAATTCGGAGCGGATCTGTCGCCAGGCGCAATGTCCGCTCCGAATTTCGGGCGGGGGCCTACCCCGAGCGGAGGTTCGTGATGCCCTGCAGGAAGAACTCCACGGCCCGGCCGAGCGGGTCGGCCGATTCGTCGAGCGCGGAGAAACCGAGCACGGCACCGAACGGTGCGTTCCAGTAGTCGTCCGATCCGGGCCGGGCGGCGTTCCACGGGCCGAGATAGAGGTACGGCTCGGAGCTGAAGCCGTCACCGGCTGCGGCGCCGAGGTTGCAGCGCACCCCGGGGCGGGCGGCAAGGTCGATGCCGTAGTCGAAGTGCTCGGGCCAGAGACGGCCGACCGACGCCTCGGCGGCAGGCAGTGATGCGACGACCTCGTCGATCGCGCGCTGGCCGAGGAGATACCACTCCCCCAGCACCTGCGCCGACAGGCTGTCGAGCATCAGCATCTCGTTCGGGTCCCCGAGATCGGTCGTGTCGTTGCCGACCCAGAAGCCCGGGTCGGGCTCGAATCCGATCGCCGCGCAGAGATCGGCGATCGAACTCCCGGCCACCGTGGCCACGTCGGTGGTCGCGGTGAGCGATCTCACTTCGTCGCCGACGACACGCTCGACGAACAGCGAACCGCCGACGAGTCGGACCCGCTCGCGTCGGGGTCCGAGCACCGGCGTTCCGAACCCACCCGGCAGGGGCACGAGGTCGAACAACCCGTCGTGGCGAAAGCGGGCCTGGCCAAGCACATGGGTCGCGATGCGTTGCAGCGTGTCGCGCTGCGACGGCCACGGATCGGGCAGTACATGGAAGTTCCGGTGCTCGGTCACGGTGCGGACCACGGTAGCCCTGCGCGCCGATACGGTCGTGCCGTGCTCGACCTGCCCATTGCCGACCCGTGGTTCGTCGTCGATCGGGTCGACGACGGCATCACGCTGATCTCCGAGCCCCATGTCCACCCGCTCCTGCGATGCAACGTGTGGCACGTTCGTGGTCGCGATCTCGACCTCGTCATCGACACGTCACTCGGTATCCGCCCAATGCGGCACCTCGTCGAGCACGAACTGGGCCATGACCTGCTCGCCGTCGCGACACATGTCCATGGAGATCACGTCGGCGGTCTGCACGAGTTCGACCGGCGAGCGATCCATCCTGCGGAAGCCGATGAGCTCTCCTCGGTGGGCATCATCACGCTCGACTCGACGCACTTCGGTCCGGCGGTCTGCCAGCCGTACCTCGATGCCGGCTATGCCGTGCCCGATCTCCTGATCGACGCCGTGCCGGCGGGCGGCATGGCGAGCGCCACGTTCGAGCGCCCCGCCGCGCCCGCGACCACGCTGCTCGACGACCACGATGTCGTCGACCTCGGCGACCGTACGTTCGAGGTGCTGCACCTCCCCGGCCACTCCCCCGGCAGCATCGGGCTGTGGGAGGCCGCAAGCGGCGTGTTGTTCTCGGGTGACGCGGTCTACGACGGCCCGCTGCTCGACGAGCTCGAAGGCTGCGACATCGAGGACTACGTCTCCACGATGCGCCGGCTGCGAGAACTTCCGGTGCGCGTCGTCCACGGTGGCCACGAGCCGAGTTTCGGTCGAGAACGTCTCGTCGAACTGTGCGATGCGTACCTCGCCATTCGGGCCTGATCACCGCTCGGTCGTAGGATCCCTGTCGCGTGATCTCGTCACTTCCGTCAGTTGCGTCGCCTCGCCACTCCAACACACGGGTATGCGCGTGAGCGGCCCCGGTTCTTACCTGGTCGGCCTCGACAACGGCGGTACGGCGAACAAGTTCACGGTCATGGACCGCGAGGGCCGCTTCCTGATCGACCGTCTGGTCGAGTTGCCGAGCCGCGTCACCGAAGGTCCGGCGGCCGCGATCGGCGCGCTCCGCGAGGCCTTCGAGGCGGCGATCGCGTTGGCCGACATCGACCGACGCGAGGTGTTCGGGGTCGGCTTCGACACCCCTGGCCCCGCGACCGCCGATGGGGTGATCTCGTCGCGTGGCGGGACCAACTTCGCGCACGACGGCTGGAAGGGCTACGACTTCCGGACCGCACTGGAACACGAGCTCGGGCTGCCGGTCGTCTACAGCAACGACGCCAACGCCGCCGCCCTGTACGCCCACCACGAGCACTTCGGGGCGATCGGCGCCGAGCGATCGTCGATCTCGGCGATCGTCGGAACCGGCCTCGGTGGCGGTGTGGTCGAGAGCGGACGGATCGTCAAGGGCGCGGCCGGGATGGCCGGCGAGCTCGGCCACGTCCACATTCCGATGGACGGCCTGCTCGCCGATGGGCAGCCGACTCCGAGGTGCAACTGCGGGTTCGTCGGCGACGCGGAGAGCGTTGCGTCGCTCACCGGTATCAGAAACAACCTCCTGCCGTACTGGTTGACCCGCTACCCCGAGCACGAGCTCGCGGGTCTGGACCCGCTCGATGCCGCCAAGCTGGTTCGGGGATTCGGCGAGCGCGGCGACGAGATGGCGCGCCACATCTTCGAACAGCAGGCCATGGCGCTCGGTCGTCTGTTCACGATCGCCGCCAACTTCACCGACCCCGACGTGTACCTGCTCGGCGGTGGCGTGATCGAGGCCGAGCCGGCGTTCCGCGACTGGTTCCTCGGACGCGTCGAGGAGCATACGTTGCTGCGCGATGAGCAGCGCAAGGTCGCATCGTTCGCGCTGGTGACCGACCTCGACATGGCAGGAGCGCGCGGATCGGCCATCGCCGCGCTGGCCGTGCTCGGACACCGCTGACCCGGTTACGCCGGTGCCTGGCACCCGCGTAACCTGCTCGGGTACTGTGCTGTCGATGTCCTCGACCGCCCAGGGTCGGCACCGCTACCGGCCGCTCGATCGCCTGACCGAACCGCTGGTTCGAGATGACGGAACGTTGCGCCCGGCGACGTGGGACGAGGCACTCGACCGGGCCGCCGCGGGGTTTCGTTCGGCCCGTGCGGTGACCGGCGGCTCGTCGATCGGCGTGTTCTCGTGCTCGAAGTCGACCAACGAGATGAACTTCGTCGCGCAGAAGCTCGCCCGCGTCGCGTTCGCCACCAACAACATCGACAGCTGCAACCGAACTTGACACGCTCCCTCCGTGGTCGGTCTGGCCACCGTGTTCGGAGCCGGCGGCGGGACGTCGTCGTACGCCGAGGCTGAAGCGGCCGACGTGATCGTGATGTGGGGCTCGAACGCCCGCAATGCCCATCCGATCTACTTCCATCACGTCCTCCAGGCGGTGCGGCGCGGCGCGAAGTTGTTCGTCGTCGATCCACGACGGTCGGAGACCGCCCAGTTCGCGGATCGCTGGCTCGGCCTCGAGGTCGGCACCGACATCGCCCTGTCGAACACGATCGCCCGCGAGATCATCACCGCCGGACTCGCGCACGCGGACTTCATCCGCAACGCGACGACCGGCTTCGAGGAGTACGCCGCGTCGGTCGAGGGTTGGACGCTCGAGCGCGGCAGCGAGGTCACCGGAGTGCCGGCCGACGCGATCCGCGAACTGGCGCACGCCTATGCCGGAGCGACGGCGGCACAGCTGTGCTGGACGCTCGGCATCACCGAGCACCACAACGGCGTCGACAACGTGCTCTCGCTGTGCAACCTCGCGCTCCTCACCGGCCAGGTCGGCCGCTACGGCGCCGGGCTGTCACCGCTGCGGGGACAGAACAACGTGCAGGGTGGCGGCGACATGGGTGCACTCCCCAACAAGCTGCCAGGGTTCCAGGACGTCGAGGACGATGTCGCGAGGGCGAAGTTCGAGGCGGAATGGGCGACCACGATCCCCGCGACCGACGGATGGCACCTCACCGAGATGTTCGACGCGATGGAACGCGGTGATCTCCGGTCGTTGCTCGTCGTCGGCGAGAACCCTGCACAGTCCGAGGCCGACGTGAGTCGAGCGGTCGATCTGCTCGGTGGGCTCGATCACCTCGTCGTACTCGACATCCACCGGACGAAGACCGCGGAGCTCGCCGACGTCGTGCTGCCCGGCTCGGCGTCGTGGTGCGAGTCCGATGGCACGGTGACCAATTCCGAACGGCGGGTGCAACGGGTCCGCAAGGCACTCGATCCGCCCGGCGCCGCCCGCGACGACATCGACATCCTGCTCGACCTCGCGACCCGACTCGGTCACGACTGGCCCTACGACACGCACGAGGACGTGTGGAACGAGCTGCGCCGCTTGTCGCCGATGCATGCAGGGATGTCATGGGACCGCCTCGAATCCCTCGGTGGCATCCAGTGGCCGTGCTACTCCGACGACACGCTGGAGCCCCCGTTCCTGCACGGTCGCCTCTGGGCCGCCGACCCAGCCGATCGAGGACGCCCGGCGCCGTTCAGCTCGGTGACGCACGTCCCTCCGGCCGAGCCGATCACCGACGAGTTCCCGATGCGGCTCACCACCGGCCGTCGTCTCGATTCGTACAACACCGGCGTCCAGTCCGGCGGGTACCGCAGCCCGACCCGACTCGGCGAGACGATCGACATCTCTCCCGCCGATGCCCGGTCGCTCGAACTCACCGACGGTGAGTTCGTCCGGGTGACGTCACCACGCGGAAGCGTCGAGGCGCCGGTGCGCATCGACCGTGGGTTGCGCGCCGGCCTCGTGTTCATGACCTTCCACTTCCCCGACGAGATCGACGTCAACCAGCTCACGATCGACGCGACCGATCCGAAGTCGGGCACTGCCGAGTTCAAGGCCGCAGCCGTGCGGATCGAGAAGTTGCCGTGACGACACCGACCCACCCTCGAGCGTCATGGATCTGAAGACCCGCGAGGTCGAGCCCACCCCGGCAGAGCGTGCCGCCATCGACGCCGTGCTCGGGACCGACGAATCGCAGGGCGCACACGATCGGACAGGAGGGCAGTCATCACGCGTGCGCCGACACCTGCTGCTGCCCACCCTGCACGCACTCAACGACCGCGTGGGGTGGATCAGCCCACCGGCGATCGACCACGTCGCCGAACGCCTCGACGTGTCGCCCGCTGAAATCCACGGGGTCGTCACCTTCTACGGGCTGTTCTCGACCCACGAGCGGCCGGCGCGTCAGGTCCATGTCTGTGTCGACCTCGTCTGCCGAATCGAAGGCGGCACCCGCATCCTTCCCGACGGCGCACACCCGTCGCCGTGTCTCGGGATGTGCGAGCAGGCCCCCGCCGTCCTCGTCACCGACGCCGGCGATCCAGGGCGTCGCACCGCAATGGGTGGCGTCATGGGCGACCAGTTGAAGGAGCTTGCGGCGGGCATGCCGGTCTCGGCCCCCGAACGACGCACGACGGCGTCGGTTCCGCAGGCCGCTGATCCTGGCCTGGTGCTGCTGCGCCGAGCCGGAGGTGGAGATCCGCTGGACTTCGACGCCTGGGTCGCCGACGGTGGTCTGCGAGCACTCGATCGCGCGCGCGAGGTCGGGCCGGAGGGCGTGATCGAGTTGATCGATGCCGCCGGACTCCTCGGTCGTGGCGGTGCCGCCTTCCCGACAGCGAGGAAGTGGCGGGCGGTGCGCGGCCAGGGTGCCACCCCCCGTCATCTCGTCTGCAACGCCGACGAATCGGAGCCGGGCACGTTCAAGGATCGCGTGCTGATCGAGAACGATCCGTTCGCGCTGCTCGAGTCGATGACGATCGCCGCGCTCGCCGCGGACTGCGCTCGCGGCTGGATCTACCTGCGCGGCGAATACCCCGGTGTCGAAGCCACGTTGATGTCCGCAATCGAGCGCTTCCGAGCCGAAGGAATCCTCGGCGCGGACTTCGACATCACGATTCGTCGTGGAGCGGGCGCCTACATCTGCGGCGAGGAGACGGCGATCTTCAACTCGATCGAGGGGTTCCGCGGCGAGCCGCGCAACAAGCCGCCGTACCCCTTCGAGGTCGGTCTGTTCGGCGCACCGACGGTGGTCAACAACGTCGAGACGCTGATGAATGTGCCGTCGATCGTGCTCGGTCGCACGACATCGAATCGGCGACTGTTCTGCCTCTCGGGTGCCGTCGCCGTGCCCGGCGTGTACGAGGTGGAACTCGGTCTCACGCTGGGCGACCTCATCGGGCTCGCCGGTGGGCTGCGACCCGGCTCGGAACTGCAGGCGATCCTGCTCGGCGGCGCGGCCGGTCGCTACGTGGCGCCCGATGCGACCGACCTCGTCCTCGACGACGACTCGATTCGAGCGGCCGGCCTCACGCTCGGTTCAGGCGTCGTCATGGTCGTCGACCAGCACGTGGATCTCGTCGATCAGATCCGCAGGATCGCCGCGTTCTTCCGTGACGAGTCGTGCGGGCAGTGCGTGCCGTGCCGGGTCGGGACCGTCCGCCAGGAGGAGGTGCTCGAACGGCTCGCCAACGGTGTGCGCGACGGGCAGGTCGAGTTGCTCGCCGACATCGGGCGGGCGATGACCGACGCGTCGATCTGTGGGCTCGGCCAGACCGCCCATCACGCAATCGAGTCGGCCGTGGTGACCCTCGGGGTGTTCAGGCGATGAACGACGTCCCCGTCTCGATCCGCGACACCGACCCCTTGCCGACCGTCACGGCGACGATCGACGGTGCCGACGTGACCGTCGCCGCGGGCACGACGATCCTGCAGGCATGCGGTGGACGCGACGGCGAGATCCCTACCCTCTGCTACGGCGACACGATCACCCCGAAGAACGCCTGTCGGCTCTGCGTGGTCGAGGTCGAGGGTTCGCGGGCGCTCGCGCCGGCGTGCTCGCGGCCCGTCGAGGCCGACATGGTGGTGCGCACCCGGTCCGAGCGGGTCGATCACGCGCGCCGAATGGTGCTCGAATTCCTCGGCTCGTCGGTCGACCTGTCGCTCACCGCGAACGTGACCGCCTGGAACGCTCAGTACGGCGTCGACCTCGACCGGTACGGCGCCGATGCGGCGACGGTTGCCCGACCGGTGAAGGTCGACAACGACCTGTACGTCCGCGACTACTCGAAGTGCATCCTCTGTTATCAGTGCGTCGACGCCTGCGGCGAGCAGTGGCAGCACAGCTTCGTCATCGAGATCGCCGGTCGCGGCTTCGATGCCCACGTGTCGACCGAGCACGACGTGACGTTGCCCGATTCGGCGTGCGTCTACTGCGGCAACTGCATCCAGGTGTGCCCGACGGGAGCCCTGGTGCCGGCCGTCGAATTCGACATGCGGGCAGCAGGCACATGGGACGAGGATCGTCAGGTGGTGACCGAGACGATCTGTGGGTTCTGCGGTGTCGGATGCGGGCTCGAACTCCACGTGCAGGACAACACGATCGTCAAGGTCACCTCACCGCCGGACAACCCCATCACGCACGGCAATCTGTGCATCAAGGGTCGGTTCGGGTTCCAGCATGCCCAGAACCGCCCCGGCTGATCCGTTCCGGCGCGTACACGTTGAAGCCGTCGTCGCGGACGAAGCCGGCGAGCACCATGCCGGCGCGGCGGGCGGCCCCGACCGCAAGCGCGGTCGGGGCACTCACCGCCACCAACGTCGAGAACCCGGCGGCCCACGCCTTCTGCACCATCTCGATGCTGGCCCGACCGCTCACGAAGAGACCGAGTTCGTCGGCGGGCAGCACGCCGACGCCACCGAGCAGCATCGAGCCGACCACCTTGTCGACTGCGTTGTGGCGGCCGACGTCCTCGCGGATCACGAGCACCTCACCTGACCGATCGAACGCGGCGGCGGCGTGGACCGCGCCGGTGGCGGCGAAGAGGCCCTGCGTGGCGGACAGTCGCTGCGGGATCGATGCGAGCACGTCGAGGTCGAACGGATCGCACGGAGGGAGGGGCTCGAGCCGGTCACACATCGCGTCGAGTTGCTCGCTGCCGCACCAGCCACAGCTCGACGACACCGTTCCCAGCCGCGCGGTCGGCACCGGCGCGCTGGCGCCCGTCTCGACGGTGACGACGTTGAACTCGGTGTCGACGGCACTGCCGCTCGCGCAGTAGCGCACACCCGTGATGCCCGCCGCGCCGATCAGTCCCTCGCTGAAGCAGAAGCCTGCGGCCAGTTCGAAGTCGTGGCCCGGTGTGCGCATCGTGGTCGACACGACGGCACCGTCGAGCTGGATCGTCATCGGCTCCTCGACGATGAGTTCGTCGAACACGGTGCGTGTCACCCGCTCCGCCCCGAGGCCCTCCACCCGGGTGACGCGCAGACGCTCCTTGCGACGTCGCGGCATCAGGCGTATCCGGGCCGACCGTAGGGGCTTCGACGAGCGGTCCCGAACCAGTTGCCGATGTCGACCAGGAAGGCGAACGCGACGATCACCCAGCCGAATCCGTTGATCGGGTCACCCCACTGATCCATCAGCACGTAGGCGAGCGTCGTGTACGGCAGGAACAACCACCCGATGAATCCGATCCAGAAGCTGTCGAACGCCGTGTCGTTCCAGTTGGTGAACAGTTCGAGCAACACGATCGCCGTTCGCGGGAACACCGCGCCCATGACCAGGAACAGACAGCCGCACATGCCCGCAGACTACGCCGCCACCGCAACCGCCAGAAGTGGCAAGCTGCGTCCATGCACGTGACGATCCCGGTCCGATCGTGCTGACTCACCGGATACGTGCGGTGCTGTCCGCGCTGACGCTCGCAACCTTCATCGCCGGATGTGCGCAGCCCGACGCAGTCGACGACCGTGCGAGCACCTCGACGGCTGCTTCGGCGACGACCGAGGCGGCAACGACCACACCACCGGCCTCCACCACCGCTCCCGCCTCGACGGTCGCCACCACGACCACGACGACGACCGTTCCGGCCACGACACCGTACGTGGTGCCGGTCGCCGACATCGCCGACGCCGGCTGGGGTACGACGCACGCCGGCTACACGGCCACCGACATCTTCATCGACTGTGGCGCGCAGGTGGTCTCGCCGGTGAACGGCCGGGTGATCCAGGTGCGCACGGTCGACCAGTGGGATCCGTCGGTCGACAATCCGGCGACGCGTGGCGGACGTTCGGTGGCGATCCTGGGCGACGACGGTGTCCGTTACTACGTGGCTCACCTCGACACGATCGCCGTCGGCGAGGAGCAACGAGTGGGAGTCGGCGAGGCGATCGCAACGGTCGGGCGCACGGGTCGCTCGTCGGCATGCCACGTCCACTTCGCGATCTCACCTCCGTGCCCCGGCCCCGAGTGGTCGGTGCGGCGCGGCGTGATCTGGCCGTACCCCTACCTCGATGCGTGGGAGCTCGGCGAGCAACGCAGCCCCGCCGGGGAGATCGAGCGGTGGATCGCCGACCACCCCGATGGATGCGCGGCCGCGATGGCCGACCCGTTCGCCGCCGACGCCGCCGGCCCCTGACGACGCCAGTCGATCCGCGCGGTCCGCTGCGTCGCCTCCGTCGCCCGTCGACGAAGCTGGGAGCCCACTGCACCCCGGGGGGACGATGAGATACACGGTCAACCTGCTCGATGCCACCATCGATCCTGTCGCGTGGGCACGCGACCGTGAGGCAGAGGGCTGGCACGGCCTGTCGGTCGCCGACCACGTCTTCACCGGCCGCCGCGCGTACCCGCACGTCTGGGTGACGGCGACCGCGATGGCGATGGCGACCACCCAGGTGACGATCTCGACGGCGTTCGTCAACAACCTGTTCCGATCGCCGGTGGAGGTCGCCCAAGCGGCGCTGCAGTTGCAGCGCGTCAGTGGCGGCCGATTCGAACTCGGCCTCGGAGCCGGATGGGCCGACGACGAGGTCACCGGATCGGGGCTGCGCTACCCGCCGCCCGGCGAACGAGCCGGCATGTACGCCGAAGCCGCCCGGATCGTCCGGACCCTCATGCACGAGCAGGCGTGCAGCTTCCACGGCGAGCACTACGACATCGACATTCCGAAGCTCGGGCCGACGCTCACCGACGAAGGCCTCACTCCCCCGCTGCTCGTCGGCTCCGTCGGCGGCCCGAGAACCACGCGGGAGGTCACGCCGCACCTCGACCGGGTGGAGATCAAAGCGCAGAGCGCTGCGACCCGCAACGGTGCGCTCGATCTGGCCGTGATGGCCGGGGTCACCGATGCACATCTGCTCGACATGATCGAACGGGTCCGCGCCGTGAATCCGACAATCGAGATCACCATGTTCACCTTGTTCAGCGTCGGCGACGACGACGCGACACGGAACCTCAGCGCGGCGATGGACGCCGGAGGCGGTCTGTTCCGGCGCTTCTTCGGATCGGCCGCCCAGGTGGCGGACGGTCTCGCCTGGCTGGAGACACTCGGAATCTCCGCAGCGTCGCTCAGCCCGATGACGCCCCACGCGCTCGAGGCGCTCGCCCCGGCGGTGCTGCACCGATGATCGACCACGACGCCATTCACGACATCACGCGCACGGTGTACGAGTTCGCCTACGGGATCGACACCCGCGACTGGGAGCGCTACCGGAACATCTTCGCCCCCGAGGTGGAGTTCGACTACGAGTCGTACCACGGCCGCCCGGCGACCCGAATGACACCTGACGCATGGATCGATGCGGTCACGCAGCTCTTCATGGGCCTCGACGCCACCCAGCACTCGATGAGCAATCCGCTCGTCGACATCGGCACCGACGGCACCGAAGCGCGCTGTCGGATGTACATGCAGGCCGCGCACTTCCTCGCCCACGACGGCATCACCGACGAGTTCACCATCGGCGGTTACTACGACGACCACCTCGTGGTCGACGCCGCCGGCGTCTGGCGGATCGATGCCGTGAAACTGACGGTGTGGTGGCGTCGCGGCAACGACGACATCATGCGGCTCGCCCACGAGCGGACGCGGTCGGCTCGTCGGACGGACTGAGGGCTGGGTACCGTCCGGTCGTGGAGATCGGCTTCGTCTACCCGCAGACCGAACTCGGCGGCGACCCCGGCGCGGTGCGCGCCATCGGTCGGGCCACCGAGCAACTCGGCTTCGATCACCTTCTGGCCTACGACCACGTGCTCGGCGCCACCCACGCCGATCGTGAACCGCCGCTGTGGGGTCCGTACACGGAGCGCGATCCGTTCCACGATCCGTTCGTCATGTTCGCCTACCTCGCCGGGATGACCGAACGGATCCACTTCGCCACCGGGGTCCTGATCCTGCCGCAGCGCCAGACGGTGCTCGTCGCGAAGCAGGCTGCCGATCTCGACCTGTTGTCGGGCGGCCGCCTACGACTCGGTGTGGGCGTCGGTTGGAACTACGTGGAGTACGACGCACTCGGCCAGGACTTCTCCACCCGTGGGCGTCGCGCCGACGAACAGATCGACCTGCTGCGCCGGCTCTGGACCGACGACCTGGTCGAATTCACCGGCGAGTTCGATGCCGTCGACCGGGCGACGTTGATCCCCCGCCCGATGGGCCCCATCCCGGTGTGGGTCGGCGGATTCAGCGAGGCCGCATTCCGACGCGGCGCGACCCTGGGCGACGGGTTCATGTACGCCGGCACCGAAGACCGTGTGATGGGGGCGTTGGAGCGGGTGCGGGAGCTGGGCGCTCGTGAGATCCCCGGGTTCGGGCACGATTTCGTGGCACTTCGCTCGGGGGGTGCCGCCGACGTCGCCGGCGCGGCCGAACGGTGGAGCGAGGCCGGCGGCACGCACTTCTCCGTGGTGTCGATGGGTCTGGGATTCGACTCCGTCGACGCGCACCTCGACTTCATGGGCGACGTGGCACGGCGTCTGGCCCTGCCCGGCGCCTGAGAGCCGTCTCCGTTGACGGCGACCTACTTTCCGAAGCACGGTTCACCAACTCGACCGGCGCCGAAACCGCCTGACAGACTTCGGCGATGACCGAAACGATCACGGGTACCGACCGCTCCGCCGGTGTGAGTTTCACCGAACTGCTCGACGGCGACTCGCACCCGGTGTCCGATCTCCTGCGGAACGAGTCCCGCGTCGGCCTGACCGACGGCAACACGCGTGTTCCGGCCTGGTACTACACGTCGCCCGAATTCCACGCGCTCGAGGTCGAGAAGCTTTGGAGTCGCGTCTGGCAGATGGCCTGCCTCGAAGAGGAGATCCCCGAAGTCGGCGATTACCACGTCTACGAGATCGCCGACCTGTCGTTCCTCGTCGTGCGCACCGCCGACGGGATCAAGGCGTATCGCAACGCCTGCCTGCACCGCGGCCGCCTGCTTCGCGAGGCAAACGGCCAGGGAGCCAAGAACCTGCGGTGCGCATTCCACGGCTGGTCGTGGAACCTCGACGGGTCGCTCAAGGAGATCCCCTGTGAATGGGACTTCCCGAGCGTGCGCGCCGAGGACTACGCACTCCCCGAGGCGCTCGTCGACACGTGGCACGGCTTCGTGTTCATCAACCCCGACCGATCCGCCGGGCCGCTGAGCGAGCATCTCGCAGGACTCGACGAGCACTTCGCGAAGTACCCGTTCGAGCAACGGGTCAAGGTGGCCCACGTCGAGAAGATCATGCGGGTCAACTGGAAGGCCTGCCAGGAAGCGTTCATGGAGTCCTACCACGTGGTTGCGACGCACCCGACGCTGATGGAGACCCTGGGCGACGCCAACACCCGCTACGACACGTACGGCAACTTCTCGCGGGCGATCTCGCCTCACGCCGTCGAGAGCCCGCACCTCGCCGGGATGACCCACTACGAGCGACTCGCCGACGGCAGGCAGTTCGCCCGCTACCGCCACCCGATGAACGGCCACATCTACGAACGCGTCGAACTCGGCAGGGTCCGGGTGACCGATCTCGACGGCAACGAGAGCCATTTCGACGACGACGGCACCCACATCGACGGACCGATGCGCCAGGCCGACCCCCACCTGTGCAAGTGGATCGGCGGGCCGACACCCGAGGGCCTCCTCGACGCCCCGCTGTCGATCGCCGATCCCCCCGAGGGCGTCGAGTCGGTGACCGACCTGCGCGCCTGGATCGCCGCCCAACGCCGGGCGGCCGCCGCGCAGCAGTACGGCGAGGCCATCGACGTCGAGCAGTTCAGCGACGGCGAATTCATCGACTCGATGTACTACTCGGTGTTCCCCAACTGGTCGCCGTGGGGCGTGTGGAACGCGCTCTTCTACCGGTTCCGGCCGCACGGCAACGATCCCGACGAATGCATCTTCGAGGTGATGATGTTCGTCCCCTGGGCCGACCAGTCGAACCGCCCGGCGCCGGCCAAGGTCACGAAATTGGGCCCCGACGACGACTGGACGCTCGCCCCCGAACTCGGGATGACCGCGAAGATCTTCCAGCAGGACTCGATCAACCTGCCGCAGGTGCAGAAGGGGTTGAAGGCACAGGAGCGCCAAGAGGTGGTCTTCGCCAACTACAACGAGACGAAGATCCGCCACTTCTGGGAGCACATGTACCAGTGGCTCGAGATCGGTCCCACCCAGGTCTCGCTCACGCCGCGCTGATCGGACGCGGCGCCAACCGATCGACGCGGGTCAGCCGGCGGTCTGTGGGCCGATCTCGGCGGAGATCTCGACCACCAGATCGGCCGGGAATCCCCCGCAGCGAGCGTGTTCCCGGATCGTGTCGGCGTACGCCGTCTCGTGAACGCAGTAGATCTTGTCGCCGGCGACGTAGCTGGTGATCCATGTGTAGGGCACGCCGAGATCGGCCACGACCTCGTTCGACTTGGCGGCGATCTCGGCGAGTTCGGTCGGCGTGAGATTGCTGGCACCGTCGATGTTGCGCTCGATGATGAACTGTGGCATTGCTCCTCCTCGGAGTTGTGGTGTTGCTGGTGAACTCATGCTGGACCTGCGGCGCGCGGCCGCACGTGTGCGGCGGCGACACGGCGCACTTCGCTGCGCACACGGTTCGTCACACGCCTGCGTGATATCGATGACCACCGGACTCGCCCGGTCGAACCGCTCCCGAGGTGCGCGATGCTCGACGACATGATCACTGTGAGGTTGATCGGTCCGCCCAGGATCGAGGGCCCGAAGGCTGCGCCGCGCGATGTCAAGGGCAACAAGCCCTGGGCCGTGCTGGCACGGGTCGTGCTCGCCGATCGGAACCTCACCCGCCGTGAGCTGAGCGCCGAATTGTTCCCGGATGCCGACGATCCACTCGGTTCGCTCCGGTGGTGCCTCGCAGGGCTTCGCCGGGCACTTGGTTCGACCGAATTGCTCACCGGCGACCCGATTCGACGAGATCTCGGCCCCGGAGTCAGCGTCGATGTGCTGGAACTCCGCAACGGGGTGCTCGACCCGGGCGCGACGGGTGAACTCCTGGAGGGCATCGAACCGCGCTGCGGTCCGGAATTCGCGACCTGGCTGCTCGTCGCCCGTCAACAGGTCGCCGCCGCGGTCACCGCCTCCTTGCGCGATGACGTGATCTCGGCCATTTCGCGCAAGGACTGCGAGCGAGCGATCCGGCTCGGTGAGGCGCTGGCGCGCCGGTCTCCCTTCGACGAAGGTGCCCATGTGCTGCTCGTCAAGGCACTGATGCTCGCCGGTGAGAGCGAGCGAGCGCTCGATCACGTGATCGCCGTCGAGCAGACGTTCCGAGCCGAGCTGGGCTGCGACCCGACGCCTGCGCTGCGCAGCGCCGCTCGCCTCGGCACGGCCGAACCCCCACCGGGGGTGTCCGCGAGGACGACCGCGATCACGTCATTGCACTCGGGTCAGGCCGCGCTGGCGGCCGGCGCGACCGACGCGGGAATCGACTGCCTTCGCCGCGCGTGTGCACAAGCGGAGACCGCCGGCGACAGCACGTTGCTCGCCCAGTGCCTCTGTGAACTCGGCACCGCACTCGTGCATTCGATCCGCGGTTACGACGACGAGGGCAGTGTGCTCCTCGAGCAGGCGGCCGAGCTCGCGCAGCAGATCGGCGACGGGCCGATCGCGGTCGCGGCACTTCGCGAGCGGGGGTACGCCGATGCCCTCGCCGGACGACGGCCGCAAGCTCAGCGTCATCTCGACGTCGCGGCCGGATTCGCGGCCGGTGACGATTCGCTCGCCGCCGGCGTCGACGCGGTTGCGGCGTTCAACCTGTGTGACTGGGGTCGACACGAGGAAGGCATCGCCCGCTATCGCCGCTCGATCGAGGCTGCGCGCCGCGCCGGCGATCGGCGACGCGAGGCCTGGTCGTTGGGGGTCGGCGGCTGGACCCTGCAGCTCGGCGGCGAGCCGGACGCGATCGAGTGGCTGACGTCGTGCCTCGACATCGTGCGCGATCTCCGATGGACGTCCTTCGAACCGTGGCCGATGGCGGTCCTGGCCGAAGCCAACCTGTGGAATCCGCACGATGACGCCGCGGCCGAACTCGAACGATGCTTCGCGATGAGCTGCCATCTCGAGGATCCGTGCTGGGAGGGTGCGAGTGGTCGCGTGCTCGCTCTGCACTATGCGCGCCGCCAGGAGTACGAGATCGCCGTGCGCTGGATCGTCGAAGCGCGCACGCGCTGCGAACGCAAGCCCGACATCTGGACCGGCCTCCTCGGTGAGATCTGTCTCACCGAGGCCGAGATCCGGGCCGACGCTGACGATCGGCGTGGTGCCGAATCAGCCGTTCGTCAGACCATTGCGCTCGCCGCGAGCGCGCAGCTCGACGACCTCCTGGCGCGGAGCCTCGAGCTGCTCACGGCCGTCGGCTGAGAGCGGCTCCGGGCCGCTACTGGCTATGGGCGACCCCTGCGGGCGGTCGAGACGAGACCTGTGCCGGTAACGATCCACAACAGCGCGAACAGCGCGATGTGTAACGGCGGCGTCTGTGATCCGGTTGCCGGGAGCTGACCGGTGAGCGTCGCACTGTTCTGTGGGGAAGGCGGCACGGTGCTGTCGACCGGATCGACCACCAACGCCACAGTAGTGGAGGCTGCGGGAACGACGATCGTGGCAGATGACCCACCCACTTCGGTCGTGGTTGTCGACGAGCCGGGAATCGTGGTCGTGGGCGCCGTGGTCGATGTCGTGGATTGATCGGGCAAGGTCGTGGTCGGCGGCTCCGTCGTCGTGGTCGGCGGCAACGTCGTCGTGGTCGTCGTGGTCGGCGGCAACGTCGTCGTGGTCGTCGTGGTCGGCGGCAACGTCGTCGTCGTCGTCGGCGGCAGCGTCGTGGTCGTCGTGGTCGTGGTCGGCGGCAACGTCGTGGTCGTCGTGCTCGTCGTGGTCGGCGGCAACGTCGTGGTCGTCGTGCTCGTCGTGGTCGGCGGCAGCGTGGACGTCGTGGTCGTCGGAGGCAACGTCGTCGTCGGCGGGATCGTGGTGGTCGACGTCGTGGTGGTCGGCGCAGCCGTCGTCGTGGTCGTCGTCGGGGTGACGGCGGTGATCGCGACGGTGTCGACGCCATAGTCGGAGTTGTAGTGGAAGCTGCTGCCCGAGAAGTCGTAGATGACACCGGTCACGGTCGCCGTACCGGTCGATTGGATCAGCACGCGGTAGGTCATCACGATGTCGCCGCCAGCCTTGCCGCCGTATTGCGTCGGTCCGATACAGCTGGAGTACGTCGCGGAGCCCGGCACCTTGTCCCAACCGCACGCGTCGGCGTAGGCAGAGGTGTTCGTCGCTCCCGACGGCGCCGTGTAGGTGGCGCTCACCGAGAGCACGGAGTAGATCGTGTTCGGGAAGTCGATGAACGCTTCGAGCTGCTCGTAGCCGTTCGTCGCGGTCGAACCATGCATCTGGTACGTGTAGATCTTGCCGACCTCGACGGTCGTTGCGGGCGGGTCACCGATGCCGAGGGGCCCCGTGATCGCCGTGATCTGATTGCGGTTCTGGCTGACCAGATGCTCCACGTACAGCTGCCTCGGACGAGGAGTGGTCACCGCTGTGACTCCACCGACCGCGATGTCGATGTGGTACTGCCTGGTCGTGTCGAAGGCTTTGGCGTCTCGCTGCACGATCGCGTTGAACGAGAACTCGTAACAACTGTTCGCTGCAATCGAGCCGACACTCAGCAGCGCGGGGCCGGCGAGCGAGATGTAGCTGCTGGTCGTGTCCCACACGAGCGACGCCGTCACGTTGCTGGCATCGGTCCCGGAATTGCACACACGCGCAGTGACCGGGAAGACCGCGGGCCCCGTGGCCGGTTTGTTCGAGTCGAGTCCGATCACATCCCACGTGATGACCGACACGGTCAGCGATGGCGCTCCTTCGGCCGGAGCCGGAGCCGAGACGTTGAACGCGACGATCAGTGCGAGCATCGTCGCGGCCGCTCCCAGGATCGACCGCTTCCGGCGACTTGCCAGTCTCGGGTGGACCAGGATCACCGGAATCTTCTGCATCGGGATGTCCTCGGCAGATCGGCACCGCAACTTGAACCATTACGAACGCCTCGTTCGACCAGCCGTGGCGGGCGGCCATGTGCTGTGCTGCGGGGATGCAGTTCGGCATCTTCTACGAACATCAGCTCCCGAAGCCGTGGAGCGCCGACGACGAGTACGAGCTGTTGCGTGACGCGCTCGACCAAGTGGAGCTCGCCGACCGGCTCGGGTTCGACTACGCGTGGGAGGTCGAGCACCACTTCCTCGACGAGTACTCGCACTCGTCGGCGCCCGAAGTGTTCCTCGCCGCGGCGGCGGCGCGCACGAAGCGGATCCGCTTGGGCCACGGCATCCGCCAGGTGATCCCGAACTACAACCACCCCGCACGCACGGCGGAGGGCCTCGCCACGCTCGATCTGATCTCGAACGGCCGGGTCGACTTCGGCATCGGCGAGGGCGCCACCCGGCTGGAGCTGCACGGGTTCAACATCCCCGCGAAGGAGAAGCGGGCGATGTCGCTGGAGGCGGCCGAGCAGATCGCCAACATGATGGTGCTCGACCCCTACCCGGGTTACACGTCGGAGCACTTCTCGATGCCGTGCCGCAACGTGCTGCCCAAACCGCGCCAGAAACCGCACCCGCCGATGTGGATCGCCTGCACCAATCGCGACACGATCAAGGTGGCAGCGCGCAACGGTCTCGGCGCGCTGGCCTTCAGCTTCATCGACCCCGAGGAGGCCCACGCCTGGGTCGAGATCTACTACGACATCATCCGCAGCGAGGAGTGCGTGCCGATCGGCCACACGGTGAACGCGAACGTCGCGCTCGTCACCGGGTTCTCACTCGACCACGACCGGAGCGAGGCGATCAGACGCGGTCAGGAAGGTTTCGAATTCTTCGGGTACGCGCTCAACGCGCTCGTGGCACACGATCAGATCCCCGGCCGGACCGACTTGTGGGGCGAGTTCCAAGCACGGCGCTCGCCGGACTCGACGGACCAGCGGATCGCGGCAGCGGCGGCACAGGACGACACCTACGCCAGCTGTATCGGCACCCCGGCCGACGCTCGTCGCCATCTCCGTGAGATGCGCGACGTCGGTGTCGACCAGGTGATCTTCATCCAGCAGGCCGGCCGCAATCGCCACGCCGACATCTGCTCGTCGTTGGAGTTGTTCGCGGCCGAAGTGATGCCCGAGTTCGCGGCCGAGGAGGCCGGCCGCCGGCAGCGCAAGGCCGACGACCTCGCACCGTTCATCGAGGCCGCCCTCGCCCGCAAGCAGTGGATGCAACCCCTGGCCGACGCCGACATCCCTGTCGTGAAGGCCTCGGTGAAGAAAGCGCAGACGAGCGGCAGCCTCACCTGAGCTCACAACGCTCCTGCGGGCGAGCGCGACGAAGGTGACTACTGGCGGGCCATGAGACGCCGAAGCGTGAGCTCGTCGTCCTCGATCAGTTCACCGCTGACGTCGAAGGTCACCTTGTGCAGCGTCCCCGTGAACGCGAATGGCGCGACGACATCCGGGCAGACCGGTGCTCCTGGCGCCTCGCCGATGATCAGCGGCGAGGTCAGGCCCAGCGACAACGGAGTCGTCACGGCGATGTCCTCGCTGCCGACGAGTCGCCCGTCGAAGTACAGCTGTGCGCGTCCCGGTGACCCCTTCCCGGCAGCGAAGTCCGGTGGGCCGGTGACCTCGAACTCGAAGCGCAGCTCATGGCGACCAGACGGGACGTCCTCGGTCGACACAACCCTCAGATAGTCACGCGCCACGTAGTTGTGGACCCACACGAGCTTGCCGTGTTGGATGTACAGGCCGTAGCCGCCGTCGGTTCCGCCGTGCACGACGAGCATTCCCTCGGCGCCACCCTCCGGGATCTCGACATCCGCCACGATCGCGTGCGGTCGGTTGAGGATGTTCGCCGCGGCATTCGTCGGGATGCCCTGCGTGCCCGGGTAGTAGGTGTAGGTCGTGCGATTCGGCGAGAGTTGCGGCCGCTGCTCGGCGAACCGTGCGGTGCCGCGGCCGTCGACGGGGAGCACGTTGTACTTGCCCGCCTCGACGTACCACGTCGCGATCATCGCGATCAGCCGGTCACGATGGTCGGCAGCGACGTCGTGGTTCTCCGCGAAGTCGTCGTCGACGTGATACAGCTCCCAGCGTTCGGCATCGAGTTCGGTGAGCTTCTCCTTCGAGATCGGATCGCCGAACTTGCCGCCCGACTCGGTGAACGACGGTCCGGGCCACGGGCACACCGCGCGCCACCCGTCGTGATAGAGCGAGCGGTGCCCCATCATCTCGAAGTACTGCGTGTTCCGTCGCGAGGAAGCGGCCGGATCGTCGAACGTGTGCCGGAAGCTCACTCCCTCGATCGGCGCCTGGGTGACACCCTTGATCACCCGCGGCGGCTCGATGCCGACGGCCTCGAGCACGGTCGGGACCATGTCGATGGCATGCGCGTACTGGTGCCGGACCTCGCCGTGCGAGTCGATGCCCGCCGGCCAGTGGACGATCAACGGATCCGAGATCCCACCGCGATACGTCTCGCGTTTCCAACGGCGGAACGGGGCATTGCCGGCGAATGTCCACCCCCAGGCGTAGTGGTTGAACGTGGTGGGTCCTCCGAGGTCGTCGATCGCCGCGAGATTTTCCTCGAGCGACTCGGGCACGTTGTTGAAGAACAGGTTCTCGTTGACCGAACCCTGGGGACCGCCCTCAGAGCTCGCACCGTTGTCCGACACCACCATGACGATCGTGTTGTCGAGCTGGCCGAGGCGATCGAGATGATCGATCAGCCGACCGATGTGATGGTCGGTGTGCTCGAGGAAACCTGCGAAGACCTCCATCATCCGGGCGTACAGCTTGCGCTCGTCGGCGCTCAACGACTCCCAGTCGGCGACGTCGGGGTCGTGACGTGACAACTCGGCGTCGGCGGGGACGATGCCCATCTCCTTCTGGCGGGCGAAGGCCGCCTCGCGGTAGGCGTCCCAGCCGTCGTCGAACGCTCCGGCGTACTTGTCGGACCACTCCTTGGCCACGTGGTGGGGCGCGTGCATCGCTCCGGTGCAGAAGTACATGAAGAAGGGTTTGTCGGGAGCGACCTGCTTCGCGTCGGTGATGAACGAGATCGCCTTGTCGACGAGATCCTCGGTGACGTGGTAGCCCTCCTCCGGAGTCGCCGGCGGCTCGACGGTGTGGTTGTCGTACACGAGCTCGGGGTAGTACTGATGGGTCTCACCGCCGAGGAATCCGTAGTACCGCTCGAAACCGCGGCCGAGCGGCCAACGGTCGTACGGGCCGGCCGCCGAGATCTGGTCGGCCGGGGTGAGGTGCCACTTGCCGACGGCGTAGGTGTTGTAGCCGTGGTCGAGGAGCATCTCGGAGAGGAAGCCGTTCTCGAACGGAATGTTGCCGTTCGATCCCGGATAGCCGGTCGAACCCTCGGTGATGCAGGCCATGCCGTTGGAGTGGTGATTGCGCCCGGTCAAGAAACACGTGCGCGTCGGCGAACACAGCGCGGTCGTGTGCATGTTGTTGTATCGCAGGCCATTGGTGGCCAGGCGATCGATGTTCGGCGTGGCGATCGGCGATCCGTAGCACCCCAGCTGGGCGAACCCGGTGTCGTCGAGCACGACGAACAGGACGTTCGGCGCACCTTCTGCGGCCCGTTTCGGTTCCGGCCATGCCGGCGACGATTCCTCGACGGTGCGTCCGATCACTCCGGAGAAGGCGGATCCGGGCCGGTATTCCTGCATGACAGTTCCATTCCTCCTGATAGCTGACGACTACGAAACGTAGCCGACGGTGCATGTTGTCGGACCACGTGCGCGGGTGGGCCTGCGAGCTGACCACGGAGTGTCGTCGGCGGAACCGACGCGCGCTCAACCGTGCGGCGTGTGCTCGGCGATCGTCTGGTGGAGATGCTGGTTCCCGGGTTCGTTGCGCCCGAAGATGAAATGCCCGTCGCCGACGGCGCGAAGCGCGGCGCCGATCTCGAAGATCGTCGCGCAGTCCTCGTCGCGCACGACCGCCTCGTAGGTCTGTCGCTTCTCCTCGGCGACCGCCACCATGTCGCCGACGATCGGCTCGCGGTAGAACTGGAACTGCAGCGTACGGGACTCCCCGACGGCAGGGCCCGGAAGCAGTCGGCTCATCATCAGCGTGTCGCCGTGACCACCGGAGAGCGACACGTTCGGGAACACGTAGTGCACGAGACTCATGAAGTCCGACACCGGGCGATCCGTCGGCATGTCGGGTTCGAGCTCTTCGATCGCCTTCGCGGCGAACCCGATGCGGACGTGCGGGCCGAAGAAATCGTAGGTGTTGCGGTTGGTGATCGCCTTGCGGCCGATCGTGTTCCGATGGAGATACCCGATGTGATAGCCGTCGAGGTAGCCGTCGGCAGAGAGCTTCCAGTTCGGGCTGTCGAGGTAGGTCGGCGTGCGATAGGGATGGAACTCGTCGAGGCGGAGCGCCGCGAGCGAGTCGTCGAGACCATCGAGCCACGTGTCGAGATCGAGTTCACCGTCGGGATCGAGCGTGGCGAAGACCGCGCCCGACCGCACTTCGGTCGGGAGCTCGACGAGTCCGCCGACATCGATGTCGCCGAACGTGTCGCGCCCCGGCACACCGACGAGCGCTCCCGTGGTGTCGTAGCTCCACGAGTGGTAGGGGCAGGTGAGGCGGCGCGCCGTGCCGCAGACCTCGTCGGTGACCTTCGCACCACGATGGCGGCAGACGTTGAGCAGGGTCCGGATCCGGCCGTCATCGCCCCTGACCACCACCAGTGGGCGTCCGACGAGATCGAAGGCGACGTAGTCACCCGGCTCTCGAACCTCGCACGCCAGGGCGACCATGAGTGGCACGCGCAGGAAGATCTCGTTCATCTCGCGCTCGAACTGTTCGGGGTCGCTGTAGGCGCTGGCCGGGACGCGCATCGGTTGTTCGGCCTGGTCGGGCAATCCCCTGCGCACGTTGTCGCGCAGGCGGCTGAGCAGTTCGTCGAACATGTTCACATCTCCTCGTCAGGATCGGATCGTGGGCGCGCGGTCATGAGGCTCGGCGGGCAGCGGTCGACGCGTCGAACCCGAGCGCCGCGAGTTCGTCGAGCAACACCCGACGTTGGCGGGCAGCGGACCAGCGACGAGGATCGAAGATCGCCTCCGCGGCGATGCCGGGCACCAACGCGCTGATCCGGTCAGCGGCCACCTCGGTGTCGAGACCCCGGCGGAGGCGCCCCTCGGTCACCAGCGCGTCGAGACACGCACGGAACCGACGCGTCGCTGTTCGCGCCCGCTGTCGTTGCTCACGTGCGAACGCCTCCGACGCGAGGGCATCGCCCCAGAACGCCAACCAGATCCGCCAGTCGGCGGTGCGCTCGGCGTCGAGCGGCAGCACCGCCTCGACGAGCCCGACGATGTCACACGGATCGTTGCGGATCACCGCATCGAGCCGGCCGGCGGATCGCTCCACGGACAGCGCATACGTCTCGTGGAGCAGGTGGCTCATGTCGTCGAAGTAGTGGGAGACCACGGTCGTCGAGCAGCCGGCCGCTTCGGCGACGCCCCGGACGGTCAATGCGCCACGACCGCCGCGCGCGACGAGGTCGGCGGCGATCGAGGTCACCTCACTCCTGCGCTGGTCGTGGTCGACGGTCCGTGGCACATCTCTCCTGTCGGGCTTGCCCCGAACGATATTACAACATATGTTGCACAACACTTGTTGCAGAACGCACGCAACCGACCGAGGGGGAACCTCATGAAGCATGACGTATTCGACGTGGTCGTACTGGGATCGGGCGCCGCAGCGCTGGCCGCCGCCGTCTCGGCACGCGGGCACGGAGCCGCACGCGTCGGCGTCTTCGAGAAGGCGGACGTGGTCGGCGGAACCTCGGCGATGTCCGGCGGCATGATCTGGATCCCCTGCAACCACCACATGGCGGCCACGGCGCATCCCGACTCCCGGGCCGAGGCGCTGCGGTATCTCGATTCGTTGTCCCACGGAATGATCCTGCCCGAGCTCGCCGAGGCCTACGTCGACACCGGCCCCGAGATGGTGACGTGGTTCGAGGACAACACGCCGGTGATCTTCGAGATCGTCGAGGACTTCCCCGACTACCACCCCGAGCAGCCGGGCGGCAGCACGGTCGGTGGACGTTCGCTCGAGTGCCCGCTCTTCGCGTTCGGCGAACTCGGCGACTGGGCCGAGCGCGTGTCGCAGAGCCGCCAGATGTCGAGACACGTCGTCATGAACGAGACCACGCTCGGACGGGGCGCAACGACCACACCCGCCGCCGACGTGCTCGCCGAACGCGAGGCGGCCGACCTGCGCGGGTGCGGGCAGGC
Source organism: Ilumatobacteraceae bacterium (assembly GCA_024643255.1). Taxonomy (GTDB): domain Bacteria; phylum Actinomycetota; class Acidimicrobiia; order Acidimicrobiales; family Ilumatobacteraceae; genus Sva-07. The sequence goes on from JAHENF010000015.1 coordinate 57,545, forward strand.
ACTCGTCGGCCGGCTGCTCAAGGCATGCCTCGACCGAGGCGTCGAGATCCACACGGGGCATCGAGCGACAAATCTGACGGCCGCAGACGGCCGGATCACCGGTGTCGAATTCGACACCGGTGCTGGAACGCTCGAGGTTGCCGCTCGAGGTGGCGTCGTGCTCGCCACCGGTGGCTTCGAGTGGAACCCGGAGATGGTACGCGACTTCATCCGTGGACCGTTGGAGCGCCCGGCATCCATCGAGACCAACACCGGTGATGGTCTCAAGATGGCGATGCGTGCCGGCGCCTCGATCGGCAACATGCAGGAAGCCTGGTGGGTCCCCACGATCGACGTGCCCAACGACGCCGGGGAGACCTTCGCGTGGATGGTCAACCGCGAGCGCGTTCAACCGCGCACGATCATGGTCAACCGGCGCGGCAAGCGCTTCGCCAACGAGGCCTCGAACTACAACGCGTTCGGCGCCGCCTTCCACCAGCTCGACCCCGGTACCTTCGAGTACGTCAACCTCCCCGCCTGGATGGTCTTCGATCAGCCCTACCTCACCCGATCCGGCCTCGCGCGATACCGCGGCGAGGGGCCCGTACCCGACTGGATGGTCTCGGCCGACTCACTCGCCGAGCTGGCCGACCTCTGCGACATCGACGGCGGTGGCCTCGAGGAGACCGTCGAGCGCTGGAACGCACAGGTCGCCGATCTCGACGACCCCGATTTCGGTCGCGGGCGGAGCATCAACGACACACACTGGGGCGACGGCAGCCGCACCGCAGCCGCCACACTCGGACCGATCGACACACCGCCGTATTTCGCCGTGCAGGTGCGTCCCGGAGCACTCGGGACCAAGGGCGGTCCGCGCACGAACGGCAGGGGTCAGGTGCTCGATCTCGACGGCGAGGAGATCGACGGCCTGTACGCCGCCGGCAACGTCATGGCGTCGGTGATGGGCATGGCATACGGCGGCGCAGGAGGCACGCTCGGGCCGGCGATGGTCTTCGGTTTCGCAGCCGGACGTCACGCTGCCCAGCAGCTCCCATCGGTCTAGGGCGCCCAGGCCGCACGGGCCCACGATCAGGACGCGAGCATGCCTCCGTCGATGGCCAGCGCATGCCCGGTGGTGAACGACGATGCATCGGAGCACAACCACAACACCGCCGCGGCGATCTCGTCGGGACGACCGAACCGACCGAGTGGGCTCAGGCGATGGGCGACGTCGTCGGCATCGCGCCCGCGCCGTTCCATCGCGGTGCGCAGCATCGGGGTGTCGATGGCACCGGGACAGATCGCGTTGACCCGAATTCCACGGCGCGCATAGTCCAGCGCCGCGCTGCGGGTGAGGCCGAGCACGGCGTGCTTGCTGGCTGTGTACGCGGGTTGGTCATGTTGGGGCCGGACCGAGTTCGTCGAGGCGATGTTGACGATCGATCCACCGCCGGCGGTGAGCATCGCCGCGATCTCGTGCTTCATGCACAGGAATGCACCCCTGGTGTTGACGTTCATCATCCGGTCGAAGTCGTCGTCGGAACAGTCGGCGAGCGGCACGGTCTCGAACTCGATCGCCGCTGCATTCACGGCGAAGTGGAGCCCGCCGAATCGTTCCACCGTCGACGCGACGAGGGCCGCCACCTGGTCCGGGTCGCTCACATCGGCGCTGGTGAATGCCGCGGCACCAGGCAGGTCCCCGCGGTCGGCGATGTCGGTCGCCATCACCGTCGCGCCGGCGGCGCCGAGCGCTGCCGTGATCGCTCGACCCATGCCGCCGGTGGCGCCGGTGACGAGGGCGAACTTGCCGGTGAAGTCGTAGATGGGTGTGGTCATGATCGGAATCCTTCGGTCGGGTGTTCAGGGCGGGTGGCGAGACATCGTTCGAGGACACGGCGCATGCCGTCGGCGCAGGCGGTGACATGTTCGGCGGCCGGGCGCCCCCATGCACCGTCGTTGCACACTTCGAGGTCCCATGGCCGGTCCACGCCCATGGCGAGCAACGTGGTCACGAAGCCGTCGACGTCGAACGTGCCCTCGCCCGGCGGCACCCGATGACGGAGACAGTCGTCCTTGTAGTCACCCGAGGCGGGAGCGGTCGGCCCGTCGCTCATCTGCACGCCGGCGATCAGCTCGGTCGGGATCCCCCGGACGAGGTCGAGGTCGTTCGCGCCGCGCACGTGGTGCCAGATGTCGACGCACACTCCCCCGTTGGCGCGCCCGGCCGCCTCGACGACCGTGAGCGCATCTGCAGCATCGACGATGTTGGTGAACGGCAGGAACTCGAGTCCGATCATCGCGCCGCGCTCGGCGGCGCGGTCGCAGAGTTGCCCGAATCGCACCGCCGCCTCGTCGAAGCTGCCGTCGGCACCGATGTCGACCGGCCCGATCGCCTGGACGTACGGCACGGCGAACTCCTCGACCATCTCCCACAGGAAGCTCTCGAACTCGAGATAGTCGTCGCTCGGGTGGCGGGCACCCCACCCCGACAGCGCTTCGGCCTCCATGATCGAGACACCGGCGTCGTCGAGGAGGTCGTGGAGGCGCGCCGCCGACCACCCGTCGTCGAGGAGTTGTCGGTACTGCCCGGCGAACAGCCCGATCCCGTCGAAGCCGGCGGCGCCCGCCGCCCGGACGCGATCGTCGAGCGGATGGTTGCGGTCCAGGGTGAAGTGCGAGAGCACGAGCCGTTCGGTGGCGGCCGTGCGCGTCATCGAGCCCTCATTCCGGAGTCGAGCGCTGCCAACTGGCGCTGTTCGGTCCACAGGTCGGGGGCGAACAGCGCCTGGAGCGCGATGCCGTCGATCAGCGCGATCAATCGTTCGGCCTCCTGCTCGGCCGCATCGCGTGGGCTGTGCTCGCCGGCGACGAGCGCCGAGACGGTGTCGCGGAAGTCGAGGTACGCCTCGCGCTGGATGACCGCCAGGTCGGCGTCGGCACTCGCCTGGGCGGCGAAGGCGAGCGTCACGATCCAGTGCAACGTGGTCTCGGCGGTGGTCGGCAGCGCGCTGCGCAATGTGGCGGACAGTGCCTCGGCCGGCGTGAGCGATGCCCGATCGGCGAGACGGGAACGCCGCCGATCGAGGGATGTCTGCAGCGTGAAGGCGAGCAGTTCCTGCTTGTTGGCGAAGTAGTGCACGAGCGCTCCGGTGGTCCATCCGGCTTCGGCGGCCACCTCTCGCAGCGAAGCACCGTCGATGCCGGAGCGAGCGATGACCCGCGCGGCGGCGTCGGCGAGCTCGACGCGCCGTTGATCGACGTCGACCACCTTCGGCATTGACGCACAATATCACAACTGTTATACATAACGCTCGTGATGTCACCTGTCGTACGACGGGCAGGCGCCTCACGCCCGAGTTCCCCCGAAACGATTCACTGCACGATTCACTGCACGATCCACCGCCACGACTCACCGCAAGGAGCACCGATGGTCCACATCCCGACACGCGGCGACGTCCCCGTCCGGCTCGGCCCGGGCGTGCAGACGCTGCCCGATTATGGGCCCAGCGTCATGGATGCCGACGTGTACCGCGACCCGGTTCGCTTCGAGCTCGAACGCGAGCGCGTGCTCGGTCGCCACTGGATCATCGCCGGCCGTTCGGAACAGCTCGCCGGCACCGGCGACTGGCTGACGTTCGAAGGCCATGGAGAGACCGTCGTCGTCACCCGCCAGCCCGACGGTTCGCTCGCCGCATTCCACAACGTGTGCCAGCACCGCGGGCCCGCGATCGTCGGCGAGCTCGTCGGGTGTGGTGCGCGTCGCTTCACCTGCCCGTATCACGGCTGGGTCTATGACACGACCGGGCTCGTGGTCGGCGTGCCCGACCGCGAGGACTTCGATCCGAGCCATCTCGAAGGTCTGCGCTCGCCGGCGGTGGCGGCCGACGAGTGGGGCGGCTGGGTGTGGATCAACCTGGCCGGACCCGACGAGGCGCCGTCGCTGCTCGACGGCATCGGCCCGGAGATCGCCGCGGACCTCGGCCGGTTCCGGATGGAGGACATGATCCTCCACGAGGTGGTCGAATGGGACGTACCGGTCAGCTACAAGGCGATCGTCGACGGCTTCAACGAGATCTACCACACCAAGCAGCTGCACGGGGTCTCACCCGAGTGGGTCAAGGCCGCGCGTGACACCTCGTTCCACATCGTCGGCGACAACTACATGTGCTTCGTGCCGCGGGCCGAACGTCTCGACCAATTGGCCGCCGACCCGGACCATCACCGCTATGCGATCTGCCACTACGTCGTGTTCCCGAACACGGTGTTCAACTGCAATCCCGAGCACGTGCAGGTGTTCAACCCGATCCCGATCGATGTCGACCGCACCCGCTTCCTGTGTTGGCAACTGATCTACCCCGGCGACCTCGACGACCCCGAGTACGCGACCTACCACGAGCGCACGATGGCTCATTGGGAGGTCTTGAAGAAGGTCGTCGGCGAGGACATCGAAATCTACGAACAGCTCGAACGGACGAAGCGATCGAGCGGTTACACGCGCCACGTCCTCAACGAGCGCGAGTGCAAGATTGCCCACTACCACGAGAACATGGACCGCAAGATCCGCACCCCCTGACACCGACGACGCGCCGACCGAGCCCGAAATTTGGAGGGATTCGTTCGCTCAGCGCACGGATTCCGGCATTTTTCGGTCGGAGAGGAGGGCTCCGAGGACGGCGACCGCCGCGGGGACGATCAGCGCGATGGCGACCGCACTCCCGGCCATCCAGCCGATGTCGTCGCCGAACGCGACGATCGCGCCGACGACCCCGGTTCCGAGCGCGATGCCGAGGTTGTCGGTGAGTTGCAGCGACGCGGTGACACCACCGACGCGGCCTTCCTCGACGCTGCGCAGCGCGAGTTGCGCATGCGCCGAATAGGCCAGGCCCATGCCGAAGCCTGCGACGATCGCGCCGAGATAGATCAGCCAGAACGGAGCGGCGGACGGCAACGAGCCGAGCGCGACGACGACGACCCCCGGCGCGAGGAGCAGGTAGCCGGCTCGCACGAACCACGCCTCGCCGAACTCGGCGATCCACCGCTGCTGGATCCAGGTGGCGACGGTCCAGCTCACGGTGCCCACGGTCACCGCGATGCTCGCGGCGAACGTCGATCGGTCGCGACCGCTCGTCAGTGCATAGGGAACGAAGGCGTCGAGCCCGAAGAAGGCGAATGTCAACAGACCACGCGACGCGATCACGGCGGGCAGGCCGGCTGCGCCGCGCAGTGTGCCCGGTGGCGTGAGCCTGCGCAACGGGCCGAGGCCGACCACCAGTCCACCGGCGATCGCAGGCACGAGCAGCCGGCGGTCGAACGTCAAGCCGGTCACGACGAGGGCCGCGCCGGCGGCGACACGTGCCGCTTCGACGAGGCGGCGGCGCATGAACGCCACGACCTCGGGCTGAGCGTCGGCGACCGGACCGAGGCGCATCATCGCCGGTACGACGAGCGCACCTGCGAGCGCAACGAGAGGCATCAGCGAGAGGAACACCCATCGCCACCCCACCCCGTCGGCGATGCGCTCGGCGAGGACCGGGCCGACGAGGCCGGGCACGACCCACGCGGTGGACAGGATCGCGAACATCCGCGGACGCTCCTCGACCGAGAAGGCTCGCCCGATCGCGACGTAGCCGATGGCGGGCACGACGCCTGCGCCGAATCCCTGGACGAAGCGGCCGGCGACGAGGATCGGCATGCTCGGTGCGAACCCGCCGATCGCGAGACCGGTGGCGAACAACACCAGCCCGACGATGTAGGGCGGCCCGGCGCCCCGACGGTCGGCCTGGTCACCGGCGAAGACGATCCCGATCATCGTGCCGAGGAAGAACGCGCTGGTCACCCAGCCGTACCAGGCGATTCCGCCGAGGTCGGCCTCGATCTCCGGCAGGATGGTGGTAACGGCGAGCGACTCGAAGGCCACGAGCGTCACGACGGCGACGAGGCCGACCTGCAGCGCGCGCCGACCGCTCAACACGGTCTGATCCGGTTCGGCGGCCTCGACGTCGCTCGTCACCACCGCAACGCTAGAGGTCGGCGGCAGGCCACCTGATCAGGGCGTGAACCGCGAGACGACTGCGTCCGTGTCGCCGAAGTTCTCCGGGCACGCCGTGGGCGGCGCCGGCTTCACCGAGGGGTCCGATGCCGCCGGGTTGATGCCGGTCAGCTTGTAGCTGAGCCGGTCGGCGCCGTCGCTACGGATGACGAGACCGTTCGTGCGCAGATACGCCTGGTAGGCGTCGACGTCGGTACATCCGGCACCACGGCGGCTGTCGGTGCTGATGAACAGGGCCCCGGCGTTGTCCGACACCAGCGTGTTGTAATCGCCCCAGAACTGGCGTTGGAGGTTGTTCTGGGCGCTCACCGCCGGATCCGACGATGCCGTCGAGATGCGTACCGGCGTCGACCATGCACCGCCGGCCGCCTTCGACACGGCGTACGCGTGGATCGTCGCGTTGCCTGTGCCGAACGTCGACGGGTTGATCGCGGTCTGGGCCTGGTAGGCGACGTCCACCCTCCCGTTCGGGGCCACGTCGAGGCCCTGGAAGAAGGCGTAACCCTCGGCCCCGGTGCTGACGACGACTGCCGAGCCCCAGGTGCGGCCTCGATCGGTCGAGGTCGCCACCACGATCCGGCCGCCCGCCGCAGTGCGATTGGCCCACGAGGCGTACACCGTGGTGCTGCCGGAACGGGGGTCGGCCGCGATCGTCGGGAACGAATCCGTCCGGAAGTTCGAGCCCGGGATCGGATCGTCGAGGTCGGACACGGCGCCGATGACACGCGGGCGGGTCCACTTCTTGCCGCCATCGGTCGAGAGGGCGACGACCTGGTCGAAGCCCTGCTCGAACGCCACGTACACCGTGCCATCGGGTCCGACCGCGATCGACGAGCCCTGGCGTCCGTTGCCGGTTCCGTTGTTACCGGCCGGCGACAACTGACTGGGTGCACCAAAGGTGGCACCACCGTCGGACGATGCCGACACCATCATCGGTTCGCTGCCGTTGCCGGTGAAGGTGGCCGAGCGGAACTCGGTCCACGACAGGTACACCCGCCCGAAGTAGGCGCTCGTCGGCGTGGTGTCGACGTTGATCCAGTTCTTGTCGTTGAAGTCGGCACTGCTGGTCTTGGTCGTGCCGATCACCGGCTTCGACCACGTGACGCCGTTGTCGTCGGAGTGGCTCACGACGACGTATTCGAATCCTTTGGCACCGATCACGGTTGCCAGCGTGGAGTAGTACGCCCGCGCTCCCTTCGCATAGCTGAACCCGCCCCTGCCGTCGGGCTTCGGGCCGAAGGCGATCACGGGGTCGCCGTCGGAGATGAATCCGGCACCCTGCCAGCTCGCCTGATCGTCGAGCAGACCGCGGTTGACCCAGGTGAGACCTCGGTCGTTGCTGGTGTACACCCCGGAGGTACCGACTCCCGGCACGAAGCCACAATCCGAGGCCGCTGCGTCCGGTCCGCGACCCTGGCCGCACGCCGGTTGGCGTTGCTCGTCGTTGGAGCCGCCGATCAGGAAGTTGCCCGCCACGGGATTCTGGGCGATCGTCGGCTCGTTCTGCTTGTTGGTCGGGAAGCGAGCCCCCGTCTGCGAGGCGTCGTCACCCGCGACCTGTGGGAGGTTGGCCTGACCGTCACCGCTCGAGGTGACAGCGAGGACCGATCCCGCCAGCGACACTGCAACGAGGGGTACCGCGACTGCGACACCGAAACGTGAACGACGACCCACAGCTCGACCTCCGAGGACTGACACCGGCGGCGTGGCACGTCGCGTCCAGGACCATAGGTGCACCCGACGGTGGAACACAAGGTCCAGATCAGGACCGACCTGAACGAGATGCTCCGGGCGTCGGTCATCGGCGTCCGAGCTCTGCCAGGGTGGCTTGCCGACAAACAAGCTTGGGGAGGAAGCGATCGGTTGCTAGATTGCCGTGTCCGCCCCCATCTCGAAAGTCGACGGTGACATGTCCGCACGTATTCTTCCCGCAGCTCGCAAGCTTGTCGCATCGTGCGCCCTGGTCGCCTGCGGCCTCGCTGCCGCCACACCATCTGTCAGCGCTCAAACGCCGCAATACACCGCGACCTTCGGTTCACAGTCTCCCAACCCTGCCCCGCCCTCGTCGACCGTTGCCTGGACGGTGACATTCACCAGGACGGCGCCCTCCTTCGTCAACATCGGAATCGATCTGCTCGGCACCAGCGGTCAAGGGACGCTGAGCAACTTCACCACGAGTGCCGGAGGCACATGCGTGCCGACGGGAGGCAACGGGTTTCGGTGTGACTGGCAGCCAGGCGACCCGAGCACGGCAGTCCTCTCGTTCGTTCTGAATGTCGGCCCGAACGCCACTCCTCCGGATTGGCAGCTCAACGCAGTCCTCGACGACGGCCAGACCCCGGGCGCGCTGCTCGCCTCGCAGAACGTTGTGATCCAGCAGCCGGCGACTACCACCACCACCGTCCAGTCGACGACCACGGTGGCGCAGCCGTCCTCGACTGCTGCCGGCGCTGTTCCGACCACGGCTGCCGGCGCTTCGGGTGCCCAGACCCTGCCGGCGACAGGCAAGGCGAGCGCCGGCATCGTGTGGATCGCGCTGGCGCTGACCATCCTCGGTGGCAGCTTCATCGCATTCGCGAGGCGTCGTCCTTCGGCGAGTTGATCGAACGACGGCGGCACCGACGGTCTGGCGGCCGCCTCGACCACGAAGTTCGTGACAACTCGCAGGCAGAGCTGCCACGAGGCTCGCCGATGGCCGGGCGATCAACCACGTGCACGACCGCGACGTTCCCGTCGGAGACCGCGTCTGCTGGACGACGATCCCGAATCGACGATCTTCGAAAGCGTCCGGAGTGTTGGACTCCGGCGCAGAGGCGAGCGGGCTCGACGCGACCTCGAAACATCGCGACGCGTATCAGTTCATCGACCATCGGCCGCTCATTTCGTCGTCGTTCCCCGTCGACCACGACCGAAGACACGCAAACGTGCCCGGGGCGGGACTTGAACCCGCACCCCACCTGAGTGGAAGGGGGTTTAAGGGCTCTGACCTGGTGTTATTCAGTCCATCCCGTCCGGCGAGTGCGCTCTGACCTGGGGTCGGAGTCCGGCCAGTCCGCCGAGATCGTTCCCGTGCTGGGCCGTTCCGGAGAGTCCTGTGCACCTTTTGTGCACCCCACTATCTGCATCGCCGTAGCTGGGATGACTCACCGGTCCGCCGAGGCCTCGAGGGCGGGATTCTCTCGTCGCGTACAGATCGTGGCCGGTCATCATCGAGGTCAACGTCTCAGGGATTATGCAGCGTGCGACTTGGGCC
>JAHENF010000049.1 GCA_024643255.1 Ilumatobacteraceae bacterium
TATCGAGGCACCCAGCTGGTGACGCTCTCATCCGACGAGGCGGGCCAGATCTGGTACACCCTCGATGGGTCGCCCGTTCTCGATACCGCGGGCGACGTCGATCCGGGAGCACTGCCGTTCACCGGTCCGATCGGCATCGACGCCAACACCACCGTCAATGCCGTTGCATTCGACCTCTACGGCAATTCGTCGACGGGGACGTACGACTACGTCATCACCACCACGCCACTGACGCCGACCTTGTACGGCCAGGCGGGAACCGGGTCGATCGACCTCGGCTGGGACTCGGCGGGTGATGAAACAATCACCAGCTACACCGTGACGCTCTATGACGCCCAGTCCGGCGGCTACGTGGTCGGACAACGGGTGATCCAGAGCGTCGATGTCCCCAACAATGCAGCGACCTTCATCTCGCTGACCGAGGGCACGGACTACTGGGCGACGATCGTCGCCGAGAACGCCTATGGCCTCAGCCCGGAATCGGACAGGCTGGGTCCGCTGACCCCGTACGGCGCCTTCGTCGCCAACGCCGGACCAGACCAGGCCGTGGTGCGTGGAACGGCGGCACAGTTGGACGGCACCGCTTCGATCGGCGCAACCAGCTTCAGTTGGGTGCAGCTTGCGCCGGACCCGGCTGTCACGCCCGTTGGGCTGACCGGTGCTGACACGGCCACGCCGAGCTTCACATTCCCAGCCACCCTGACCGGCCCCGTCACCTTCGAGTTGACCATCACCGACCCCAGTGGCGCCACCAACGCCGACACGGTGACGATCACAGCCGAAGATGTCGTCGCCAATGCCGGCACCAACCAGACCGTGGTGCGTGGCGCTTCCGTGCAACTGAGCGGCAGCGCATCGTTCGGCGACATCGGCACCTTCAGTTGGGCTCAAATCGATCCGGACCCGGCTGTCGCACCCGTTGCCCTGACCGGTGCCGGCACGGCCACGCCGAGCTTCACGTTCCCGGCAACTCTCGCCGGGCCCGTGACGTTCGAACTGACCGTCACCGATCTCGCGGGAATCAGCGCGACCGACACGGTGACGATCGCGGCTCAAGACCTCGTCGCCAACGCCGGCGCCGATCAGAGCATCGTGCGTGGATCGAAGGTCACGCTCGACGGAACGGGTTCGACTCCGGTCGGCAGCCTGTCCTACAGCTGGGCCGTCACAGGCCCGGCAGTCACTCTGACGGACGCCAACACTGCGACGCCGAGCTTTACGTTCCCGGCGACATCGCCCGGACCACTGACGTTCCAACTCACGGTCTCCGACCCCAGTGGCGTCACCGCCACTGACACGGTGATCGTGTCGGCGTTGAACAACGATCCACTCGCACTCGCTCGGGCCGAGTTCCGAACGAGCAAGAACGAATGGCGGTTCGACGGCAGCGCAACAGTGCTGGCAGGGAACGACATCACGATCCGGCTGAACCGCTACGTCGGCAATGTCCTCAACAGCTCGACCGTGCTCAGCACGGGCGTGGTGTCGGTCGACGCGGCAGGGGTGTGGACGGTGCGCTACAGCCCAGGGGCAGGCCCTGAGCGGCCGACCGCCGCCGGCTCGACCTACACGGTCACCATCACCTCGAGCCAGGGCGGATTGCTCGTCGACGAGCCCATCACGACGAGGCGGTAGCCCTCCTCTGACCCGACGAATTGCGTGCTGCGGTGGCCAAGTGTGGCTACCGCAGCACGCATGTTCGCGTCCCCAGGGCGTTCACCCGAGGTCCACTCACCGAGGTGGCGGCACCGGACGTCAGCAGTTGACTCGAGCCACGGAAGCGATGCACGCAAGCGAGTCGGCATCAACTCCGGAGTTCGACAGCGTGATCGTCGGACCGTGTCGGCGGCGGGCGGCCCAGCGCATCAACCCCGCCGAGACCGTGATCACCAGATCGGCCGTCGCGAGCAGTTCATCCTCGATGATGCAATCGGCGACGGTGACCTTCTCCGCTCGGTACGTGGAGGAATCGAGGCGCAACGGGGCGTCCATCTCGAGCACGAACGGCACACCGAACCGTCGAGCAAGCTCGAGACCCCCGCGATGTCCGATCGAGTACTGCTCGTAGACGACATCACATCCATTCGCCGCGGCAGGACCCGGCCCGACGTCTGCCGAAAGGGCTTCATCGAGCAGTCGAGCAGCGAAGATCGTCACCTGATGTCCGAGCGAGACCAGCGCCGCGGCGATGCCGCTGATCTGCGACGCGCCGACCATCGCCCCGGGGGTGGGTCCCGGACCGGCGCACACATGAGCGATTCTCAGACCGGTCATGCAACTCGCTTGCGACCCTCGGCGGTCGCTCGACCCTCAGGCCGCGACATGACCGCCAGCCAGCATCCGTGCGGCGGTCGTCACACCGGTGAGATCGAGCAACTTCGGCCGGTCCATCGACGGTCGGATACCGCACATGCAACGTAGGACGAAGTCCGCAACCCGGTCGGGTGTGATCCACTCGGCCGAGCATGTTTCCAAACGCGTCACCGGACTCAGCCGTTCCGCGCGGATGTCCTGCTCGGCGCTGGGCGTGGTGCGCGGCGCGAGGAGTGCAGGCACGTCAGCGGCGACCTCCTCGACGACGGTGTTGTAGCCGGCCATCGAGATGACTCCGGCCGCCGATGAGATCAACCGACGAATGTCGTCGGCGAACTCGACGATTTCGATCGACGCGTCGCGCTCCACCCGCATCGCCAGTTCGGCCTTCCGACTGGAGGGCATCATGGGCCCGGTCACGATCTTGACGCGGAAGCCGGCGAAGACACCGGCATCGGCAACGTCGAGCACGGATCGCACCAGCTGGTGCCCGTCGCGGCCGCCGCCGGCCGTGACGAGAAAGTAGGGATCTGTGGCGAGTCCGCCAGGCATCCTCGGGGCGAGGTATCCGGTGTGTGTCACCGCGCCCCGGGCACGGTCGACGATCCCCAGCTCCGACGCGGTCGTGGCAATCGATGCGTCGCCGTAGACGAAGACATCGTCGTACGTGTCGATCCATTCCCAGATTCCGCTGGCACGCCACTCCCGATCGACGCGGTCGGCGTCGTCGACGATGTCGCGCAGACCGAGCACCAGCCAAGGGCGACGATGGGCGGACGCCATGCTGCGCAGGACGGGCAGGAGCTCGCCCCCCAGGCCGACAGGAAGACCATCAACGAGGATCACGTCGGGATCGAAATGGGATGTGACGGTGAGCAGGATGCTCGAGCGCAACCGCACGAGCGAACCGAGGTCACCCATGATCGCGCGGGGCCGGCCGTGCCCGTTGTGGTCCTTGACGGCTGATGGGAGCTTGACCGACTCGACCCGATCCGGGAGCGGGAGCGACTGGGCTCGCGGTGATCCGGTCACGATGAGCACTTCCGCGTCCAACGAAATGTGAACGATTCCCGTCGCGAGCAGGATGCATCGACGGAAGTCGCCGAGCCCCGAGGTGTCATCGCTGTAGATGAGATACCGACGGTGAGAACGGTCCATCAGACCAGCGAACAACTTCACCGGTCGACGGGACAGTGGACTTTGGTGCTACGACCAGCGTGAAGTCTCTCGGACGACCTGGCCATCTGACCGGCCGCGACTCAGAACGGGTCGTCCGCGGTCACCAGCCTGAGACGGGCGACGACACGGGTGCCCGTGTCAGCGTCGAGGAGCACGCCGAGACTGCCGCCGGCCTCGGCGAGCCGATCGGCGAGCATCTCCAGCACGGCGCGGCCGTCGTCGACCTGGTCACCGAGGTCACCTGGATCACCACCGCGCCCGTTGTCGTCGACCACGACGTTCATCTGTCCGTCCGAAGCGCTCAGGGTGACCTTCACCGCGGTGGCGCCGGCGTGGCCGACCGCATTGCGCAGCGCTTCCTGCACGACCCGATACGCGAGCGCCGCTGAGTCGTCGTCGACGTACGACCCTGCGAGCCGCACCTCGAGCGCAGTCTCGACGCCGCGGGCCGGCAAACCGGCCATGAGGTCTCGAATGGCGAACTCGAGACCGTCCTCGGTGACTTCCCGTGGCGGGATCTCGCCGAACAGCGCTCGCAGCGAGGTGATGCTCGTCCGGATCGACTCGGCGGCCACAGCGGCCTCGGCGGCCGCTGCTGGATCGGCCGATGACCTGCGCCCCTGCGCCGCGAGGCTGAACGAGACGGCACTGAGGTTCTGGACCACGCCGTTGTGCAGGTCGACGGCGAGGCGCCGCCGTTCCAACTCGGATGCGTCGATCGCCAGACGAAGGAGTCGCTCACGCTCCTCCTGACCGGCGCGCAGGCGCTTCGCCATCCTCCATGCGAGCGGCAGCTGCACCAGCTCCATCGCAAGCAGCGCGACGATCATCACGGGAACGAACTGCCACCAGAGACGCCGTCCGAGGTCGGTGATGTCATCGTGGAGGAAATACGCCTCGAACAGCAGGGGCGTCCCCTCGACGGTTTCGATCGGCTGGTACACCTCGAGCAGGTCGGACCCGAGTTCGAACCGGTTCTCGGTCGCGCTCAAGGGGCTCAGACCGGCCTGGCTGACGCCCGAGGCGAACGCCGCGCGTTGTTCGCCGCTCAGCACGAACCGCTCTCCGATCAACCCCGGCTCATCGGAGTAGATCACGGTGCCGTCCCTGGTCCAGATCTTCACTCGGACGAGTGAGTCGCCGAGCACGCGACTGCGCACGACATCGTCGGTGACGACGATCGCCGCTGCATCCGATTGGATCAGATCATCGTGAAGGGTCGGGGCGACGATGCCACGAGCGACGACGCGGGTCAACGAACGGGCATCCTCGACTGCTCGTTGCGTCCCGACCGTGAGGCTCACCCAGGCGGTGACCGCGCAGACGAGCAGCATGGCGATGAAACCTGCGAGGGCAAATCGAAGGACGACAGACCGAACTGTCGGGACCCGCGGGACCTCGATCGACCCCGGTCGCCGGCGGCGCCGTGAATGGTCGGCCTCATCGTGCTCACTGCCTGGTGGTCGGTCGACCCCGACGCGTGGGGACTTCTCGGACATCGTCGCCGTGGGCACGGGGACCAGCATGCTCGCGCTGGCCGGTTCGGGGAAGTAGACGATCGTCGTAGGACCTCCAGCGACGCGCGCCGAGCACCTCGCCCTCGCCAGGGCCTCGCGCCCGGCGGAATTCGAGGGGTACTACGACCAATGTCCGCTGGCGCCTGCCGGCGGCGACGACCAGAGTGGACGCCATGAGCAACAGTTGGCTCGACGTGGGGCACGGCGACGGGCAGCTGCTCGCGCCGGTGAGTTCGTCGCAGCAGGCCGCCTCCACTTCCTCGCCGGTGTCCAGCCATGCTGTGCAGAGCTCCCGAACCAGCCGGATCGTCGTCGCGGCGATCGCAGCCATGGCGTTGGCGGGTTCTTCCGGCACCGCCTATGCCATTCGCGAGACGCTGTTTCCGAGCATCGGTGCTCCGACACCGCGATCCGTCTGGCAGAACCCCGTCGCCGCCGACGACCTGGCAGACGATGCGCCGAGCCCGTCGACGAGCACGACATCGACCACGATCCCAACGACGACCTCGCCGACCATCACGCTGGCTTCTGAGGACTCGAACGCGGCGTCGCTCGACGCGCCGCCCGTGACCAGCCGTGATGATTCACGTCAGGGGCGGTCGAACTCGGATGAGTCGGATGACTCCGGACCGCGCACAGACGGATCGGTCTCCGACGACTCGGGTTCGGAGTCCGACGACTCCGCATCCCGGGGCTCCGGCGCCGACTCGGGCCACTCGGGTTCAGGTGCTGCAGTCGACGACTCGAGTGGATCCGGCTCCGGCGACTCGAGTGGGTCGGGCTCTCGGGATTCGAGTGGTTCCGGTCAGGATTCGGGCGACTCGAGCCATTCGGGCTCGGGACGCGTCGACAAGCCGGAGGACTGAGCCGCTCAGTCCGCCCGGAGATGCTCGCTGGCCCAGAGTGCCGCTTGCGTGCGATCGGTGACACCAAGACGCTGGAACACACTGGTGAGATGCGCTTTCACCGTCCGTTCCGCAATTCCGAGACGTCGGGCGATCTGCTTGTTCGCGAGACCCTCGCGAACGAGGAGCAGCACCTCGCGCTCGCGGTCGGTGAGCTGTGGCGCTGAATGGTTGGTGCGACGCGACTCCAGCAGCGTCCTCGCCGCTTTCGGATCGAGCGGGGATCCGCCGGCATGCACCGCTCGGATGCCATCGGCGATGTCATCGGGGTCGGCATGCTTGAGCAGATACCCGTCGGCTCCCGCTTCGAGCGCGTCGATGATTCGGGTCTGATCGGAGAACGACGTCAGCACCAACACCCTGCTCGACGGATGGTGTTCGGCGATCTGGCGGGTGGCCTCGATGCCATCCATCTCGGGCATGGACAGGTCCATCAGAACGACGTCGGGTTCGAATTCCTCGACCCGAGCGAGCGCCTCGATCCCGTTCGCGGCAGTGGCGACGAGCTCGATGTCGGTGGTCGTGGCGAGGAACTGCTCCAGGCCGGAGCGGACGATCACGTGATCGTCGACGATCAGCACTCGCACTTTGGCCTCGGTCGCTCCGGATCCAGTCGTCATTGCGACATCCTGTCGTCGATCGGGATCAGTACTTGAACTCTGGTGCCGGTACCCGGCGTCGATCGTACCTGCATCGATCCTCCGAGGTCGGCGGCCAGACCGGCGAGCGACAGCAGGCCAACGTGGCCGTGCTCGGCGCGTTCCCCGAGCGTGTCCGTGGAGAAGCCACGACCGTTGTCGTCCACGACGAGCCGCAACACGCCGCCATCGACATCGAGTGTGACCCGGACCTCGGTGGCCGCCGCGTGCGACACGACATTGCGGAGTGCCTCCTGCGTGGCCCGGTATGCGAGGGCCGCCGCCTCCGGGTCGATGTCGGTCGTTCCCAGATCTGCCACCAGCCTCGTCGCGATGCCCCGCGGCGCGAGCGCGTTGAGCAGGTCACCGACCGCCGACTGCAGACCCTCCTCCTGGAGGTTCGCGGGGTAGATCTCGACGAGCAGCGACCGGAGCGACTTGATGCTCGAGCGGATCGCCGCGGACGCATCGAGTGCCTGCTGTGGTGTGATCGCATCGCCGCGCCCCTGTGCCGCGAGGGCCAGCGACACGCCGGTCAGTTCCTGGACGACGCCGTCGTGCAGGTCGCCGGCGATCCGTCGGCGTTCGGCGTCCGACGCATCGAGTGCGTGCCTGAGCAGCCGCTCCTGCTCCTGCTGGCTGGATTGGAGTCGGCGCGCCATCGACCAGGCCAGCGGGATCTGGACGAGTTCGAGCACGATCAGAGCGCCGATGGTGATCGGGGCGAATTGGGCCCAGAGGTGACGGCCGACCGCGGTGACCCCGCTGTAGCGGAAGTACGCCTCGAAGAGCAGCGGCGCCCCCGACAACGTCTCAGCCCGCGAGTACACCTCGAGGAGCTTCGACTCGGTCTCGTAGCGATTTTCGGGCTTCGACAGATCGCTGACCTCGGCGACGGGATCGTCGCCGGTGAGGACGCCCAGTTCGTCGTCCTGCAACTCGAACTGCTCGCCGATCAGGCGGGGCTCGTCGGAGTACACGATGGTGCCGTCTTCGCTCCAGATCTTGACCCGCACCAGCGAACCCTGGAGCACGAAGTCGCGCACCGCGGCATCGACCCGATCGAGCGCGGCTCGATCCATCGCCACGACATCGTCATCCAGCAGCGGTGCGACGATCCCCGACGCGCTCACGAACGCGACCCGCTTCGCCTCGTCGATCGCCTGCTCGGTCCCCACACGGCGACTCGCCACAGCGGTGAGCATCACGACGAACACCAATGCCACGAAGCCAGCGATCGCGAACCGAAGGACGAACGACCGAACGGAGATCGGCTCGACGAGCACCCGTCCTCGATGATCCTGCACAGCACTCCCATCCTTGCCGACACTGCAAGTGTGGCCGAGACGCGGCCGATGGAGCGGCACCATCGCGGCACCGCCCCATCGGAGGGGGTCGAACGATCCGATCGGGACGGCTCAGTCGTCGCCTCCCCCGTGGCCGGAGTGGTCGTCGCTGCCGTCATGTCCGGAGCCGCCGGAGCGATCGTCACCGCCGCCCGGGCCCGAGTGGTCGTCGTCGACGTCGTCGACGCTGTCGTCGTGTCCTCGACCGGAGTGGTCGTCGTCACCATCATCGTCGACACCGTCGTGGCTGCCACTCACGCCCGAGTGGTCGTCGTCGATGTCGTCATGGTCGTCGTCGGACCCGGTGGCACCGGCGACTCCCGTGCACCGAGGGTCGGTCGCATGCTCGAGTTCATCGCAGGGTCCGCTGATGTCCTCGATGCTCGTGGTCGGCACCGTAGGTGCCGGTGGCATGTTCGCCGCGTCGTTGGTGGCGATGGTCGGAACGGTCACGGTGTTCGGAACCGTCGACGGAACCGTCACGGTGATCGTCGGCGAGCCGGCTCCGACAATCGCCAGGCAGTTGGGGTCGCCGGCGTGTTCGGCCTCGTCGCAGTTCCCTCGGACCTCGCCCGGAACCCCGTTGTCCTCGGGGGTACCGGCCGATCGTGCAGCCGCCAGAGCAGGCACACCCAGTCCGAGAACCGATGCGCCACCGATGATCCAGATCAGATGTCGATTCATTTCCAGTCTCCTTGTCGTGTTGATGACACCATCAAGCCGGACCGCACGTGCCGTGCGCCAGTGGACCTAGGTACTACGACTCGGAGTGCTCCTCGATACCGGAGGACGAATTCACGGGATCGCGTTGCCCGCCGGGTCGACGGCATACCAGTCGGGCAGGCCGACGCCGTTGGTGTCACCCGGGGCCTGGTCGCCGGCGAAGTAGTAGAGCAGGTGACCGTTGTAGGTGACCTGATTCGCCTCGATTCCTTCGGCCGTGTCGAGCAGGCCGGCGTCGACACCCTCGCCTCCCGTCGGTGGACCGGCTGCGACGATCGGAGGCCAGTTGTCTGCGCACCCGCCCGTGCACGCGGTCGTGGTGCCCTGGTCCTTCTCGAACAGGTAGAGCGTTCGCCCGTCGGCATCGACGAGATGATCTCCAAGCGTGGGATCAGCGGCGACCATCACGGTCACCGAGCCGGCCGGCGTCGTTTCACCGCCCGTCGCAGCAGGTGCTTCGCTGACAGTCGGCGCGCCGGCCGCACCGTCGTCACTGCTCCCGCAGGCAGTCAGCACGGCCCCGGCGACAATCAGCACGGACAGGAACCTTCTGGTGTTCATGGACGTCTCCCTCGTTTGGTGGTCGACGTGTATACGAGCGAGACCGTGTTGGGGATTGCGCTCAGCCGAAGGTGGCGCTCGCTATCGCGTCGCCATCGGACGTGATCCGCATCGCCGTTGCGTCGAGTAGGTCCGGGTCGATGCCGACCGCCCACACACCGGTGGCGATGTCGGCCGCGTCCCACCACCCGACCTCCTCCCAGGTCCCGTCCGCCCTCCGGAGCTCACAGGTACGAATTCCAGGCCCAGGGTGCGGCGCGGCGATCGTGACCACCAGATGCGGCACCGGTTCAGCGATCAGCTGGGCCGACCCGACCTCGCTTCCCGCGGTGGAAACGATGGCGGCAGTGGTGATGGTCGCGGGCTGATCGCCGGGTGCGAGCACCAGGAACAGACTGGCAGCGGCCACCGCGCCGACCGCCGCCGCCCCGACAAGCCACCGGAATCCGACAGGTCGATGCGTCGGTCCAGCTGCCTGAGCGCCGAGTCGTGCCAGGGCGCGACTCTCGAAGTCCGCCGGCGGCTCGATCTGGGGTGCGACGAGCAGGAGTCGGTCCGCGACCATGCCGAGCCCGTCGATCAACGAGTGGCAGCGCGGGCAGAGGGCGGCGTGAGCGAGCAAGCGCCCGCGCAAGGGTTCATTCTGTTGTCCGAGCGCCAACTCTTCGGCGTGGGCGTCGAACGTCTCACAATCGATCGGGCGATCGACGTTCACGGCGACACCTCCGCCATGGCAGCTCGAAGGCGACGCAGCCCGGTGCGGATGCGCGTCTTGGCAGTCCCCAGCGGGATGCCCTCGATGTCCGCGATCTCGCTGGCAGTTCGCCCCGCCAGCGTCGCGAGCAGCACCGCCCGCCGCTGGTCGATCGGCAGCACCGCGAGTTCGGCGCCGAGCCGGCCGAGCTGATCGGCTTCCACAGCCGCCTGCTGCGGGTCGACGCCAGCCGAAGCGGGGAGCAGTTGGCTCAGCAGATCGGGATCGAAGGGTGTGGCGCGTCGCACCCGCATCGCGTCGATGGCGAGGTTCCGCGTGATCGTGAGCAACCACGTGGCGACCGACGCTCGCCGCGCGTCGTATGTCCCGGCGTGACGCCACGCCCGCTCGAAGGTCACCTGTGCGAGATCGTCGGCGAGCCCGGCGTCACCCGTCATCGTCACCGCCAGTCCGTACACGCGACGCTGGAAGCGCCTGATGAAGACCGCGGCCGCATCACGCTCGTCGAGCGCGACCGCGCCCAGGAGCGCCTCGTCCGACAGCCGATCGACATGCCGCATCACCACAATGTACGAACCGACGACGCCGACGGATTGCGGCGCCGCACAGACGTTCGACGCGGTGTGACCAAGATCACACCCACAGCGCATGAAGTTCTTCCGCGCCCGCTGGTCGGTCGGGTGGACTCACTTTGCGTACTGATCCACCACGCCGCGTGAGCGAACTCGCGCGGACGATCCCGAACCAGGGATGGTCGTACGACCTTCGACCGACAACACCCGTCGCGTGTCGGTCATCGGACGGACACCTGGCGGTCCTGTTGTCCACCTCGAAACGATCGACAAATGTGGAAGTCGAGATGACAACACCGGCATCGTCGGACGTTGCGATGGAAGGAAATCATGGGGCGGCGGACAACAGCGGGACGTACACACATCACAGGCGACACACACACCCGGCTCGCGGCGACGGTGCTGCAGCTCACCCTGGTGATGACGATCGCCCTGGGCGCGGCAGCACATCTCGGGCACCTCACGACCGACGGTCTCCTCGAGACGCTCCGCCACGGCTCACGCGACACACTCGCGTCGACTCCCTTGATCCTCCTCGGCGTGCTGGCCGGCTTGGAGGTCGCAGCAACCCTTCGCCGCCGACTGCGGATCGTCGCTCCAATGCTCGAGATCGTGATCATCTCCCAGTCGATCGCACTGTGGACGGTCCTGATGCTCGTGCCCGGAGCTGTCCTCCACGGTCGGCTGCTCGACAACGAGGCCGTCACGATCCGACATGCGCTGGGCGACGGGGCCGGCGTGACGTCGGCCGCGTTCGCGACCGCGCTCGCCGCCGTGATCCTGATTCGGGTCCCGCTCCGTATCCGCCCGGGCTCGTGGACCGAGGCGCTCGCCGTCGCCGGAGCGCGCATGGTCCCGACACTGAGGCGACCGGACCCTCGACAGCTCCTCGGGCTCCGCAACATCCTGATCGCCGCGCTGCTCATGGCATCGAGTGGGCTGCTGATCCCGTTCGTTCCGTCGCAGCCGGCCGTCGCGGTCGGCTCTGGCCAGTCGTGCGATGCGGGCACCGCTCAGCGCACCTACGACGTGACCGCGATCAACGTCGTGATCCCGCGCAATCGGTGGGGTGACGTCGACCCACACGGCCAGATCTTCGTGCTCGATCAGGACAAGGAAGCGGTTCGTCACTGGGCGACACCGCTGGTCGACCCGATCGCCGACGATCCCGCGGCCGGTCGCCGACTGCGTCCACGCCCACTCGTGCTTCGCGCCAACGAGGGCGAGTGCGTCGCGATCACGCTGAGCAACGAACTCGACCAGCAGGCGTTGGTGCCCGACGCCTCGCCAACTGCATACGGGTCGGTGGAACTCGGTGGTGAGGGCCTCCCGCTCGCGGGAACGCAATGGGTCTCCCTCCAGATCAACGGTGTGTCGTTCAGTGTCGACACCCCGGGAGACGGTGCCATCGGCTACGGCGCCGACACCGGCGTCGCTCCGGGTGGCACACCCCAGACCTATTACCTGCGGGCCCCATCCGACGAGGGGGTCCACTTCTTCCGCGACGGTGCCACGCTCGCCGGCTCAGAGGCCGACGGTGGTTCGACCGGACACGGCCTCTACGGCGCATTCGTCGTCGAGCCCGCCGGTGCACGGTGGTTCGATCCGGTCTCCGGGGCGGAACTCAGCACCCCGACCCCGTACGCCGACGTCGCCGACCAGAGCGGTGAGCTCTACCTCGATGCGATCATCGTGCCGCCGGGGACCGGCTCGTACGCGATCGACAGCAATGTGCTCGACCTCGGCGCACCCGACATCGTCGCGTTCCGCGAGACGATCCAGATCTCCCAGGACGAGATGCCCGGCGTCCACCTCCAGAACTGCGATCTCGCGGCTGCAGACGCAGGCAACATCGTGGACGGTCGACCCGTTCGCGACGACTGCACCGACGCCCACACGACGACACCCAACTCGTTCCAGTTCGGTCTCGGGCTCGGCTTCAACTACGCCGAAGAACACCTCCTCTTGCGCCAGCACGAGATCAACCGTTGCCCCGACTGCGTCGGCGAGGAGACCTGGCTGTCGTCGTGGCCCTACGGCGATCCTGGTCTCGTCAAGCTCGCCAGCGGATTCGGCCCGTGGTACCCGCGGTGGCATCCCTGGTACGACGGCGGCAGCGACGGCGTCGGGGCGAACAACGGACAGCAGAACTTCGACAACACCGACGACCCCGAGGACTGTGGACTCACGAACGGCTGCTACACGGCAAACGTGCCGCACTCGTACCAATACGACGCACACAAGATCCGATTCGTGCACGCCGGACCGAAGGAGACCCATGTCTTCCACATGCACGCCCACCAGTGGCTGACCGACCCGCAGGACATCGGCGCCTCGGGCACCACCCCGGGAACCCCCGATGATGCGCACAAGCCCGAGGCGACGACAATCGACAGCCAGACCTACGGCCCGGGCGAGGGATTCACGATCGACCTGCTCTTCGGCGCCGGCTCGAAGCCGGGCACCGTCGGCGACTCCATCTTCCACTGCCACCTCTACCCCCACTTCGCCGAGGGCTTCTGGTCGCTCTTCCGCGTGCACGACGTCCTGGAGGACGGCGCGAACATCACACCCGACGGCATCAAGGTCCGCAGTCTGCAGCCGCTGCCGGACCGCACCGACGCGCCGACGTCGGCGTCGGCGCTCGATCCCGGCTACCCCCGATTCATACCCGGCGAGGAAGGCTGGCGATCGCCCCAGCCGATCGGCGGGATCTCCGAACCGATCCCCGGAACCGTCGACGATCCGGACACCATCGTTCGCGAAGACCTGGAACCGGCCACCCGCATCGTCGCTGGGGTCGGGCTGGAGCAGCCGCTGCAGGAGATCGTCGTCGGCGCCCCGACCGATCCACCCCCTCCGGCACCGATGTTCCAACTGCGCTTCGGCAGCGCCGACAGCGACCCTCTCTCGGTCGGCGCGTCGGCTGACGAGGTCGAGGCCGCGCTGGAACGGCTCGGACCGGTCGGTGACGTCACCGTCACCGGGGACGGCACGCCTGCTTCGCCGTATACCGTCCAGTTCCTGATCCTCGACAACGCCAACCCCGCGTCGAGCATCCAGATCGAGCTGATCCCGAGCGGGGGCGCCACGGGGTCCGTGTCCGCGACATGGGACGACGACGGACCGCTCGAGGCTTCGGCGACGTCCTTGGCGTACCGGTTGTCGCTCGAACGCGCCGCCGTGCTCCAGAGCCACAACGACGGGATCTACGATGCCTCCGAGGCCCCGTGGACGCCGCTGGCCGAAGCAGGCGCCCAAGAGGTCGCACCCGACCGCTACAACAAGCCAGGCGCCCCGCTCGTCGATCCATGTCCGGAGGGGGTCAGGGAGATCACCTACAACGTGTCGATGGTGCAGCTCGACATCACCTACAACGACAACGGCTGGCACGACACCCAAGGTCGAATGCTCGTGTTGAACGACGATCTTCCGGACATCCTCGCCGGAACCAAGCCGATCGAACCCTTCTTCTTCAGAGCCAACTCAGGCGACTGCATCAATTTCAACATGACGAACCTGATGCCGAACTGGTTCGGAAACGATGACTTCTTGGAGATGGTCCAGACCAACATGGCGGGCCAGCACATCCACCTGGTGAAGTTCGACGTCACCGGCTCTGACGGCTCTTCGAACGGATGGAACTACCAACAGGCCGCCTTCTCGGAGGCACAACGACTGTACGACGACGCGGTCGTGAGCGGTGACCCCCTCGCTGCCCATCCCGAACTCGACCATCTCGGGGCCGGCGTCCAGGCCACGTGCAGTCCCGACCTGTTCGACGGTGCCGACCTGGTTGCCGACGGCTGCCGAATCGCACTGCCATCCGACTGGAACCCGACCTGGACATGCCAGGCGGCGGGCCGATGCCCGGCGGGACAGACGATCAGCGAACGTTGGTACGTCGACTACGACCTGCGCACCATCTTCACCCACGACCACCACTTCCCGGCGGAGGACCAGAACCGTGGCCTGTTCGCCGCACTGGTGGTCGAGCCGGCCGGCATGGACGTCCGCGACCCCCACAGCGGCGAGTACAAGCAACCGATCAACGATCCGTCGCACGGTCCGGCATGCGTCGACGCGTGCAACGCGAACGCTGTCGGCACGAGCAACGACATCATCGGTCCCGCGGCGGACGACGACTTCCGCGAGTTCAGTCTCGCGATCCAGGACTTCGTGTCCCTCTACCGTCCGTGTTCGGTCTGCGACCCGTCGGTCATCGCCGGGGAGGAGCCGGTCGCCCCACCGGGCGAGCCAGAGCTGTTCCCCTCCGATGACCCCGGCGTGATGGGCATCAACTACCGCAACGCTCCATTCGTGATCCGCGACTCCGTCGGCGGTGTCCCCACCGATCCCGCCTACGTCTTCAGCTCGAGGGTCCACGGCGACCCCGACACGCCCGTGCTCGAGGCCTACGCCGGCGACCCGGTCCGAGCCCGGCTGATCCAAGGCGCCCAGGAGGAGCAGCACGTCGTGCAGATCCACGGCATGAACTGGCTACAGGAGCCCGACGATCCGGAATCTCCGAGGGTCAACGCGACCCCGATCGGCATCTCGGAGGCCTTCAACTTCGAGATGCCGGCCCTCGATTGCGGCGTCGAGGAGGAATGCGTCGGCGACTATCTCTACGGCGGAACCGCCACCGACGACATGTGGGCAGGCGCCTGGGGTCTGATGCGGGTGTACGGCAAGGGGATCAAGCGGTTGCTGCCGCTTCCCGACAACCTCGCCCAGGTAGTCAACGGCAACACCAGCTTCGCGGTGTCGGGCACTCCGCCTCCCAAGGCCAACAAGCCAGGGACCCCATGTCCGCAAGGCGCGCCCGTACGGTCGTACGACGTGATCGCGGTCGATGCACCGATCACGTACAACAGCGACGGCGACCACGACCCGTACGGTCTGGTCTACGCCGCGCTGACCCCGGGAGAGACCCCGGAGGCCGGCGCCACCCGTGTTCGTTCGGAGAATCCCGATCCGATGGTCCTGCGCGCGCACGAGGGCGACTGCATCGAAGTGACGTTGACGAACAAGATCGACCCGACGGGAGCATTCGCGACCGAGCACGCGCCGCACGGATCCGATCAGAGCACCGGAGGCGACGGCTTCGATCCGCCGTTGGTGCTCGAACCCCCGGCCGGCACGCCGGCCGGACTCCGGGTCTCCTTGCACGCGGACCTCCTGCGCTACGACGTTCGCGGCTCCGACGGTGCCACGGTCGGCTTCAATCGCGACCAGACTGTCGGCCCCGAGGACTCGATCACCTACCGGTGGTACGCGTACGACGTCAGTCCGGGTGAACTCGGCGCCCTCAACCTCACCGACTACGGCGACGTACGCGGCCATCGCCACCACGGCTTGTTCGCCGGGCTGGTGGTCGAACCCCGCGGTTCGACGTGGGCTGATCCGATCACGGGTGAGGTCGGGACCACCAGCGCTCAGGCGGACATCCGTGTGGTCGACTCGAGCACCGAGGCCACCGACTTCCGCGAGTTCGTGACCTTCTACCAGGACGGTCTCAACCTGCGCGACGCGGCAGGTCGGCCGCTCCCCGATCCCTTCGACCACCTCCCGACCCCGGAGGAACCCGTCGGTGCGCTGGCCGACTCCGAGGACCGTGGCGAGAAGGCACTGAATTATCGCAACGAGTCGTTCCATCACCGACTCGACCAGGAACCGGGCGCTGCGCACGACAGCCTGCCCGGTTTCGACCTCGCCCACGTGTTCTCATCGACGGAGCACGGCGATCCGGACACACCGACCTTCCGCGCATATGCCGGCGACGACATTCGTTGGCGGGTCCTCCAGGGCGCCGACAAGCCGCGTCAGCACACCTTCGGCATCGGCGGCCACAGCTGGTTGCGTCAACCCAACGACAGCGAGTCCGAGACCGAGACGATCGGCGCCCAGGGGGCGATGTCGGTCGGCCGCGCGTTCAACATCCACACCACAGCTGGAGGTACCACGGGAGCAGTGGGTGACTTCCGCTACGGCGACCAAGTGCTCGACCACAAGCTCTCCGGTGGATGGTGGGGTCTCCTGCGGGTGTACGACGGCCCAGGCCAGATTCCGGCAACCGAGTTCGTCGACCCCGACGACCCGTCCGCCGCAGGGAACACCCCGATCCTTCCGCTGGGCGCCAACACGGTCACCGTCACGGTCTCGACCGATCACGACGGCGACGGCAAGATCGACAAGGACGACGACCCCGCCGACGGGGTGTCCCTCGGCCTGGCGGTGCAGGTCGACGGTCGCGAGTTCCCGGTCGGCGCGGACGGCCGCGCCCACGTCCCGGTGACTCCGGGGCTCATCGATCTCGAACTCACCGCCGGTCCCGACGTCGCCATCACGGGCTCGGCGTCGACGACCGTCGACGCGACCCATCAGGGCATCGCGCCAACAGCCGAGTTCACCGTCACCCGGCTCGGTGAGATCACCGTGCAGGGCCTCGAGGACCCGAACGGTGACGATCTCGACGATGCGACGGGAACGCTCGCCGGATGGTCCGTCTCGATCTCGAAGGGGACAACGACGTTGCAGGAGACGACCGGCGTCGACGGCTCCGTCACCTTCGACGGGTTGCTCCCCGGCAGCTGGAAGGTGGCCGTCGCAGCACCCGCGGGATGGAAGCTGACGACGAGCCCGCCCACCGTCAACCTGGTCGAGAATGCGAACGAAACGGTCCAAGTCGGGGCCGCGCTCGTCGCGGGCGTCAGCGTCCACCTGTACAACGACTCGGACAGCAGCACCCAACAGGGCCCCGGCGAGCGCAACCTTGCGGGATGGACGGTCATCGCCTCGCCCTTGGATGCGACGATCGGACAACCCGACGTACAGGTCGTCAGCAACGCTGCTGGAGCAGCAACGTTCGAAGGTCTCGCTGCCGGCACGTATGCGATCGAAGTCCAGCCGCGCGATGTCCCGGCCTCCGACTGGAACATCACGGGTCGGAAAGTCGAGGTGCTGTCGACTGCTCCCCAGACGTTCGGCGCCGGCGTGCCCGAGTGTGCCGTTCACCGCTGCACGACCCAGGCGTTCCAGGCCTCGACGACCGTGATGGACGTCGGATTCCACAATCCGAACGTGTGGGTCACGCTCCGCCTGTTCGACGACAGCGACAACGACGGTGTCCGCGACGCCAAGGAGACGAAGCTGACGGGCTTCCCGGTGGAGGTCTGGCGGAACGGTGTCCGTGCGGCGACGACGGTCGTCGGCAACAACGGATCGGTGAGCCACTACGGGCTGCCCGGCAACTACTCGATCCGGATCCAAGAGCCTGCCGACAACGGCTCGATCCACTGGTTCCTCACGCCGATGTCGGCCTCGACGTCCTTGGCCGCGCCCACATGGCAGTCGGTGGCGGTGCCATCCACGCGTGCGGGCGACACAGCGGACATCTCGCGGGGTGCCATCCAGCCCGGCACGGTCAGTGCGCGGGTGTTCCACGATCGTGACGGCGATGCCATCTGGGACGACGACCTCAACGAGGAACCCCTCGGTGGCCGGTCGGTGCGCCTGTATGCCGCGAAGGGCAACACGAAGGCCCCGCTCGCCACGGCGTTCACCAATTCGGCGGGAATTGCGACGTTCCAGGTCGGCGCCAACACCGACTTCCGCCTCGAGGTGCTCACGCCACTCGGCTGGCAGGCCACGACGCCGCTCGGATCCAACGGTGCGGGCGCGATCGCGCCGATCAGGTCCGACTCGGATCTCACGAAGAGCGTGTTCCTCGAATTCGGCCAACGAGAGGTCGTCGACACGACGCCACCACCGAC
>JAHENF010000050.1 GCA_024643255.1 Ilumatobacteraceae bacterium
AGTGACTCGGCAGCGAACATCGGCGCCGCGCAACGCACGGCCAGGGCGACCGCGTCGGACGGGCGCGCGGAGATCACCTTGTCGCCGGTCGGCGTGGAGAGATGGATGTCGGCGTAGTAGGTCCGGTCGCGAATCTCGGTGACGACCACCCTGGTCACGCTGGCGTCGAGTTCGCCGAGGAGCACGAGCATCAGATCGTGGGTGAGCGGGCGAGGCGGCACCACACCTTCGAGGGCGTAGTGGATCGCCGACGCCTCGGGGTTGCCGATGTAGATCGGCAGCAGGCGATGGCGGCCTTCGGCCTCACGCAGGAGCAACATCGGGGTGTTGGCGGGGACTTCGACCCGGACACCGATCAACTCCAGAGGGACCACCCCGCCACTGTACCGGTGTCGGCGAGACGCGACCGCGTCGTGGTCAGTGTGCGTCGTGGTGGCGCAGGACGGATCGCATCATCGCGGCGCGCAGACGACCCCCGACCTGTTCGAGATCGTTCAGCTGCGACACGGCCTGGGCCCTGGCCTCAGGGTTGCGCTGGCGCAGGAGAGGCTGGATGAGCTGTTCGAGCAGTCCGACCTCGCGGTCTGCGGCGACGCGCCACCCGCGCAGGTGCCTCGGTTCGAGACCCGCATCGAGCAGCTGTTTCGACACCGTGGCGATCTCGACAGCGTCCTCGTCGAAGGGTCCTTCAGGACGGCTCGACTGCGACGTGACCACGCCATAGGACTGCAGATCGGCGAGCTGCGCACGGGTGAGGCCGGCCATCGCACACAATTCGTCGGCGTTCAACAGCAGACCGGGAAGCACAGCTCCGCTGGCAGCGGAGCTCGCAGCAGGCGCGGGTGACCGGGCGGGTCTCGTGGCCGCCTGAGGGGCATCGTCGGGGGTGGCCGGGGTGGCCGGTGTATCGGTGGAAGGCGTCGGCTCGTCGGTGCGCTGGAACAACAGCGCTGCTCCGGTCACCTCGTTCTCGGCCGAACGGCGCGCTCCGCCGGCGCTCGGATGCGTGTCCGGGCGCGGGATGTCCGAGGTCTCGCTGACGTTCTTGATGCCGCGCGGCCGAGGATGTTCGTTCGTCGGGTCGATCTCGCCGGAGTCGATGCGGTCCTTGATGACCCGCAGCGGCAGATAGTTCTCGCGTTGTTCGCGCAGGATGCACCGCAGCAGCTCGACGTCGTCGCCATAGAACTTGCGATATCCGGAAGCCGTGCGCTCGGGATCGATCAGGCCCTGGCTCTCGAGGAACCGGATCTTGGAGATCGTGACGTCGGGAAACTCCTCCAGCAGCAGCGCGAGCACCTCGCCGATCGACAGATGTCCCCCTGGGACCGCCGGCTGCGCGGCTGGCACGGTTGGCGGGGCCGACTCAGGCATCGGGCCGTTCGAAGAAGACGAGGCGGAACTTGCCGATCTGCAGTTCGTCGCCGTGGCGCAGCAACATCTTGTCGATGCGCTCCTGGTTCACGTACGTGCCGTTGAGCGATCCGGCGTCGCTCACCACGTAGCCCTCGGGCGTGCGTTCGATCTCAGCGTGGCGTCGAGACACCGTGATGTCATCGAGGCTGATCTCGGAGTCGGGATGACGACCGAGCCGCGTGACCGGCCCGTCGAGCGTGAATCTGGCACCGGCCTGCGCGCCGGCGCGCACGATGAGGACGCCCATCTCGTTGGGCAGCTCGCCGATGGCGACGACGACGTCGTCGGCCGAGCCCGGCGCGTCCTGCAACGGATCAACCGTCGTCAGGGTGATCGTGCGGTCGTCGAGCGAGTCGAGCGGCGAGCCGCAGCTCGAGCAGAAGCTGCTCGTCGGCGGATTGCGGTGTCCGCACTGGTTGCAGAAGACGTAGCTGCTCAAGATGACCCCTCTGTCAGCGCCCGGTATGCCTCGGCGTCCATCAGCGCGTCGAGTTCGGACGGATCGGTCATCGTGATCCGGCAGATCCAGCCCTCGCCGTACGGATCGCTGTTCAGCAACTCGGGCTGCGAGTCGAGCGCGTCGTTGACGGCGCTGATCGAGCCGGTGACCGGCGCATAGATGTCACTGACGGACTTGGTGCTCTCGACCTCGCTGAAGGTCGCTCCCACGGCAACCGCAGCTCCCGGTTCGGGCATCTCGACGAACACCACGTCGCCGAGGGCGTCCTGGGCGTATTCGGTGATGCCGATCGTCACGATGTCGCCGTCGACACGGACCCATTCGTGGTCGGTCGAGTAGCGGAGTTCGGATGGGATGTTCATGAGGTCACCGTACCTGGGTTCACGAGTCGGCTGTGACTGCTTCGGAGCGAGTGGGACCACCAGCAGCAATGGCCTCGCGTACCTGCGGAATATAGGCGATACCGGTCCACCAGCTCAGAATCAGCCCAGGGATGCCCAGGAGCCAGGCGATCACCTGGAACAGGTCGGCGTACGACTCGCCGCTGCTCCCGATCAGGAATCCCGGCACGGCGAACATCAACAGCGCAGTCGCCACCTTGCCGAGGTAGGTCACATCGATGCGCGGCATCTTGTAGACGAGCGTGGCGATTGCCATCATCAGCCCGACCAGGAGTTCGCGGGCGAGCACTGCGATCGCGAACCACAGCGGGATCCCTCCTTCGATGATGATCGCGGTGATCGCCACGATGAAGAGCAACCGGTCGACTGTCGGGTCGAAGACCTTGCCGAACTCGCTCACCTGGCCGAGTCGGCGAGCGAGGTAGCCGTCGACCCAGTCGGTGGCGCTGAGTGCACCGAGGATCAGCGCGGCCGCCACCTGGTTGTCGAGGCCGAACAGCACGTACAGGAACACCGGCAGACACAGCAGCCGCACCAGCGTGATCAGGTTCGGCACACTCCAGACCCCATCGAACATCGACGGCGGCGTCGGGACGGCGGCTTCGGGGTGACTCACCCGGCACAGCGTATGGTGCCGACATGACCACGGTGTTCACCAAGATCATCCGGGGCGAATTCCCCGGCACGTTCGTCTGGCGCGACGAGCACTGCGTCGGCTTCCTGTCGATCAATCCGATGGCCCCTGGCCATGTGCTGGTGGTGCCGATCCGGGAAGTCGACCACTGGATCGACGCCGAGCCGGAGTTGGCAGCCCACCTCTTCGCTGTCGCTCACACGATCGGCCGCGCACAGCAGGCAGCGTTCGACTGTGACCGCATCGGCGTCATCGTCGCCGGGTACGAGGTGCCCCACACGCACATCCACGTCATTCCGACGTCGTCGATGGCGCAGCTGAGTTTTGCCAATGCCGCAGCGTCGGTCGATCGGGGCGACCTCGACGCATGGGCGGAGGCGATCAGGACGGAGCTGCGTTCCGCCGGCGCCGACGGCGTCTCGACCTGAACCTCAACCGGATGGTTGGACGAGTTCGGCTCGGTTGTTGCGGACGTTGTTGACGTCGGTCGACACCTCGTGCATGACCAGGATGTCGTCGTCACACCCGACGAGCAGCGGCGAGAGTGCGTCGAGATCGCCGTTCTCCGGGTCCAGCCAGGTCGCCCATCGACTCGCCGGCAGGATCACGGGCATTCGGTCGTGCACCGGCATCATCGTCGCATTGGCCGCTGTCGTGATCACGGTGGCACTGTGGAGGAAGCGCCCCTCGGGATCGTCGGGATCCTTCCACCGGGTCCACAACCCGGCGACCGCGAGCGGCTCACCGTCGGCGCGATGGATGAACATCGGCTGTTTGAGCAGCTTCCCCTTGGCGTTCACGGGGCCGCCCTCGGTCCCCGCCTTCCATTCGTAGAAACCGTCCATCGGCACGATGCACCGCTTCGATCGGAACAGGCTCTTGAACGAGGGCTTTTCGGCGAGGGTTTCGGCGCGGGCGTTGATCATCTTCGACCCGATCTTGCGATCCTTCGCCCAACTCGGCACGAGACCCCAGTGGAAGGCGTCGAGTCGGGCCGTGCCGTCGCCGTTGCCGACGACGGCATACACGTCCTGCGTCGGGGCGACGTTGTAGTTCTCGCCGAGCGATTCAGCGACGACCTCGGTGGGCAGCACGGTGTCGAAGTAGGCGGCGACCCGATCGGGGCTCCCGGCGGAGACGAAACGACCACACATATGTCGTGCAGGTTACGTGTCGGAGAACCGACGGATGGCCGCGCCGATGGATCCCGGCGGGTGCCAGAATGTTCGGATGACGGACCTCCTCGAGCGATGCGCCGATCTCCCACGGCGGTCGATGACCGCCGGCGACGTGATCATCGAGCAGGGCACGCCCAACGGGTCGATCCTGATCTTGATCGAGGGGTCGGTGACGATCGAACGCGACGGCGTGATGTTGGCGATGCTCGACGCCCCCGGCGCAGTGATCGGTGAGATGTCGACCGTGCTGGGACGACCGTCGACTGCCACCGTGCGCGCCTTGTCCGCATGCACGATGTTCCACGCCGACGACGGTGCGACCTTCCTGATGGAACGCCCCGACGTGCTGCTCGACGTGGCCCGGGCGCTGGCGACCAGGCTCGACAACCTGACCGGTCATCTCACCGACGTGAAACGGCAGTACGCGGACACGGGCGGACACCTCGGGATGCTCGACGAGGTGCTGAGCACCCTGATGCATCATCAGACCAAGGCCGTGAACCCGGGCTCGGCTCGGATGCCCGACCTCGACTACTGACCGAACTCCATCGCCACGAGCTCGCGGTCGGGCAGGGCCACCCACTCGGCGGAGCCCGCCTCCAGATCGATGACGACATGCGCGGGCATCGGTCCGGGCTGATGGCCGGCATTGACGAGCCACGTCGAGCCACGTCGGTCGACCCATCCCCCGCCATCGACCCACGGGGCCTGATGGATGTGACCGCAGATCACGAGATCCGGCTGCCAGCGATCGATCCACGCGGCAAGATCCGGGTCCGGATACGCCTTGGAGCCGGCCTGACACAGCGGCGAGTCGGCGGGCGGTGAGTGGTAGACCCAGATCCACCGACTCGGGCGATCGATGGCGGCCGAGGCGAGTTGATCTTCGACGAGTTGGCGGGTCTGGGGCCCGTCCCACCAGGGGCACACCGTGAAGCGCACCTCGTCGAGGTCGGTCGACCGACCGTCGACGACGAGGCGTTCGGACGCCAGCCCCTGCAGCCATTCGGTCGCCTGCTCCCCCGTCGGTCCGGGTCCGTCGAGGTCGTGGTTGCCCGACGAAGCGAGCACGAGCGACCGTTCCGACAGCCGCTGCAGGTACTTCGAGACCACCACGATCTGGACTTCCAGTGGCGCAGCCCCGACGACCTGCAGGTGATCACCCGGGATCACCACGACGTCGACGTCACCGGCCTGTTCGACCAGCCAGTCGAGCTGCGGCAGCCGATAGTGCAGGTCCGCCGTGCAGAGGAGTTTCACGTGCCGCCCAGACCGTCCGTCATGGTCCGACTGTACTGCCGTGCGGCTGCCATGCTGGGACGCGGAGGTTCGACATGGATCAGCAGCAACGAGGACTCACCAGCACCTACGACGAGTCCCGGTCACGGTTTCTCACCGCCGCTCGCGACGCCGGGGCAGTGGTGTCGTCGTACGACCACCCGGAGCGGGGAATGGCCGCCGAGCCGCTCGCCGTCGACGTCGCCACGATCGGGCCCGACGATGCGACTGCAGTGCTGATCGTGGTGTCGGGGACCCATGGTGTGGAGGGCTTCACGGGATCGGCGTTGCAGCACCACTGGTTGGCCGATCTCCGTGAGTTCCGCCCGGACGATGTCAAGGTGGTGTTGATCCATGCCCTCAACCCGTTCGGGTTCTCCTGGGTCCGCAGGGTGAACGAGGACAACGTCGATCTCAATCGGAACTTCATCGACTGGTCGGAGACGCCACCTGCCAACGAGGACTATGGCGGCATCGCCCACCTCCTGGTGCCCGACTCGTGGGACGACGACACCCAGCAGACCACGACGCTGCAGCTCCTCGGCTACGCAGAGGACGTCGGGTTCGACCGGCTGCAAGAGGTGGTGAGCGGCGGCCAGTACACCCATCCGAGCGGGGTGTTCTACGGCGGAGATGGCCCGGTGTGGTCGCATCGCTGGCTGCTCGCACACCTCGCCGAACTGGTCGGCTCGGCCTCACGGGTGTGCATCCTCGACCTCCACACCGGGCTCGGACCGTGGGGGCACGGCGAGCTGATCTCCCACCTGGGGCGCGACGACCCCGGCTACCGACGTGGGACTGCATGGTGGGGTGACGTGCGCTCGATGCGCGACGGCGAGAGCGTCTCGGCGGCACTGAGTGGCGACTGGTTGGCCGGAGTCGAGCAACTTCTCGCCGACGTCGAGTCGACGTCGATCGCGCTCGAATTCGGAACCGTGGATGTGATCACCGTGCTGCAGGCGCTGCGCGCCGACGCCGTGCTGCACTCGACGCTCGATCCACGCTCCCCCGCCGGCGACACGGTTCGGGCACAGGTGCGCGCGGCCTTCGCCGACGACGACCCGGCCTGGTTCGACGCCGTGGCCGCTCGTTTCGACGATGTGGTGCGCGCGGCGTTGGAGAACCTGGCGTCGCGCTGACGCGAGCAACTCGGTCGTCATACCCCCTAGGGTGTCGTCGTGACAGATCTGGACGTCTCGCCGCCATCGGTGTCGATCCGGGATCAGCTCACGCAATGGAGTGGTCGCCGATGGCTTGCCGCACTGGGAGCCTCCGTGGTGATCGCGCTGCTGATCGGGCTTCCCACCGACGTGATCGCGAACCCGGTGTTCGGTCGCCCGGTTCCGGTGACCTGGTGGTCCTACCCAACGCTCGCGATCACGGCACTGCTCGGAGGCCTGCTCGTGGCGACCTACGTCCGTGATCCGTCTGCGCTGGAGTCTTCGGCCGAGGAGATCGATACGCCGACGCGCAACGGGGGCATCGCCGGGCTGTTGTCGTTCTTCGCCGTCGGGTGTCCTGTGTGCAACAAGCTCGTGATCGTCGCTGTCGGAGCGACCGGGGCACGACAGTGGTTCGAACCCGTCCAGCCGCTGCTCGCCGTGGCGTCGATCGCACTCCTCGTCTGGGCGCTGCGGGGACGCCTCCGCTCCAGCGCGGCCTGCCGCATCTGATCCTCAGCCGGCTGCGGCGTCGAATTCGGCCCGCACCCGGCCGGCGTCGGGATGGGTCGCGATGTATCCCTCGACCTCGGGGCGGACGCGTTCGACGTTGAGCGCGGGCTGATCGACCGTCGCCCACTGCACCATCCCGCCCCAGAAGCGATCGATGAGCTCACTGCCGCTCACGGTGCCACCGTCGTTCGTCCGAAAGGTGACCGACCGCAGTTCGCCGAGATACACGCACAGCGACCGGACGTGGATCAGCTCATCGGTTCGGATCCGTTCGATGATCTCGGCGGCGAGCTCGGCCTCGCTGCGCCGATCGACGAACACATCGGGCGAACGGAGGATGTCCTGGGCCTCGGCGAAACCGAGCTCCGCACGGAACTCGATGATCAGCAGGTTCGCGAGCAGCGAGATGAGGCCCTCGATCTCCGGTGGGAGTTCCGGCATGTAGCGCGTGCCGGCATCGGGACGCCCGATGTTCTCCGGGGGTTCTGCATCGGCGTGGACGTCATCGCCGAATGCCAGATCGCGGGCGAGGAACCACATCAGATCGTGTCCGCCGATTCCGAGATCCGGTTGACCGCCCTCGTCGAGCCCATGGGCGACGAGCAGACCTCCACCGAGGTGTCCGATCGCCATCTCGGAGATGTCGTCGACAATCACGGGCTGGAGATCGGGAAACGCGATGTCCGCGAGCAGGCGCCCACGGGCCTCGATCTTGCCGGTGATCGTCAGCTGATTCCAGAACCACCGGCCCAGTCCATTGCGGAGCAACACCCGTTGCTGGGCAACGCTCACCACCCGGGCGCCGGCGAGCAGCGACGCGTCGGCATCGAACACGTCGCCGTCCCGCGCTCGTAGCGCTGCGCTCCACGCGTCGAGCGCCTGCTCGCGCACGAGCGCCCGTGGAGGTCGATAGGCGCCCGAGTCGTCGAACCCGCCGTGCACGCGCCGGCCGAGGATCACCTGTGGCTGCAGGTCCGGATGGTCCTGCATGAGTTCCTGCTCGGTATAGGTGAGCTGCATGGCCTGACACTACGACCATCGGCCGGCGCGGGCGGAGTCGCCGGGTGCACAGCATCGGCGCGCCGCCCCCGGGGGCGATCACTCGGTGACGAGGAGCCCGTCGACCTGCGCGAGCACGTCCTGAGCGTCGTTGTGCGAGTGCGTGAAGCCGAGCGCCCGTTCCTGGCGGACGGTCTCGATCGAGCGGAATGCCGTGATGTACGCACGGCGCCAATTGTTCGTCGAGGTGTTGCCGCCTGAGCCGTGCAACACACCTTCGTTGTGCACGGTGATGTCACCGCGACGGATCTCCACCGGAACGAGCACGTCGTCGGGGCGCAGGTCGGTGACGAGGGTGTGTTGGTCTTCACGGTTTCCACTGATCGGTCGGTGGGGACGCACTGACTCGCGATGGCTGCCCGGAAGGAACTGCATGCATCCGTTCTCGAGCGTGGAGTCGTCGACCGCTAACCAACAGGTTGCGGTGCGACGGTCGTCGGTGTTGATCCAGTACGCCTGATCCTGGTGCCAGGCGAACACGGCGTCGGTGCGGCCCGGCTGTTTCGCCAGCAACTGGTCGAAGTCGAGCGTCATGCCTTCGCCGCAGAGCTGCTCGGCGATCGAGAGACCGATCTGCTCGAAGATGTTGCCCTGCCAGTCCGGGTGGTAGCGACGAGGGAGCATCACGTTGAAGATCGCGTAGTGGCTCGGATCGGTGCCGTACTCCCCCGTCACCATGTCGGAGAGGTCCTTGCCCGGCACGTCGATCTCGCCCCGCATGAACATCTCGTACACCGATTCGATGTTGTCGACCTCGACGGGGGTGAGCACATCACGGAGGTGTACGTGGCCGTCGCGCCCGAAGGCCGCTCGATCTTCCTCGCTCACGATGTAGCGGTCGCCCGTGCGATGTCCCATCGCGGCAAGCGTACGACCTGGCAGTGCCGGGCCGAAGAAGTCGACGCTCGCTCGCGGAACTGCGAGGATCGGTCGATGCTCGACTCGATGCGACGTTGCTGGCTTCTCGCGTTCGTCGTCGCGTGGGCGTTCGCTGCCTGCAGCACCGAGACCGACTCTGCCACCGTCGCCACCGCTGCGGCGACCGGTTCCATGGCCGACGTCACGGGCAGCGACGACTGCTCGCAGGAGGCGCTGAGTGGCGACGATCCGCAGTACGTGTTCACCTCGGCGCATCGCGTGATCGACGGCGAACTCGACGCACTGTGTCTCGGCACCGACGATCCGACGATCACAGCGGCGTGGAAACAGCTCGCGGCCATCGCTCCACGCGAACAGCTGTCCGACCTCGCACTGTTCGGAGGATTCGAACCGGACGGTGCGGACGCCGCGGAGACGCTCGCGTTCGTGAACGCTCTCGACGCCGACGGAGCCCAGTTCCAGATGTCGGTCAACACGGTCGAGGCGACCGTCGATCCCGACGAGCTGCTCTTGACACTCGCCCACGAGTTCAGCCACGTGTTCACCGCAACGCCAACACAGCTCGACCGCACCGACGAGGGGATCGACGAATGTGACACGTACTTCAACGGCGAGGGCTGCTACTCGGAAGATGCGCTGATGATGGGCTGGATCGAGGCGTTCTGGGACGACGCACTGCTCGCCGGCGTCGACCCGCTGGAGGACTCGGTCGAGGATGCCGACGCGCGCTGCGACATCGAGGCCGGATTCTTCGGCCCGTACGCCGCGACCAACCCGGAGGAGGACTTCGCCGAGGCGTTCAGCGCGTTCGTGTTCCGGCTCGATCCGGCAACCGACGGCCAGGCCGAGCGCCTCGGCTGGATCGCGCAGCAGCCCGGTCTCACCGAGTTCCGCGACCGCGCCGAGGCGGCAGGGATGACACCGCTGGTCAACAACTTCGAGTTGTGCGGCTGAGTCCGAACTACACGGCGTGCGACGCCGAACGCTGCGCCCGGTCGACGTACGTCCTCGTCAGCGGATCCGACGACGACAGCGTGCTCTGCACGAGCGATGCCTGCGCGCGCGTGAGCGGATCGGACGACGACCTCTGATGCTGCCGACGGATGCTCTGTCCCCTGACCAACGGATCCGACGGCAGCTGACCATCCGAGGGAGCGCTGGTTCGGTCGACCGCCGAGTTCGCAGGCGCGGCCTCGTGGTCGGCGCGGTGCGGATCTGCTCGGTGAGCGTGCATCGTCTCGACGAGTGTGTCGTGCACTCTGGGGTCCCACCCGAGATCGATGTGGCTCGATCCGGACAACTCCAGCAGGGCAAATCGTTCGGTACCTCGATGACCGGCGAACCATTCGTCCGATCCTGCGTTGGAAGCCACGCCCATGACCGGGCCGACGATCGGTACGAGTGCCGAGGCCGCCTCGCCCGGATCGATGCGCAATTCGGGAATCAGCTGCAGAAAGGATGCACTGAGCGGACCGACGCGATCTGTGCGTTCTGCAACGGCGTCGAGGGTGATCACACTCAGTTGCTCGAGCCGCCCGCCGTCGAGCAGGTCCCCATAGGCGCTCCGGAAGATCGGCGCCGTCGTCGCAGGCGCCACCGTGGTCGCCGTCGTGAGCGGGGCCGTCAGCAGCTTCGAGAACTCTGTCGCGAGAACATCGCCGACACCATGGGAGACCAGGTGGAGATCGAACGGACCACGTCGGGAGGTCGTCCCCTTGGCCCGATTCTTCGCGATCGCGTCGGCGAGCAACTTCGCCCCGCCGTGAGGTGACGCGCACGCCGCCAGCGATCGGCGGGTCAGCTCGTACCAGATGAGGCCGGCGACCGAACTGTCGATCACG
The DNA here is from genome assembly GCA_024643255.1 of Ilumatobacteraceae bacterium. Taxonomy (GTDB): domain Bacteria; phylum Actinomycetota; class Acidimicrobiia; order Acidimicrobiales; family Ilumatobacteraceae; genus Sva-07. Next base: position 10,820 of record JAHENF010000050.1, read on the forward strand.
ACGCGCTCGTCGGGCGCCGCCTGGTCGGGCGACGAGCGTCGCTCGAACCAATCGTCGAGGTCGGCTCCGAGTTCGGCCCACCATGACGTCTCCCAGACGACGAAGATCGGGTAGATCTCCTCGCTCATCAGCCGGTCGCGCAGTGCCCGTTGGCGCTCGATGGTCTCGGCGAGCGGGAGGTACCCACCGTCGACCACGATGGCCAAACGCCGGCGCGACCAGGTCGTGGTCGCCTCCTGGAAGAGGAACAGCAGCGGGCCGACCGAGTCCGGGTCCATCTCGTAGAGGCCATTGGAGGCGAGCTTGCCGTCATCCTGCAGCACCACGAGGTGAGGCCACAGGTCGCGGTACGAGGCGATCTCCTCGTCGGTCGCAGCGGATGTGGCCGGTGGCGGCAGGGTGTCACTGTTCGGTGGCTCGATTTCGAGCACCCAGGCATCGAGACCTCGAACGAGCCAGTCCGCGTAGGGCAGCAGGGCATAGCCCTCCGCACCCCACTCCGGGCCCCACGAGTTGTGGACCCAGAAGGCCCGTTTGTCGTCGTCGTAGCCGACGAGCACGAACGCGTGCCCTTCCCTGGGCTCATCGTCGGGCAGGTTCTCGATGACCGGCTCGTGTGCCAGGCCGGCCTGTCCCCCGGCGAGTCGGGCCCCGTTGTCGCGGAGGTACAGGCGGTGCCATCCGGAGTGCAGATTCGCACTGACGTAGAGCACGTGCCCATCGACCATGGCGTCTCTCATCGCGTCGATGTCGTCGGCGGCGATCTTGCGGTACGACCGCATCCGGCGCGTTCGTGCATCGAGCAGCCTCGCGAGCGTGAGACTTCCGTGCACCGCACCGTCTTCGTCGTTCGGGTCGTACGGCCAGACGTCGTCACGAGCGGCACCGGTGAGGTTCCAACCCCTGAGCGCACCTTCGAGCGTCGAGGACTCTCTCCAGTTGGCGCCCGTGTTGCCGTCATAGCGCTGGGCCATCTCGTAGAGCATCCGTCTGCTCACCGACGGCGCCTCCGGGTCGCCCTGTTGCTTGCGGCTCAGGTAGTTGACGATCGCCGCAAGCGCGAATCCCGTGCATTCCTCGCCTCGCTGGTACCAGGTGTCGCCGACGTAGCGCCCGTACTCCTCAGGGCCTACCCGACGAGGTCGATCTCGTGCCGGCGCTTCGTCTGCGTCAAGGGTCATGTCATCGCTTTCCATCGGTCGCGGAGCCGTCGGATCGATCGATGAACGATTCGAGGGCATCACGTGTGGCTTGCAGGATCTCCGGCTTCGTCCGTCGGCCACCGGCTCGATGACAACGACCGAACTCCTCGGCGTCGAGTTCGGATTCCAGCAGCTGCTTGGTCAGTTCGAAATCGCGTTGCACCCACACCCACTGCGGAACCTTCATACGTTCGTAGCGGGCTTCGACTGCTCCGATGAGCAGCGCGGCCGTCGGTCGGTCGTCGATCACCGACGCGGCGAGCTGGGTGATCCAGCAGTCCGCTTGCTCGTACCAGCTCTCGCCGGGGGCGGTCAGCGCCGCGTGCAGCCGGCGCGCCGACTCGACCGGCGCGCCATCGAATCGTTCCACCAGGGCGAGCGACAGGTCCGCGTCGGCAATCCCCGGCGCGATCTTGAGTTCCTCGTACCGTTCGCGGGCTTCGATCAAGATGGGGCGCGCCTCGGCCGGCCGGCCGGCCAAGATCACACAGAGCCCCAGACCGCCCATCGCCGTCGCGATGCTCGTCGGATCATCGAACCGACGCCCCTCCTGCAGGGCCTCGCGGTGCCGGCGCTCGCTTTCGTCGTAGTGCCCGAGCTGCATTGCGGAGAATGCCCAGCTGGTCATCGCCAGCGATGGGTTCTGGCCGCTCTCGACGAAGTACTTGACCGCTTCGACGAGCACCGGCTCAGCGGCATCGTGATCGCCCACGTCGGTCATCAGATTGCCCAGGTTGTTGAGTGCGGCGGCGAGACGGGCCGGATCATCGAGGAGGCGACGCAGGGCGATCTCCTCGTTCAGGACCTCGATGCCGAGTTCCGGACGGCCGATAGACGACAGCACCAGGGCGTAGCTGTGGAGCGCCCCGGCACGGATGAGGTCTGGCAGGTCCGGATCGGCGTCGAAGAACTCACGACACCAGTCGGCCCCCTCGCGGCTCGTGCCCGCCTGGTACCACAGGTACCCCAGGGCACTCACGATGCGACCGCCGGTCACCCACAGTTCGGAGTCGAACGCGAACCGCAGGGACGAGCGCAAGTTGTCCTCGTCCTCGTCGAGGCCGATCAGCGCCGCCGCGAGGTCGCTCTTGCGGTACATCACCTGGAGCGCTTCGGCGAAGTCCGCGTAGTACTCGGCGTGTCGCACACTCGTGCCGCGGAGTTCCGACGCCTCGTCGAGCTTCACGAGAGCGAACACCCTGATGCTCTCGAGGAGCTGGTACCGCGTCGTCGCTCCGCTGCCGGACTCGGTCGTGACCATCGACTTGTCGACCAGACTCGTCAGGAGCTCGACGACGTCGTATTCGTCGATCGAGCCTGTCGCGACGACATTTTCGGCGGCGTCCAGACTGAAATCGGAGACGAAGACTCCGAGGCGCCGAAATGCAGTCCGCTCACGTTCGTCGAGAAGATCGTGGCTCCACTCGATCGTGCGCAGCAGCGTCTGCTGGCGTTGGCTGCCCGATCGCTCTGCGCCGGTCAGGATGCGGAATCGCTCGTCGAGCCGAGCCGAGACCTGAGCCGGCGACATCGACCTGATCCGCGCCGCTGCCAGTTCGAGCGCCAACGGGATGCCGTCGAGGCGATGACAGATCGACACCACGTCGCCGACGTTGTCGGCCACCAGCTCGAACTCCGGATCGGCGAGCCGGGCACGGTCGACGAAGAGACGGACCGCGTCGAAATCCATGGCGGACGAGTGATCGACATCCGGGGTCGGGAGCGACAACGACGGCACCCGATAGAGGACTTCGCCGGCGATCGCGAGCCGCTCGCGGCTGGTCGCGATGATGCGCAGATTCGGACAGCCGAGCAGGAGTTCGCGCGCCAACGAGGCGACGAAGCCGATGATCTGCTCGCAGTTGTCGAGGATCAGCAGCATGTGACGGTCACCGACGGTTTCGGTGATCGTCGTCATCAGCGGGACATCCTTGACGGGCGAGGCCCCGAAACGCTCGGCCACCTCGTTGACGAATACGTCATTGTCGACGAGCGCAGCGAGCTCGGCGAAGCGGAGGCCGTGCGGGAACTCACTGACGAGGTCTTCTGCCACCTGCAGCGCCAGGCGGGTCTTGCCGGCGCCTCCGGTGCCCGAGAGCGTGACGAGTCGATGCTCCCGGAGCAGCGACTCGATCGCGGCGATCTCGGCCTCGCGCCCGACGAAGCTGGTGAGCTGGCCCGGCAGGTTGTCGCCCGGGCCCTCGACGGACCGGAGCTTGGGGAACGACGCCACCAGGTCCGGGTGACGGAGCTGATGGATGTGTTCCGGCTCGGAGAGGTCACGCAGACGGTGCTCTCCCAGGTCCAACAGGTCTGCACCGTCCGGGAGCGCCCGCTCGACGAGCATGGTCGTCGAGCGCGACAGCAGCACCTGGCCGCCGTGCCCGGCCGACGTCAGGCGAGCACAGCGGTTCAGCGAGGCGCCGAAGTAGTCGCCGTCCCTGATCGCCGCAGGGCCCGTGTGCAGTCCCATGCGGATGCGTAGGTCGACTCCGCCCACCGGGTCGCGCGTGACGCGCTGGATCTCGATCGCCGACGCCAACGCATCCTCCGGTGAGCCGAAGGCCACGGAGAAGCTGTCCCCCGCGGTGGTGAAGACGTAGCCGCCGTGAGCGCCGACGATCGCTCGCACGATCCGATCGTGCTCAGCGAGGGCCGGTTCCATCGTGTCCGGCCACTGTTCCCAGAGCAGCGTGGAGCCCTCGATGTCGGTGAACAGGAATGTCACCTCGCCCGTCGGAAGCGGCGTCAAGCGGACGCCTTCCGATTGCCCCTGGAATCCACACGTGCAACACTACGTGACTCTACGAGCGACAGTTTCGATCGCCGTGGACGTCAAGAGGGGGCGACGATGATCACCAACAAGAGCAGCAAGCGCGAGATCAAGGACTTGCAGCGGTTGCTGCTGGCAACCGGACTCCTCGAGTTCACCAAGGTGTCGACGAGCGGACGTTGGGGTGTGGAGACCCAAGCAGCCGTGCTCCGTGGGTACGACCGGCTCGGGTGGGATCATCCTGAGAACGGTCGATGGATCACCTCGGCGGCACTGGCCGCCATCGCCAGTTCCCTCCACCAGCATGCGGTCGCGGGGAGCGACACGCCGACTGGCGGAGGGGTCGGAGGCGGCGGCAACATCGGCTCCGGCAGTCACATCGGTTCCGGCAGTCACATCGGCGGCGGCGGCAACATCGGTTCCGGCAGTCACATCGGAGGCGGCGGCAACATCGGAGGCGGCGGCAACATCGGCGGCGGCGGCAACATCGGCTCCGGCAGCACTCCCGAGTAGGGGTGCTCGGCAATGGGCGTCGCACTGATCGGATTGCTCGGCGTAGCGATCGGCACCATCCTCGGCTGGATCCCTCAGTTCGTCATGCGCGGCGACGCCCGCAAGCAAGAAGCACGCGCGGACGAGCGCGAGAAGCGTGAAGACGAGCAACGCAGGGAGTCCCACGTCACCGGCGCATTGGTGAAGTGCGCGCAGGCCACCAACGAATTCCTGGCAGCACGGCAGCTGTACGTCGACGCTGCTCAGCTCGATCTCGACGACACGACGACCCGCCTCGATCTCCTCGAACAGTCGCACGCCCGCGCCGCCCAGATGAAGACCGCCTGGACCGAGGCCTTCGTCATCGTTCCCGAGAACAACCCCCGCAGAAACATCGTACGCATGATGCTGAGCAAGGCATGGAGCGCTCCGGATCAGACCTCCGACCTCGATCAGCTCGATGCACTTGCTGAGACGTCCGGAACTGCGCTCAAGCAACTGATCGGTACCGAGCCGGCACCGTGACCGGACGGTGGGGAGATGGCGCCTCGGCTCCGCTGCCCGACGGCGCTCCCGCCGACCTCGTCGGATTTGTTGCCGGCCGCCAATCGAGAGCACGGATCGACACCGCCGATCTCGGATGGTTGGGTGGGCCAGGCGTTCCCGCCCCGCTCGTCGAGATCCGGCCGGGGACCAGCGCCAACGCGGTGACGCTGTCAGTTGGCTGGGGTGTCCGTGCCATTCCCAGCCCCGAGGTGTTCCTCGTGATCGTCCACGGCCGGCTGAAGGTCGACTCGCGCCAGCTCCAGTCCCCACTGCGGACGCGGTTCGACGAGTGGGTCCACGACTTCAACCAGAGCCTCCAGGCCAACAACCTCCAGCTGATGTCGTTCGCCACTGACGGCACGATCCTCGAGGTGACATCGCGGGTCACGCCTGTCGGCTCGATGGCGCCGGCAGGTGGTCTCGGGGCATTCGCGCTCCTCGCCGGCGCCGCGGCAATGCCGCGGCCGACCGGTGGTTTCGGCGGTCCCGGCGGAACGTCACCCGGCCCGGAGATCGTCCCGAAGCCTTGGCCTCCGACCAAGGTGATCCCCTTGATCTTCGTGATCTGTACGTGTTTCGTGGTGATCGCCTGGTGGACCATCGGCGGCGATGACGGCCCGATGACGGGCCCGTCGTCATCCGCGGCGACCACGGCGACGACCTCGGTCGGCCCACCTGTCGACCCGAATCCGATCACCAGCCAGGACACGACGACCACTCCCCCGGCCGGATCAGGCCCGGGCACGTCGGACGACGCCGATGCTGATCCGTCGGGCGAGAAGAACGGACGCGAACGATGCGTGTATCCCCCGACTCAGCAACCCGTCAAGTGTCCTGACAAGGCGGCCGGTGTCGACGCACCGAGCCGACCGGGGGGCCAGACTCCGTCCGTCGAGGATCCCACGCTTCCTGTGGGCCAATCGGCGGGTGCCCCAGACATCGGTGGGGCGATTCCATCCACGGGTGCCGAGACCTGGGCGGTGCTGCGGATCGCCACCCTCCTCCTCGTGGCCGGCCTGATGGCGCTGATCGCTGCCCGGCTCCGCCGTGAACGAGCGCGCGATCTCGAAGGGAGCTGATGGTCGACTGCCAGGTCAACTGTTCGTCGGCGTCGGCGCTGCCCAAGAGGTGGTCGCGGTCGCACGGTACGGCCGCTCGCGACACCACTGGGTGACGATCCACTTCTCGCCTTCGTGAACCGGGGCGCCGCCGTGCAGCGACATCGGATCGAGGGCGCCGTTCGCGCCGACGTACGTGAAGTAGACCGCACGTCCGGGCAACGGACGGACCTCGAAACCGACCTCCGGGAAGACCGTCGCACCACCGGACTCGACTGCCGACAGATAACAGATCATCGTCGCCACCCGCTGCCCGTAGAGCGACACCGTCGTCGGCGGGGCGTCGGCGCCGCCATCGTCGTGGGCGTCGAAGAAGTCGAAGTGAGCCACGTACTCCTCACCCGGGCCGTATCGCAGCACCTGGAGTGGCTCTGCCCGATCGATCGGCAGCCCGATGACCGACATGATCTTGCGTTGGACCGCGTCGGCAACCGCTGATGTTCCAGGGACGAAGTGCATTCCGGAACTCGTCCGGGTGTCGTGCACGGTGTTGTCGACATTGTGCTCGTCGATCACCAACGACGGGGCCATCAACGCTCTGGACTCGGCGATCAGCGCATCACACTCCGCGAGCGACAACATGCCGGACAAGACGGCGAGCCTGGGCGATTCGACCACCGAGTCGACCGCCACCACGGTGTCGCCGACGACGAAGCGATTCCGGCTGAAGGCGGTCGGATCGTTCGGCTGCGCGCTCACGGCCGCCATTGTTCCATTCCCTCATGCTGCCCGTGCGTACGCGGCCACCCATGACGAACTCTTGAGTCGGGGACGGCGCCAATCGAGCCGAAGACCAAGCATGAGATCAGTCACCTGGCGCTGAAGACGCAACCTCTCCCCCTGCTGCGTGGCGAGTGTGGAAGCGGCCTGAGTTCGTCGACGAACACCCCGAGTCGGGGCAGTCAACGGAATTTAGACGGACCGTGGCCGTCTTGGCGTGACGAGTGACCAAAGTTTCGGTGGCGCAACGCGAGGTCAGGTGACGACGTCGAAACCGAGGAACATGCCCTTGGCGTAGTGCCCAGGCAGATTGCAGACGAGCT
>JAHENF010000051.1 GCA_024643255.1 Ilumatobacteraceae bacterium
AGGCCGGCGTCGGCGTAGGGGCCACCGCGGACGAACTGACCGGTCGGGTTGACGTAGATCTCGAAATCGTCGTCGGCGAAGCGCTCGGGGATCGTCGGACGGATGACCTGGTCGATCAGGTCGGGACGGATCACCGTGTCACGATCCACACCGTCCTGGTGCTGGGTGCTGATCAGCACGGCCTTGAGCGCCACCGGCCAGCCGTTGTGGTACTCGTAGGTGACCTGGGTCTTTCCGTCGGGGCGCAGGTACGGCACCTGGCCGGACTTGCGCACCTCGGCGAGGCGCTCGGCAAGGCGGTGCGCGGTCCAGATCGGCAACGGCATCAGGTCGTCGGTCTCGTTGCAGGCGTAGCCGAACATCATGCCCTGGTCGCCCGCTCCCTGCAGGTTGAGCATGTCCTCGCCGGAGTGGCCCGAACGGACCTCTTCGCTCGCATCGACGCCCTGTGCGATGTCCGGGCTCTGCTCGTCGATCGACACGATCACACCGCAGGTGTTGCCGTCGAAGCCGTACAGCGCGTTGTCGTAGCCGATGCCGTTGATGGTCTCGCGGGCGATCTTGGGGATGTCGACGTAGGCCGAGGTGGTGATCTCGCCGGCGATCACGCACAGACCGGTGGTCAGCAGCGTCTCGCAGGCGACACGTCCGGCGGGATCCTCGGTGAGGATGGCGTCGAGCACGGCATCGGAGACCTGGTCGGCCATCTTGTCCGGATGGCCTTCGGTGACGCTTTCGGAGGTGAACGTGTACGTGCTCATGCAGGATCCTGTCGATGTCGGGAGCGAATGGAGACGATGGTGTCGATGACGGCCCGAGCGACATCTCGCTTCGATGCGAGGTCGATCTCGACAGGCTCCGCGTCGGGCCGCAACAGCGTAACCGCGTTTGTGTCGTGAGCGAAGCCAACCCGAGGCGCGCCGACATCGTTCGCGACGATCAGATCGAGGCGCTTCGAGCGCAGCTTCTCGGCGGCGTTGGCGACGAGATCATCGGTTTCGGCGGCGAAGCCGACGAGCACCTGTCCCTGCCGCTTGGTGGCGCCGAGCCCGGCGAGGATGTCGGGGGTCGGCTCGAGCATGATCTCCGGAATGCCGTCGCGTTTCTTCAGCTTGCCGTCCGCCGCCACGTTGGGCCGGAAGTCGGCGACTGCGGCGCTCATCACGATCACGTCGTGATCGAGCGCCGCCGCGGTCATCGCCCGTTGCATCTGCTCGGCGGTCTCGACCGCGACGACCTCGACGCCGGCGGGTGCCACCAGCGACACGGTCGACACCAGCGTGACTCGTGCGCCGCGCGCGGCGGCTTCGGCGGCCACGGCGTAGCCCTGTTTGCCCGAGCTCCGATTGGCGATGACACGGACCGCGTCGATCGGCTCTCGGGTACCGCCGGCGGAGACGACCATCGTCACGCCGTCGAGATCCTTCGGCCCCAGCAACTGCTCGACCCGAGCGACGATCGCACTCGGATCGGCCAACCGGCCGGCTCCGACGTCGCCGCCGGCCAATCGGCCGGATTCCGGCTCGACGATGTGGACGCCACGCTCGCGAAGGACCGCCACGTTGTCGACCACGCTCGGGTGTTCCCACATCTCGGTGTGCATGGCCGGGCAGACCACGACCGGTGCACGGGTCGCGATGAGCGTGTTGGTCAACAGGTCGGTCGACAGGCCCATGCGGTACGCGGCGAGCAGTCGTGCGGTCGCCGGCGCGACCAGGATCAGGTCAGCGCCCTGACCGATGCGCGTGTGCGGGATCGGGGTCGTCGGGTTGTCCCACAGCTGCGTCTGAACGGGTTCGGACGCGAGTGCACTCAGCGTGGTGCGTCCGATGAAGTGTTCAGCACCGGCCGTCATCACCGGCACGACGTGGGCGCCGGCATCGACGAGGCGACGACAGATCTCGATCGCCTTGTACGCAGCAATCCCTCCGGTCACCCCGAGCACGATCCGCTTGCCTTCGAGCATCGGTTCCCCTCCCGAGCGAGTCGCTACTGACGAATTCGAGCGATCGTCAGGCGTCGGCGGACTCGGCGTCGGCCACGGCCTGCGCGACCGCCTCGGCGTCGAGTTCTTCAGCGACGACGACTTCCTCGGGTGCTTCGGTCCAGACGATCTTGTGCTCCGAGATCTCCTCGAATGCGATCGACAAGGGCTTGCGCGCCACCGAGGAGACCTGCGGCGGGATCATGTGTCCGAGGCCGTCGCCGAGTTGGTTGAAGTACGAGTTGATGTTGCGCGCCCGCCGTGCGGCGAGCGTGACCAGCGTGAACTTCGAGTCGACCGTACCGAGAAGACTCTCGATGGGAGGATTGATCATCGTGTCGTGGTCGAGCGCCATAGTGGCGTCGATCATACCGCCAGCTCAGCTGGGTCGTGCGGCGGCGATGATCTCGAGCATCTCGTCGATCGTGGCATCGAGATCGTCGTTGACCACGATGTGGTCCGCGAGCGCCCGCCCGATCGGCTCTTCGATTTCGGCCTTCTTCAACCGCGCCAGCACCTTGTCGCCGGGGTCGCCACGTCCACGCAACCGTCGCTCCTGCTCCTCACGAGAGGGTGGCACGACGAACAACAGCAGGGCTTCGGGATACAGCCGCTTGACCTGCTGTGCGCCGTCGACCTCGATCTCGAGCACCACGTCCTGGTCGGTGTGCGGTGACGGCGTCGGGCTGCCGTAGTAGTTCCCGAGGAATTCGGTCCATTCGAGGAACCCGCCCTCGGCGATGCGGCGCTCGAATCGTTCCGTGTCGGTGAACACATAGGCATCGTCCGATTCCGATGGACGGCGCTCACGTGTCGTCCACGAACGGCTCAACCACAAGCGGGGGTCACGATGAACGAGCGCGTCGACGATCGTTCCCTTGCCGACCCCACCGGGGCCGGAGACGACGACGATCACCGTCGGTTCAACTGCCGAGGAGCGCGAGCAGCTTGGCTCGCTGCTGGGCGCCGAGGCCCTGTACACGCCGGTTGTCGGCGATCTCGACGTCTTCCATGATCTTGCGCGCCTTCACCTTGCCGACGCCCGGGAGCGACTCGAGGAGCGAGACGACCTTCAGTTTGCCGACGTTGACGTCATCGGACGCCAACGCCTCGTTCAACGTCATCGAGCCCATCTTGAGTCGGGCCTTGATCTCGGCGCGGGCGGCGCGGGCCTCGGCGGCCTTCGCCAGTGCCGCCGTTCGCTGTTCAGGGGTCAACTGTGGGGGTGTTGCCATGACGCTCAAGCTAGCGCGGCGATGTCGGCAAGGCTGGTCAATCCCCTGCTCAGCGCCCATGTCACGAGTTCGTCCTGCACGCGTTGGGTCGCACGAGGGTCGGCGAACGAGGCGGTGCCGACCTGGACGGCCGAGGCACCGGCCAGCATCAGCTCCACGGCGTCCCACCCCGACGCCACGCCGCCGACACCCACGATCGGCACGTCGGGCAGGGCCTGGTGCACGTCGTGGACCGCACGAACAGCGACCGGATGGATGGCGCGACCCGACAGTCCCCCGCCTCCGGCGCCCAGCGTGGCCGACAGCGTGTCGGGGTCGTAGGCCAATCCCAGCAGGGTGTTGATGCACGTGACCGCCTCGGCGCCCGCCTCGACGACCGCTTCCGCGACCCCGATGATCCGATCGGTGTTGGCGCTCAGCTTCGCCCAGCGCGGTCGGGCGCAACCGGCCGTCGCCGCGATCACCTCGGCGGACAACACCGCGTCGTGGGCAAAGATCGACCCGCGTCCCTCCAGGTTGGGACATGAGAGATTCACCTCCACCGCCACCACTCCGGGCGGAGCAGTCGCCAGCATGTCGGCGGCCCGGGCATAGTCGTCGACCGAGCGGCCCCAGATGCTCGCGACCACCGTGGCGCCGGTGGCGAGCAGATCATCGAGCACGTGGTCGAGCCAGTGCTGAACGCCGGGGCCCTGGAGCCCGACGGCGTTCATCATGCCCTGCGGGGTCGGGTGCAGACGAGGAGCGGGGTTCCCGGCCCACTCGTACGGCGCCAACGACTTCGTGACGACCGCGCCGAGGGAGGCGAAGTCGAGATGATCCCGGAACTCGGTGCCGTAGCCGACCGTGCCGGACGCCGTCATCACCGGCGCCGACAGCTCGATCGAGCCGACCCGAACCCGGGTGTCGATCATGTCGCGGCCGACGCGATGTCGCGAGGTTGGCCGTGGTACTCCTGCAGTGTCCTCACCGTGACGCCGTCGCCGGCGGTCTCGGCGAGGCCCTGCACTGCCGCGAGCGCCGCATCCACGGTCGTGACGCAACTCACGCGGTGCAGGCTCGCCGCCTTGCGGATCGCCTCGCCGTCGCTGCGGCCGAGTCGACCGCGCGGCGTGTTGACCACGAAACTGATCTTGTCGTCTGCGATCAGGTCGACGGCGGTCACCCGGGCGGCCGCACCGTCGACACCGGTCTCCTGCACCTTGGCGACCACCTGATCGACGGGGACGTCGAACGCGGCGAGGTATGCGGCCGTTCCCTCGGTGGCGACGACGCCGAGGCGGAGCGCCCGGAATCGTTGGGCCACCACGAGTCCAGCGGGCTTGTCAGGGTCGGCCAGCGAGAGGAACACGGTCCCCTCGGTCGGCAGGAACGTTCCCGCTGCCACCTCGGCCTTGTAAAAGGCGCGCCCGAACGTGTCGGCGATGCCCATCACCTCGCCGGTCGAGCGCATCTCCGGCCCGAGCGCTGGATCGACTTCCGGGAATCGAGTGAACGGCAGCACCGCTTCCTTGACCGCGACGTGACCGCCGACCGGCGGGCGAAGGAGCCCTTCGCCACGGAGCTCGGCGAGCGTGGCGCCGAGCATGACGCGTGTGGCGACCTTGGCGAGCGGGACACCGGTGGCCTTGGCGACGAACGGGACCGTGCGGCTCGCCCGCGGGTTCGCCTCGATGACGTACACCGTGGTGCCGATCACGGCGTACTGGACGTTGATCAGCCCGCGGACGTCGAGCCGCTTGGCGATCGCCACCGTGTAGGACTCGATGACCTCGACCACCCACGAGGGCAGCGTCGGAGGCGGGATCGCACACGCCGAGTCGCCCGAGTGGACGCCGGCTTCCTCGACATGCTCCATCACGCCGCCGATCAGCACCTCGCCGGTGTGATCGCGGATCGCATCGACGTCGACTTCGGTGGCATCGGCCAGGAAGCGGTCGATCAACACCGGGCGTTCGGCGGACAACCCGCCCTCCTTGCCGAGGCTTCCGAACCCGGCCAGCTCGTCCATCGCCCGCGCGAGGTGGTTGCGGTCGTGGACGATCTGCATCGCTCGTCCGCCCAGCACGTAGCTCGGCCGCACGAGCACGGGAAAGCCGATGTCGTCGGTGATCGCCAGGGCCTGCTCGAGGTCGACAGCGGTGCCACCGGGCGGCTGGGGGATGCGCAGCTCGTCGCAGATCGTGTTCCAGCGTTCGCGGTCCTCGGCCGCATCGATCGAATCGGGCGACGTCCCCGCAACGAGCTCGACGGGGATCAGCCCGGACAGCTTCAGCGGCGTCTGCCCGCCGAGCGACACGATGACCGCCTCGGGCCGCTCGGCCGCGATCACGTTGAGCACGTCTTCCTGGGTGAGCGGCTCGAAGTACAAGCGATCGGACGTGTCGTAGTCGGTGGACACCGTCTCGGGGTTGCAGTTCACCATGATCGTCTCGAAACCGGCCTCGCGGAGAGCGAACGAGGCATGCACACAGCAGTAGTCGAACTCGATTCCCTGTCCGATGCGGTTGGGTCCCGATCCGAGGATCACGACCTTTCGACCAGCCGATGGACGGACCTCGGTCTCGTCCTCGTAGGTGGAGTAGTGATACGGGGTCTCGGCGACGAACTCCGCCGAGCACGTGTCGACGGTCTTGTACGTCGGGATGACGCCCGCCGCCGCGCGAGCGGCACGCACCTCGGCCTCTGAGCGCTTCCACAGGTACGCGAGCTGGCCGTCGGAGAAGCCGAGACGCTTGGCGCGCCGCCAAGCTCGTCTCGTCATGGCCTCGAATCCGGTCGTCTCCAGTTCGGCGCGCTCCTCGCAGATCATCGACATCTGGTCGAGGAACCACGGGTCGATCCGTGTCGCCGCATGGACCACATCGATCGACAGACCCCGGTTCAGGAGTTCGCCGACCTGCTGGATGCGGTCGGCGGTCGGGATCGCTGCGCGAGCGAGCAGATCGTCGTCGGTCACGTCGGCGAGATGGTCGGCAGCAGGATCGCAACCGAGCCCCAGCCGGCCCTGCTCCAGGGAACGCAGGGCCTTCTGGAGACTCTCCGGGAACGTCCGTCCGATCGCCATGACCTCTCCCACCGACTGCATCTGCGTGCCGAGCACACCGGTGGTTCCGGGCAGCTTCTCGAACGCCCAGCGTGGAATCTTGGTGACGACGTAGTCGATCACCGGCTCGAAGCTCGCCGGCGTCGATCGTTCGGCCGTCTGGGTGATGTCGTTGGGGATCTCATCGAGCGTGTATCCAACGGCCAGGCGGGCCGCAATCTTGGCGATCGGGAACCCGGTTGCCTTGGAGGCGAGCGCCGACGAACGCGACACCCGCGGATTCATCTCGATGACCACTTGGCGGCCGGTGTTCGGCTCGACGGCGAACTGCACGTTCGACCCGCCGGTCTCGACGCCCACCCGACGGATGCAGGCCAGCGCCGAGTTGCGCATCTCCTGGTACTCGACGTCGGTCAGCGTCTGGATCGGCGCAACGGTGATCGAGTCACCGGTGTGCACCCCCATCGGATCGACGTTCTCGATGCCGCAGATGATCACGCAGTTGTCGGCGTGATCGCGCATGACCTCGAGTTCGTACTCCTTCCAACCGAACACCGATTCCTCGATGAGGATCTCGCTGATCGGGCTCGCCTGGAGCCCGTTGGACGCCATGCGCTCGAACTCCTCGGGCGTGGCAGCGATACCGGTCCCGCGCCCACCGAGGATGTACGCCGGACGGATCACCGCAGGCAGACCGATGTCGGCGATGACGATCCGCGCCTCCTCCATCGTGTGGGCGGTGCCCGAGCGGAGGCAGTCGAGGCCGATGCCCAACATCGCCTGCTTGAACTGCTCGCGGTCCTCCGCGGTGGCGATCGCCTCGGCATTCGCGCCGATCATCTCGGGCGTGCCCGGCACGCCGATCAGACCTCGCTCGAAGAGTTCCATGGCGATGTTCAGGCCGGTCTGGCCGCCGAGCGTCGGAAGGACGGCGTCCGGTTGTTCACGATCGATGATCGCGGACACGAATTCCCAGGTCAGCGGCTCGATGTATGTCGCATCGGCGAAGTCTGGATCGGTCATGATCGTCGCCGGATTGGAGTTCGCCAGGATCACCCGGTACCCCTCCTCGCGCAGGACTCGACAGGCCTGCGTGCCGGAGTAGTCGAACTCGCAGGCCTGGCCGATCACGATCGGCCCCGAGCCGATGATCAGGATCGAGTGGATGTCGGTGCGCTTGGGCATCAGCGGCTCCCTGCTGCGACACCGGCGCTGCGCATCATGTCCGCGAACTGGTCGAAGAGATAGTGGGAGTCGTGCGGTCCGGGGTTGGCCTCGGGGTGATGTTGGACGCTGAACGCCAACTCCCCGTCGACCTGGAGACCTTCACAGACCCCGTCGTTGAGATTGACGTGTGTCATCGTCGCCCGACCCGCCAGCGAGTCGGGATCGACGGCGAAGTTGTGGTTCTGGCTGGTGATCTCGATACGCCCGGACGACAGGTTCTTGACCGGGTGATTTCCTCCGTGATGTCCGAACGGGAGTTTCACGGTGCCCGCGCCGATCGCTCGGCCCAGGAGTTGGTGACCCAGACAGATGCCGAAGATCGGGACGTTGCCGAGCAGGCCGCCGATCGTCTCGACGGCATACGGAACCATCGCCGGGTCTCCCGGGCCGTTGCTGAGGAACACCCCGTTCGGTCGGCGGGCGAGGATCTCCGCAGCGCTGGTCGAGGCCGGCACGACCTCGACCGTGCCGTAGCGCGACAGGTTGACCGCGATGTTGCGCTTCATCCCGTAGTCGACCGCGACGATGCGGGTCGTGCTGTCGGGATCCAGTGCTGTCACGGTGTATCCAGCGCCGACCGTGACCTGCGCGACGAGGTCGATCCCGTCGGTGCCCGGTTCGGCGTTGGCGGCCTGACGCAGGTCGCCTTCGTCGACCGATCCGAATGCGCCGGGCATGGCTCCGGTGTCGCGCAGCAGTCGCGTGAGGCGACGGGTGTCGATCCCGGCGATGCCGGGCACGTCGTGCTCGTGAAGCATCGCGTCGAGGCTCGAATCCGCTCGGTGGTTACTGTGGCGACGAGCGAGTTCGCGAACCACGATGCCTCGACAGAACGTGCCGCGCGATTCGAAGTCGGCGGCGTTGACGCCGTAGTTGCCGATGTGCGGTGTGGTGAAGGTGATGATCTGGCCGGCGTAGCTCGGATCGGTGATCACCTCCTGGTACCCGCTGAGCACGGTGTTGAAGACCACTTCGCCGGTCGCGACGGGTCGCTCCGCGCCGATCAGCTCGCCCTCGAAGATGCTGCCGTCGGCGAGCACCAGTGCACCCTCACGAATCACGACCGTCCTCCCGCCCCCGCGCCAGCATCACCACGACCGAAATTCGGAGCAAACCTCGCGCTGAGCGGGACGTCGAGCCCGAATTTCGGGGTGTGGGACTCGAATTGCGGGGTGTGGGGCGTGAGTGAGGGCGAGAGTGAGGGCGAGGGTGAGGGTGCCTGCATGTTCATCCATTCTAGTGCATGTAGATTCATCATCGCCCGGCGATTCCGTCGACGACCACCGCGTGGCCGTTGAAGATCGTGTGGACCACGCGCCCGCGCAGCGCCACGCCGACGTAGGGGGTGTTGCGACTCTTGCTGGCGAGTCGGGCAGGGATCACTTCCCACTCGACGTCGGGGTCGAAGACCGCCAGGTTGGCCGGCTCGCCGACCGCGATCGGGCGGCCGTGTCGATCGGCGACGCCGGCGATCGACGCCGGCTTCCACGACATGGCGGCGATCACCTCGGCGAGCGGCATGTCGAGATGGGCCAACGACACGCCCAGCGCCGTCTCGAGTCCGAGCATTCCGGGCGGCGCCTGATCGAGTGGCTGTTCCTTCGCCTCGGCGACATGCGGGGCGTGGTCGGTCGCGATCGCATCGATCGTTCCATCGGCGAGGCCCGCGCGGATCGCCGCGATGTCGTGCGCGGTCCGCAGCGGCGGGTTCACCTTGTAGATGGCGTCGTACGACGCCAGCCGTTCGTCGGTGAGGCTGAAGTGGTGGGGCGTCGCCTCGGCCGTGATCGACAATCCGTCGGCCTTCGCCCGACGCACCAGCTCGACACTCCTCGCCGTCGACAGGTGCAAGAAGTGCATCGGCACACCGGTGAGCCGAACCAGTTCGATGTCGCGATGCAGCATCAGCTCCTCCGCGATCGCCGGCCAGCCCGGCAGGCCCAGACGACTGCAGCAGTCGCCCTCGTGCATCACCGCGCCCGCCGTGAGGCGTTCGACCTCACAGTGCTGCGCCAGCGTGATCCCGAGACCATCGGCGTACTCCAGTGCTCGCCGCATCAGCAGCGGGTCCTGGACACCGTTGCCATCGTCGGTGAACAGCGTCACGCCCGCACCGGCGAGCTCGGCAAACGGGGTGAGGGTCTCGCCTGCCCGGCCGACGGTGATCGATCCGGACGGCAGCACCTCGCACAGCCCGGCGCGCTCACCCTGACGCCGCACGAAGTCGACGACCTCGACACTGTCCTGCGTGGGATCGGTGTTCGGCATCGCGACGACTGCGGTGTATCCGCCGAGCGCGGCTGCCCGGCTGCCGGTCTCGATCGTCTCGGCCTCCTCGCGTCCCGGCTCGCGTAGATGGACGTGCAGGTCGACGAACCCGGGGCTCACGACGAGCCCGGCAGCGTCGATGACACGGTCGTCATCGCCGGGTTCGAGCGCTGGGCCGACCTCTGCCACGTGCGCGTCGACCACCCTGACGTCGCCGATTCGTTCGCCGTCGCGGTCGATGATGCGACCGCCGGTGATCAACAGGCTCATTCGGTGGGTCCTTCCGTCGTGACGTCCGTGGCGGCGTCCGTAGTGGGTGCGATCGGCCCGCCCGACCCGAGCAGATCGAAGAGCACCGCCATGCGCACGGCGATGCCGTTCGTCACCTGCTGCGTGATCACGGCGCCCGGCAATTCGGCCGGATCGACGGCGATCTCGACGCCGCGGTTCATCGGCCCCGGGTGCATCACGAGCGTCTGCGGGCCGAGCATCGCCGCGCGCCGTGGGGTCAGACCGAAGCGCGTCGTGTACTCACGCAGACTCGGCACCAGCGCCTCGTGCATGCGCTCATGCTGCATCCGAAGGAGATACAACACGTCGACGTCGCCGATCAGGTCATCGAGCCGATCGGTCACCGCGTCGGCGAACCGGTCGCCGACATCAGGCGGCAGCAACGTGCGTGGCGCGACGACCGTGACGTGGGCGCCCAACATCCGGAATGCCTGCACCGTGCTGCGCGCCACACGGCTGTGTTTGACGTCGCCCACGATCGCCATCCGCAGCCCGTCGAAGCCGCCCGTCCTGGAGAGCGCGGTGCGCACCGTGTACGCGTCGAGCAGCGCCTGGGTCGGGTGCGCGTGCCATCCGTCGCCGGCGTTGATGACGCTCGCCTGGGTCCACCCGGCGATCAGCTGCGGGGCGCCGCTCGACTTGTGGCGCACGACGAACGCATCGACGCCCATCGCGGCGATCGTCTCGATCGTGTCGCGCAGACTCTCACCTTTGTTGATGCTCGACTGCGACGCGGCGAAGGTCATCGTGTCGGCCGACAACCGCTTGGCGGCGGTCTCGAAACTCAGCCTCGTACGCGTGGAATCCTCGAAGAACACGTTGCACACCGTCTTGCCACGAAGCGCCGGCACCTTGGGATTCGGGCGGCGGTTCACCTCGGCCATGTGGTCGGCGAGGTCGAGCACCCTCATGATGCCGGAGGACCCCAGATCGTCGATGGTCAGCAGCGATCGGGCACTCACGAGATCACCACACCTTCGGCCGTCGCCGAGACGTCCTCACCCGTGCTCGTCGGCAAGTTCTTGCCGACGAAATCGGGCCGGATCGGGAGCTCGCGATGCCCCCGGTCGACGAGGACGGCCAACTGCACAGCGCGCGGTCGGCCGTAGTCGGCGAGCGCGTCGAGGGCCGCTCGAACGGTCCGACCGGTGAACAACACGTCGTCGACCAGTACCGCGGTCACCCCGTCGACGTCGAAGCTCAGGTCGCTGACCGCACCCGGAGCGACAGGCCGCAGGCCGATGTCGTCGCGGTACAGACTCGCATCGAGCGACCCGACCGGGACGGGCGTGTCGATCCGGGCGATCTCCTCGGCGAGCGATGCTGCGAGCCACACGCCCCCGTGTTGGATGCCGACGAGGACCACGCCGTCGACGCCACGATTGCGTTCGATGATCTCGTGGGCCATCCGGGTGACGGCACGACGGACGTCATCGGGGCCCAGCACTTGCTTGGCAGCAACCATTTCCACTCCTCCGTGCGAGCCTCACGGGACCCGCTTCACGGTGAGCCCGAAGGTAGCAGCAACTACGGTGAGCGCATGCATGAACTCGTGATCCGTGGGGGATTTCTCGTCGACGGCACCGGTCGGCCTGGCCGAATCGCCGATGTTGCGGTCGACGACGGGCTGATCACTGCCGTGGTCGACGCCGACTCGGGCGACGACATCGGTCCCGCGGTTCGAGTCGTCGACGCAACGGGCAGGCTCGTGACACCGGGCTGGGTCGACATCCACACGCACTACGACGGCCAGGCATCGTGGGACCCGTTCCTGACACCGTCGTCGTGGCACGGAGTCACCACTGTCGTGATGGGCAACTGCGGGGTCGGTTTCGCCCCGGCAGCACCCGACCGTCACGACTGGCTGATCGAACTGATGGAAGGCGTCGAGGACATCCCGGGCTCGGCGTTGACCGAGGGGATCACCTGGGACTGGGAATCGTTCGAGGACTATCTCGACGCGCTCGACAGCCGCAACTACGTGATCGACATCGGCGCGCAGGTGGCCCATGGGCCGGTGCGTGGCTACGTGATGGGTGACCGTGGCGCGGCGAACGAGCCGGCCAACGCCGACGACATCGCCGCCATGGCCGACATCGTCGAACGCGGACTGCGCGCCGGAGCGCTCGGGTTCTCGACGTCGCGTACGCCGATCCACAAGTCGAAGTCCGGCGAACTCGTCCCGGGCACCCACGCAACGAGCGACGAGCTCTTCGGCATCGCCGACGCGCTCGCACGTGCCGGCCACGGCGTGTTCCAGTTCGCACCCGACCACGCGCTGGTCCCACGCGACGAGTGGCCGTGGATGCAGGAACTCGCCCGCCGCACGGGACGCACCGTCAGCG
Source organism: Ilumatobacteraceae bacterium (assembly GCA_024643255.1). GTDB lineage: Bacteria > Actinomycetota > Acidimicrobiia > Acidimicrobiales > Ilumatobacteraceae > Sva-07. The sequence goes on from JAHENF010000051.1 coordinate 12,397, forward strand.
TCAACCTCAACCAACCCGACGACGCACCTGATCTGTGGCGCGAGGTGCTCGCGCTGCTCGACACGGCGCGGGCCGAAGGGCTGCCGATCGTGGCCCAGGTCGCCGGCCGGGTCGTCGGCCTGCTGATGTGCCTCGAGGGAAGTTTCAACCCTCTCGCGTTCCATCCGGCCTACGCGCCGATCGCCGGGCTCCCGCTCGCGGACCGCGCGGCCGCGCTGCGCGATCCCCAATTGCGTGCGCAGTTCGCGACGGCACCTGCCGAAGGCGGCGAGCTGTACACGATGCTCGTGCTCGACCGGCTCGACAAGTTCTGGGCGACCGAGGACGGCGACATCGACTACGAACCATCGGCCGACGATTCGCTGGCCGCGACGGCCGAACGCACCGGTCAGGCCGCGACCGATCTGATGATCGATCAATTGATCGCCAACGACGGCAACGGGATCGTGCTCACACCGTTCTTCAACTACGCCTACGGCGACCTGTCGTTCACCTACGAGGCCCATCTCCATCCAGGCACCCGCATGGGCCTCGCCGACGCCGGGGCACACTGTGGCGTCGTATGCGATGGCGGCACCCCGACGTTCATGCTGACGCACTGGACGCGTGACCGCACCCGGGGGCCGAAGCTGCCGTTGGAGCACGTGATCCACCGCCAGACCCGCGAGACCGCCGAATTGTACGGGCTCACCGACCGTGGCGCCGTGGTCGCCGGCCTACGCGCCGACCTGAACGTGATCGACTACGACCACCTCACGTTCGGAGCTGCACGCATGGCGCACGATCTCCCCGCCGGTGCCCGCCGATTGGTGCAGAAGGCCAAGGGGTACGACGCGACGTTCGTCGCCGGCGTCCAGATCGTCGACCACGACGAGTTCACCGGCGAACTCCCCGGACGTCTCGTCCGCGGCCCGCGCTGAGGCGCTACGGCACGGGCGGGGGCGGAGTCTCGATCGTGCCGCCGGCGTTGGCGCGCAGCGCGTCGACGTCGAAGTCGGACGCCGGATACTTGACGATCCGGTAGCTGCTGCCGTACGGGTCGCGGGCGATCGACAACATGAGCTGATTCGAGGCGTCGAACTCCTGGAACATCGGCTGCAGACCACCCCAGTCGACGAGCACCGAACCGTCCGCGGCGAGCCGCGCGCTGCCGAGCGCACCGCTCTGTTGGCCTGCCGGGTTGCGGATCTCACGAACGAGTGTGGCGGTCAGCGCCGTGGCGTCGATCTGGTAGATCGCGACTCTCGCGCTCTGGCCGACCATGCCGGTCCGATTGTCGTGGACGATCAGCAGATCACCCTGCAACCGGGCGTCGTGCTGTCGCCTCGGCCCACCCCACGGATCGTTCAGGATCTTCAACCGGGGCGCTCCACCCGAGTTGGCGATGTACCCGGGGTCCAGGGGATCGCTCGGGAGGCTCCCCAGGATCCACTCGACCTCCTTGGTCGCACGGTCGATCCGGAACACGGCGTCGAGGTGCCGCGCCGAGGCGATGTAGTCGCCATCGTCGAGACGCTGCGCGGAGTTCATGTGGACGAGGTCGACCTCGCCGCCGTTGGCGGCCACGTACTTGCCGAAGCGCTGCACGAACGTCGTCTCGCCGATGCCGAAGTGCGGCCGACCGTTCTGGGCGAGGTCATTGCTGTGCCACTCCCAGGGGGCCAGGTTCCCGGCAACGTCGTATTCGACGATCGCTCCGTCGACCACGGCATCGTCGACGAAACCTCCACCGGGAAGCTCGGTGGTGTCGACACCACCGCGGAACGGGTACGAGACGATCGCCCATCCGCCGTCGGGCAACTGCACCACGTCGTGGTGGTCGACGGGGTGCACCGTGGCATCGTCGGTGCGCCAGACGCCGGCATTCGTGCCGTCGAGCCGGGTGGTCCAGTGGCCGAGATTCTCGGTGGTCGTGCCGAAGTACAGCGTCTGCGTCGACGACAGCAACGTGCCGTCAGGGCGGCGTTGGAGGTTGACGAGCACCTCGCTCGACTGCTTGTACCAGACCGGGGCGCCGCGTTGATCGAAGATGACGCTGAAAAAACCCGGCTCCGGGTTGGCCCCCTGCCCGAACGTCGTGAGGTACCAGCCGGGAGCGGGAGATCCGGGTCGGTCGATGGCCAGTCGCGGGAAGTTCGACGGCAGACAACGGAACCAGTACTTGGCCACCACGGCACCGCGAGCGACCTCGACGGGGATCAGGTCATCGGCCGTCGCCGAGATCGTCACCGTGCCTGCGCCGACCGGGACGCCGCGCACCTTCACGGACGCGAACGGGAGCGGCACGACGTCGAGCGTCAGCCGGTTCGTGCCCGCTGCGCACACGAGCGCATAGTCCGCGCCGGCGGGCTCGAAGCGCGGGTAGGCCACCGTTGTGCCGAACGAGAGCCGTTCGACGAGCGAATCCTGCGCTGCGACCATCACTGCGAACAGATCGACCACGATGTCGGCCCGGTTCGAGGTGTAGATGCAGATCTTGCGGGATGCATCGAGGTCGACGCTGACGAGGTTCGTCGCCGACAGCGCGGCGCCGAAGTTCAGCGACGACGATTCGGGCACGCTTGCGTCGGCGCGGCAGGCGAAGACCCGGACGTTGCCGAGACCCGCGCCGTTGGTGGCCACGACGTTGACGAGGACCGACGTCGCCCGGTCGGCGACGGCGCCCGAAGCGACCGGGTCGATCGAGCGTGTGACGCCGCCGGGGAACGGCGTGGTCCAACCGCCTGTGCCGTTGCGGGTGTCCACCAGTCGCTCGCCGGTCTGGGGCCGAAGCTCCGACGCCGGACCGAACGGTGAGGCCGGCGCGTAGTACCCGGTGAGGTCGATCACGAAATGCGTGTCGATGTTGGACGTGACGCAGAGCTGTCCGGCGGCGGCACCACTGCTGCCGAGCCCCACGATGGCGGCGACCGCCCGGTTCTCACCGGCCAACACGTTCAAGTTCGACGCCTTCGGTGGGGTGTTCCCGCACGGGAAGACCGCGAGCCAGCCCCGCTGTGTGGACTCCGTGGCCGTGAGGTTGATCACCGCGGCGGTCGCATCGGGCGGGACGAACCTGCCACCGATCGGGACGTTCTGGACAGCGCCGGCCGGGAGCCTGATCGGCAGTTCCTTGCGACTGTCGTAGGCTCGGACCGGATCGATCGACCGGAATCGGTCGGGCCCGACCGACCACCAACCGGACAGATCGATCACGACGTCGGCGTCGCGCTGGCTGTAGACGCACACCCGTCGGGACGCGTCGAGCAGCGCCACCACGAAGTTCGGTGTCGCCATCCCGGCACGGGAGTTCAGGTTCGACGTCTCCGGTCTGCCACTCGCACACGGGAACACCGTGAAGAACCCACGCACGTCCGACACCGCGGTGAGCGAGATGCCCACCGCCTGTGCTGCGGACGGGACCGGTGCATGTGTCAGGTCGAGTTCGAGGGTGCAGCCCTGCCCGATCGGCTGGGACAGACCTCCCGTACCGTCGCGGGTGTCGACCAGACGCACCGGATTGATCGCCCGGTAGCTCGGCAGTTCGGTGTCGGTCGGTACACCGGTCACCGGGCGGTCAGCACACGAGACCGTCGCGAGCGGCGGCGCCGCGGACACTGTCGACACGGACACGAACCCGGCCGCAGAGACGACGAGCGCAACCAGCAACACTCGACCTGCCGACTTCATGCCGGGCAAGGCTAACGATCAGCCGACGAGTGGGGCGGTCGGGTCACCTTCACGGCGGAAGCGCGATGTCGTGGTCACGGCGATACAGGACCCAGATCTCGTTGCGTCCGACCTCGTCGAAGGCGTCCGCGATCGCCAGCCAGTCGATGGTGAGCTGTTCGTCCTGCGCGACCGGAATCATCACGTAGTCGACCCGCTCGGCACGGTCGTCGAGCCGGGTTCCCTCGAGCGACGTGCCCGGCCCGTACAGCGTGACACGAAACGGCACCGGGAACTGGTAGATCTCGCCGCGGTGGGCGAGGTGCGGTGTCAATCGGTAGTTGGCGGACACCGTCGCGTCGGCAGGAATGTCGGCGAGCAGCTCGCGAGCCGCCACGGCGAATGCGTTGCCGCGGTGGCCGTACCACGAGTCGGTGCGACCGAGCGGCGATGGCGCCCACAGGACTGCCGTCGCGACCGATGTGATCGCGAGCACGCCCATTGCCACGTGACGCGTGGGCACCGTGATCCGGTGGCCGCGCACCGTCACGACGTGCTCGCGCATCGCACCGACTGCGTACACCGTCCCGATCGCCAACGCCGGCACCGCCACCAGGCTGTAGTGGTAGGCGATCTGGTACTGGTAGCCGAACGTGCTCAACACGTTGGTGAACAACACCAGTGCGCTGATCAGGGCGACGTCCGGGAGCCGCACGAACAACCAGGCGAAGGGAGCGGTCATCTGCACGAGGTACCACGGCCGACCGTCGCTGCGCAGGTGCCGAACGAGCGCGGTCGGATTGGTGATCGCGGTGTCGATCACACCGCGGGGTCCTCCGAACGGGATCCGCCATCCGTTGCGGGTGGGCACACCGATCAGGCTGCGCATCACGAGCAGCATCGCCATCGCCATGAACGCGACACTCCCGATCACGGTGAGCAGTCCGATGCGCCGATCCCGGCGGAGGGCGACCCAGACGCCGAGCGGGACGACGACGAGCGACACATCCTCCTTGACCAGCAGCGACAGCACGACGAACACGGCATACATCCGCCATCGACGTTCGAGCGCGGCGTAGATCGCACACCCGACGAAGACCCCCAGGAAGGCGTCGGGGTGAAAGTTCTCGAGGTTCGTCCACCCGACGGCGGGATGCAGCAGGTAGGTGCCTGCCCCGATCAACGCCAACCACTCGGAACCGAGTCGTCGCCGGCCGTAGAGGAAGATCGGGACGGCGCCGGCGGCGATCGCCGCCGACTGTGCGGTGAACATGATCCACGCACCGGGGGCGATCCAGTACAGCGGCACCAGGAACACGAGCACGAACGAGGTGTGGTCGCCGAACAGATTCCGACCCATCAGCGTCACGAACGGGGCGCGAAAGCGCGACAGCAGCCACATCCCTTGGTCGTAGAGCGCTGAGTCGTAGGTCGCCGTTCCGAGCGCGTGGTGCACGTCGAGCGAACGCGCCGTGAAGTACCACGTCCAACCGAGGACTGCTGCGGCGAGCAGGACCTGGGGGGCGCTCGGTGCCGGTATCCGGTGCCACAACGGTCCGGCGGCCACCGGTTGGTCGAGTGGCCCCTCGGTGGTCGAGTCGAGTGCCGTCGACGTGGGCATCGACCTACTGTCGCAGGTCGTCGACCAGCGCGGAGAGCACCCCGTTGACGAACCGACCGCTGTCGTCGGTCGAGAAGCGCTTCGCCAGCTCGACCGCCTCGTCGATCGCCACCGCCACCGGGACGTCGTGTCGATGCGCCAGCTCGAACGCGCCGAGCCGCAGGATGTTCAGGTCGAGCACCGGCATGCGCACGAGGGTCCACCCCTTGGCACGCGCGGCGATCGCCGCGTCGAGCTGTTCGACGTGTTCGCCGACACCGACGACGAGCAGTGTCGTCAGCGCGTCCGGTT
>JAHENF010000052.1:0-5886 GCA_024643255.1 Ilumatobacteraceae bacterium
GCCAGAACCTCATCGCTCACCGATCTACATCTCCCGCGATGAGATTGCGGCGCGACAGGTGAGCCAGAACCTCATCGCTCACCGATCTACATCTCCCGCGATGAGATTGCGGCGCGACAGGTGAGCCAGAACCTCATCGCTCAGGACTTGCGGAGGCGGAGGTACAGCAGGCGGGGGATCTCGGCCGCTTCGACGTACTCCTCGGCGCGGGCGAGGAATCCGGCGGGCGGACGCGGCTCGCTCATGTGCTCGAGCACGAGCCCGTGGTCGGCGAGCGCGTTCAGATAGCGCGACAGCGGACGGTGGACGAAGCGGATGAACACGCCGCGCTCGACCTGCTCGACGAACGACTGCTCGGTGAGGTACGGCCCGACACGCCAGTACTGCTCCGGCGGATCGACGGTGTGATCGTCGATCAGGTAACTGCCAGGGGTCTGCAGCAGCGGATGGTTGAGGAAGAACCCGAATCGACCGCCGGGGTGGATCACGCGGGCGACCTCGGCGATCGCAGCATCGACGTCGTCGATGTGTTCGAACACCAGGCACGCGACCGCGGCGTCGAAGCTCGAATCGGCGAACGGCAGGTCGGCGGCGCCGGACCGCAGATACGCCGGTCCCCCACCGCGTTCGTTCGCGATGCGGATCTGGTTCCACGTCGGGTCGATGCCCACGACATGCGCGCCGCCGGCGGCGAGGAGTCGGCTGATCTGCCCGTCGCCGCAGCCCACGTCGAGCACGCGGCCGAAACCCGACAACTCCTCGACGGCCATCGGCAGGATCTGCTCGACGTACTCGGGATCGGCTCCCTCGGTGAATCCGTCGATCCACCAGTCGGCGTGGGCTTCCCAGAGGTCGTCGGTCACCGGCCCCAGGCTAGGGCTGAACGGCGAATGCCCGAGCGGATACGGTCGCCGCATGAAGTTCTCCGTGTGGCCCAATCCGGAACGCCCACCCGCCGAGGTGCTCGACCTCGCCCGCCTCGCCGACAGCGAGGGCTGGTTCGGGCTCTGGTACGCCGATCACTACATGCCCAACACCGGCAGCGAGACGATCCAGCCGGGCGACGTTCACGAGTGCTGGGCGATGCTGCCCGCCGTCGCCGCCGTCACCGAGCACATCCGTGTCGGATCGCTCGTCGCCCCCACGTCGGTGCATCATCCGGCGGTGCTCGCCAATCGGGCCGCCACGATCGACCACATCTCGAACGGACGCATGGTGCTGGGCATCGGCGCCGGCTGGCAGATCAACGAACACGCGGCCTACGGCATCGAACTCCAGGAGCCCGGCCCGCGGGTGTCCCGGTTCGAGGAAGCGATCCAGATCATCCGGTCGCTGCTCGGCGAAGACCGGACCGACTTCAACGGCGAGTACTACGACATCGACGATGCGCCCGCCGACCCCAAGCCGATCCAGTCGCCACTTCCGATCCTCGTCGGCACGGGCAGCCCGCGGATGCTGCGGATCACCGCCCGCCACGCCGACGAATGGAACACGTGGGGCGGCCCGGCCATGGCCGGTGGTGCCCTCGACAAGTTCCGCATCGCGTGCGAGCAGGTCGAACGCGATCCCGACAGCATGTGGAAGTCGGCGCAGGCACTCGTGTTCCGCACCGACAACGACGAGTTCGCCGCGAACGTCCGCGGTGGTGACATGGGCGAACGATCGATCGTCGGCTCCACCGACGAACTCGTCGATCAGCTCGGCCAGTACGCCGAACTCGGATTCGACGAGTTCATCGTTCCGGACTTCACACTCGGCGCGACGCCGGACGACCGGTTCGCGAACTATCGGGCGTTGCAAGCCGACGTCATCGCCCAGCTCGCCTGACTGGTCGCGATCAGATCGCCACTCGGCGCTTGCGCTTCCGTCTTGTCATCACGCCGAGCTGTGGAACTTCGCGTAGACCGATTCGGCGACGGCATCAGGCAGGAACGACAGTGCCTTGAGTTCGTCGAGATCCGCCCGTTTGACCGCGTTGACCCCCCCGAGGGCCTTGACCAGCTTCTTCTGACGAACCTCGCCGAGGCCGGGAATCCCGTCGAGTGCGCTGGTGGTCATCCGCTTGCTGCGCCGCTCGCGGTGGAACGTGTTGGCAAACCGGTGGGCCTCGTCGCGGATGCGCTGGAGCATGAACAGCGCCTCGCTCCCCCGCGGGATCTCCACCGGCTGACTGCGCCCGGGGATGAACACCTCCTCGAACCGCTTGGCGAGCCCGGCGACCGGGATCTCGTCGGTGAGGTCGAGTTCGTCGATCACCCGTTTGGCGGCGCTGAGCTGGCCCTTGCCGCCGTCGACGAGGAGCAACTGGGGCGGATAGGCGAACTTGCCCGGCTTGTCGCCGCGTTCGTTGACCGGCCGGTCACGTTCGTCGAGGTATGCCTGCAGGCGGCGGCGCACGACCTCGGCCATCGCGGCGTAGTCGTCGTTGCCCTCGACCTCGTTCACCTTGAAGCGGCGGTACTCACGCTTGTTCGGCAGCCCGTCTTCGAGGACCACCATCGAACCGACGTAGTCCGTGCCCTGGAGGTGGGCCATGTCGTAGCACTCGATGCGCAGCGGCGCCTCGGGGAGACCGAGATGATCCTGGAGCTCCGTCAGCGCCCGGCTGCGCGAGTTGTGATCGCTCGCCCGCCGCATCCGGTGGCGGGTGAACTCTCCCTCCGCGTTGCGGGTGACGGTTTCGAGCAGCGACCGCTTGTCGCCGCGCTGTGGCACTCTGACCTGCACCCGTGAGCCCCGGCCCATCGAGAGCCATTCCTCGTAGGTGGCGAGTTCCTCCGCCTCGTAGGGAACGAGCACCTGCTTGGGGACGCCGAGGATCGGGTCGTCGCCGTACATGGACTCGAGGATGCGGTCGATGAGCCGGCCAGGCGTGAGCTCCTCCACCTTGTCGAGGATGAAGCCCTTGCGGCCGACGACGCGGCCCTTGCGGACGTAGAAGACCTGGACCGCCGCTTCGAGTTCGTCCTCGGCGATCCCAATGACGTCGAGATCCTCGCTGCGTTCGGCGACCATCTGCTGCTTCTCGATCGCCTTGCGGACGGCGAGCAACCGGTCACGGAGGCGGGCAGCACGTTCGAACTCCAGAGCGGTCGCCGCGGACTGCATGTCGGCTTCGAGGCGGTCGACGATCTCGTCGGTGTCGCCGTCGAGGAACTCGCACAGGTCGGTGACGAGCTGGCGATACGGCATCTCATCGATTTCGCCGACGCACGGCCCGGCGCACTTCTCGATGTGGAAGAGCAGGCACGGACGACCGAGGCGTTCGTGCTGATTGAACTTGGCCTGGCTGCAGGTGCGGACCGGAAACGACCTCAACAACAGGTCGAGGGTGTCGCGAATGGCGTAGGCATGGGCGTAGGGTCCGAAGTAGCGGGTGCCCTTGCGCTTGCGACCCCGCATGACCAGCGCCCGCGGCCATTGCTCGTCGATCGTGACAGCGAGGAAGGGGTAGCTCTTGTCGTCGCGCAGGCGAACGTTGAATCGCGGGTCGTGCTGCTTGATCAGCGAGTACTCGAGCATCAACGCCTCGACCTCGTTGCGCACGATCGTCCATTCGACCGTCTCGGCCGTCTCGACCATCTGGGCCGTGCGGGGGTGCAGGTTGGCGGGCGACTGGAAGTAGTTCGACAGCCGTTGACGCAGGTTCGAGGCCTTGCCGACGTAGATCACGCGGCCGTGGATGTCCTTGAACTGGTACGACCCCGGAGCCTCCGGAATGGTGCCGGCAGGTGGGCGCTTCACCATCGTGTCAGTGCACTCTTCATCACAACGGACGACCCATGACGCCTCAAGCATACGGACGGCCGGATACCGTGATGGCCGATGTCCGACCAGTTCGCTGCCATCTTCCGCCGACGACCGAACGATGGTTGGTTCCGCGCCGGGCGGTACGACGTCACCACGACCGACATCATCTGCGTGCTCGCGGTGGCGTCGATGTTCGTGTACGGCCTCGGCGTCGACCGTTTCGCGAAGCTGACGTTCGTTCCGGCGTTCGTGCGCGACTTCGAGATCTGGCGGATCTTCACCTGGCCGATCGCCACCGAACCGCAGATCTGGCCGCTCCTCGGCCTCGTGTTCTTCTGGTTGTTCGGCCAGCAGCTCGAGGCCCTGTTCGGACGCGGCAAGTTCGTCGCCTGGATCCTGACGATGGCGATCGTGCCGGCGCTGATCCTGACGCTGCTCGGCCCGCTGTCGAACAGCATCGACTACATGCAGCAGTTCGGTTTGAGCAACCTCTTCCTCGGTGGGATCTGGGTCTATGCGGCCACCTACCCCGGCGTGAAGTGGTTCGAGGTCGTCCCGCTGTGGGCGCTCGCTGCGGTGTTCACCGTGCTGAACCTGTTGCAGTTCACCGGGGTGAACGCGACCGGCCAGACGATCTTCCTGCTCGTGTCGGTTGCGGTGGCGCTCGTCGCCGGCCGCTCGCTCGGCCTCGCCACCGGTTGGCCGATCCCCCATCTGCCGCTCGACGGCTCGGGCCGACACAAGCCGAAGAAGAAGTCCAAGCCGAAGAAGCAGTCGCGTGGCTCGTCGTCGAGCTCCAAGGTGGTCGACGGACCCTGGAAGAACGCCCCGGCGCCCACGCCGCCTCCATCGGGCCCGACGGCGGCCGATCAGATCGAACTCGACGCGCTGCTCGACAAGATCGGCGCCAACGGCATGGACTCGCTGACCTCCGCCGAGAAGCAGCGCCTCAACGATCTCAGCAAACGCCTCCGCAACCGCTGACCCACCGCTCCCCCCACCAGCGGGCGATGAGGTTCCGGCCCACCCCTCGCGCCACAACCTCATCGGTGGAGCTGCGATGAGGTTCCGGCCCACCCCTCGCGCCACAACCTCATCGGTGGAGCTGCGATGAGGTTGAGGGTCGTAAGCAGGCCCGCCAGGCCCTAGCGTTTCGATCACCGACTCCCTCCTCGTGGTGAATTTTCCGACCCAGAGGAGGTGCCATGGTGCACCTGAACGCCCGAGCCCATGTGCTCTTCGCAACCCAGCACGGGGTTGCCTCACTCGATCAGCTGATGTCCACCGGCATCACACTCAGTCAGCTGAAGCGGCTGCGCACCGCTGGTGCGATCGAACGAGTCCTCAACACGGCCTATCGCTCCCCCAGCGTGCCCGTCGATGAGATGTCCCGCTGCGCCGCTGTCTGTCTTGCCCATGCCGACACCGCCGTCGCCGGCCCGACCGCCGGTCGGCTGTGGGGATTTCGACGCCTCCCCGCGGATCACCGCATTCACGTACTCGCTCCCCCGGCAAGCCACCCGTTCGCCCCCGACTGGGTGATTCCCTACCGCACTGCGGCCTTCCATCCGCACGACATCATCGAGCGTTCCGACGGCATCCGAGTCACCTCGCGGGCCCGAACGGCCTTCGATCTCGCGCGCTGGCTTCGTCCGTCGGATCTCCTGTCGGTGATCGAGCAGGCGGTTCACGACGGCCACCTGACCGACGCCGACCTCCATGAGGTCGCAATCGACTGGGTCTCGCCGCGCCGCCCGTGGGCAACGGTGTTCCTCCGACAAGTTGGCCGGCGTCTTCCGGGCGGCGCCGCCGAGTCCCATCCCGAGGTCCGCGTCGCCAACGCGCTTGCCAATGCGGGCGTGTTCGGCCTGGTGCGTCAATTCAGGATCGACCTTCCCGACTACGGAACCGCCCGATTCGACCTCGCCGTCCCCCGGCTCAAGTGGGCGATCGAGGTCGACGTCCACCCCACCCACGACGAGACCGAAGGAGCGCTGAACGACCGCCGACGCGACGCTGCCGCCCGGTCGGCTGGATGGGAGGTCTCACGCATGAGTCGGTCGCTCTACGAGACCGACTTCGACAAGACGATCGACGAGCTCGCAACTCACTTCCGGGCCCGAGCCAAGCGCTCCG
>JAHENF010000052.1:5986-17570 GCA_024643255.1 Ilumatobacteraceae bacterium
ACCAGGCGAAGACGAGGAGCATGGCGGCAAGGGCCGCGGCCCCATCAGCCAGGAGGTGGAAGCCGAACGACGCCTTGACGAACCCGCTCCCGAACGCAGCCGCCGCACCGCACATGCTGAGCGTGAGGTCACCCGTGCCCTGCACCTCGACGCGCGACTCGGCCGGCACTGACGCCGTCAGCAGCGTCGCGCCCGAGATGAGCCCGAAGCTCCACCCGAGCCCGAGGAAGAAGAGGCCGGCGAACATCAGCGCCGCGACGTAGCCGGCGAGCACGGTCGTGATCGTGCCGAGACCGATGATCACTGCACCGATCTGGATCGCACGCACGGCCCCCGCACGATCGACGAAACGGCCGACGAACGGCGACAGGCCGTACATGCCGACGATGTGCACCGCGATGACGAATGCCGAGAGATCAGCCTGACCGTGATCCTTCATGTGCGGCGGCGTCATCGTCATCACGCCGACCATCGCGGCCTGCGAGGCTGCCATGGCCGCGAGCCCGAGTCGCGCTCCTGGCGATGCCGCGATCACCGTCGCCGACGCTCGCACCACGCGCACGGGGTGCACTCGCTCGGCGTGCGGGTCGATCCCACCGACGAGCGCCAGGGGATCCGGCCGGAGTCGAACCCAGATCACCGTGGCGGCCACGAGGAAGAACGCAGCGGCGAAGATGAACGGACCGACGAGCTCATCGAGACCGAGCCGCGTGGCCACCGATCGCTCGAACGGCGTCAGCATCGGCCCGAGGACGGCCCCGAGTGTGCCGACCCACACGATCGCCGCGATCGAGGCGCCCTGCCGACCGGGTTCGGCCAGGTCGGCAGCGACATAGCGTTGCTGCAACGTTGCGGCCTGTCCCGATCCGAACGCAACCATGCCCACGACGAACAGCGGGAACCAGCGAATCTGGCCACCCACGGCAGCGACGGATGCACCGACGACACCGATCAGCAGCGCGGTGCTCAGCCCGATGCGGCGCCCTCGCCGGCGCATGAAGGCGGCCAGCGGGATCGCCGTGAGCGCGGCGCCCACCGTGAACGACGCACTTCCCATTCCGGCGATCCGGTCGGAGCCGAGCATGTCGCTGGCCAGCAAGGTGACCACGGCGACCATGCCGGCCGTTGCTGCCTGGCCGGGGACCTGGGCGAGGCGCAGCGACCGCAACGTGCGCCGCTGCATCTCACCGCGGTCGAAGTCGGCGACCACCAACGGCTCGGTCACGGGCGAATCAGTCAGAGGACGTCGCGGAGGAAACGTCCCGTGTGGGACGCCTCGATCGAGGCGATGTGTTCAGGCGTGCCTTCGCCGACGATCATGCCGCCGCCGTTGCCGCCGTTCGGGCCGAGGTCGATCACCCAGTCGGCGGTCTTGATCACGTCGAGGCTGTGCTCGATGACCAGCACCGTGTTGCCCTGGTCGACCAACCGCTGGAGCACGGTCAGCAGGCGCCGCACGTCGTCGAAGTGGAGGCCGGTCGTCGGCTCGTCGAGCAGGTAGATCGTGTGGCCGGTGGAGCGTTTGGCGAGCTCCGCCGACAACTTCACGCGCTGGGCTTCACCGCCCGACAGCGTCGGCGCCGACTGTCCGAGGCGCACGTAGCCGAGCCCGACATCGACGAGCGTCTGCATGTACCTGGCGATCCCCGGCTGGTTGGCGAAGAAGTCGACCGCCTCGGCAACGGGCATGTCGAGCACCTCGGCGATGTTCTTGCCCTTGAACTCGATGTCGAGCGTGTCGCGGTTGTAGCGGGCGCCCTTGCACACTTCGCACGGCACGTACACGTCGGGCAGGAAGTGCATCTCGATCTTCAACGTGCCGTCGCCGGAGCATGCTTCGCAGCGCCCCCCCTTGACGTTGAACGAGAACCGCCCGGGCATGTAGCCGCGCACCTTCGCCTCGTTCGTGGCGGCGAAGAGCTTGCGGACGTTGTCGAACACACCGGTGTAGGTCGCCGGGTTCGACCGCGGGGTGCGACCGATCGGCGACTGGTCCATGTCGATGACCTTGTCGAGGTACTCGATGCCGTGGATCCGTTTGTGCTTGCCGGCCGACATCTTCGACTTGTAGATCCGTTGCATCAGCACCGGCAGGAGGATGTCGCGCACGAGCGTCGACTTGCCCGAGCCCGACACGCCGGTGACCGCGACGAAGTTGCCCAACGGGATGTCGACGTCGATGTTCTGGAGGTTGTGCTCGCGGGCTCCCTCGATACGCAGCGATTCGAGCCCCTGCGGTCGCCTCACCTCGGGCACCGGGATCGACTTGCGACCCGATAGGTACTGCCCGGTCACCGACTCCTTGACTTTGAGGATTCCCGGCACCTTGCCCGAGTACACGACCTCCCCGCCGTGCTCGCCCGCCCCCGGACCGATGTCGACGATCCAGTCGCTCTCGCGGATCGTCTCCTCGTCGTGCTCGACGACGATCACCGTGTTGCCGAGGTCACGCAGTCGCGTGAGCGTGTCGATCAACCGTCGGTTGTCGCGCTGGTGCAGCCCGATCGACGGTTCGTCGAGCACGTAGAGCGTGCCGACCAGGCCCGAGCCGATCTGCGATGCCAGCCGGATGCGCTGCGCCTCGCCACCGGCCAGCGTGCCCGCAGCCCGCGACAGCGTGAGGTAGTCGAGGCCCACGTCGAGCAGGAAGCCGAGCCGGGCGTTGATCTCCTTGGTCACCCGCTCGGCGATCAACCGTTCGCGCTCGGAGAGTTCGAGCGCGGCGAGGAACTTCGCCGACTCGCCGATCGGCATGTCGGACACCTCGGAGATGTGCTTGCCCTCGATCGTGACCGCGAGCGTCGACGGCTTGAGCCGTGCGCCGTCGCACGACGTACACGCGACGAGGCGCATGTACCCCTCGTACTGCTCGCGGGCCCAGTCGCTGTCGCTGCCCTCGTGACGCCGCTTGATCCACGGGATGACGCCCTCGTACTCGGTCGAGTACGACCGCGACCGCCCGTAGCGGTTCTTGTACTTGACCGTCATCTTGCCCTTGACCCCGTGCAGGATGACCTTCTGCTGCTTGGCCGTGAGCTGCTCCCACGGAGCGTTCATGTCGATCTCGTTCACCTCCGCGACCGACTCGAGCATGCGGATGAAGTACTGGGTGTTCGCGCTCCGCCACGGCGCGATGGCACCGTCGACGAGTGACATCTCGGGATCGGGAATGAGCAGCTCGGGGTCGACCTCGAACGTCGTACCCAGACCGTCGCAGGCGACGCAGGCACCGTACGGAGAGTTGAAGGAGAAGTTGCGCGGCGCCGGCTCGTCGAAGCTCGTACCGCACACCGGACACGCCAGATGTTGGCTGAACGTCAGCGTCTCGGCTTGACCCTCTCCCTCGCGCGGCACGACTTCGATCTCGGCCACACCGTCGGCGAGGCCGAGCGCCTGCTCGAGCGAGTCGGTGAGACGCCGCTCGATGCCCTCCTTCAACACGAGGCGGTCGACGACGATCTCGATCTTGTGGTTCTCGTACTTGGCGAGGCGCTCGTCGCGTTTCAGGAATTCGTCGATGTCGACGGTCTCGCCATCGATGCGGGCGCGGACGTAGCCCTGCCCGGAGAGGTCCTGCAGCAAGGTGTCGTACTCGCCCTTGCGGCCGCGCACCACCGGCGCGAGCACCTGGAAACGGATGCCGTCGTCCATGTCGAGGATGCGATCGACGATCTGCTGGGGCGTCTGGCGCTGCAGCTTCGTGCCGTCGTTGGGGCAGTGCTGGATCCCGATGCGGGCGTAGAGCAGGCGCAGGTAGTCGTAGACCTCGGTGATCGTGCCGACCGTGGAGCGCGGGTTGCGGCTCGCCGACTTCTGATCGATCGAGATCGCGGGCGACAGGCCCTCGATCACGTCGACGTCGGGCTTGTCCATCTGCCCGAGGAACTGGCGGGCGTACGAGCTGAGCGACTCGACGTATCGGCGCTGCCCCTCGGCGTAGATCGTGTCGAACGCGAGACTCGACTTGCCCGATCCGGACAATCCGGTGAACACGATCAGCTTGTCGCGCGGCAACTCGACGTTGACGTTCTTCAGGTTGTGCTCGCGGGCGCCGCGGACGATGATCTGCGGTTCGTCGATCGTCGCCGGGCGGCGGGCGCGGGGCTTCTTGGCGGGCGCCGGAGAAACGGCGGGAGTGCGGGCGGCCATCGCCGGCCGAGCTTACCGGCCGAACAAGTGTTCCGCCACCCCGGGAGGCGTGACGTCAGCGGTCGTCAGAGGGTGAGCAGCAGCAGGCCGATGACGACGAGCACGCCGATCAGTCCGGCGGCGACCATCTTGCCGCTCGAACCGAACATCACTGACTGATGTGTCTCGTGTTCCCACTCCTCGTTCGCCGGCGTACCGACCTTCGGGAGGTGCTTCGACTTCTCGTGCCCCTTGCGAGGCTTGCTCGAACTGCTTCCCATGGCTGCGACGCTACTGGGCGTCGCGGAGCTCGCGACGCAGGTCGTTGATCTCGTCGCGCAGCTTGGCGGCGTACTCGAACTTCAGCTCGGTCGACGCTTCGTGCATCTCCTCTTCGAGGGTCTGGATCAGGCGGGCCAGCTCCTGCTGCGGGAGCGACTTGAGGTCGCGTTGGACCTTGTCGCGCTCGCGTTGGCGACGCCTGTCCTTGCCGGGCACGGGCGAGGAGTCGTCGGGGCGCAGCAGCGACAGGATGTCGCCGACCGCCTTGCGAATGGTCTGCGGATTGATCCCGTGTTCCTCGTTGTAGGCCAGCTGCACCTGGCGGCGCCGTTGCGTTTCGCCGATCGCTGCTTCCATCGAGCGGGTGATCGTGTCCGCGTACATCACGACCTGTCCGTCGACGTTGCGGGCGGCGCGGCCCATGGTCTGGATCAACGATGTCTCCGAGCGCAGGAACCCCTCCTTGTCGGCGTCGAGGATGCACACCAGGGACACCTCCGGCAGGTCGAGGCCCTCGCGGAGCAGGTTGATGCCGACGAGCACGTCGAAGTCACCGAGCCGCAGCCCGCGCAGGATCTCGATGCGCTGGATCGTGTCGATGTTGGAGTGCAGATATCGAACGCGAAGACCCTGTTCGAGGAGGTAGTCGGTGAGATCCTCGGCCATCTTCTTGGTCAGCGTGGTGACGAGCACACGGTCGCCGCGGGCGATGCGATCGTTGACCATCTCCATGAGGTCGTCGATCTGTCCCTTGGTGGGTTTGATGATCGCCTCGGGATCGACGAGGCCCGTCGGGCGCACGATCTGCTCGACGATGTTGGTCGACACCCGCAGCTCGTACGGGCTCGGGGTGGCCGACAGGAACACACACTGATTGACCCGTTCGAGCACTTCTTCGAACGTGAGCGGACGGTTGTCACGCGCCGACGGCAGACGGAAGCCGTGTTCGACCAGCATGTCCTTGCGGCTGCGGTCGCCGGCGTACTGGCCGTGCAGCTGTGGAACGGCGACATGGCTCTCGTCGATCACGAGGAGATAGTCGTCGGGGAAGTAGTCGAGCAGGGTGAAGGGCGGCTCGCCGGGGACGCGACCGTCCATGTGCATCGAGTAGTTCTCGATGCCGTTGCAGTAGCCGACCTCGCTCATCATCTCGAGGTCGTACGACGTGCGCATCCGCAACCGCTGCGCTTCGAGCAGCTTGTCGTTCTCCTCGAACCATTTCAGCCGCTCCTGCAGCTCGACCTCGATGCCCCCCATCGCCTTCGACAACCGCTCGGGCCCGGTGACGTAGTGGGTGGCCGGGAACACGTAGGCCCGCTGCAGCTCGCTGAGCTGTTCGCCGGTGAGCGGGTCGATGGTGGTGATGCGGTCGACGGTGTCGCCGAACATCTCGATGCGCAGCACCGATTCCTCGTAGGCCGGGTGCACCTCGATCGTGTCGCCTCGGACGCGGAAGTTGCCGCGCCCCAGGGTCATGTCGTTGCGGCCGTATTGCATGTCGACGAGCCGGCGCAGGATGTTGCGCATGTCGTAGTCGACGCCGACGCTGAGGTCGAGGAGGTTGCCCCGGTACTCGTCGGGGTTGCCCATGCCGTAGATGCACGAGACCGACGCCACCACGATCACGTCGCGCCGCGTGAGCAGCGCGGCGGTCGCCGAGTGTCGGAGGCGGTCGATCTCGTCGTTGATCGAGCTGTCCTTCTCGATGTAGGTGTCGCTCGACGGGATGTACGCCTCGGGCTGGTAGTAGTCGTAGTAGCTGACGAAGTACTCGACCCGGTTGTCGGGGAAGAACTCGCGCATCTCCTGGGCGAGCTGAGCGGCGAGCGACTTGTTGGGGGCGAGGATCAGCGTGGGTCGCTGGGTCTTCTCGATGGTCCAGGCGATGGTGGCCGACTTGCCCGAGCCGGTGATGCCGAGCAGTGTCTGGAATCGTTCGCCTTCGTCGATGCCCTTGGTGAGCGCTTCGATCGCGGCCGGCTGGTCGCCGGCGGGCTCGAAGTCGGACACGACCCGGAACTGCGCATCGTCACGTGCGGCGTAGTTGCTCGCCGGGGCGGCTTCGAGCAGCAGCTCGTCCGGCGCCAACACTGGCGTGGCGGGCGGCGTGACGGTTTCGGCCATCGCAGCATGCTACCGAAGGAACACCTGTTCGTCCACGGCGAAGCGGGCCGATCAACCCTCAGCGATGAGGTTCCGGCGCGACAGGTGAGCCACAACCTCATCGCACCGCAACCGATGAGGTTCCGGCGCGACAGGTGAGCCACAACCTCATCGCAGGAGGGGTGGGGGCGGGGTTTGTGGGAGGTCGTACAGTTGCGGGGTGGATCCCGACGGGCTGCTGGCCGACCTCGACGCCGATCAGCGCGCCGCGGTGACCACCGAATCACAGCTCGTCGCCGTGATCGCCGGGGCCGGGTCGGGCAAGACCCGAGTGCTGACACGGCGGATCGCGTATCGCATCGCGATCGGGTCGGCCGAGGCCCGCCACACCCTCGCGCTCACCTTCACGCGTGAGGCCGCCGGTGAGATGCGGCGACGGCTCCTGCGGCTCGGTCTGCGCGAACACGTCGAGGCCGGAACATTCCACTCGGTGATGCTCGGCGTGCTCAAGCAGCGCTGGGCCGACACCGAGCGCCGCCCGCTCACCGTGGTGTCCGACCGTCGCCGACTGCTCAGCGACTCGATCGACGCCGTCGACCGACGGAACCTGTCCGCGTACCTCGCCGAGATCGACTGGGCGTCGGCCCGCGGCATCGACGCCGGCCTGTACCCGTCGGCGGCGCGCCGCGCGCAGCGACATCCGACTCCGGGCATCGACACGTGCGCGCAGGTCTACACCGCGTTCCAGACACTCAAGCGGCGCCGCGGCGTGATCGACTTCGACGACGTGCTCGCCCACACCATCCGCGATCTGCGCCGCGACGAGGAGTTCGCGGCGACCGTTCGTTGGCGATTCCGACACGTGCTCGTCGACGAAGCACAGGACCTCAACCCGCTCCAACACACCCTCGTCGACCTCTTGCGAGCGGGTCGCGACGACCTCTTCCTCGTCGGTGATCCGTCACAGGCGGTCTACGCCTTCAACGGCGCCGATCCGACCCTGTTGATCGACGTCGAGACTCGATTCCCAGGTGTCGAGATCGTCCGACTGCCCGTGAACCATCGCAGCACGCCGCAGGTGGTGGCGGCCGGGGTCCAGGTCCTGACCGCGAGCGGGCAGCCGAGCCCACTGGTCTCGAATCGGGCCGACGGGCCGACGGTCGAGCAGGTCGTCGCCGACGACGAACTCGATGAGGCAAGACGAACCGTCCAACTCATCGTGCGGTGCGATCCGAACCTGGTGCGTACCGGCGAAGTCGCCGTACTCGCGCGCACGAACGCACAGCTGACCGCGTTCGCCGAAGCGCTCCAGGTCGCCGGCATCGCCGTGCGCCGATCGGCGACAGCGTCCGGCTCACCGCTCCAGGCCGCGGTCCGACAGGCCGCCGCGCTCGGTTCTGCATCGCGGTTGCGCGGCTGGGCGCACGACGTGCTCGATGCCCCCGACTCGCCGGGTACCGGCATTGCCGCGGCCGACGAGCCCGACCCCGAGCGGCGCGTGGCCGCAGCGGTGCTCGAGTTCCTGCGCGAGCAGACGCTCGGCGACGGGGCCACCTTCCGAGCGTGGGTGGCGACGACGAACCCGTTCGACGATGCGACGACCGACGGCGTCGACCTCCTCACATTCCACGCCGCCAAGGGCCGCGAGTGGCACACGGTGATCGTGACCGGCGTCGAGAGCAGCCTCATGCCCCACAAGTCGGCCGGCACGGCGGCGGCCAAGGCCGAGGAAGCACGCCTGCTGTACGTCGCGTTCACACGGGCGACCGACCGTCTCGTCGTCACCCGCGCGGCGCGGCGCGGCGGCTATGCCCGCACCGTGAGCCCGTTCATCGGCGACATCGACCTGAGCGATGCGCCGGCCACTCCCCCGCCTCGACGCGTGCGAGCGCACGTCGACCCACTGGTTGCCGCGGTGCGAGCATGGCGTGACGACGCGGCCCGACGCGCCGGCATCCTGCCCTCCCAACTCTGCAGCGACCGCGACCTCGACGCGATCGTCCGTCACCGTCCGACATCGGCCGAGGAGCTCGCCGAGACGACGTCGTTCGGAGCGATGACCGCCGAGAAACTCGCGCCGCAGATCGTCGAGATCGTGCGGTCGGTCGATGATCAGTCGGCGAGGTCGACGATGACCGGTGCGTGATCGCTCGGCTGCTTGCCCTTGCGGGCGTTGCGGTCGACGACACACCATTGCGCTCGCTCGGCGACACTCGCCGAGCACATCAACAGGTCGATGCGCATGCCGCGTCCCTGGTGGAAGTCGCCGGCGCGGTAGTCCCACCACGAGTACACGCGGTCGTCAGCGTGGTGCTGACGGAACACGTCGACGAGGCCCCAGTCCTCGAGTGCGGTCAGACGGTCTCGTTCGGGCTGGCTGACGTGGGTGGCACCCACGAGCTTGGACGGGTCGTGCACGTCACGATCGTCAGGTGCGATGTTGTAGTCGCCCCCGACGATGATGTCCTGCCCGGGAGCGGTGTCGGCATCGAGATGTGCCACGAGTCGGTCGAGCCACGACAGCTTGTACGTGTAGTGGTCGTCGTCGAGTGAGCGACCGTTCGGCACGTACACGCTGCTCACGCGCACCCCTGCGCACGTGGCCGTGATGATCCGGGCATCGGGATCGGGCTCGACGTCGCCCGCGAAGTTCGTCACCACGTCGTCGAGGCCCACCTTCGACAAGATGGCGACACCGTTCCACTGCCCCTGGCCGTAGTGCGCGCTGGAGTAGCCGAGCGCCTCGAACGACAACGCCGGGAAGGCATCGTCGGCGAGTTTCGTCTCCTGCAGGAGCAGCACGTCGGGCTGCACTTCAGCCAACCACTCCTCGACGCGTTCCTGGCGTGCGCGCAGCGAGTTGATGTTCCACGTGACCACGCGCATGTCAGGTGCCGCTCGCTCCCGACGCCGGCTTCTTGGCCGCTGCCCTCTTCGCCGGAGCCTTCTTCGCCGGAGCCCTCTTCGCCGGGGCCCGCTTCGCCGGAGCCTTCTTCGCTGCCGACTTCTTGGCCGCGGTCTTCTTCGCTGGGGCCTTCGTCGTCGCGGCCCGCTCGGCAGCGACCGCCTTGTTCGCGGCGGTCGTCTTGGCGGCGGCCTTCCTGGCCGGCGTCTTCTTGGCTGCTGTCTTCTTCGCCGGCGCTGCCTTGGCGGCGGCCTTCTTGGCCGGCGGTGTCTTGGCTGCGGCCTGCTTCGTCGCAGGCTTCTTGGCTGCAGTCCTCTTCGCGGTCGCACGCTTGGCAGGTGCCTTGCCCGCCGGCACCGCGGCGGTCACGGCAGCGGCTGCAGTCTCTGTGCCCGCTGCTGCGGCGTCCGGCTGCTTTGCGGCCTTCCGGGAGCCACGCCGACGTGTCGGAGCGGGCGTCTCCGCCGCACGGTCCTCCGCCTGCTCCTCCCGTGCCGCGGCGATGGCGGCCTGCGCCATGTCAGGAACCGCGCAGTCGATGCTGCGACGCAGCGGTGCGAAGCTCACGACCACGAGGGTCACCGACTCGCCGAGCTTCATCACCTTGCGGGCGCTCGGCGGTGCCGGGTCGGCCATCAGTCGCAACGGCACGTAGCCGCGCACGCCGTTCTCGCCGATCGAGATGTACGCCCCGTGCGACGAGTACGACTCGACCGTTCCGTTGACGCTCGTGCCGACGGGATGATGTTCGACGAACTCGAGGAACGGCATCAACTCGTTGACGGTCTCACCGGCCTTGGGGGCGCTCGATCGTTGTGCGGGCGCCGCCTGGGCGACGTCGGCCTTGGCGGTGTCGGTCGACTTGGCCGAACGACCAGGTGGCGGGGACTTCGGCACCGGCATGGGCTGGCTGGCGGCATCGCTCGCCTTGCGGCCGCTGCGACGCTCCGACTCACCGCTGTCCTTCTTCGAACCGCGCCGCGACCCGCCCTTGGAACCGGTGACCTTGCGGCTGACGGGCCCGCGCACGGGCACCCGATCGACGAACACCCAGCCGACGTGCGGCACCGGCTTGCCGCCGATCAGGCGACCTTCGTCGAAGAGCCATTCGTAGTCGGCGTGGAACTCCTGGAAGGAGTCGTTGGACAGAATCGACGCATTCGACTTCTGAGCGATGGCGAGCACGAAGGCATCGCCGCGGCCGACCGCGCCTGCGGGAGGGGCGACGAGTTCGTTGTTGGAGATGCCCTCCTCGAACTCCTTCACCTCCTTCTTGTCGATGCGGTGCCCGAAGGTGGCGTCGACGACGACGGTGATGGCGGTGTTCGGGTGTTCCTCCATGAAACTCATCACCGCCTCGCTCAGTTGGGCGAGGCTGGGCAGCGAACGTCCCTCGGTGGCGATGTTGGACCCGTCGACCACGACGTGGGCTGGCCCTTTTCCTGATGTCATTGCTTCTCGTTCCTGAGTCGGTTGGGGCACGCCGCACGCGTCGACTTGTTCGATGACGTCGGCTGCCGCAGCGCCATCGTAGGCTCGCCGCTCATGATCCGAGCAGTGCTCTGGGATTTCGGTGGCGTGATCCTCTCGAGCCCCTTCGAAGCGTTCAACCGGTACGAGGCCGCCAACGGGCTTCCGCTGGACTTCATCCGATCGGTGAACGCGACGAATCCCGACACGAATGCCTGGGCGTTGCTCGAGCGCAACGACGTGTCACCCGTCGAGTTCGACACCCTGTTCGCCGACGAGTCCGAGGCGTTGGGCAACCGGGTGCCTGGTGCCGATGTACTCGGCCTGTTGTCGGGTGACGTCCGCACCGAGATGGTGACCGCGCTCGATCGGGTCATCCGTGCGGGTTATCGCACCGCGTGTCTGACCAACAACGTCGTCGGTGGCGAGCAGCGCATGGACGTCGGCGATGTGATGGTGATGTTCGATCACGTCGTCGAGTCGAGCAAGGTGGGCTGCCGCAAGCCGGAGCCCCGCTTCTACGAGATCGCGTGCGGCCTCGTCGGCGTCGAGCCCAGCGAGTGCGTGTTCCTCGACGATCTCGGCATCAACCTCAAGCCTGCGGCGGCGATGGGCATGACCACGATCAAGGTCGCCGGCGCCGACCAGGCGATCGCCGACTTGGAGTCGGTGCTCGGCATTCCCCTGCGCTGACCG
>JAHENF010000016.1:0-3923 GCA_024643255.1 Ilumatobacteraceae bacterium
GCCTACCTCGCCGGCATCTCGTCGATCAACGGCGCCATCGTCGCCGGCATGTTGCTGTCGGCATTGGTGCCGACGACGTCGAACTACTTCTTCGCCGGGACCAACATCGACAACTACATCGGGATGCTGAGCGGCCTCGGCATCATCGTGACCGCGATCGTGCATCCCGAAGGCGTTGCGCCGTTCTTCGGGGAGGGGGTCAGACATCTGGGCAACTGGATGGTCGGCGCCATACCCGGCGCCGAGACGCTGAGATCGCAGTATCGAGGCGAGAAGGGTGTGATCGTGAAGGTCGGCCTGGCGCTGCTCGTCGTCGGGTTCGCGTTCTGGCTCTACAACGCCAAGTTCGTCGAATCGGTCGAGGTGTGGGGCCTGATCAGCTTCGCGCTGCTCTACGTCGTCATCCTCGTGTTCGCCCGGGCGATCGGGCCGATCTCGCCGACGTTCCCCGAGGCGGCGTCGCAATGGGCGGATTCGGGCCGGCGATTCGGGCCGACAGCCCTCGTCGGCTACGTTCTCGGATGGATCATCTGGCCCTTGCGGGTCGACACGTATTCCAAGCTGTGGATGCCGATCCTGGGGGCGTTGCTGGCCCTGTTCGTTCGCTCCACGTACCTCCAGATCAGAGGCCGAAAGACGCCCCAGCCCCAGCCCCCAGCCCCACTCGCCAACCCTTCCATCGCTCCCGAGGTGAGCTGACATGGCACTGCTCGAAGCCAGAGGCCTGAGCGTCTCCTACGGCGGTCTCTACGCCAACGACGACATCGATCTCGACTGTGAGGCCGGGCAGTTGGTCGGTCTCATCGGTCCCAACGGAGCCGGCAAGACCACGTTCATCGATGCGATCACGGGGTTCACGTCCATCACCGAGGGCTACGTGACGTTCGACGGCGAGGACCTCGCCGGCAAGCGCCCCGACGCCCGTTCTCAGATGGGGCTCGTGCGCACGTTCCAGTCGCTCGAACTCTTCGAGGACCTGACCGTGCGCGACAACCTGCTCGTCGCCGCGGAACGGCCCCGCTGGTATTCGTTCCTCGCCGACGTCTTCTGGCCCGGACGCGGCAAACAAGCCGCGCTCGACCAGGTCGAGGTGGCACTCGAGGCGTTGCAGTTGACCGACCTGGCCGACAAGCATCCGAGCGACCTCAGCCACGGCCAGCGCAAGCTGATCGGCGTGGCCCGTGCACTGGCGGCCAAGCCGAAGCTGCTCCTGCTCGACGAGCCGGCCGCCGGGTTGGACACCAAGGAGAGCCAGCTGCTGGGTGACCACCTGCGCAGCTTCCTCGACCTCGGCGTCAGCCTCTTCCTGATCGATCACGACATGGGCCTCGTGCTCAACGTCTGTGACTACATCTACGTCCTCGACTTCGGCAAGGTGATCGCCCACGGGCCGCCCGCGCAGGTTCGCGCCGACCCCGCCGTCATTGCGGCCTACCTCGGCGAGTCGGCCGGTGAGGCACAGGCCGAAGCCGGAGCATCTGCCAGTCGCCGAGCGGGCGTGGCCACACCTGCGACGGAGGTCGGCGATGAGTGACGAACTGTTGATCGACGTCCAGGGGCTCCATGCGGGCTACGGCGGCATCCCGGTGCTTCGTGACATCACGCTGAACGTCGGGCCGGGCGAAGTGGTCGCACTGCTCGGGCCGAACGGCGCCGGCAAGACGACGACACTGCTCACCATCTCGGGCCTGCTCGCGCCGATCGCGGGCAGCGTCACCGTGCTCGGCGAACCCGTCGACGGTCACAAGGCGTACCTCGTCGCGCGGCGCGGACTCGCCCACGTGCCAGAGGACCGTTCGCTGTTCTTCGACCTCACGGTCGACGAGAACATTCGGCTCGGGCTCACCGGCAATCGCCAGTCGAGGAAGGAAGCCAACGACCGAGCGATGGATCTGCTGCCGGCGCTCAAGCCGCTCGGCAACCGACTTGCTGGTCTTCTGTCGGGTGGCGAACAGCAGATGCTGGCGATGGCTCGTGCGCTCGTGTCCGAACCGAAGTGCATCCTCGTCGACGAGATGAGCCTCGGCCTTGCGCCGATCATCGTCGAACGTCTGCTCCCGATCGTTCGTGACATCGCCGACCAGACCGGGTGCGGCGTGCTCGTGGTCGAGCAGCACGTGCACATGGCACTCGAGGTCGCCGATCGCGGCTATGTGCTGAACCACGGTGAGATGGTGCTGCAGGGAACCGCGGCCGAACTGTCAGCGAATCGCCACGTACTCGAAGCGAGCTATCTCGGCGAAGCGGCACTGGGGGAGTGACCACCCCGGCGGCGCCGTTCGCCCCGGATCTCCTCGCCGGCAGGACGGCCCTCGTCACCGGTGGTGGCAGCGGCCTGGGAATGGCGATCGCGGAGGGACTCTCGCTCGCGGGCGCCGATGTCGTGATCGCCGCGCGGCGACTCGATCGGCTCGAGGCGGCAGCGCGGGAGATCTCGACGCGCACCGGGGGCACGGTGACAGCCGATCTGGTCGACATCCGTGATCGCGAGACGGTCGAGGCGCTCGCCCGTCGCCATCGGGTCGACATCCTCGTCAACAACGCCGGCGGCCAGTTCCCCCAGAAGGCGCGCGACTACAGCGCGAACGGTTGGCGCAGCGTCATCGACCTGAACCTGAACGGCACCTGGGCGATGACCCAGGTCTTCGGCAACCAGATGCTCGACGGCGATGGTGGCAACATCGTGCAGATCGTCGCGCTCGTCGGCCGGGGGATGCCCGGCATCGCCCACAGCTCTGCGGCGCGAGCAGGGGTCGTCGAGCTGAGCCGAACCCTCGCGTTCGAGTGGGGTCCGAAGGTGCGTGTGAACTGTGTGGCGCCGGGCGCGTTCCGAACCGAGGGGTGGGAGGCCACCTACGACGAAGGGGTGGGCAACGACATGTCTGGTGTCCCGCTGCCGTACCCGGGTCGCCCGAGCGACGTGGCGAATGCCGCAGTGTTCCTGGCGTCGCCGGCCGCGGCGTACATCACGGGGGAGTGCCTGTACGTCGACGGCGGCATGATCCTGCAGGGCCCGATCAGCGCCCTCCCGAAGGACGGTTACCCGGAACGGAGCTGAGCTCGTCGCCGGTCGCGGCGGGCTCGCTACCATCGGTCGATGGCAACGCTCCTGGCCCACATCACCGTCCGGCCCGGCACGGAGGCCGAGTTCGAAGCCCTGGCCCGGACGCTGTACGACGGCACGCACGCCACAGAGACAGCCGTGCGGCACTACGAGTACTGGCGAGGCGCCGAGCCGCGCACGTACTACACGCTGTTGTCGTTCGACGACCACCGCGGGTTCATCGCGCATCAGACCAGCGACCACCACGAGACGGCGTCACCTCAACTCGGCAGGATGATCGAGGGCCTGCGACTCGAATGGGTCGACCCGGTGCCGGGCGCCAGTGCCCTGCCGTCGACCCGGATGCAGTCGGCACGACCCGACGCGGACCCGCTCACCGTCGAGTACACCGATCGGTACGCGGCGGTCGTGGCCGAGTGGTGGCAGGCCGTCGGTCAGTGACCGTCGGTCACTGACCGACGGGCGGCTCGCGGCTCCACAGGACGTCGAAGTCGACGGCGATGTCGAGCACCTGGTAGGCGCGCCCCATCCCGACACAGAACCCGCAGGTGATGGTCAGCTCGAGCAGCTCGATGTCACTGAAGTGCTCGCTCATGCGTGCCCACATCGCGTCGTCGATGCCGCGATGGTCGATCGCATACTGTTCGGCGAACTCGGCCGCGAGGCGCTCGCGGGGCGTGAAGTCGGGGTGGTCGTAGTACTGGTGGACGTGCTGGTAGAGGTCGTCGGTCAATCCCTGCTGCATCGCCGATGCAGCTCTGGTGTTCAGTCAAACGTGACACTCGTTCAGCTGTGCGATGCGCATTCGGGCAACCTCGCGCTCGCGCACGGGCAGGCTCGACTGGACGTACACGGCCTC
>JAHENF010000016.1:4023-64625 GCA_024643255.1 Ilumatobacteraceae bacterium
CGTGTCGCGATGGAGGATGTCGAGGTGGTAGCCGTCGACGTAGCCGTCGAACGCGATCTTCCAGTTCGGTCCGACGAGGGTGCGTTCGACCAGCAGTTCCATGTCGGCGAGCCCGAGTGCGTCGAGCACACCGTCGTAGCCGCCGAGCCAGGCATCGAGATCGAGGGTGGCGTCGGGCTGGAGGACGGCGAAGACCATGCCGCTTCGCTCCTCGCAGGGAAGCTCCGTGAGGCCGTGCGTCTCGGCGTCGATCTCGCCGAACTTCTGTCGACCCGAGATCCCGACGAGCGCTCCCTCGGTGTTGTAGCTCCAGGCGTGGTAGGGGCAGGTGAAGCGTCGGGTCTGCCCGCAGCCATCGCCGACGACCAGCGCGCCACGATGCCGACAGGCGTTGACGAATGCCTTGACCCCGCCATCGGCTTGGCGCACGGTGAGGACCGGCACGCCGGCGATCTCGATCGAGCGGTACGAGCCCGGCTCGGCGAGATGAGCGCTCAGCGCAGCGACGACGGGCCCCTTGCGGAACAGGACGTCGACCTCGCGTTCCCAACGGCCGGCGTCGAGGTAGTCGTCGATCGACACGGTGAAGGTGTCGTCGAGCGAGTCGGTGGTGTCCTCGTCGAGGTGGGTGAGCAGCCGGCCGGCCACCTGGTGCCAGTCGTTCTCCCACGTGGTGCCCCGATGGTCGTGCTCGGTCGGCTGCGGGAATCGTCCGTACGAGGGCAGCTCTGCCTCACCCGCCGGGCTGTGATCGTGGAGTTCGTCGGTGGTCATGCCGGAACCTCTGCCTTTCGGACGGCGACCGGGATGGCGCTCGAGACGACCATACCGGTGACGGGATCGTGACCTGCGTCGGCGGAGACGAGCCTGCTGGTCGGGGTACCGATGTCGCGGACCTTCTCGTCGGTCAGCGCTCGCCCGCCCCAGGAGTGAGCCATCGAGATCACGCCGCGCTTGACGTCGTCGGCGGGTTCTGCGACGCCGGTCACCACGGCCCGCGGGGATCGGATCTCGACCAGGTCCCCGGCGCCGAGGCCCAGTTCAACGAGATCGTCCGGGTGCATGTAGGCCGGGTTCGTCGTGCCCTTCCTGGCCAGCCCGGGGAGTTCGGTGCCGGTCGAGTTGAGCACGTGCTTGAGCCGCCGGCTGACCAGGCGGAACGGGAACTCGGCGGGGTCGGCGCCGGCGAACACCGACGGAGCCTCGGTGAGCACCGTGGCAAGTTCTGCCATCAGGTCGTCGGGTGCAGGTGTGAACTTCGCCGTGGCGCCCTCGTCGGCGGCCTGCACGACCGGACGCAGGTGCGGATGCACCACCCGTTGGTTGGCGCGGACCTCGTCGAGCGGCATCCGCGACCCCGCGTAGGAGCGGTCGATGATCTCGTCGGTGCTCGGGCGCGCCGACATGTCCGGCGAACCGCCGGGCAAGGGCAGCGTGCTCCCGAGTCGCGACGCCAGCTCCCAGAACACCTCCCACTCGTTGAGCACGTCACCGTCGCGTTCGACCACGGGTTCTGTGTAGTTGGTGTAGGGCTGACGGAACCAGCGATCCATCAGATGAGGCACGTCCGCGCGTTCGAGTGCCAGCGTCGGCGCGATCACGTAGTCGGCGAGCTCCGCGGTGGGTGTCATCCGGTAGTCGATCACGACGAGCAGTTCGAGGTCGGCGAGTGCTTCGAGCGTGAGTTCCTGGTCGGGGAACGCGACCGCCGGATTCCCGCCGCTGACGATCAGCGCACGAACGCGACCTTCGCCCGGCGTGAGGATCTCCTCGGCGAGCGCCGCGGTCGGCATCTCGCCGCGATAACCGCGCAGATCGCGGATGCGCGAGGGCGGTCCGTTGGCAGGGGAGCGTGGCGCGGTCACCTGCGCCCGCAGCGGGGTTTCGGGGTAGAGGAGCAGACCGTTCTCCAGCAGGTCGCCTTCGCGGTTCACGCGTCCGAGGACGGTGTTGAGCACCACCACGAGGTGTTCGGTCAGGCTCGATCGTGACGCCATGTTCGGCCCGGTGCCGGTGCCTGCGGTGCCCTTGGGGCCTGCCGCGAACATGCGGGCCGCCGCCACGATGTCGTCGGGGTCGAGTTGGCAGCGTTCGGCGACCACATCGAGCGTGAACGGTTCGACCGCCGCCGCGAGCTCGTCCATCTGGTCGACCCAGCGCTCGCAGAACTCGTGGTCCTGCAGGCCCTCTTCGAGCACGATGCGGATCATGCCGGCGAGCAGCGTCGGATCTTCCCCCGGCCGGATCTGGAGGTGGATGTCGGCGAAGCCGGCCAGCTCGGTGCGTCGCGGATCGATCACGATCAACTTCATTCCCTCGGCCTTGCGGCGACGCATCACGACGAACGGGTTGGTGCCCTGCAGTCCGCCGATCGGCGCGTATGACGACACCATCGAGTTGTACCCGATCGCCATGTGGACGTCGGAGTCGGTGAAGTTCTGGTAGCCGGCCTCCCAGCCGCCGAGACGCAGCCCGGCGAGACCCTTCGCCGGCTGGTCGATCGTGACCGACGTGTAGAACGACACCGAGTCGAGACCCTGGTGGAACGCGCGGGCTGCGGGCACCGCCACCGAGTTCTGGTAGCCGCCGGTTCCGGTGTACGACGCCACGGCGCGGGGGCCGTACGTGTCGATGATGCGTCGGAGTTCGGCCGCGATCTCATCGAGTGCCTCGGGGCTGCCGACGGCTTCGAACGTGCCGTCGGGGCGACGCCGGAGCGGGCCGCGAATGCGGTTCGGGTCGGCCATCTGATCGGGGATCTGGCGACCCTTGATGCACGTGTAGCCCTCGAAGAGCGGGTCGTCGATCACACCGCGCACGGCGATCACCCGGTTGTCGACGACGTCGACCTCCATCGGGCAGCTCGCGTGGCAGACCCGACAGAACGTGGTCTTCGTCTGTGGTTCGGCTGCCGCATTCGTGGTCGTGGTCGTGGATGCATGTTCCATGCGAGACGCCTCCGGTCGTTTCCGTACGTTCGTAAACTAACTGTTCGGCTAGTTTCCTGACGCAGCAGAGGGCAATGGTTTCGCGACAGCGCGGGACGGATCGGACGACAGGGGACAGGAATGCAACGACGTCGGGACGAACGAGCATGACGCGGCCCTTCCGATTCGGGCTGCAGAGTTTCAATGCGGCGACCCCGCAGGCATGGCGCGACCAGGCCCGCCACGCCGAGGCGCTGGGCTTCAGCACCTTCAGCGTTGCGGATCATGTCCTCGGCCCGGGACCGGCGCTGACCGCCATGAGCCATCCGGTCCAGGACATCGCCGCCGTCCCGGCGATGGCGGTCGCCATCGAGGCAACCAGCACGATCAACATCGGGTCTCGGGTGTTCTGTACCGACTACCGCCAGCCGGTCATGTTCGCGAAGGAACTGGCCACGCTGGCCTTCTTCGCCGAGGGTCGCCTCGAGATCGGGATCGGCGCCGGTTGGCTGCAGGGCGAGTACGAGTCGATGGGCGTGCAGTGGGATCCCGCCGGCGTCCGCATCGATCGCATGGAGGAGACGATCGGACTGATCCGGGCGCATTTCGCCGATGGCGAGCTCGACGTGCACGGCACCCATGTCCACGCCAGCGGGTTCGAGGGGTATCCCAAGGTGCCGACCGGTCTGCCGCCGATCATGATCGGCGGGGGAGCCAAGCGTGTGCTCGGCATCGCCGGGCGGGAGGCCGACATCGTCAGTCTGAACTTCAACAACAGTTCCGGCAAGATCGGTGCGGCGGGTGTCGGCAGCAGCACGGCCGACCTCACCGCGCAGAAGATCGAGTGGATCCGTGCCGGAGCCGGCGACCGTTTCGACGACCTCGAGCTCGAGATCGCCGCGTACTTCACCGTGGTGACCGAAGAGCGCGATGCGACGCTCGCCAAGATGGCGCCGATGTTCGCCCTCGAGCCCGAGGAGTTCGCCAAGCACCCCCATGCGCTGATCGGCTCGGTCGACGCGATCTGCGACATGCTCGTCGAACGGCGCGAGACCTTCGGCATCTCGTACGTGACGTTCGCCGCGAGAAATGCCGACGCTGTCGCTCCGATCGTCGAGCGGCTCGCCGGAACCTGACGACCACCTTGCAGCACTGACCACCACCCGCCAGCACTGACCATAACCTCCCAGCAAAGGACACACATGAAAGTCGGAATCCTCCTGCCGTCCCAGTTTCCGTTCGGGAGCACCGTCCAGATGCTGGAGGTCTACGAACAGGTCGGCTTCGACTCGTACTGGTCGGTCGATCACTTCCTCGGCAGTTTCCATCCGGCGTTGTGGAGCGACATCCCACTCTCCGACATCTCGGCGGACCCCGATGGGTACTACGACCCGTTCTGCTACGGCGCGGTCGTCGGCACGATGACCGACAAGCCCTACGGCATCGCGGTCACCGACTCCACGCGGCGCGGCGCGGCCGACCTGGCCCGCACGGCGTTGACGCTGAACGACTTGAATCCCGGTGGCTTCATCCTCGGCATCGGATCGGGCGAGGCGGAGAGCCTCGTCCCGTTCGGTTATCCGTTCGACAAGCCGGTGTCGGTGCTCGCCGATGTGCTGCGCGACCTGCGGTCATTGCTCGACACCGGCCTGATGGCCGACGGTGGCGCCGGGCGGATGGGTCTGCCGCTCGAAGCCGAAGGACGTGGGAAGCCGCCGGTGTGGGTTGCCGGCCACGGCCCGCGGATGCTGCGCCTCACCGGCGAGTACGGCGACGGTTGGATACCGGCGTGGACGATGCCGCCCGAGGAGTACGGGGCCAAGCGCGAGATCGTCGCCGGCCACGCGGCTGCGGCGGGACGTCCGGCACCGGTCTCGTCGATGCTGTCGTTCCTGCTGTTCGCGGAAAGTGCGGACGCCGCCGCCGAGATGTTCGAGCGCGAGCCGCTCGGCAAGCTGTTCGGACTGTTCGCGATGGGCGACGTCTGGCAGCGGCACGGCCTGGAGCATCCGCTCGGCAACGACTCGCAGGGGTTCGTCGACGTCGTGATCCACGACTTGAACCCCGACGAACTCCGCGACATCGCCCTCACGATCCCGTTCGAGATGGTGCAGGAAGTGTTCTTCGTCGGCAACACCGAAGAACTCGCCGGACAGTTCGAGGGGTATGCCCGCAACGGTCTCGAACACATCGTGCTCGCCAACGCCACGGGGATCGTCGGCGGTCTCGACGAGATCATGGCTCGCGGCATGGAGCTGCCGATGCTCAAGCAGATGCTGACCGACCTCTGAACCTGCCCACCACGACCCGTGAACCACCAGACACCCGAACCGATCGAGGAACCACGATGACCAACGATCTCGCCACCTTCAACCCCTTCGACTCCGACACGCTGCAGTGCCCGTTCCCCCACTATGCCCAGATGCGTGCCGAGCAGCCCGTGATCCAGATCGAGGGGCTCGGCATGTTCCTCGTGACACGTCACGACCTCGTGATGCAGATCCTGCGCGATCCGGCCACCTACTCCTCGATGTTCGGCGGCGCGAGCATGCCGTTGCCGAGCGAGGCGCGCGCCAAGATGGCCGAGGTCATGGCGGAGGGGTACCCGCGGGTCCCCACGATGCTGACCGCCGACATGCCGGACCACACCCGCTACCGCAGGCTGGTGTCGAAGGCGTTCACGCCGAAGGTCGTGGCCGAACTCGAGCCGGTCATCCGTGCGATCACCACGCGGCTGATCGACTCGTGGATCGATGAACCCTCGATCGAGTTCGTGACCCAGTTCGGCGTTCCGTTGCCGGTGGAGGTCATCGCGCACGCACTGAACGTGCCCGAATCGCGGATGGCCGACTTCAAGCGTTGGTCAGACGACTCGATCGCCGGGATCGGCACCGACATCACGCTCGAGCAGCGGCTCGCGGCGGAGCACGGCGTCAACGAGTACCAGCACTACTTCGCCGCCGAGTTCGAGCGTCGCATGACCGAACCGCAGGACGACCTGCTGACCGCACTGTTGCAGGCGCGCATCGACGACGACGATCCCGAGGTGACCGACAAGCGGCCGCTCGACATGGCCGAGATGCTCAGCATCGTGCAGCAGCTGCTCGTCGCCGGCAACGAGACGACCACGAAGCTGTTGACCGAGACGATGCGTCTGCTGGCCGAGAACCCCAGGGAGTGGGACCGCCTGAAGGCCGACCCTGGACGCGCCCCGGCGGTGATCGAGGAGGCGCTGCGTCTGTCGACGCCGACCCAGGGCATGTTCCGCATCGCGACGCGTGACCATGAGCTCGACGGCGTCCAGATCCCCAAGGGCTCCCGGCTCGTCATCGTGTTCGCGTCGGCCAACCGTGACGAGGAGTTGTACGACGATCCCGACACCTTCGACCCCGATCGCGAGAACCTGCGCGATCACCTCGCCTTCGGCAAGGGCATCCACTTCTGCCTCGGCGCGGCGCTGTCGAGGCTCGAGGGCAAGGTGGCACTCGAGGAGCTGAGCCGTCGCCTTGACGGGTTCACGCTCGCGGACAGCAACGAGTTCGGCTACTTCCCGAGCTTCCTCCTGCGCGGACTGACGAAGCTCGATCTCGACATCCGGCCTGCGGGCGTGGCCTGATGGCGGATCGACCGCTCGCAGGAAAGATCGCCGTCGTCACCGGGTCGAGCCGTGGCATCGGACGGGGAACTGCGGTGGCGCTCGGCGAGCAGGGCGCAACCGTCTACGTGACCGGTCGCAGTACCGGCGACGGTGAACTGACCATCGATCGCACGGTGGAACTGGTCGACGAGGCCGGCGGTCGGGGAGTGGCGGTGCAGACCGACCACGGCGACGACGCGCAGATCGCTGCCTTGTTCGAGCGTGTGCGCGCCGATCACGGCAAGCTCGACATCCTCGTCAACAACGTCTACAAGATCCCCGATCCGCCGGCGTGGGGCGGCGGGTTCTGGGACCACGCGGTCTCGATCTGGGACGACCAGGTCGGCATCGGTCTGCGAGCGCACTACGTCGCGTCGTGGCATGCGGCCCCGCTGCTGTTCGCGGCCGGACCTGGCGGGTTGATCTGCAATGTGTCGTCGCCCGGCGGCCAGAGCTACCACTTCAGCTCGTCGTACGGTGCGGGCAAGGCCGGTCTCGACCGCCTCGGCGCCGACATGGCCATCGAGCTGCAGCCGAAGGGCATTGCGTGCGTCACGATCTACCCCGGCACGGTGTCGACGGAGTTCATCGTCGAGTGGTCGGGCAAGCGTGACACCGACATGGATGGGGCGCAGACCCCGCTGGTGGTCGGGCGCTGCATCGCGGCGCTGGCGTCGGCCGACGACCTGATGGACCGGTCGGGATCGATCCAGTGGGTCGAGGACATCGGTCCGGAGTTCGGCATCGTCGACGAACACGGCCGTTCCCCGGCTGCCTACAGCCGCCGCCTCTGACTCGGTTACGCCGGTGCCAGGCACCGGCGTAACCGGTTGCACGCTCAGATGGTGGGGACCTCGACGTGGCGGCCGAAGACGTCGGCCATGGAGCCCATCATCTCGCCGAGCGTTGCGTACGTCCGTGATGCCTCGATGAGCGTTGGCATCAGGTTGACGTTCGGATCGGCGGCCTCCGTGCGGAGACGGGCGAGCACGTCGTCGACGTCGGCCTGGTTGCGGCTGTGCCGAACCGCGTCGAGACGCTTGCGCTGACGGGTCTCGTCCTCGTTGGTGATGCGCAACAATTCGAGTTCGTCGTCGTTGCCCTCGGTGTAGGCGTTGACGCCGACGATGATGCGATCGCCACTGTTGAACGATCGCTCCAGGTCGTATGCCGAGTCACCGATCCGGCGCTGGAACCAGTTGTCGTCGATCGCGGCGATCACGCCCTCGAGCATCGAACCACCGCCGAGCTCGTCGAGGTAGGCGAAGATCTCCTCGGCCTGGCGCTCGATCTCGTCGGTCAACGACTCGACGAAGTACGACCCGCCGAGCGGGTCGGCCACGTGGGCGACGTTGGTCTCGTTGGCGATGACCTGCTGCGTGCGCAAGGCGATGCGGGCGGTCTTCTCGGTTGGCAGTGCCAACGCTTCGTCCATCGAGTTCGTGTGCAGGCTCTGGGTACCACCGAGGACGCCGGCGAGCGCTTCGATCGCGGTGCGCACGATGTTCAGCTCCGGCTGCTGGGCTGTCAGCGACACCCCGGCGGTCTGGGTGTGGAAGCGCAACTGCAGCGACCGCTCGAGCTCGGCGCCGTAGCGCTCGCGTAGCCACCTGGCCCAGATCCGTCGCGCGGCCCGGTACTTGCCGATCTCCTCGAAGAAGTCGATGTGGGCGTTGAAGAAGAACGACAGGCGCGGTGCGAACGAGTCGATCGGCAGACCGGCCTGCAGTGCGAGTTCCACGTAGGCGAACCCGTTCGCCAGGGTGAATGCCAACTCCTCGACCGCGGTCGAGCCGGCCTCGCGGATGTGGTAGCCGGAGATCGAGATCGAGTGCCAGCGCGGCATCTCCGCCGCCGTGAACTGGATCGTGTCGCGCACGAGCCGCATCGACTGACGAGGCGGGAAGACGAACTCCTTCTGCGCCTGGTACTCCTTCAAGATGTCGTTCTGCAGGGTGCCACCGAGTCGCGAGCGATGCACGCCGGCGGACTCGGCCTGGGCGACGAACATCGCGAAGATCGGCGCGGCGGGGCTGTTGATCGTCATCGACGTGGTGATCTCACCCAGATCGATGCCGGCATAGAGATCTTCCATGTCGGCGAGGGAGTCGATGGCGACACCGCAGCGGCCCACCTCGCCGAGCGACATCGGATCGTCGGAGTCGAGGCCGAGCAGCGTCGGCATGTCGAACGCCGTCGAGAGTCCGTCACCGCCGGACTTGATGATCTCCTTGAATCGCCAGTTGGTGTCTTCGGCCGTGCCGAAGCCGGCGAACATCCGCATCGTCCAGAGCTTCGAGCGGTACATCGAGGCATACGGCCCCCGCGTGTAGGGGTACTGGCCCGGGAACTCGCCGTCGTCGGGGCCGTAGACACCGTCGAGGGGGATTCCCGACATGGTCGTGAAGGGAGCATCGCGGAGTTTCGACGCGTCGATCGCTTCCTGCCACGCGGCGCGAGGGTTGGTCTCGGTCATCGTCGAATCGTACCGAGGTCGAGGTGGCCCAGGTCAGTCGGACCCGTTCCGGCGGCCGCTGACGGCGGCCGAATTCGCAGCGTCAGAAGCTGCCTTCGGCGGTGCGGTCGATCCGCTGCAGCACGATGAGGTCCTCGTGCAGTTCCATCCAGACGTCGTGGAACGACTCGCACATCACGCCGGTGAACTGCTTGGGGTCGCCGTTCGCGACGTTGGTCGACGCGGTCGACAGCCGCGGACCGTAGCGGCCCATGCGCGGCATCGCGCGGGCGAGGTCGTCGATCACCGGCTGCACTTGCGCACTCAGCTGTTCGAGCTGCTCGACGCACGCGCGGTCGTAGTCGGCATCGGCATGATCGTTGGGTTGGTCGCCGCGCATCTGCCACGTGGTGCAGAGGGCCTTGAACTCGTCGTTCAGCACGAGGAATTGCTCGTAGGTCTCGCCGAGTCGAGCGCGGATCGCGTCGTCGGCGAGCGAGTCGAGCAGCGCCTCCTGGCGAGCCTTGCCGTCGGGCAGCAGGCCGTACATCTGTCGCGGCTCGATGTAGCGCACGAGGCCTTCGTCGACCAGTCGGTCCAGCAACTCCGCCGGATGGGCTCCGAGGCTCGCCGCGAGTCCGTCGGCGGTCGCGAAGCCGCGGATCCGCAGCACGTGGAGCACGACGGCCTCGTCGATCGGTCCGGCGTCGCCGGTGGGCACACCGGTGGGTTCGGGCCGTGGAGCGTCGTCGGCGGTTTGCCGGTCGACCCTGAACTCGACGCTGTCGAGGCTGGCGCGGCCGCATGCGAGTAGTGCCTGAGCGATGGCGAGGCGCGCCATCGGAACGCGGAACGGCGAGCAGCTGACCGAGTCGACGCCCTGGCGAACGAGGAAGTCGGCCGACGCGGGGTGCCCCGTGTGCTCGCCGCAGGCGCCGAGTTTGATCGTCGGCTTCGCGAGGCGGGCCTGCTCGCAGGCGATGTGGATCAGCGCGCCGACTCCCTCCTGGTCGAGCTCGGCGAACGGGTTGGCGGGCAAGATGCCGAGCGCCTGATACGCGGGGAGGAGCTTGGCCTCGACGTCGTCGCGGCTGAATGCGAACGTCATCTGCGTGAGGTCGTTGGTGCCGAACGAGAAGAAATCGGCATGCTCGGCGAGCGCTCCGGCGGTCAGCGCCGCGCGCGGCGTCTCGATCATGGCGCCGACGGTGACGACGTTCGAGGCGAGCTCGGGGTGGCCGATCTCGTCGAGGACGCCGGTCACCCAGCTGCGGGCGATGCGCAGTTCCTCGGCGTCGACGACGAGCGGAATCATGATCTCGACGTGAGGGCGCAACCCGCGCTCGAACAGGTTCGCAGCGGCGGCGCACAACGCCCGGACCTGCATCTCGTAGAGCCCGCTTCGAACGACCCCGAGGCGCACCCCGCGGGTTCCGATCATCGGATTGGACTCGTGCAGCCGGCGGACCGCCGCGAGTTCGATGCAGCCGGCCTCGTCCAACTCGCCGCGGGCTTCGCAGGCGACCAGGTCGAGCAGATCGGGGAGGAATTCGTGCAGTGGCGGGTCGAGTAGGCGAACGGTCACCGGCAGGCTGTCCATGGCCTCGAGCACGGACTCGAAGTCGGACGTCTGGGCGACTTCCAGCTCGGCGAGCGCGGCGGCTTCGGTGTCGGGGTTGCTGCTCAGGATGAGCCGACGCATGATCGGCAGCCGGTTGGCGGCGAGGAACATGTGCTCGGTGCGGCACAACCCGATGCCCTGGGCGCCGAGTTCGCGGGCGCGGGTCGCATCGGCCTCGGTGTCGGCGTTGGCGCGGACGCGCACGTGGCCGAGCGCGACGTCGTCGGCCCAGGCGAGCAGTGCGTCGAGTTCGGGCGGCGGTTCCGATCCGAACGTCTCCATCGAACCGAGGTAGATGCTGCCGGTCGAGCCGTCGATGGTGATCTCGTCGCCGGCTCGCAATACGTGGTCGCCGATGGTGACCGTGTCCGCCTCGATGTGGATCTCGGAGGCACCCACGACCGCCGGCACGCCCCATCCTCGAGCAACGACGGCAGCATGGCTGACGAGACCGCCTCGCTGGGTCACGATCCCGCGCGAGGCCTGCATGCCGAGGACGTCGTCTGGCGACGTCTCGGAACGCACGAGGATGACCGACTGGCCCGCATCGGCGGCCTCGAGCGCGGCGTCGGCCGACAGCACGATGCGGCCAGTGGCTGCGCCGGGCGATGCGGGGAGTCCGCTGCCGATCGGGTCGACGTCGGCAGCGATGCTCAGGCTGGCGTGGAAGAAGACGGCGAGATCCTCCGGTCGGATCGATGCGAGCGCGGCTCCGATCGCTGCGGAGCTCCCGTCTGCCTGAGCGGAACGCACCGCGGACCTGATGGTGTCGGTCAGATTTTCCCCCACGGGCCGACGCTACCGACTCGCGGAATTTCGACTGAAGTCGCAGCGACCGGCCTGACATCGGGGATGATGGGCGCATGAGCACCATCGCATCCGGGTGGCGGCAGTCGGCGGACCTTCGAGCGGCAACTCGACTGGTCGGCGGCGGATCGTGAGTGTCGTCGCCGGCCGACTCGCCGAACTCGGCCTCGCCCTTCCGGCTCCGCTCGCGCCTCCTCCAGGGGTCCTGCTGCCGTTCAGTCCCGTCGTGGTGCGGGGGGACCGGGCCATCGTGTCGGGCCACGGTCCACAGCACGTCGACGGCTCGCTGGCCGGACCCTTCGGCAAGGTCGGTGCCGATGTGACTCCGCAACAGGCCTACGCCTCAGCGCGCCTGGTCGCCCTCTCGATCCTCGCCAGCCTCGATCGCACACTCGGCGACCTCGACCGGATCACCGGGTTCGTCCGGGTGTTCGGGATGGTCAACGCCGCGGCTGGATTCACCGCGCTCCCCGGCGTCATCAACGGATTCTCGGACCTCGTCCTGGAAGTGTTCGGGCCCGAGGTCGGTGCCCACGCCCGCAGCGCCGTCGGAGTTGCCGAACTGCCATTCTCGATCCCCGTCGAGATCGAGTGCGAGGTCGCGATTCGGTGAGCCGGGCTCCACGGGTCGACGTGCACGCACATCCGGGTCGGTGTTTCCTCGCGGGCATCGACGCCGATGACCCACTGCTCGCGGTGCTCGGCGCCGACGACGCCGTCGGCGCGCTGCAACGCGCATCGGATGCCGACATGGCGGCGGTGAGCCTCGCCACCGTCGCCGATCTGCGCGTGCTGCGGGCGGGAACGAGCGGGTTCACCGCCGGCCGGTCGTTCGCTCCCGGCGAGGCCGCCGCCGACCATCGGCGTCAGCTCGACGCGATCATCGACACGGCGCGTCGGGCCGGCTCGCCGATCATCGAGTGCGCGGACGACATCGTGCGCGCCCACGCCGCCGGCCACACCGGCGTCTTCGTGACCTGCGAGGGCGCCGATTTCGTCGAGGACGGCCCGGATCGCGACGAGTTCGCCCGCGTTGCCGACGCGCACGCGGCCGGAGCCCGTTCGATCACACTCGTCCACTATCGACAGAACCGCTACGGCGACCTCCAGACCGAGCCGCCCCTCCACCGGGGCCTGTCCGCGGGCGGGCGGACGTTGGTGGCGACGATGAACGAACTGGGCATGATCGTCGATTTGGCGCATGCCTCGCTCGAGACCACGGCGGATGCCGTCGACGTCTCGCGGCACCCGGTGATGATCTCGCACACCCATCTCGCAGGGCCGAACAGCGATCATCCGCGCCTCGTCACCGACGATCACGCCCGAGTGGTCACCGACGCCGGGGGACTCATCGGGGCCTGGCCGTCCGGCGTGGCCTCGGCGACCCTCGACGACTTCATCGACGAGATCATCCGCCTGGTCGAACTCGTCGGCGTGGAACACGTGGCGATCGGGACCGATCTCGACGCCAATTTCCGGCCCGTGCTCACCGACTACGGGCAATTCGACGATCTCGACGCGGGTCTGACGGCGCGGGGGATGGGTGCGCACGACATCGACCGCGTGCTCGGAACCAATGCCGTCGACCTCGTCCGGACGGTGTGCGGCTGAGGAGTTGCACACCACGGCCGCCGTGTTCAACCGATGCGGATCGAGGTCCCACCATCGACGGGGAGCACGACCCCGGTGATGAACCGGGCGTCGTCCGAGGCGAGGAACAGCGCCGCGTTGGCGCCGTCCCAGGCGGATCCCATGCCGCCCTTCAGCGGGATGCGGGCGTTGCGTTCTTCGCGCACGACGTCGAGCGAGACGCCCCGAGCGGCGGCGATTCCTCCGACGGCCATCGGCGTGTCGACGAGTCCGAGCGCGATCGCGTTGCAGCGGATGCCTCGCGACGCGTTCGACTGTGCAATCGACGTGGTCAAGCGGTTGACCGCGGCTTTCGAGACCTCGTAGGCGACTTGGAACCCGCCGGCGACCGACGCTGCCGAGGACACGTTCACGATCGAGCCATGTTGCTGCTCGCGCATCGTGGGGAGCACGGCTCGACATGTGCGCCACATCGCTCGGATGTTGACGTCGAGGATCCGCTCGAACGCATCGTCGTCGGCCGAATGGGCAGGGCCGTCACCGCGGCCACCGATGCCGACATTGTTGACCAGGATGTCGATGCGACCCCACCGATCGAGTGCGGCAGCGGCGAGCGCATCGCACTGGTCGGCGTCGGTGATGTCGGCGACGAACGACTCCGCGACTCCGCCCTCCGCCCGGATCGATCGGACTGTGTCCTCGGCGCGTTCGCCGACTCGGTCGACGCAGTACACGAGCGCCCCCTCGCGGGCGAAGGTCGTGGCGATCGCCCGTCCGTTGCCGATCGTCTCGCCGGGCGTCTGGCCGGCACCCACCACCACGGCCACCGCGTCGGTGAGTCGTCCCATTGCGGCGAGCGTAGTGGTGGCCGACATGCCCGAGGAGGGGCACAGCAGATGCATAGCGTTGGAAACTATGTGGTATGCTAACGATCTGTGAGCGCCTCCGGATCGACCCCCGTTCAGAACGACGTGGCGATCGATGTCGATCGGCTCCGGTTGGTGCTGCTGCGCCTCGCCCGCAAGATCCGAACCAGCTCGGTCGACCGGATCACGCCGTCGCAACTCGCCGTGCTCGCCACCGTCAGCCGCAACGGGCGGCTGACCATCGGGCAGATCGCCGAGAGTGAACACGTCAAGCCTCCCTCGGTGAGCAAGATCGTGGCAGCGCTCGAGCAGGTCGGATTCCTGACTCGTGAGGCAGACCCCGACGACCGTCGGTGCGCGTTCATCACGGTCACCGCTGCGGGCGCGGCTTATCTCGACGAGGTGCGCGTGGCAGGCCGCACCTGGTTGGCGTCGCAGCTCGCGGATCTGGGAGCCGACGACGTGGACGCGGTCGCCGAGATGCTGCCCGTCCTCGAACGGCTGCTCGAGGTCGGGGAGTGAACGCCAGGTTCTCGGCACTCAGCGCGCGCACGTTCTCCGCGCTCCGCTTCCGCAACTACCGCCTCTATTTCGCGAGCCAAGCCGTGTCGTTCAGCGGCACGTGGATGCAGCTGATCGCCCAGTCGTGGCTGGTGCTCCAACTGACAGGGAGTGGCACGGCGCTCGGGACCGTGATGGCGATGCAGTTCCTGCCGACGCTGTTGCTGGCGCCATTCGGCGGCATGATCGCCGACCGCTACGACAAGCGCCGGCTCATCATGGCGACTCAGTCGATCGCCGGGCTCCTCGCGCTCACCCTCGGCATCGTGACGATCACCGGAACGGTCGAGCTCTGGATGGTCTACGTGATCGCGGCCGGTTTCGGAGCCGTCACCGCCGTCGACAATCCGAGTCGGCAGACGTTCGTGATGGAGATGGTCGGCCCCGCAGACGTCAGCAATGCCGTCACGCTCAACAGCGTGGTCGTGAACGCGGCGCGGGCGATCGGCCCAGCCATCGGTGGCGTCCTCATCGCCACCGTGGGGATCGGCCAGTGCTTCGTCGTCAACGCGGTGTCGTACCTGGCCGTCGTGATCGCCCTGGTGCTGATCCGCACCGACGAACTCCATCCCTCGGCCCGCAGTGCCAGAGCGCCGCGCCAGCTCCGCGACGGCTTCCACTACGCGTGGAACACCACGGCGCTGCGAACGACCCTCGTCATGCTGGTGGTCATCGGCACCCTGACGTACGAGTTCTCGACGACCCTTCCGCTGTTCGCCGAGTTCACGTTCGGGGCAGGAGCGAGCGGCCTGGCCGTGATGACATCGCTGATGGGGGCCGGCGCCGTCGTCGGTGGGCTCGTCGTCGCCTCGTCAGGCGTCGCCACGCCGCGTCGCTTCGTGATGGTCGCGGCTGCGTTCGGACTGCTGGTGTGCGCGCTCGCCGCGATGCCGACCCTCGTGGCTGCCTATGCCGTGCTCCCGTTCGTCGGTGCGGCGAGCGTGGGGACGATCTCGCTGTCGAACGCGACGCTGCAGCTCAACTCCGATGCGCAGTTCCGTGGCCGGGTGATGGCCCTGTTCTCGATGGCGCTCCTCGGCTCGACGCCGATCGGTGGCCCCATCGCAGGGTGGGTCGCCGAGCACGTCAGCCCCCGTGCCTCGCTGTTCATCGGTGGTGCCGCGGCACTCCTCGCGGCGCTCTACGGCTGGCGCATGCTCGCACGCAACGCCGCGCTCGGTGCCGCGGCGGCGATCGAGCCGGCGATGGCGAGCTGAACGAGCCCACCCCTCGCTGCGATCGGCGCGCCGGCCGACGGTGGGTTGCGTCGTGCGCCGTGACGTAGCATCGGGCATCCATTCGAGGGAGGGGTTGGGATGCACAAGGTGTTGATCGTTGCCAACCGAACCGTGGGCGGCGAGGAACTGGCCGCCGAGGTCCGTCGTCGGGTGGCCGACGGAGGCTGTGAGCTGCATCTCCTCGTGCCCGTCGCCAGCCCGGTCTCGTCGGCGGTCGCCATCGGCGCGGCGGTCGGGGACGCGGCGAACCTCTCGCCGACCGCATCGCTCGAGGTCAGCGACGAACGCCAGATCGCCCGCGATCGCCTGGCGTTCGGTCTCGAATGGTTGGCGTCGCTCGGTGCGATGTCGACCGGCGAGCTGTCGACCGATTGCGACACCGCCGCGGCGGTGGCCCGAGTCGCCCAGATCGAGTCGGCCGACGAGATCCTCGTGTCGACGCTCCCCACCACGATCTCGCGCTGGCTGCACCAGGACCTGCCGCACCGGATCGAACGCAAGGTGAAATTGCCGGTCACCGTGATCACCGGCACGGCCTGAGCCCGACGTCACCGGCCCACTCCGTCGCTGCTCGCGTCGAGCCGTCCGCGATCGCGTACAGTCACGACCGGAGGATCCAACATGCAGGTGACGTTCTGGGGAACGCGAGGTTCGATCGCCAAAGCCGGACCCTCCACGCTCCGCTACGGCGGCAACACCTCATGCGTGGCGGTGCGCTCCGATGCCGGAACCTTGATCGTCATCGACTGCGGCACCGGTGCCCACGGACTCGGACGGCAGCTGATGGCGCAGGCACACGGTGCACCGATCGACGGCC
Source organism: Ilumatobacteraceae bacterium (assembly GCA_024643255.1). GTDB lineage: Bacteria > Actinomycetota > Acidimicrobiia > Acidimicrobiales > Ilumatobacteraceae > Sva-07. The sequence continues at coordinate 20,543 of JAHENF010000016.1, forward strand.
ACATCCTGATCAGCCACACCCACTGGGACCACATCCAGGGCTTGCCGTTCTTCGCGCCGCTCTTCCAGGCGGGCAACCACTGGCAGATCTACGGGCCGAGCGGTCTCGGCGGATCGCTCAGCGAAATCCTGGCCGGGCAGATGGAATACCGCTACTTCCCGGTCGCGATCGACGAGCTGTCGGCCGACGTCGGTCACCACGACCTCGTCGAAGGAACGATCGACATCGGTGGCGTGCGAGTCGACACCCAGTACCTGAACCACCCGGCCCTGACGCTCGGCTACCGGCTCGAGGTCGACGGTGCCACGGTCGTGTATTCGTCCGACCACGAGCCACATGATCACGATCTGGCCGCAGGCGGTGATGTCGGCCAGAACCGTCACGACGACGCCCACGCTGCATTCATCGCGGGTGCGGACCTCCTGATCCATGACGCGCAGTACGTGGCAGCGGAGTTCGGCGACCACGTCGGCTGGGGACACAGCACTGTCGAGTACGTCGTCGACGTCGCCCGTCGGGCCGACGTCGCCCGGGTTGCGCTGTACCACCACGACCCGAACCGGACCGATGAGGAGATGGACGAACTCGTTGCGCTCGCACGCTCGCACGCTGCGGCATCGGGCTACCGAGGCGAGGTCTTCGCCGCCCAGGAGGGTCTGACCATCGAGCTGCGCGGTGCCATCCACCGAGGTGGCAGTGCGCGACCGATGGGCGGTGCTGCGACGTCGGCGCTCTCTCCCGATGCCACGTCGGCGGTCGTGTGTGCCCGATCACCCGACATCGCGCAGGCGCTTGCGGAGGTCGTACGGGCCGAACAGCTCGACATGATCATGACGTCGGACCTGTACGAAGCATTCGAGGCGGTCCGGACCAACGAACCCGGCATCGTGCTCGTCGAGGCGGTCGACGATGATGGCGGCTTCGATCTGATCGCCGCGATCCGAGAACTGGGCGAGCCGTACGGCGCCGACGTTCCGCTGATCATGATCGGCCGGGCGAGTGCGCGCTGGCATCGAGACGCCGACGAGACACGCATCACCGAGTGGCTGGTCTGGCCGGCGAGTTCGTTCTACATCCGCACCAAGTTGCGGGCCTGGTTGCTGCGGCGAGCGAGTCGTTGGCAGAACGCTCCGCCACCCCCGGACGAGCTGCGTCGCCTGGCCTCGCTCGATGCGCTCGGGATTCTCGACACCCAACCGGAGGAGCGGTTCGATCGGTACACCGCCGAGATCAGCACGGCGCTCGATGTCCCCATCGCGCTCGTCAGCCTGGTCGACACCGAGCGACAGTGGTTCAAGTCCCGCCGTGGCATCGACGTGACCGAGACCCCGCGTGACATGTCGCTGTGCGCCCACGCGATTCTCGAGCCCGACGTGATGGAGGTGCCCGACACGCTGGCCGATTCGCGGTTCGCGCAGAACCCATTGGTGATCCACGACCCGCGAATCCGGTTCTACGCCGGCATGCCGCTGACGCTTGCCGACGGCAGCCGGGTGGGCACCCTGTGCGTTGCCGACATCCGTCCGCGCCACCTGGACGAAGGACAACAGGACACGCTTCGACGAGTCGCCGCCCTCGTGGTGGACGAGTTGGAGTCCGGCGCCGGGTGAACGTACTCGTGGTGTCGACCCCTGGCGTCGGCCACGTGCTGCCACTCGTTCCGGTCGCCGCGGCATTGCTGGCGGCCGGCCACGAGGTGCTGTGGGCGACGGGGCCCGACGCGCAGGACCTCGTGCGCCGTGCGGGCTTCGAGTCGGTCGCGGCCGGGACCGACATCTCCAGCCGCGCGAAGCGCTTCCGCGACGGATGGCCCGAGTTCGGCCGTCTCGCGCCGAGACAGCGGCGGGCGGTCGTCTTCCCGGCGATGTTCGCCACGCTCTCGGCCGAGATGATGTACGACGACCTGTTGGCGGTGGTCGACGGCCGACAGATCGACCTCATCGTGCACGAGCCGTGCGAGCTCGCCGCTGCTCCGCTCGCTGAGCGGCTCGGCGTCGCCCATGCGACGGTCGGTTTCGGGCGTTTGCTGCCCGACGACCTCCTGCGTACCGCCGTCGAGGGGGTGGCCGGCCTGTGGGCGATGGCAGGGCGCGCCGCTCCCGCGGACCTCGGCCGGTCTGCGGGCAGGTACTTCCACCCGCTCCCGCTGAGCTTCGAACCGCTGCCAGGAGACGGACCGATCCACCTCATCCGGCCGATCGGCGACGACACCGCACCGGCCGAGACCGTGCGTCACGGCGATCGTCCAGCGTTGTACGTCACCTTCGGCACAGAGTTCGGCCCGGTTGCCCCGTGGCCTGCCGTGATCGAAGCGATCGCGATGCTCGGCGTCGACGCACTCATGACGGTCGGCAATTCGGTCGATCCGGAGTCGTTCGGCCCGCTTCCGGATCGCATCCGCGTCGAACGGTGGGTTCCGCAGCGTGACGCGTTGGCCGCGAGCGATCTCGTCGTCTCGCACGGTGGCTCCGGCGCGATGATCGGTGCCGCCGCCGCAGGGCTCCCGCACGTCGCCATCCCGCTGGGCGCGGACCACTTCGAGAACGCCGACTTGATCACCGAGATCGGAATCGGATCGATCGTCGAGCCGGACGACTCCTCGCCGGCACGGATCGCCGAGCGGATCGAGCGTGTGCTCGCTGATGACGACACCAAGGTCCGAACGAGGCAGGCAGCAGCGGAGATCGCGGCGATGCCATCCTCGGCGAGCGCCGTCGCGCTGCTCGAGGGACGCGCCGAGCGGGACTGAACGTGGCCATGTCGTGATGGCGGCGGGAGGACGCTTGTCTACGATTCCGGCGTGATCGACCCACAGCTCCAACCGCTTCTCGACATGATCAACGCCGCGGCACGGGATGCTGCCGTCTCGCCATCGGTGCAGGAGCGACGCGACGGATACCTGGCATTGTCGGCTGTTGCCGGGCCAGGGCCCGACCTCGATCACGTCGAGGATCGCAGCGTTCCCGGACCCGCCGGCGACATCCCGGTCCGGATCTATCGCAACGACGCTGCGACCGGCATCTTCGTGTTCTTCCACGGGGGCGGGTTCACGATCGGCGATCTCGAGAGCCATGACGAGCCGTGCCGCCAGATCGCATCGCAGGCCCACACGACGGTGGTCGCGGTCGACTACCGGCTGGCCCCGGAGTCACCGTTCCCGGCCGCCGTCGATGACTCCTGGGCTGCGCTGACATGGATCGCCGACCACCGAGCCGAGGTCGGCGGGTCCGGCGACGCCAAGATCGTCGTCGGTGGCGACTCGGCCGGGGGGAACCTTTCCGCGGTGATGGCGCTGATGGCGCGCGACGCCGGTCTGGCTCTCGCCGGACAGTGCCTCGTGTACCCAGGGGTCCGCAGCGACGACGACAGCGCGTCCATGACCGAGAACGGTGTCGGCTACGTCCTCGACGCCCAGACGATGGACTGGTTCATGGAGCAGTACGCGCCCGACCACTCCGACTGGCGTGCCTCGCCGATCCTGGCTGCGACGCACGCCGGGGTTGCTCCGGCGCTGGTGATCACCGCGCAGTACGACCCCCTGCGTGACCAGGGCGCCGAGTACGCGCGAGTGCTCGCGGCTGCGGGCGTGCCGGTCACCTCCACGAACTACGACGGCATGGTGCACGTCTTCTTCCAGCTCGGACCCTTGCTGGATGCTGGTGCGCGCTGTGTCTCGCAGGTCGCCGAGTTCGCCGAGGCGGCGCTTGCGTGACGGGTCGTCAGGCGTCGTAGGCGGCGACGACCGGGGCGAGTTCGTCGGGTGATGCGCCGTGCATGATCACGGCGTCGGCGCCGAGGTCGAACTGGGCGCGGACGGCGGCCGCACATTCGGGCGCACTGCCGGTGGCCGACGGTGCCAGCCATTCGTCGGGGATCAGCGTGGCGATGTGCTCGAGCTGTTCGGTCGTCGCATGGACATCGATCGCATTCCGGAAGCCGGCGACCATGTCGTCGGAACGGAAACGTGCCAGCGCGGCCGGATCCCAGCGATTGGTCTCGACCAGCAGGTCGCCGTAGGCCTGGAGGTACGTCGCGAGGCGTCCGACGGTCTTCTTCAGGCGCAGGGGTTCGGGCACGTCGTCGCCGACGGTGGCGAAGCACGACCACACCGTGACGGCCTCGGGATCGCGGTCCGCCTGCTCGGCCGCTCGCTTGACGGTGGTGGCACAGCGCTGCAGTGTCTCGTCGGAGAAGTACGTGTGCAGGATTACGTGGTCGAACGCTCGGCCGCCCAACTCGAGCGAATGGGGGCCGAAGGCCACCAGGCCGAGGTCGATGTCCTCGTCGAAATCGGGGTCGAGGCGCAGCACGGGGTAGCGCCCGATCGGGCCGTCGTGGCCGATAACGGTCTCGCCGTGCCAGAGCCGGCGCATCAGGCTTGCGAAGTCCTCCATCTGTGCCGTGGTGATGCGAGGAATGCCGTAGGCGTCGAACAGTGGAGCGATCCCCCTGCCGATCCCCAGGACGAACCGCCCGCCGGTGAGTCGGTGCATCGTCGTGGCGTAGGAAGCCGTCACGATCGGGTGGCGAGTGTTGTGGTTCGTGGCGCCGGTGATGATCTTGAGGTTGGTCGAGGCGACCGCCGCGGCACCTGAGAGCGTCACCGCCTCCTTGACGTTGAACCGTTCGCTGATGAACACGGCACCCAAGCCGAGCTCCTCGGCTCGGGCACACTCCGACACCAGCTCATGGGGGTTCTGGGCGCCGCCGGCGAGGGTGTAGAAGCCGAGTTCGGGATGACGTGGTGCCGTCGACGTCATGTGCTGAGCGCCACCCGTGTCCGCGACCGCATGAAGACCGCTGCGCGCACGAGCGCGTCGGTGGCTTCGGGAACCACCGGGGCGAACATCTGGTACACGTGCCACATGCCCTCGGCGAGATCGAGGGTCGCGTCGACGCCGGCCTGGCGTGCTCGGTCGGCGAGTCGGGTCGAGTCCGACAGCAGCACCTCGTCCATGCCCGTCTGGATGAGCAGCGGTGGCAGCCCCGACAGGTCGGCGAACAACGGTGACACGCCAGGGTCGTCGAGCGGAACGTCCCCGGCGTAGACCCGTCCGGACTCGGCGATCTTGGCGCCGTCGATCATCGGGTCGGCCTCGGCGCGGCTGATCACCGACTCGCCCGATCCGGTCAGGTCGGTCCAAGGCGACAGCAGGTAGGTCGCGCCCGGAAGCGGGTCGCCGGCATCGCGCAGGCTGACGAGCGTCGACAGCGCGGCCCCGCCGCCGGCCGAGTCGCCGGCGATTGTCACCAGTGCCGGGTCGACATCGGTGATCAGCGCTCGATAGGCAGCGACGCAGTCGTCGATGGCGGCCGGGTACACGTGCTCGGGGGCGAGGCGATATTCGATCACGGTGGCGGTCGCCGAGGCGCGCTTCGCGAGGTTCGCAGCCATCGCGATGTGGCTCTTGGGCGACCCGACCACGTAGGCGCCGCCGTGGATGTAGAGCAGGTGCCGATCGGGGCGCACGCGAGTGGGTGTGGCGACGATGGCCGGCACACCGCCGACGAGGACGTCGACGTAGTCGACGTGGCGTGGGCGGGGGAGTCGATCCAGTTGGTCCATTCGGACGCGGGCCTGGTCGAGGGGGAGCTGCGGGCCGGCGGACATCCTGGAGAGGGCCCGACGCGCGGCGCGGGCACGAAACGATGTCGACATGGTCGTCGATCCTACGATCGTCGGGTTCGGCAGGTGGAGTCGGTCAACCGGAGTTGCGCAGACCGGTGGCGATCGCATTGATCGACAACAGAATGCCGCGTTCGACCATTTCGTCGTGGTCGCCGTCGCGGAAGCGCCGGAGCAGATCGACCTGCATCACGTGGAGCGGGTCGAGGTACGGATAGCGGTTCGACAGGCTGCGCGCGAGCAGTGGGTTGTCGGCGAGGAGCGATGGCGATCCGGTGATCCGGCCGTGCCATTCGATGGTCCGGCGGTGCTCGTCGGCGATCGCGCCGAAGATGTCGGTGCGCGTGGGCTCGTCCTCGACGAGCACCGCGGCGTAGCGGGCGCCGATGTCGATGTCGGTCTTGGCCAGCACCATCCCCATGTTGTCGATCACCGCGCGGAAGAACGGCCAGGTTCGGTACATCGCCTCGAGCCGGTCGAGATCGCCGGTCGTCGCGACGAACGCCTCGACTGCGGAGCCGACCCCGAACCAGGCGGGGATCATGAGGCGACACTGCGTCCACCCGAAGACCCACGGAATGGCACGCAGATCCTCGATGGCCGCCGATGCCGTTCGTGACGCCGGCCGACTCCCGACATTGAGCTTGGCGATCTCGTCGGTCGGCGTGATCGAGCGGAAGAACGTGACGAAGCGGTCGTCGCCGTAGACGAGCCGGCGGTACGCGTCGAACGCGAACGAGGCGAGTTGGTCCATCGCGGCCGTGAACGACGGATCGATCGGGGGCATTCGGGCTGGGGTGTGCAGCAACGAGGCCTCGAGGGTGGCGGCCACCAGCGTCTCGAGGTTGCGTCGCGCCATCGCAGGGTTCGAGTACTTCGCAGCGACCATCTCGCCCTGCTCGGTCAGCCGGATCGACCGGTCGACCGATCCGGTCGGGAGCGCCAGGATCGCCTGGTATGCGGGGCCGCCGCCACGTCCGACGGTGCCACCGCGCCCGTGGAAGCAACGCAGGCGGACCCCCGAACGCATCGCGACTTCCGTCAGCGACGACTGTGCCGCCGAGAGATTCCACTGCGAACACAGGTACCCGCCGTCCTTGTTGGAGTCCGAATACCCGATCATCACTTCCTGGCGGTTGCCGCGTGAGCGCACGAGATCGGCGTAGATGTCGGTTCGCAGGAGTCGATCGAGCACGTCGGAGGCTCGCCCGAGGTCCTCGATGGTCTCGAACAGGGGGACGATGTCGAGCTGCGTCGTGGCGGGACTCGCCGGCGTCGCGCTCTTCACGAGCGCGACCTCCTTGAGCAGGACGGCGACCTCGAGCACGTCGCTGACGTCGTGGGCCATCGAGATCACGTAGTGGGGCAGGATCACGCCGCCGATTCGGGCGACCGCATCGGCCGCCTCGTCGAAGATCGCGAGTTCGGAGCGGGTCAGATCGTCGTAGGCGGCGCCAGGGTGCCGGAGCAGTCGAGGCGTGCGCAGTTCGGCTTCGAGGAGTTCCACGCGGGCTGCTTCGCCCAGCGCGAGATACGAGTCGCACACGCCGGCGCATCGGAAGAGATCGTCGATGACGCGTTCGTGGACGGCCGAGTTCTGGCGCATGTCGAGCCCGCAGAGGTGAGCGCCGAAGATCGCAACGCCGCGACGCACCGGTTCGACGAATCGTTCGGCGATCGAGGCGCCGCCGTGCGTGTGCAGCGACTCGATGACGATGTCGAGATCGCGGACCAGTTCGGAGATCGCGTCGTATGGCGGCCGAGGCTCGGGGGGTGTCGGTCCGGGTGGCTCGTCGGCAGGGTCGATCACCGACCGGGCGAAGGCATGGAGCCGCGCGTGCATCCCGCGGAGGGCTCGTCGGTACGGCTCGTCCGCGCGGAATGGTGAGTCGTCGCCGGATGCCGCGGCGAGTGCGAGCAGTTCCGGTGTCGGCGTCACGAGACGGTCGGTCATCGACAGCCGGTGCGACAGGTGGTGGAGCGCGTCGAGGTGATGCTCGAGCGCTGTCGCCGTCTGGCGGTGGATCGCGTAGCGCATGACCTCTGCGGTCACGAACGGGTTGCCGTCGCGGTCGCCGCCGATCCACGAGCCCATCGTGACGGCGTGGGTCGTGTCGATGTGATCGCGGCCGGCAACCTGGGTGAGGGCCTGCTCGAAGTCGTTCGTCAGGGCGGGGATGACGTCGAACAAGCTGGTCCCGTAATAGCGGATCGCCTCGTTGATCTCGTCGCGAACCCGCAGCTTCGACAGTCGCAGGAGGGCGGTCTGCCACAGGAGCAACACACAGACCGACAGCCGGTCTTCGACGTCACCGCATTCGACGGGGTCGTCGGCGACGTCGCTGCGCCGCTCGAGCAGGTCGGCGACCTCCTCGAGGACCTCGAGGATGGTCTTGCGCCTGACCTCGGTCGGGTGCGCCGTGATGACCGGCGTGACCTCGATCTCCTGTCCGACGGCGACCAGCTCGTCGGCGCCGACCCCTGCGGCGACGATGCGCTCGATCGCGGCGCGCAGGCTCCCTCGACGCGGCGACCCGGTGGCGCCGCGTTCGCGACGGCTCCGGCGTTCGACATGCACGTCCTCGGCGGTGTTGGCGAGCAGCGACAGCCAGTCGAGTGCCCTCAGGACCAGCAGTTGTTCGGCGAGCGGCCGTCGCCCGAGGGCGTCGCGGATCGCTTCGACCGAGCTGGTGCCGGTCCGTCGGCCGTCGACCGCCAACCGGCGGACCTGCTCGACGATGGCGAAGGTCTCGTCGCCCTCGGTGGCCCGGATCGCATCGCCGAGGAGGCGACCGAGCAGTCGGATGTCGTCGCTGACGGCGTCGTCGGGTCGTGGGGGAGTCTGGGCGAGATCCGACATTCATTCAGTCAAGCGCACGGAAGGGCAGACTGGAACCGATGAGGGTTGTCTTCGCCACCGCCGAACTCGCTCCCGTCGCGACGGTCGGTGGGCTTGCGTTCGCTGCAGCTGGCCTCGGTGCCGAGTTGCGGCGCCAAGGCGTCGACGTCGATCTGGTCATGCCTGACTACGGCGGCATCGAACTCGCCGACGAGACGATCATCGATCTGGCCGTGCCGTCGTGGGTCGGGCCGGCCCGACTGCGCGTCGGGTCGCACCCCAGCGTCGGCCGACTCCACCTCGTCTCGGTGCCGGGCATGGAACGACCACATCCCTACCTGCAGGCAGGCGGCGAAGGTTGGCTCGACAACAGTGCGCGATTCTTCCGGTTCGCTCGAGCGGTCGCCGCGTACGTCGAGCTGGATCGTCCGGACATCCTGCACCTGAACGACTGGCACACCGGTTCGGTGCTGGCCGCACTCACCGATCCGCCGCCGACGGTGCTGTCGCTGCACAACCTCGCATATCAGGGCGTCACCGACGGATCATGGCTCGACGTGATCGGGCCTCGCTCGGCCCACTACGAGTGGTGGGGCGGCACGAACCCCCTGTCGGGCGCCCTGGCGTTGGCCGATCGGATCGTGGCGGTCTCCCCGCACCATGCGACCGAGATCGTCACCCCGGAGGGCGGCTTCGGTCTGGACGAAGCGCTCCGCAATCGCGGCGCCGACATGATCGGGATCCTCAACGGCATCGACACCGACGTGTGGAATCCGGCGACCGACGCGCACCTCGCGGCCCCCTTCGATGTGACCGACCTGGTGGGACGCAACGCGAATCGAGTGACGCTCCACGGTCGGCTGGGCCTGGCCGTCGATGACGTCCCGCTTGCGACGGTCGTGACGCGCCTGACGCATCAGAAGGGGATCGACGTGTTGGCGCCCCTGGTGCCGCTGCTGGCGCAGATTCCCATGCGCCTCGCGATCCTCGGTACCGGCGACGCCGGACTCGCCGCCCATCTGCACCATCTCGCCGACGAACACGCCGACTGGTTCACGTTCGTGGAGGGATACGACGAGGCCCTGTCGCACCTGATGTTCGCCGGAGCCGACCTTTACCTGATGCCGAGCCGTTTCGAACCCTGCGGACTCACCCAGATGCAGGCGATGCGGTACGGCGCAGTTCCCGTCGTGACGGCAGTCGGTGGACTCGTCGACACGGTGATCGACGCCGACCTCGACCGGCAGGGAACCGGATTCGTCGCTGGCCGAGTCGCGCCCGAAGATCTGCTGGCGGCACTCTTTCGTGCCGCTCGGCGCGTGAAGGATCGACGTCGGCGCCAGGCGATGCAGCGTCGGATGATGAACATCGACTGGTCGTGGACCCTGCCGGCAGGCGACTATTCGGCCCTCTACGCCCAACTTGAAGGGTCATCCGGGCGCTGATGTGTACGTTGGAGGGCGATGAGGCCCGAACCCAAAGTGCTCGTGATCGTGCTCGCCGGCGGCGAGGGCAAACGTCTTCAACCGCTCACGAATGACCGGGCCAAGCCGGCCGTTCCGTTCGCCGGGACCTACCGGCTGATCGATTTCGCGCTGTCGAACTTCGCGAACGCGGGCTACCTGAAGATCGTCGTGCTCACGCAGTACAAGAGCCACAGCCTCGACCGACACATCTCGCAGACGTGGCGCTTCTCGGCGATGCTCGACAACTACGTGACGCCGGTACCCGCCCAGATGCGGCGGGGACCGTACTGGTTCCAGGGGTCTGCAGACGCGATCTACCAGAACCTCAACCTGATCGCCGACGAGTCGCCCGACATCGTCTGCGTGTTCGGCGCCGATCACATCTACCGCATGGATCCGCGTCAGATGGTCGACGAGCACGTGCAGTCCGGCGCCGGGGTGACCGTCGCGGCGATTCCGGTGCCCAAGCACGAGGCCACCGAGTTCGGGGTGATCGAAGTCGCCGAGGACGGAAGGATCATCGCCTTCCACGAGAAGGTCCCGTCACCGCCGACGATGCCAGGCAACGACCAGATGTGCCTCGCGAGCATGGGGAACTACGTGTTCGACACCCAGACGCTCATCGACGTGGTCACGCCTCGCGAGAACTCCTACACGGACCTCGGCAGCCACGTGATCCCGGCGCTGACCGAGGCGGGCGTGGCGCGGGCCTACGACTTCTCGAAGAACGAGGTCCCCGGCCAGGACGAGCGCGAGAAGGGATACTGGCGTGACGTCGGGACGATCGACTCGTTCTTCCACGCCAACATGGACCTGATCGCCCCGGTGCCGATCTTCAACCTGTACAACGAGAAGTGGCCGGTCTTCACCTCTCGACGGGCGTTGCCTCCCGCCAAGGTGTCACGTGGACGCGGCGGTGAGCCGTCGTTCGTCGACGGCAGCCTGTTGTGTCAGGGGTCGATCATCTCGGGCTCGCACGTCGAGCGTTCCATCGTCGGGCCGGGCGCGTTCATCGACCATGACGCACACGTCACCGATTCGATCATCTTTCCCGACGTCCGCATCGGTCCCGGCGTCCGTCTGCACCGCTGCATCGTCGACAAGAACGTCGTCGTGCCCGAGTGGACCCGGATCGGACTCGAACTCGATGCCGACCGTCAGCAGTTCACCGTGAGCGACGAAGGTGTCGTCGTGATCGAGAAGGGTCGCAGACTCCCGCGCAACTGAGCGTTCACGGTGTGCCGGGCGCCTCGTGCGTCGGGGCGAGCAGTTGGCGCGGCGTGAGGTTGCGAGGACCCTGAAAGGGAAGCGCGACGTCGATGGCGTTCCTGCCGGCAGACCAGTGCGCGGCCGAGATCACGTCGAGGACCTGGCGTCCGAGATGCGACGTCGTCGGAACCGGTCGACCGGTTCGGACATTGGTCCAGAACCGCTTGAGTTGTGGTGCATAGCCGTAGTCGTGCACCAGTGACGGACCGCCGGGCCCCGGTCCGAGTCCGGTCGTGACCGGTTCACCGTTGTGCTCCAGTGTCGGCAGCGGGTACAGCTCGGCGCGCAGCACACCGGCGGCACTCGAGGCCTGCAGATCCCAATCGGGTGCGGCACCGGGTTGCCATCCGACGACGATCGTGGCGACGAGTCCGCCGGCGAAGCGCAGCCGGACGGTTGCGTGCTCGCGTGCCGTCGACGCATCGGTGATCACCGCGTTGACATGTTCGGGTGGCCCGGCGCCTGCTTCTGCAGCCGTGCGCAGCACCAGACCGACGGGGTGGACGCCGAGATCGAACAGCGCGCCGCCGCCCCAGTCGGTCCCGCCGGGCGCGCGCCACGTCGGCGGTGGCTGGATCGCCCGAGCCGACAGGTGTGTGAGCGTGCCGATCTGGACGACGTCGGTGAGCAGGCCGTCGACCACGGGCGACGCAACCAGGTGCTCGGAGTACAGCACCGGGCGTCCGACGGCCGTCTCTGCGGCGATGAGCCGATCCGCATCCGCGAGCGTGCACGCGATCGGCGCCTCGACCACGACCTGGTAGCCGGCGCGGAGCAGCCCGATCGCGTCGTCGACGTGGTTCGCCGGCGGCGTCGCGACGATCGCGATGTCACCTCGTCGTTGCGCGACGAGGTCGTCGAACGTCGATGCCGGGGCGCCGACCGCCCGGGCGAGCTCGGAGGCCCGTTCGGCGGTGCGCGAGGCGATCGCCCGGACCGGCCACTCGAGCGACTGGCACGCAGCCGCGTGGACGCCGGCGACCATGCCCGCGCCCCACAGCACCACATCGGGTCGTCGTTGCACGAACAGCCGCCTAACGCCCCGCGAGCTCGGCGACGACGGGAGCGAACGCATCGATCTCGTTGGTTCCGACGCTGACATAACTGAATCCGTGCGTCTCGCGCAGCGCCAGCAGGTCTTCGACGACCTTCGAGGGGCTCCCGATGAGCGCGTAGGGGGACCCGTCGATCATCGCCGGGTCCACGCCGAGCGTGCGCGCGATCGATTCGATCGCCCCGACCCGATCGTCGGTGATCTTGTTGAAGAACGTGCGGATGTGGAGTTCGAGATCGGCGAGCCGATCACCGGCCTGTTCGACGACGATGGCGACCTTGCGAGTGACGGCTTCGGCGGTCATGGTGGCGAAGGCCTCCGGACCGAAGACCCCTGCGATCAGCGTGGCGTTGATCCCGACGATATCTGCCTCGCGCGCCGCGATGCCGAGCACGCGACGCCCGCCACCTCCGATGAGAATCGGCGGGCAGGGGCGCTGAACCGGCTTGGGCAGTCCGTCGTAGCCGGTGACGACGTAGTGCTCGCCCGAGAAACTGAACGGACCGGGGCCCATCGCTCCCCGGATGACGGCCAGGCCCTCGACGAATCGATCGATCCTGATCCCCGCAGCGTCGTGGGCGAGTCCGAGTTGCTCGTAGTCCGACGTCATCCAGCCCGCGCCGAGGCCGATCTCGACCCGGCCATCGGAGAGCACATCCATCGTCGCCAGTTCCTTGGCGAGGATGGCCGGATGCTTGTAGTCGTTGTCGAACACCAGGGCGCCGGCGCGCAGCGTCGTGGTCGCGTCGAGCACGGCCTGGAGCGCAGGGATCGGGGCGAACTGATCGGTGAAGTGGTCCGGCATCGTCGCGGTCGAGTACCCGAGCGATTCGATCTGGCGAGCGGTCTCGGCCCAGGTTCGGACATCGCTCGGCACCGTGAGCTGGACTCCGAAGCGAAACGGCTTGACGGCGATGGCGGGGTCGGTCATCGTCGGCGAACGTACACGACGCCCGCGGCCACCGCCTGCCGCCCACAGCGCCGGCACCCCCAGTATCGTCGAGGCCACTGTGCGTCTCCTCGGCCTCGTCCCACGTCTGCTGCTGATCGTCGCGGCCGGTGCGTTGCTGATCACCGCCACCGTGGTGGGCGTCGCGCCGCGGCTCTGGGCATCGGTGAATGCGCACGAGGAGCTGCCGGTCGAGCTCCCCGACTTCGAGGCACTGGCCCAGCGGACGTACGTCTACGACGTGAGCGGACAGGAGATCGGGTTCTACGAACTGGAGAACTCCCAGCCGATTGCCTACGACGACATCCCGGCCAATGTCGTCGACGCGTTCCTGACGGTCGAGGACAAGGAGTTCTTCGGCCACGAGGGCATCAACGTTCGCAGCCTGGTGCGCGCGACCCTGTCGAACTTCGCCTCCGACGCACCGCAGCAGGGTGCGTCCACGATCACGATGCAGGTGGTCAAGAACGACTTCCTCGCCGGCCTGGAGCGCGACGGTCGCTACAAGGTGCTGCAGATCCACTACGCACGGATGCTCGAGAAGAAGCTGACCAAGCAGCAGATCCTCGAGCGCTATCTGAACACGGTGTTCTTCGGTAACAACGCCTACGGCATCTCGGCGGCCGCCGAGACGTACTTCGGCAAGCGGGCGCAGGACCTCACGTTCACCGAGGCCGCCTTTCTCGCCGGCCTGGTCCGCTCCCCCTCGGGGTTCGATCCGATCAACGAGCCCGAGCGCAGCCGGGCACGGTGGCTGCAGGTCGTCTCCCGGCTCGAGGACGACGGCAAGGTGACGCCCGTCGAGGCACTCGCCCTCCAGGACTTCGTCTTGCCGTCACGTGTCAAAACGCTGCCGGACCGGGCGTTCGAGCGCACGTACTTCACCGAGGCGTTGCGCGACTACCTCCTCAATCGCAGCGACGTGCTCGGCGACACCTACCAGGAGCGGTACAACCAGCTGTTCCGTGGTGGTCTGCGCATCCACACCACGCTCGACGCGAATCTGCAGTCGCTCGCCGAGCAGGCCCGCGGCGTGCTGCCGGACACGCCCGAGGGCTTCGATGCCTCGATCGTGTCGCTCGATGCGACCTCGGGGGCCGTGCGGGTGATGGTCGGCGGTCGCGGGTTCGTGCCCAACGAGCGCGAGGTCAACATGGCCCTGTCGCCCCGGCAGACAGGGTCGAGCATCAAGATGTTCATCCTCTCCGCCGCCGTCCAGGCCGGCGCGCAGCAGAACGACGTGCTCGATGGCACGAAGCCATGCACATTGCCGAACCCGGATGAACCGAGCAAGCCGTTCACGATCACCGATGCGGTCAGCCGTGGCGTCGTGACCCTGCAGGAGCACACGACGAGGTCGATCAACTGTGCGTTCGCCCGCCTCTCACAGATCGTGGGATTGAACCGCGTGGTCGACACCACCTACCGGATGGCGCACTCGACCTATCTCTACAAGGATCAGCCGGCGACCGAACGCGAGCCCATCCGGCCGTACGCGAGCTTCGCGACCGGAGCGAACGAGATGGCACCGATCGACATGGCGGCCGGGGTGCAGACGCTGGCCAACGAGGGCGTGCACCATGATCCGTATTACGTCGACTTCATCGACAACGCCGCCGGTGAGCGTGTGTACACCCATCTCGATCCTGGGACGCAGGTCCTCGACCGCGATGCCGCGCTGGCGACCGTCGAGATCATGAAGGGCCCGATCTACGGCGGTGGCACCGGTCGCGGTGCGGCCTTCGACGATCGCCGGCCGGCCTTCGGCAAGACCGGAACGCAGCAGGACAACACCAACGCGTGGTTCATCGGTGGGACCAAGCAGCTCGCGACCGCCGTGTGGGTCGGCGACCCCAATGCCTACACACCGATGAACGGGATCCCGGCCTTCAGCGCCCGTGGCTACCCGCGTGTGCAGGGCGGCACGTTCCCGGCGGACATCTGGAAGGCGTTCATGGAGCCTGCGCATGCATTCCTCCCCGCGCTCGACTGGGATCGACCGGCTCCACCCAAACGTGCGAACGCCCGCCTGGTGTTGCCGGGCAACGAGTGCATCCTGAAGTACGCTCCGCCCGTCGAGACCGTCCCGGCCGACCCGAACGCGCCCACGACGACGTTGGCTCCGGATGCGACGACCACGACGACCCTGCCACCGGTGGCCGAGGTGATCCCGACCGGCACGACGATTCCACCCGACGTGCTCGACCCCAACGCGCCGCTGCCGTCGGTGCCGATCAGCGAGATCATCGGCCCCTGCGTCTGACCTGCCACACTGGTCGGCGATGACCGATTCCTCCGCCGACCCGACGCCCGACGCGACGCTGCCCGAGTTGCTGCTGGCGCTCCAGGCGATCGACACCCAGGCGGATCAGCTCACACATCGGCGTGCTCACTCACCATTGCGCGACGAGTTCACGGCGGCGTCGAATCGAGCGACCCAGTGGGAGCGCCAGCGCGCGGCATTCGTCGCGGCGATCGCCGAGTTCGGCGCGTCGATCGACCGTGCCGAGGCCCAGGGCGCCGAGTTGCTCGAGCATCGTCAGCGGCTGGACCGGCAACTGAAGACCGTGATCGCCCCGCGGGAGGCGGAGGCGCTGATGCACGAGATCTCGAACATCGAGGCCCAACGTGACGAACTCGATGTCGTCGAGATGGACGCGCTCGAGCAGCAAGCAGCGCTCGATGACCAACTCGCAGCGCACCTGGCCGAGGAGGAGGCGATCACCGGGGCCCTGAGCCTCGCCGATCAGGCGCTGGCGGTGGAGTCCGGCGACATCGACGCCGAGCTCGAGCGGCTGGCGAGGTCGCGCGAAGACGTGCGGTCGTCGATCGCCGACTCGGTGCTCACCACGTACGACCGAAAGCGCGAGGCGCTCGGCGTCGCCGTTGCCCCACTGGTCGGTCGGCAGTGCCAAGGTTGTCATCTCGAGCTGTCGGCAGCCGAGATCGACACGGTCAAGACCGAGGCAGCAGCGACGGGCGTCACCGACTGCCCCGACTGCGGCCGCCTCCTGATCGTCTGACCGTGTTCTTCTGGTTCATCGGCACGGCGATCGTCACGGTCGGGCTCGTGTTCCGCGATCCCCGCTTCGATTACCGCCTGTTGATCGTCGGTTCGGTCCTCCCCGTCGGCGACGGTCTGTTCGGTGGCGCGCGGGCCATGCACAGCGTCACGGTCAGCGTGGTGCTGCTCGCGGTGCTGATGATCGCGACATCGGGTCGCAAGCCGATCCGCAAGATGCTGCTGGGCCTGCCGATCGGCATGATCCTGCACCTCGTGTTCGACGGGGCATGGAACAACACCGAGGTCTTCTGGTGGCCGTTCTTCGGTTGGTCGTTCCGGGACTCGCCACTGCCGGTCGCCGATCGTGGCTGGTGGGGGCTGTCGCTGGAGGCGATCGGTCTCGCGCTGTGCGTCTGGTTGTGGCGCCACAACGATCTCGGCGACCGTGAACGTCGCACGAAGTTTCGTCACGACGGCGTCCTCGACGCGGTGCCGGCACGCTTCGGCTGAGAACGAAGAGACGGCGTCGGCTGTGGGACACTGCTGAGCGTGTTGATCCTCGTCCGTCACGGCCGCACCCAGGCAAATCTCGAGGGGCGACTGCAAGGACGCCTCGACCAGGACCTCGATGAGCACGGCCGGCGCCAGGCCGTTGCGGTCGCCGCATTCGTCCAGGATCGTTGCGAGGTCGACTTCGTGGTGTCGAGCCCACTCAAGCGGGCTCGCCAGACGGCGGCCGAGTTCGGCCGGCCCGTCGAGATCGACGAGCGGTGGTTGGAGCTGTCGTACGGCGAGTACGAGGGCACGCCGCACGCCGATGTGCCCTCGGAGGTCTGGTCACGTTGGCGCGACGATCCCGACTTCACACCGGAGGGCGGCGAGTCGTTGGCAGCGCTCGACATCCGCGTTCGCGGCGCCTGCGAGGAGTTGCTCGCACGGGCCGATGCCGCGAATGTCGTCGTCGTGAGCCATGTCTCGCCGATGAAGTCGGCGGTTGCCTGGGCGCTCGGTGTCGGGATCGACATCTCGTTCAACTGTCATCTCGACCACGCCTCGGTGTGCCGGATCGCCGTGCGCGGCGGGCGCCCGATCCTGCAGACGTTCAACGAAACCGCGGTCATCCCGACCCCGTGAACCAGCCGTGCGATGAGTTCCGGCGCGACCTGTGCGCGCCCAAACTCATCGCTGTGGTGGGGGTG
The DNA here is from genome assembly GCA_024643255.1 of Ilumatobacteraceae bacterium. Lineage (GTDB taxonomy): Bacteria > Actinomycetota > Acidimicrobiia > Acidimicrobiales > Ilumatobacteraceae > Sva-07. Next base: position 37,949 of record JAHENF010000016.1, read on the forward strand.
GCGGGCGCGGCGACCTCGAACGGGGTCCTCCCGGAATTGTCGGTCGCCGGCCCGTCACCACCTGGGTCAGCCGGCGGGGCTGGGGTAGGAGGGTGGAGCTTCGCCCGGGGGCGGCTCGGCATACAGCGTCACCGCTCCGTCGGGGTCGAACAACTTCGAGTCCGACGGCCACTCGCCGGGGAGGTAGCGCTTGCCGCCGTCGACGAACGTCCACATGCCCGTGCCTTCCTTGCGGATCTCGTCGGGTCCGGTCGCGGCCGGGTCCCACCAGATCACCGTGGCGTCGTCGACGCCGTTGTAGTCGGTCTCGGGCCAGTAGCCCTTGTCGCCCCACGTGAGGTAGGGCTGGCTGATCGCCTGCTTCGTGCCTGCGTAGGCGAACAGTGCATCGCGCCACGTCTGCGGTGTGAGGTCAGGCCCTGTCGCCTGCAACATCGCTGCGAGCAGCGTGTAGTTGGGCATCAGGAGACCGATCGTGTCCTTTGCCGGCGCTTCCTTGCCCATGAACCATTGGTACAACCCGTAGTAGCCGGCGACCTCCGGCGTGACCGGAGCGGCTCCATGCGTCACACCGAAGGCGTGGGCCCACTGGGTCTGATCGTACGTGCGCCCGAACGCGGTCAGGTCGGACAGCGCCGGAGCCACGATGACCCACTCCGGGAAGTACTCCTGTGTCGTTGCCTCGTTGGTGAAGTCGCGTGGCGCGATCCCGTCGCTCGCGAGGACCACCGTCGTGACACCCGACGACTTGAGCTTGGCGATGATCTGCGACGCCTGGGAGGGCAGCGTCCCCGGATCGAGCGTGTACGGCAGCACCTCGGCGACGTCGGCGCCGTCCTGCTTCATGCCGGCGACGAACGTGTCGGCGATCGTCTGCGATTCGGGACTCGAGGAGATGTAGACGTGGCCGAACTTGCGCGGCTGCGTGGTGAACGCCGGGTCGCCTGCATACTCGGCGTTGCCGCCCACCAACTGCTTGGCGATGAACTCGCGGTCGTGCGTCCGGGCCTGGGCGGCGCTGATCGCGAGGCCCCACACGTATGGATCGCGATCGGCATACCACTGAGGCGGCTGGCCGGGGGTGCACCCGATGCACATCACCTCGCGTGCGGCGAGCTCGTCGGCGAAGGCACTGGTGAGCGCAGGCCCGCCGAGCACGACGAACGGTTCGAAGTCCTCGGCGATGCGAACGGCGTCGGCGCGGGCGGTGACCTCGTCGTTGGCGAGTCCGGTGCTCACGTAGGTCTCGAGCTCGATCTTGCGGCCGTAGGTCTCGTAGAACTGGTCGAACATGCCGAGCATGTCACGGGCGGTCTGCTCGGACTCGGCGTTGGTGTCGTCAACTGCGACAGCGTCCGACAGGTAGTTGATGATGGGGTCGTTGTCGGGCCCCTGGTACTGGACCACCTTGATCGTGTCGGCGGTGACGCCGCGGGTGGTCGCCCCGCCGTTGTCGCCGGCGAATGGGGCGTAGCACTCAGGAGCGAAGAACCACTGGATCGCGAGCTGGCCGGTCGTGGTGTCGCAGCGGTCGTCCCACGCGACGTCGATGCCCTGCGCCTCGGCCTGGCTGAACGACAATGGATAGACGATGTCGCCACCTGCCGGCGGGGCGTCGGTGCTCTCGGGGGCCGTCTCGCCCGGCGTGGTGTCGGCCGGTGCGTCGGTGGTCACGGGGTCGGTCGCCGGAGTGGTCGGCTCCGTCGTCGAGGAGTTGCCGTCGTCTCCCCCCGAGACGACGATGAGGCCCACGACGGCGGCGACCACGAGCACGATCGCGCCGATCGGACCCCACTTCTTCAAGTTGTTCGACGAACTGCCGCCTTCTGCCTGTGCTGGTTGCATGGTCTACTCCGTTCCCCCTGAGCGGGCGATCGCGGCACCGGAGGTGCCGAGGTATGACTCGATGACGTCCGGGTGTTCCAGGACGTCGCTGGGCGGGCCGCTCGCGATGACGCGGCCCTGTTCGAGTGCGAGCAAGCGGTCGGACACCTCGGACACGAACGGAATGTCGTGTTCGACGATGACCAGACTCGCCCCCATCTCGTCGCGCAGGCGCCGAACGACCGGTGCCAGCGCCTCCACCTCGCGCTGGGCGATACCCGAGGTGGGCTCGTCCAGCAGGATCACCGCCGGCCGGTGCGCAACGAGGCACGCCAGGTCGACGACGCGACGGGTGCCGGTGGACAGCTCCCGAACGAATGCGTGGCGATAGTCGCCGAGGCCCATGAGCTCGATCAGTTCGTCGGTGCGCATGGCGACGTGCTGCTCGGAGTCGGCGGCCATCGGCAGATGGAGTGCCGCGACGAACACACTGCGACTGCCGATGAACCGTTCCTGGGCGATCGCGAGCGTGTCCTCGACGGTCAGCTCGGGGAACAACCGGGCATCCTGGAACGACCGGCCCAATCCGAGGTCGGCGCGTCGTGCGGCGCTCATCGCGGTCACGTCGCGCCCGTTGAGCAGGATCGTTCCGGCGGCGCTCGGGGTGAATCCGGACACGAGGTCGAACACGGTGGTCTTGCCCGCGCCATTCGGTCCGATCACGCCGACGATCTCGCCCGGCCAGATGTCGAACGTCGTGTTGTCGACGGCGCGGATGCCGCCGAAGCTCACCGCCAGCCCGCGGACGGAGAGGGCCGGCTGGGAGGTGCGGTCAGGGGCTGCACGCGGGGCCTCGTCGGCACCTGCGTCGGGGGCGGCCGCCGAGAGGAACACCGAGCGCAACAGGTCGGGGCGCTCGAGCAGTTCCTTGGTCGGGCCGTCGAACATGATGGTGCCGCGCTCCATGAAGTACGCCCGTTCGGCGACGGTCAGCGCGACGTTGACGCTCTGTTCGACGAGGACCACGGTGACGCCGTCGTCGGCCATGCGGCGCACGATGGGCAGCAGTTGGCCGACGACGACCGGCGCGAGACCCAGTGAGAGTTCGTCGATCAGCAACACCTTGGGGCGCATCACGAAGCTCATCGCGAGTGCGAGCATCTGCTGCTGACCGCCCGACATGTTGGCCGCCGGCACACCGAGGCGGTCGGCGAGCACCGGGAACATGTGGAGCACCTCGGCGGTCGCCTGCTCGACGCCGGCCCGGTCGCGGCGGTTGGTCCAGCCGGCGAGTTCGAGGTTCTCGCGTACGGAGAGCGATCCGAACACGCCTTGGCCGCCGGGCATCTGGACGATGCCGAGCGCGGCGATCTCGTTCGGAGGGGCATGCGTGATGTCGCGGCCGTCGAGCACGATGGCGCCCCGGTCGGCCTCGACGATGCCGCTGATCGCCTTCAACAGGGTGGACTTGCCGGCCCCGTTGGTTCCGAGCAGCGCCACGACCTCACCTTCGTCGAGGTGCAGGTCGATGCCGTGGAGCACCGTGCGGTTGTCGTAGCCGGCCTCGACACCGCGCAGCAGCAGGAGGTTGGTGTTGCCCTGCCGGCGGTCGTAGAGCACCTCGGATCGTGCAGCCGTCGACTGCCAGACCTGGGCGATGTCGTCGTCGATCACGTCGGCGACGCTGCGCAGGATGAAACTTCCGATCACGAACATCGGGATCAGGATCAGCATCCCGACCTCGATGCTCCAGTTGTCCGCCACCCAACCGATCATCGGCAGCACGGCGAGGCCGGGGATCACCCACAGCGATCCGATCGCGAAGCCGGTCGCCCGAGCGCGAGGCGGAATCGCGAGCGAGAGCGCGGCGAGCACGCCGGGGCCGATGATCGCCAGCGCGGCCGAGATCACGCAGTTGAGTGCAACGGCGATGTAGACGTTCGGGGCGAACGCAAATCCGGCTGACGCGACCGACGTCAGGATCGCAATCGACGCGACGAAGCGGATCAGGCCCTTGACGTTGCCGATGAACCGCCGGGTGGCGATGCGGGCGCCGACGACGAGCCCGACGAGCGCGAACGGCTCGGACACCGCAGCAGCGACACCTCGACCGCGCTCGTTGAGGCCGAACTTCTGGTCGTAGAGCAGTGAGGCGAGGGTGACGAAACCGATCAGCGACGTGGCGAGGAACGGCAGGCTCCACCAGATCCGCTCGAGCGACTTCACCTTGTGGGCGGTGCGCCAGCTCTCGGCAAACGACGGCGGTTCTTCCTCGGTGTCGATGATCTCCTGGGAGGCGCCCGTGGCGTGTCGTTCCCAGCGGCCCCGGGTGGGTTCGTGCAAGCGGGTGGCCATGACGGCGAAGATGACGGTCGGGATCACGAAGACCAGGAACGGCACCCGCCAACCGAAGTAGTAGGCGAGCAGACCGGCGCTCAGCGGGCCGACGAACGCGCCGACGGCGTTGGCGGCGCGATGGAAGCTGTACACCCGGGACCGGGTTTCGACGGGGTAGTAGTCGGCGATCAGAGAGTTGTGCGTGGGATCGATGACCGCCTTGCCGAGTGACGATCCCGAGCGGGCGATCGTGAGCAGGATGAGCCCGGTCGCGAGACCGGTCATGCCCGAGAAGGCGCCCCATGCGAGGGCCCCGACCACGACGAGTGGGATCCGATTCGTCTTGTCGGCGTACTGGGCGATCGGAACCTGCAGCGCGAGCGCGGCGATCGACGACAGGGCGACGATGCCGAGCGCGGTCTGGATGTCGATGCCGAAGGCGTCGCGGATCTCGGGGAGCAGGATGCCGAATGCCGTGCGATCGAGTTCGTCGACGGCGTTCAGGCCGAACAGCACGAGCAGCGGGAACGCCGCTTCGCCACCGCACAATTCGCGCAGCCATGTCATCGGGTGGCGGACGCCGAATGCGAAGCGCTGCATCGTGCTCTGGTCGCTCATACGGTGGCCCGATCATCGAGATCGTCGAAATCGTCGCGACGTCCTGCTGCGCTGTCGAGTTCCGGAACGGTCCCATTCGCTCCGACCGGCGCCGGGTCGATGGCTGTCCGCGAGCGTCGGTCGACGATCAGGGCGACCAGCCGGTCGCGCACCTTGACGACGAGGCTCGCCAGGCCACCCGGCAGGATGAGCAACACGATCAGTACCCCGATCGCAGACGACAGCAGACGCCACTCCGGCGACGTGATGAACCACTCGCTGCCTCGCAGGAACACGGCGCCGAGGACCCCGCCGAACAGTGATCCGAGGCCGCCGACGACGGCGGCCGTGAACACGTTCAGGCTCTCCTGGGCGGTGTAGCTGGTCAGGTCGAAGCTCTGGCTCAGATGCACGAAGAGACCGCCGGCGACCCCGGCCACCGCGCCCGACAGCGTGAACGCCGTCAGCTTCACCGGCACCGGTGACACCGAGAACGCCTGAGCGGCCAACTCGTTCTCGCGCAGCGCAACGATCGCCCGACCGGTACGGCTGTGGCGCACGCCGCGCAGTGCGAGGAACACGAGCGCGAGAACGGTCAGCGTGAACACGTAGAAGCGCGTCGGTGTGGAGATGTCGATGCGCCCGAACAGCGGGAGCCGCTCGACGCGCTCCTGTGGGATCCAGTCGAAGAACTGACGGTTGAGGAACCAGGAGTTGACCGCGAGGGCGAAGACCAGGGTCGTGACGGCGAGGTAGAGCCCGCGCAGACGCAACGCTGGAAGGCCGACCACGAAGGCGGCGACCGCGCCGGCGACGCCACCGGCCACCAGCGCCAGCGTGATGTCGACGTTCCACGTGGTCGTGCACTTCGCGCTGACCGCTGCTCCGATCGCGACGAATGCCATCTGCCCGAGCGAGATCTGGCCGGCCCACCCCGACAACACGACCAACGACAGTCCGATGACTGCGAAGACGGCGACCGCGGTGGCCTTGATGATCTGATCGGTTCTCAGCATGATCGGGATCAGGGCCAGCCCGACGATGACGAGAGTCGCGGTTGCGCAGCGCATGAGGCGAACCAGGGGAAGTCTGGCCACGGCGGGCTGCAGCGGACGGATCTCATCGGCGAGCCGCCACCCGGCTGCCTCGTCACGGTCCGCTCGGCCGTACTGACGGCGTTGGAGAAGCAGGGCGACGAGGACGGCGACACCGATGATCGGCATGACCAACAGCGGGCTGCTGGCATTCCACGACACGCCGTACTCGAGAACGCCGAGTGCGACTGCAGTGGTTGCCACCGTCGGCAGGTGTCGAAGGCGGCCGATGACGAGCGCGGCCAGGGCCTGGACCAGCGCGGTGAGACTCAGCGCTGCGCCGAGTGGAACCCCGAGGATGCCGGCTCGCAGGAACAGTGCGAGGAACGACAATCCGGCAGCGATCGCCCACACCAGCGTCGACAGCCAGGCGACGGGGATACCGAGCATCAGGGCCCGCTCGCTGCGCTCGGCTGATCCACGAATCGCCGTGCCGATCCGCGTCGCGCCGAGGAACACCGCAACGCCGATCATCGCCAACGGTGCGACGATCAACGCGATCAGGTCGTTGGCCGAGAGGATGAAGGTCCCGACGGTGAGCTTCCAGTCGAGCGGTGGAGGAATTCGCTGAGAGGCCGCACTCTGATCCCACATCCTGGGTACGAGCAGCGCACACGCCACCAGGAGCTGGGTGATGCCGATCGTCGCCACGGTGAGCACCAGTCGGGAAGCCTTGGCGAAGCGGCGAACGAATGCCAGCTCGACGACGGCTCCGAGTGCGACCGCGGAGACGAGACCGACACCGAACCCGAACAGGTAGGGCAGGCCGGAGAAGACGATCAGACCGACGGCGAGCGAGGTCGGGACGAACCCGAGGTCGGCCTGAGCGAAGTTGATCACCCGGTTCGCCCGGTAGACGAGTGCCATCCCGACCGCGAGCAACGCGATCAGGAGTCCGAGCACGACCCCGCGGATCCAGGCGCCCGCGGGCATGCCGAAGAACACGAGTTGCACGGCCACGAGCCCGATCGCCGGCGCGAACTGGCTCGCCAAGCGTCTGGCGTTCGCGGCTCCCCAGCCGTTCACGGACACCCCCATGTCCCGCCGCAACCTAGTCGCGGGTGCGCGCCCAGCGATGGATCAGCGGGGGAGGGGACGGAACGGGGGGAACGCGGTCAGGAACGGACCGGCTTGATCGGGGTCTGTCGCGGGGGAGTCGGCTTGACCGGTGTCAGCTTGGGTGGGGTCGACTTCATCGGAGGACGGTGGTCGTTGACCATCGAGGGGAAAGCTGCCATCCCGCGAACCTAGGCAACGGTTGTTGCGTGTCGATTTCGCGCTCGTGAACAGGCTGTGCTCGTGCGCGTGCTGATGGGGGAGCGGAACGTCGGCATCGACACTCGCGTTCAAGGACGGCACCGATGTGCCGATACAGAGACATGCAGGAGTGGATCGAATTCGATGCGTCGAACGTCGTCTTGTGCAGCGTCGGCCGGGTGATGGGCGCCGTCGGCGCCTTCCTGATCGGCTGCATGATCCTGGCCGCCGTCGTCGGCCCCTAGCCGATCATCCGACCGAGCGCAGAAACGCCGTCCGACGCGACAGACGCCCCGCCGGAACGAGTCCGACGAGGCGTCTGCTCACCGCCATGGCTGGCGGACGGCGGAGATGGTCAGGCGAGATCGAAGCGATCGGCGTCCATGACCTTGGCGAACGCCGCCGCGAAATCGCTGACGAACTTCGCCTCGGCGTCATCGGCTGCGTAGACATCGGCGATCGCTCGCAGAATCGAGTTCGAGCCGAACACGAGGTCGTTGCGGGTTCCGGTCCACTTGACCTCGCCGCTGGAGCGGTCCGTGCCCTCGAACACGTCCTCCGCGCCGGCTGCCGCGGACCACGCCGTGCCCTGATCCATCAGGTTGACGAAGAAGTCGTTGCTCAGCGTGCCGACGCGATCGGTGAACACGCCGCGGCCGTCATTGGTCACGCCCAGGACACGAAGGCCACCGACGAGTGCAGTCATCTCCGGCGCCCCGAGGCCGAGCAGTTGCGCCCTGTCGACGAGGAGGTGTTCGGCGACGTGGCTGCTGCCCTTGCCGAGGTAGTTGCGGAAACCGTCGTTCTTCGGCTCGAGCCATGAGAAGGACTCGAGATCGGTCTGCTCCTGAGTGGCATCGCCGCGTCCCGTGCTCACCGAGACGGTCACGTCGTGACCGCCGGCCTTGGCTGCGGCTTCGACCGCCGCCGCGCCACCGAGCACGATCAGATCGGCCATCGAGACCGACACGCCGACGCTCGACTGGACCCCTTCGAGGACACCGAGCACACGACGCAGCTGGTCGGGCTTGTTGACGTCCCACTCGGTTTGCGGGGCGAGGCGGAGGCGGCCGCCGTTGGCGCCGCCACGCTTGTCGCTCTGGCGGTAGGTGGACGCGGAGGCCCACGCCGTCTCGACCAGCTCGGTGATCGTGAGATCGGTCGACATGATGGCGGCCTTGACCGCCGTCACGTCAGCGTCGCTCAGCGCGGTGCCGGCCGGAATCGGATCCTGCCAGAGCAGTTCCTCGGAAGGAACTTCCGGGCCCAGGTAACGCGCGACGGGACCCATGTCGCGGTGCGTGAGCTTGTACCACGCACGAGCGAACGCGTCATCGAGCTGCTCGGGGTTGTCGCGGAACCGCTGCGAGATGGGCCCGTAGATCGGGTCCATCTTCATGGCCATGTCCGCAGTGCTCATCATCGGTGCGTGCGTGACGGTCGGATCGTGCGCATCCGGCACCGTGCCGGCGAGGGCCGGGGCGGTCCACTGCTTGTGGCCGGCCGGGCTCTCGGTGAGCACCCAGTCGTTGTCCATCAACGTCTCGAGGTAGTTGTTGTCCCACTTCGTCGGCGTGGAGTTCCAGGCACCTTCGAAACCGCTGGTGGTGGTGTGCACGCCCATGCCGGAGCCGAAGCCGTTCTTCCAACCGATGAGCTGCTGCTCCATCGGGGCGCCCTCGGGCTCGGGGCCCATTGCGGACTCGGGCCCGGCACCGTGCATCTTGCCGAAGGCATGACCGCCGACGACGAGCGCCACGGTCTCTTCGTCGTTCATCGCCATGCGGCCGAACGTCTCGCGGATGTCAGCACCTGAGGCCACGGGGTCGGGGTTGCCGTTGGGGCCTTCGGGGTTCACGTAGATGAGACCCATCTGGACCGCACCGAGTGGCTCCTGCAGTTGGCGATTGCCGCTGTACCGCTGGTCGTCGAGCCAGATGTTCTCCGGCCCCCAGTAGATGTCCTCTTCGGGCGCCCAGACGTCCTCGCGGCCGCCGGCGAAGCCGAACGTCTCGAATCCCATCGACTCGAGCGCAACGTTGCCGGTGAGGATCATGAGGTCGGCCCAGGAGATCTTACGGCCGTACTTCTTCTTGATGGGCTCGAGCAGCGCCCGCGCCTTGTCGAGGTTGCCATTGTCGGGCCAGCTGTTCAGCGGGGCGAATCGCTGCGTACCCGAGGCGCCGCCACCGCGGCCATCGTGGGTCCGGTAGGTGCCCGCAGAGTGCCAGGCCATGCGGATGAAGAACGGGCCGTAGTGGCCGTAGTCGGCCGGCCACCACTCCTTGGAATCGGTCATGAGGGCGGTGAGATCTGCCTTCACGGCCGCGAGATCGAGCGTCGCGAACTCGGCGGCGTAATCGAAATCGTCACCCATCGGATCGGACTTGGGTGAGCCCTGATGGAGGATGTTCAGGTTCAACTGGTTCGGCCACCAGTGCTGGTTGGCCTGGCTGCCACGTGCCGAGTGGTCGTGGGTGAGAACCGGGCACTTCGCTTCGTCGGTCATGTTGCTCGTTAACTCCTGCGGGTTGGTGTCAGTTGGTTGGCATGTGGATGTTGGACATTTTCGGGAACGGGCCTCGAACTCAGACCCGACAATCGGGGCATCGGCCCCAGTAGACGACCTCGGCTTCGTCGATCTCGAAGCCGCGGTCGTCGTCAGCGGTGAGACATGGGGTCGAACCGACTGCACAGTCGATGTCGAAGATGAGGCCGCAGCCCCGGCACACCAGGTGATGGTGGTTGTCGCCGACGCGGTCTTCGTATCGAGCGACCGAGCCGGTGGGCTGTATCCGGCGGATGAGCCCCTTGTCGGCGAAGACGCCGAGCGTGTCGTACACGGCCTGTCGCGAGATCGAGCCGATCTTTCCCCTCACGACCTCGGTCAGTCCTTCCGTGGTGGCGTGTGAGTTCGCAGTGACCGCTTCCATGACGGCCAGACGCTGTGCGGTGACTTGCAGTCCACAACTCCGCAGTTGTTGCTCGAAGCTGAGCTGTTCGGCCGGATCGTCAGCGTGGGTCACTGGCTCCGGGCGGTCGGTCACGGCGACCAGTCAAGCAGACATTCTGGACCAAGTCAAGAATCAGGTTGTGTCGGAAATGAGACCCACCGACGGTCTGGTCGATTCGCTGAGAGCAAATGGTGTCTGCTCCTCGTTGCACTACCAGTTCGACCGGTACGCCGCCCTCGACGACACCGACGCGATGAAGGCAATCGAGCGCGCCTGGAGTCCGCTGGCCGCTCCGGCTGGTCCTCCGACGCGTCAGGAGGTGAGACGTGACCGGGTTCGATCAGGCGCGTCGGGCCTGGGCCACGATGAACAACAGCGCACCGCCGAGCGCGGTGAGGAGCAGGGCGATGAGCGCGATGCTGCGCGATGCCTGTCCGGTCGCCGGGAGCGCCGCAGCAGCGGTCGTCGGCACCGCAGCGCCCGAACCGGCTGCCGAGGTCGTCGGTACTGCCGTCGTCGTCGTCGCGACGCTGCAATCGCCAACGGTCCAAGTGTCGCTGTAGACCGGCGTCGGGTCCTCGACGATGTAGACGTCCACGAGATGATCGCCGGCGGCATACGGGCTGAAGTCGTAGGTGCCCTGGCCCAGGTTCTGGCCAGCGAACGAATCGTCGATCAAGACGTCGTACGTCCCGACCAACGTTCCGTCGACGATGGTGACCGTGATCACGCCCTGGCCGTCCACGCAGCCGGTCGCGACAGCGATTTGCGGGGGTTGGACGGTATTCCCGGCGGACGCCGGCGACGACAGCCCGAGCGCAACGAGCACGCCGACGACGAGCAGCCAAACAACTCGGGTCACCGCGGTACCGCCTCGACGATCGAATGAATCACGCAGAGCGACTTCTCCTGACGCAAGGTGTCATCCGATACGACACTCCCGGAATGTAGCAGTGGCCGATGCTTCGCAACGTGACGAGTGGGTGACAGAACGGTCACCGCCTCACCCGCTCGCTGCGCACCGCGTGTGGGAGCGAATCCAGACCGGCCGCCGCCGGGGGATCGACATGGCGCAGGCCAGCGACATGACTGCTGGCGCTCCCGTTCGAACCGTCGTCGCCATCGTCCACCGGTGCCGGGCGGCCAAGGCGATTGAGCTGGCGATGCCGACGATTCCGGCCGGTCCTCCCACGACAAGATGAGCACGACCGAGAACGCGAGCGTGCCCGGCGATTTGTGCCCGTCCACGCAGACGGTTGGCGCATGTCGTGTACCTCGAGGAGGTCGTCGCAAGGTCACGCTCCGCAAGGACGAGGCCAAGCGCATCCGGGCCGCGCCGTCGTGGAGGTCGGGCATCCGTGTCGGGGAACTCGACGAGCGATGATGCCGAGAAGTAGGCAGAACCCCTGGTCAGGGGTAGGTGCAATGGTGAGGCAGCCTGTAAGCGGGATTCTGTGAGCGCCTCGGTTGCCCGAATCGCCCGGTGACCATCCATCTGTGCGGCCTACCCGAGGGTGTCCGGGCGTGTGCCCGGACGAACGGGCCGTTCGACCCTCTGCTCGGCCTTGCTCCGGGTGGGGTTTACCGAGCCGGCGACGTCGCCGTCACCGCTGGTGCGCTCTTACCGCACCGTTTCACCCTCACCTGTGACCCGCCCGCCGTAACGGACCGGCCCATCGGCGGTCTCTCTCTGTTGCACTTGTCCGTCAGGTCGCCCCGACCTGGCTCTCGCCAGCACCCTGCCCTTCGGAGTCCCGACTTTCCTCGACGGAGCAGCACGCACCGCCGCGGTCACCCGGCCACCTCACCATTGCGAGGGAGAGTGTACGACCATGCGCGCCCGGCGAGCGCTGGTCAGCAGCTGGGTTCGAGTTCGTTGTAGACGAACGAGTTCTCGGCCGGCGTCTGGAGCAGGAACGAGGTGCGCTTGCCGTTCACGTCGGCCGCGCCGACGATCAGTTCGGCCTGGCCGACCGACCCGAACCGGTCGGTCACGGCGAAGTTGTACGGCACACCGTCGGGATCGGTCGGAACACCATCGCCGTACAGCGCTGGGCTGATGTACCCGTCGGCGCCCCTGGTGAGCACCACGATCGCGGCGGAGTGCCGTGATGCGAGCATGGCTGCGGCCAGGGTCGCGGACTTGGCCGCGTCGTCGGTGAGCTGGACGGACAACACCTGATGGGTGGAGGCAGCGAGGTTCTCGAACGCAACCGCGAAGTTCAAGACGTCGCGTGCCGGGTTGTCGCTCGCCTTGATCGCTTCGACCAGCGGTGCGATCAACCGGTTGTCGAGCCAGGGGTTAGTGCACTCCCAGGCGACACCACCGGCGGCCTCGGTGAGCGCGCCCATCTCGTCGGCGATCGCCTGATGGTTGTCGACCAGCTGGGCGACGAGCGTCTGCGTCGACGCGTCGAGGTCGGCCAATTCGGCGGCGGCCCCGTACACCTCGATCGCGGTGTACTCGAGCGACGAGGCGGTGCGCAGCAACACGGCGTCGTCGACGGCGTACTCCGGCGGATCGGTGACCGGCGGTGCGTACCCGACGCGCCCGGGAGCGGTGTCGCCCTGGACGTCCTCGCCGCACGCGGCGACGAGTGCGGCCACCGACACGGTGAGCCCGCCGATCTTGAGGGCCTGACGTCGATTGATCCGAGTGTCGGACGGTGTGAACATGTTCATGGCTGCTCCGTGAGCGTGATGATTTCCGACGGCGGGTCGAACAGGAGGTCGAGATCGTCCGACACGCCGGCGAGATCGGCGAGCACCGTTGCCATGCGGGCGTTGACCACCACGATCGAGGCGACCACGGTCTGGGACTGTTCGGCCTCGAAGCCGTCGAACAGGTCGGCGTAGGTGGCTGCAGAACTGTTCTCGAGTTCCCACGCGGCGGTCGCGAACTGCGTGACGTCGGACGTCGCGAAGTCGTTCTTCCTGGCGTCGTACGCCGCGGTGTTGTAGGTGTTGGCCGAGATGCCGGTGATGGCGGCGAACTGGTCCGCATACGTGCGGTGATTGCCGCCGAACGCCTGGGCGACCTCGGCGGCAGATCCGGTCAGCCCCGCCGCGAGTGCATCGGCGTAGAGCCGCGAAGCAGTGAGTTCGAGCTGGAGCGCCTGCTCGAGGGTGGCGCGGTCGTCGGCCGTCGGTGAGAACGGGGCGGCCGACGCCGTCTTGGCGCCGGCAAGGGTGATGGCGCTGGCCAGGCCAGCGACGCCGAGCGCACTGATGATGCTGCGCCGTGATGTGGCGTGCTCAGCGGATTCGAGGTCCACGAGGGAGTGTCCTTTCGGGGTCATGCGTCGTACAGCCTTCCCGCTGGGAGGGCATTCGAGCAATTCTAGGGTCCTGAGCGGCGTCATCTGGTGATCGTTCAGAAGTCCAACGCCGACAGGTCGGCATACCATCCGGCGGCCCGATCGAGCGCCGTGCTCCATCGAGCGCGCTGAGCAGCATGGTCGTTGTCAGGGCGGGGTTCGACGACGCGCGACGGTGACCACAGGTCGTCGAGGTCGTGGATGTCGTTCCAGATGCCGACGCCGAGCCCCGCCATGAACGCCGCCCCGATCGTCGTCGACTCCGCGACCGGTGCCACTTCGATCGGCCGGTCGGCCGCGTCGGCGAGCGCCTGGACGAACGTCGGGTTGCGGCTCATGCCGCCGTCGATGCGCACCGTGTGGATGTCGATCTCGGTGTCGGCTGTCGCCGCGTCGAGCAGATCCGCGCCACGGTGAGCGACACCTTCGAGCACGGCGCGCACGACGTGCTCGCGACCCGAGCCACGGGTGAGCCCGAGGAGTGTGCCGCGGGCGCCGTAGTCCCAACGTGGCGTGCCGAGACCCATCAGCGCCGGGACGTAGACCACACCGCCGGCGTCGACGCAACGGCTCGCCACGTCATGGCTCTCTGCGGGCTCGCCGATGAGACCGAGGTCGTCGCACAGCCATTCGACATTCGTGCCCGCGGACAACATGATGCCCTCGACGCCCCACGTCAGACGGCCGTCGACCGACCAGAGTGGCAGCGGATAAGTGCCGGCCTCATGGCGATGGGCGCCATCGGGGGTCGGACCTTCGGTGCACACGTCGAGCATCCCGCCGCTGCCGAAGGTGATCTTCGCTCGTCCCGGTCGGACACAGCCCTGGCCGATCAGGGATGCCTGCTGATCACCCAACAACGCGGCGATCGGCGGGGCGCCATCGAGTGCGGTGGCATTGCCGCAGACCCCCACCGAGTCGACGACGGTCGCCAGCGTCGACACGGGCACGCCGAACGCATCGCAGATCGACGTGTTCCAACCGGATCCGTCGACCAGTCGCAGCCCATTGGTCGTGGCGGAGGCATTGGTGTGGTCGCTGACGTGCAACTCGCCATGCGAGAGCGTCCAGGCGACCCATGAGTCGATCGTTCCGATGCACACGTCGCGTCCGTCGAGTCCCGGGGTGTTCGCGAGCAGCCAGGCCGCCTTCGTCACCGACTGGTTCGGGGCGATCGCCCAGCCGTGTTCGATCTTCGCCATGATGCAGTCGCCGACGGTTCGCAGGTCCTGCCATCCGAGGCCCGGCCCGAGCGGTTGACCGGTGGAGCGGTCCCACATCAGCGTGCTCGCGCGTTGGTTGGTGATGCCGACCGCAGCGATCGGGCCGTCGACGCCGGCGATCGCCGTCCGCGCGGCGTCGAGCAGCTTCGTGGCCATCTCGGCGCCGTCGAACTCGGCGAGCCCGGGCGCGGGGTTCGTCGGTTGGCAGGTGCGGTACTCGTAGGTGCGCACCGTCAGCGTCGCGTCGACAACCGCCGCACGCAGACCCGTCGTCCCGACGTCGATCACCAAGATGTTGGTCACGTTCTCGTCCTTGCCGTTCCTGGTGTCATCGTTGGCCCTTGCGGCTCGACGGTACGACACCGCGAGCCTGGAGCAGGCTTCCGAGCAGCCCACCGAACAGTCCGGCGAGCATGACGAGCGACAGGGTGAAGAACACGCCGAACCAGTTGACGCTGTTGCCGCGGATCAGCCGGATGGCGACGAAGATCGTCTGGGCGCCGACGTAGGCGACCATCGCGGTGATGATCCCGTGGCTCAACGGCGTGCCGCGGCGCTGGAGCCATGCCGCGCACCCGGCGCCGAGCACGAATCCGAACATCGCACCGAAGAAGAAGAGCGCGTTCAGGCCTGCATCGTTGGAGTCGACGACCGCCGCGATCAGCGTGAGCGGAATCGCCGAGATCAGACAGACGCCGATGCCGGCGCGGATCGCGTCGAGGTCCCAGCGTCGGGCGAGGTCGGTCACGGCCACGGCACCGGCCCGAACGGGGTCGGCAGGCCCAGCTTCCCCGGGTTCATGATCCCGTTCGGGTCGAGCGTGGACTTGATCGCTGCGAGCACACCGTGGGCCGTTCCGAGCGCCTCGGCCATGAACCGCCCGCGATTGATGCCCACACCGTGGTGGTGCGACAGGTTGCCGCCTCCTGCGAGCACCGCACGTTGGCCGGCGTCCCACAGCGCGATGTACGTCGACTCGATCTCGTCGGCCGGGGGAGTCGCGGCGAAGGTGAAGTACAGACAGGCGCCGTCGGAGTAGCTGTGCGAGAGGTGGCACGTTGCCGCTCGTGCGTGCGGAACCGCCAGCATCGACGCCCGCACGTCGTCGAACAACTCGTCGATCCTCGACCACGGCGCGGCGATCTCCATCGTGTCGACGACGAAGCCCTTGCGCGTCAGCCCCTGCAGCGCCGAGGTGTCATTGCGGTGCCCCAGCCACTTCTCGACGAGGTCGACGTCGCCCGGGGTCGCGCCGGCGGTCACGCAAGAGCGTTCGACGATGGCCATCGTGGCATCGACAAGCGACGCGTCACCCTCATCGAGGACCAGCAGGATGCATTCGGCACCATCGCCGCCCTGGCCGCGCTGGGATTCGGCGGCGTCGTAGAGCCGCAGGACCGCGGGAGTCGCACCTGCCTGCAGGATCAGTCGGCACGCCTCGACACCGCCGGCGAACGAGGCGAAGGAATAGGTCGCACGGGCCTCGTGCGCCGGGATCGGGTGCGTGCGCAGCCACGCCCGGGTGATCACGCCCAGGGTGCCTTCCGAGCCGATGAACAGTTGGGTGAGGTCGGGTCCGGCCGCTGCCGCAGGCGCTCCGCCGGTGCGCACGACGGTGCCATCGGCGAGCACGACTTCGAGGCCGACCACCATCTCCTCGATCTTTCCGTATCGCGTCGAGTACTGGCCGGCGCCACGCGATCCGATCCAACCGCCGACGGTGGCAAGGTCGAAGCTCTGCGGGAAGTGGCCGACCGACAGGCCTGCCGCGCGGAGTTCGTCCTCGAGGTCCGGCCCGAACGTGCCGGGCAGCACCTCGACGACACCGGCGACCTCGTCGATCGCGACGACGCCCGCCAGCGCGGTCGCATCGAGCACGACGCCACCGAACACGGGAGCAGCCGCTCCGCACACGCCGCTGCGCCCGCCAGCGACGGTGAGTGGCAGGCGGGCGTTGTTGCACACCTGGGTGACGCGTCTGACCTCGTCGGTCGAGGCGGGGCGGACGACGACGTCCGCGAGCTGTGGCACCTGGCCCGCGAGCGCCCAGTGCAACGCCAGCGGCCACCAGTCGCGACTCGACTCGGCGACCGAGTCGCCGCTCGTGACGACCTCGCAGATCGACTCGAGCGCGTGGAGCGCGTCCTCGGGAACTTCGATGCCGGGTCCGTCGAAGCGTGACTCGTCGCCGAGGAGTTCAATCGGTGGCGTTGGTGAGATGGTCATCCACGGCTCCTGCGGTGTCTGGGGCGAAGGATCGTCGGGCGGCAGACTCCTCGGCGCGGCACATGTCGCGGTAACGATCGAGTTGGCGCTCGGTCTCGGTCGAGTCCCAGCCGAGCTCCGCGGCGAGCAGCGCGGCGACCGCTGGCGCGGCGGCGAGCGCGGCGTTCCGGTCGAAGAGGTGCGCCCGGGTGCGGCGCACGAGCACGTCGTCGAGCGTCGTGGCCATCTCATGGCGGGCGGCGTACACGGCTTCGGCGCCGATGTAGGGCTGGCCGGGCACCAACGGTTCCCCGAGGGTGGGGTCGAACGCAACGAGTGCGCGGATCTCGTCGGCCTGACGTCCGAAGCGTCGCAGCAGGTGCGCAGCCCCGGTGCCGGTGTCGGCCGCAGCGTGGCGTGTTGCTCCGAACAGCGCCAATCTGCGCGTCGCCGAACGTCGCGCGCGACGCGGTGAGCCGAGTCGACGGACGACGACGTCGACGGTGTCCTCGGCCATCGCCCGATAGGTGGTGAGTTTTCCGCCGTTGACACGCACGACGCCCGAGTCGCTGACGGCCACCTGATGTCGGCGCGACAGATCGGTGGTCTTGGCGTCGGCCCCGTCGGTCGATGCCGACTTGACCAGCGGGCGCATCCCGGCCCAGACGCCGGTGATGTCGTCGCGGGTCACCGTCTCGGTGAGCGCCTCGTCGAGCGCGGTCAGCACGTAGTCGATGTCGTCGCCCGTGCACTGCGGGTCGTCGAGCGGTTCGTCGGAGTCGGTGTCGGTCGTGCCGACGTAGGCATGACGGAACGTCCCGTCGGGCTGCTCCCCCCAGGGCACGATGAAGAGGCTGCGCCTGTCGCTGCGGACGGGAATGATGACGGCGATGTCGTTGCGGACCTTCTCCCACGGGATCGTGACGTGGACACCCTTGGCCGGACGGATCGAATGCGGGTCGGTGCCCTCGTCGAGCGCGCGCACCTCGTCGGCCCACACCCCGGCGGCGTTCACGATGCATCGTGCCGGCACGTGGATGCGTTCGCCGCCCGCGTCGACGGTCGCTCCCGTCGCCGCACCCGTGGCATCGGTCGTGATGGCGACGACGCCGCATCGATTGACGAGGACCGCGCCTCGAGCGGCGGCGGTCCGCGCGACGGTGAGGGTGAGGCGAGCGTCGTCGGCGCCGGCGTCGTAGTAGAGGTACCCGGCGCTCAGCTTGTCGAGGTGTGTGGTGGGGAAGTGGCGTGCGGCCTCGTCGCCCGACAACCGCTTGTGGAGTCGTCCGATACGCCATCCGCCCGTGAGGTCGTACATCCACATCGCCGACCCGAGTGCCTTGGCGATCTTCTTCGATACCACGCCGTCCTTGGTGAGGATCGGGATCATGAAGGGCAGCACTTCCACCAGGTGGGGAGCGTTGCGCATGAGGCGTCGGCGCTCGCGAAGCGCCTCGTACACGAGGCGGACATCGCCGTTCTGGAGGTAGCGCAGGCCTCCGTGGACCATCTTCGAGCTCTTCGACGACGTTCCGCTGGCGAAGTCGTCGCGCTCGACGAGCGCGGTGCGCAGGCCGCGAGCCGCGGCGTCGAGGGCCACGCCGACCCCCGTGATGCCCCCGCCGATGACGAGGACGTCGAAGGGTTGGCCCTCGGGTGTGCCGGCCGCCCGCAGGGCGTCGAGCATCGAGTCGCGTTCGAATGCTCGCTGCGATCCCGACATCGCCACGGAGCCTACGAGATCACGCGTTTGTGGGGGTATTTCGGCGACCCGCCCGACCTGGCACGCAGTTCACGAGAGTGGGAGACCGATCTGCCTGAGTTGTGAACCAACGAGACGTGCAGATTGTCTGGGCGTCGCGTCGATCGATCAGTCGGCCGACGAAGCCAGAACCGAAGGGCAAGGAGCCACACACCTGCATGTCTGACCTCAACGGCACCAAGACCCACCAGAACCTGAGGGAGGCGTTCGCGGCCGAGAGCCAGTCCAGTCGCCGAAATCTCTGGTTCGCCCAAAAGGCCGACATCGATGGCCAACCGGACGCCGCCGCATTGTTCCGCTCGATTGCCGACGGCGAGACCGGACACGCCTTCGGTCACCTCGAGTACCTCGCCGATGTCGCCGAGCCCGCTGTGGGCGACCCGACCGGCGACACCGAGGCCAACTTGAAGGCGTCGATCGCCGAGGAGACCCGTGAGTACACCGAGATGTACCCGGGCTTCGCCAAGATCGCCCGCGACGAGGGTTTCGACGAGATCGCGGACTGGTTCGAGACCTCGGCCCGCGCCGAGAAGAGCCATGCCGAGCGCCTGATCCAGGGCCTCGAGTCCCTCGGCTGATCTGACCCCGATACAGTCTCTTGTCTCGTCCACAGGCACGCATGACCACGACCTACGACCCCGAGAACCCGCTCTACTTGGACGAGGCCGACGTCCGTGGGGAACTGACCCGGGTGTACGACCTGTGCAACGGATGCCGTCAGTGCGTCGACTTGTGCACATCGTTCCCGACGCTGTTCGAGATGATCGAGAGACGCGACGGCCAGGACGCCGGCCTGATGACCCCCTTCGAACAGGACCAGGTCGTCGACGAATGCTTCCAGTGCAAGCTCTGCTCTCTCGACTGCCCGTACACCCCGGAGCTACACGAGCGGAACCTCGACTTCCCGCGCCTGATGCTGCGCGCCGGCGCCATGCAGTGGGCCAACGGCATCACGCCATCACGTGTGAGGTTGACCACCTGGATCATCGGACACACCGACCTGCTCGGCAAGCTCGCCGTCTCCACCGGGCCGGTCGCGAACAGGATGATCGGCGTCGAACCCGGCTCGGTCGTGCGCAAGTTCGTCGAGAAGGCCACCGGCGTGTCCTCGGTGCGCCTGCTGCCACCCTTTGCCAGGGAGCGGTTCTCGACGTGGTTCGACAAGCGCCCGACCATCCGGCTCACTCGACGCCAGGCGAAGGTCACCGTCGTTCCGACCTGCGTGGTCGAGTACCAGGCCACCGGCGTCGGCAAGGACCTGGTCAAGGTCTACGAGCACAACGGCATCGAGTGCGCCACGACCGATGCCGGCTGCTGTGGAGCGCCACTGCTGCACTCAGGCAACGTCGAGGACTTCACGAAGATCGCCGAGCGGAACATCAGAACGCTCGCCGCCGAGATCCGCTCGGGCACCGACCTCGTCGTGCCCCAACCGACCTGCAGCTACATCCTCAAGAACGACTACCTCACCTATGTTGGCGGCCCGGATGCCGAACTCGTCGCCGGGCACACCTTCGATGCGTCCGAGTACCTGATGAACATCCACATGGGGGCCGACACCTCGTTGGAGACCCATTTCGCCGGTGAGACCGTCGAGGAGATCACGTATCACGCGCCCTGCCACCTTCGAGCCCAGAACATCGGCCTTGCGAGTCGCGACCTGATGAAGTTGACCGGGGCCAAGGTCGAAATCGTCCAACAGTGCTCCGGTAACGACGCGATGTGGGGCTTCCGATCGGCCAACACGGACATCGCGATCCCGATCGCCGAGGAGCTCGGCAGGCAGATCACCGAGGCCGGGGGTGACGCCGTCGCCGGTGACTGCCATCTGGCGAACACCGCGATCGTCGAGCAGACCGGTCGTGAGGCCCGACACCCCCTGCAGATCATCGCTCGCGCCTACGGTCTCCCCGAAGAGTGACCGCGAGCATCGAACGTCGAGGAGCACAGCCTCGTGCAGGCTCACCCGACCGCGGCATGGGCGCCGCGAAATTCCACTGGCGCGAGCGCCGATGTGGTTCTAGATTCGGCCTCACATCGTCGTGGGGAGTCGAGTCGAAGTGTCGCTGCAGGAATTGAAATGGTGGGATCTCGGGGCATGCCGCGGGCTCGACTCGTCGCTGTTCTACCCGGACGACGACGAAGGAGCGGAGGTCGCCAAGGCAGTCTGCGCCGGATGCCACGTCCAGGACTCGTGTCTCGAACAC
Organism: Ilumatobacteraceae bacterium; assembly: GCA_024643255.1. GTDB lineage: Bacteria > Actinomycetota > Acidimicrobiia > Acidimicrobiales > Ilumatobacteraceae > Sva-07. Next base: position 58,726 of record JAHENF010000016.1, read on the forward strand.
GCACTGTCGTTCCGCGAGAAGGCCGGAGTCTGGGGCGGAGCGACCGAACGCGACCGCCGACGGATGATCCGCCAGCGTCGCCGCATCTCCTGAACGCGCTTCGCCGCCGACGGACCCTGCACGTACGCTGCGGCCCATGTCGATCCGCGAACCCTTCCACGATTGGCCAACCGTGATGTCGGCGCTGGTCGCCGGACACGACCTCGACGCCGCCACGGCAGGGTCGGTGATGACGTCGATCCTGCGGGGCGACGCGACGACTGCACAGATCGGGGGTTTCCTCGTCGGCCTGCGAGCGAAAGGTGAGAGCGTCGACGAACTCGCCGGTCTGTTGGAAGCGACGCTGCACGAGGCGACGTTCGTGCCGTTGACCGACGACGAGCGTTCGACGTGCCTCGACATCGTCGGGACCGGAGGCGACGGATCGCACTCGATCAACGTGTCGATGATGGCAGCACTCGTCGCGGCCGGTGCCGGAGCACCCGTGTGCAAGCACGGCAACCGATCGGCCTCGTCGAAGTGCGGCGCCGCCGACGTCCTCGAACTGCTCGGCGTCGCCATCGAGCTGCACGCCGGGGGAGTCGCGGCATGCGTGCGTGAAGCGGGAATCGGGTTCTGTTTCGCGCCGATGTTCCACCCGGCATTCCGGTTCACCGGCCCGCCGCGGCGAGAGCTGGGGATTCCCACGACCTTCAACCTGCTCGGCCCGATGGCCAACCCCGGCCGGGTGAAGCGCCAGCTGATCGGTGTCGCCGACCCTCGTTTCGCGGAACCGATGATCGAGACCCTCGAACGTCAGGGACTCACCGATGCCTGGGTGGTGCACGGCGAGGGCATGGACGAACTGACCACCACGGGACCGTCACGGGTGCTCGCGCTCTCCGGCGGGACGATCACGGAGTTCTCGATCGACCCCGCTGAGTACGGCCTGGCCCGCGCAACTGCCGATGACCTCCGTGGTGGCGCTCCCGAGGAGAATGCGTTGGCGGTCCGGCGGGTGCTGGCAGGGGAGCAGGGACCGCACCGCGACATCGTGCTGCTCAACGCCGGCGCCGGCCTGGTCGTGTCCGGACGCGCCGGCGATGTCGCTGCCGGGATCGCGATGGCGGCCTCATCCATCGACGAGGGCCACGCCCAAGCTCGCCTCGATGCGTTGATCCGGGTCTCGCAGGCTCACGCCGCCTGACGCGGGCGCGCGAGCCGCTCGAGATCGGGGAGCCGGTTGCCGATCGGGAACGTCCACGGTCCGGCGGCGGACACGGTGAGGCGCGCCGCATGTTTGTCGAAGAACCGGGCGAGACACAGTGCCTCGTCGATCTGATGCCGACCGAGCACTGGTTCGGCACTCGGTTCCGGGGCGGCGATCGGCAGGGCCCGACCGACGGTTCCGACTTTCGTCGCGTCGACCAGCTGGCCCCACTCGATCGTCCATGTGGCATCGCCGAGTGTGATGTCGGCGCGTCCGGCGTTGCGGAGTGCCTCCACCAGCAGATGACGGCGCGTGGCTCCGATCAGAGCGGTCAGGCGGTCGCGTACGGAGGCGGCTTCCTCGAATCGCTGTTGTGAGGCGAGCTGCAGCATCTTGTCGCGGACGCGTTCGACGACGACATCGGGTCGGCCCTGGAGCGCGTCGGCGGCCAACTCGACGATGCGGGCGTAGTCGCCGGCGTCGGTCGTGCCGGCGCACGGGCAGTGCGCGACGCCCAGCTGCGCTGCGCTGCACATCGTCGCGTCGGCCGAGGCGACGAAGTTGCGGCCGAGCCGAGCGGTGCAGCGGCGCAACGGGAGCGCACTCTGGATCGCCTCGACGACGAGATTGGCCATCGTGCGCGATGGGAGAGGTCCGAGATGGACCCCTTTCGGGCCGGGATTCTTGACGACCGACAGGCGTGGCCAGGGCGAGTCGACGTCGAGCTTGATGAAGCAGTACTTGTCGACCCGCGTCCCCGCGCGGTTGTAGCGCGGCAGCATCGTGGAGATCAGTCGGCTCTCGATGACTTCCGCGGTGAGCGCATCGGGGAGATCGAGGTGGGTCACCGACTGTGTTTCGCGCAACATGGGCCCGATCTTGCGACGGTCCTCGCTGCCGAAGTACGACCTCACACGCTGTCGCAGATTGGTGGCCTTGCCGACGTACAAGACCTCGTCGCGTTGCCCGCGGAACATGTACACACCGGGTGTGCGGGGGAGATCGGCGGTCATCTTCAGCTTGCCGGCCTGCGCGTGACCGGCGAGCTTGGCCAATACGACCAGATCGTCGAGTCCGAGCACGCCGAGCCCGGCGGCGCGCTCGATCAGCAAGTGCAACAGGTCGGTGGTGGCGAGGGCGTCGTCGAGCGCACGGTGGCTGGGCTGATGATCGAGCCGCAGGCGCGACGCCAGCGTGCCGAGTTTGCAGTTGGGCACCTCGTCGCGAAGGAGGCGTCGTGCGAGTGCGACGGTGTCGACCGCGAGGCCGCCGCCGACGGGTGGTTGGGCGTGGCGCTCGCACGCGGCGCGCAGGAAACCGACGTCGAAGCCCACGTTGTGGCCGACGATCACGGCATCGCCGACGAACTCCAGCAACGAGGGAAGTACGGCGCCGATGCGCGGTGCGTTCGAGACGAGCGCATCCGAGAGTCCGGTGAGCACGGTGATCTGCGGAGGGATGGCCCGGCCCGGATTCACGAGGGTCTGGAACGTGCCGAGACACTGGCCTCCCTGCACCTTGACGGCTCCGACCTCGGTGATCTGGTCCTCGTTGCGGTTGCCGCCCGTGGTCTCGAGGTCGATCACGCAGAACACGACCTCGTGCAGGGGCGTGCCGAGTTCGTCGAATGAACGCTGTTGGGGCAACACAACGGTCGAACGCGACGACATGCCCAGCATGAGAGCACGAACATGCGTACGCTGTCAAGAACAGGCGTTCGTGCAGTATTGTGCGCTCATGTCCGAGTCGGTCGAGATCGAGCACCGCGATCTGCGCTCCGCGATCGAGTTCGCCGTGCTGGTCGCCGAGGAGGCCAACAAGGGCAAGCGCACGTTTGCGTACCCGAAGGAGCTGCGCTCGCAGTTCGGCATCGCTCGCATTCCGACGGGCGCACTGGGTCGGCTGCGTCGCGCGATCGAGGGCGACGACACCTTCCGAGAGCGCATCGCGGTGGGTGCCGTGCCCGAGCTCGTCGATCCGATCGGGATGCTCTGGCTGCAACGGCCCGCCGGCTGGACCGACGACGTCCGTGGTCTCCTCGCGCAGCGGGCCGTCGATGAACGAGACGCGGACCTGCGCACGGCAGTTCGCCGCGAGGAGAAGCGGCGACGGGCGGCCGAGCAGGCGACAGCGCGATCGCAGGCCGATCTGGTCCAGCAGCAGATGACGATCGACGAACTCCGATCCGAACTCGATCTGCTCCGCGCCGATCTCGTCAAAGCCGATGACGCCGCCGCGGAGCTGCGGACCGAGTTGATCGACGTGCGCAACGAAGCGCGCCACGCGCGAGATCGAGAGGCGGCCGCGAAGGCGAGGCTCGAAGCGGCCCAGGCCCGGTACGTGTCCGACGACGCTGATCTCGCAGGCCCAGCGGTTGCAGGCGCAGCGCCATCGAAGGAGCTCGAGTCGGTGGCGCTCAGCGATGTCGCCGAGGTCGCGCACGCGGCCCGCGAGCTCGCGGCGCGACTGGACGCGCTGGCGTCCTCGAACCGTGCCGCAGTGAGCGAGCGGCCGGAGCAACGACGCGCGCTGCGGTTGCCGGGTGGCGTGATCGCCTCGTCAGCCGCGGCGGCCGAGCACCTGTTGCGCTCCGGTGGAGCGGTGCTCGTCGACGGGTACAACGTCGCGAAACTCGCCTGGCCCGATCTGGCGCTCGCCGATCAGCGTGCCCGTCTGCTCGACGGTCTCGAGAACCTCGCCCGACGCTTCGGGGCGGACGTGACCGTGGTGTTCGATGGTGCGAGCGTCGTCGGCGCCCATGCCGATCGGCGACGCATGGTCCGCGTCGCGTACTCGCCTGCAGGGGTGAGCGCCGACGACGTCATCCGTGACGAGGTCCGGCGGCTGCCGACCGAGCGCGTCGTGATCGTCGTCACCAACGACGCCGAGATCGTGAGCGACGTGAAGTCGCTGGGCGCGAACACCGTGCCGAGCAACGCGTTGATCGCCCTGCTCTGACCCGTACCGGTCGGCTCAGATGCCGACGGCGGTGGCGAGCACTTCGATCTCGTCGACGCACAGGTCGCACAGTCCCCACAGGTCGGGAACCAGTTCCCGGTCGGCGACGAGACCGAAGTCGAGGGTGTCGACGTAGCTCTGCACGGTGATGCTGAGCCCGACCCCGTCGGAGATCGTGTTGACCGGGATGTAGTGCAGCATCTTCGCACCACGCATGTAGAGCGGCTGGCGAGGTCCTGGCACGTTGGAGATGACGAGGTTCATCGGCGGGTTGACGCGATCGGTGATCCGGAACGCCGCCGACATCCGAGCGGCGCGCTCGGCAAGGGCCGGGGGCGCCATCTCGGCGAGTTCGACCATCGCTTCGGCAGGGAGCAGGTCGAAGTCGGTCTTCGCCTCGGCCATCGCGTCGTGGATGAACGCGATCCGCTCGAGCGGGTCGGCGAGATGGGTGGGGAGTTGGCAGAACAGTGCCGAGACCCGATTGGTCCACACCTCGGCTTCGGCGCCCGTGCGGATCGACACCGGCACCATGCCGATCAAGGGCTCGTCCGGGAGTTCGTCCCGACCCTCGAGGTACGAGCGCACGGCTCCGGCACACGCCGCCATGACGACGTCGTTCACCGTCGCTCCGGCGGCGTTCTTGACCTCCTTGATGCGCTCCATGGGCACCGACCGGAACGCCACTCGACGATGGGGCGACACCATGGCGTTGAACGACGTGCGCGGTGCCGCCGTGTTGGGGGTCGCAGGCACCGAGTCGCGGTCGGTGCGGGGTCGTCGGCGAGCGCCGGTGAACACCCGGCGAGTGGCGCCGATCAACTCCTGGGTGCCCTGCAGGCGGGCGGCCTCGGCGAACTGTTGCGCGAGGCGCAACTGCAGGCGGATCGTCCGGTCGGGGCGGCGTATCAGGCTGCCGATCGATCGGACGAACATCTCGCGTTCGGATGGGACGGGCTCGGCTTGCGGCAGTGGTCCGGGGACCACGGGCGGCGCGTCCGGCTCGGAGTCGAGCATCAGGGTGGTGAGGATCGCGCCGGCCGCGCCGTCGACGGTGGCGTGATGCATCTTGGTCAGCACGGCGAAGTCGCCGGATTCGAGACCCTCGATCACGTACAGCTCCCACAGTGGGCGGGAGCGGTCGCAATGACGGCTCACGATCCGTGCGACCTGGTCGGCGAGCTGCCGGTCGGACCCCGGCGGCGGGAGCGAGAGGTGGCGGACGTGGTAGTCGATGTCGAAGTCGGGGTCCTCGATCCAGTACGGCCGATCGATGCCGAACGGAGCGCCGACGATGCGTCGGCGGTAGGGCTCGGCGATGTCGAGGTGCGACAGGATCATGTCCCTGGCCGCGAGGTACGGGTCGTAGTCCGCGTCATCGGGTCGCTCGTAGATGGCGATGCTGCTCACGTGGCCGTAGTTGGTCGGGGTCTCCATGTAGAGGAACGACGCGTCCAGACCGGTGAGTTGCTTCATCGACCCCATGCTCGCGCACTTCGGCGTACCGGTGACATGGCGATCAGCGGGGGCAATCGGCGTTGGCTTCGAGGTTCACTTCGACGGACGTCATCCTTCCACCGGTTTGGGCTCGGTGTCCATGAGCGATGAGCTTTTGGAGCAAGGGGTGGTCCGGAAACTCATCGCAGCGGCGTGTCCTGGTCGAGCGATGAGTTTCCGGACCGACAGGTGCCCATGAAACTCATCGCAAGCGACGGCGCTCGCAAACGGGCCGAGCAACCATCGGCAGCGTCCC